>NZ_CP060691.1:0-600000 GCF_014352955.1 Mycoplasma sp. Pen4 | reverse complement strand
GCATTACTTAAAGAAGTTGCTAAATTTAGACCTAACTCAACAATTATCGGTGTTGTAAATGATCCATTATTAATTAATGCATTTGGTGCTTACTCAAGTGTTTGAGCATCAGTTGACTCAGAAGCATTATTCCCATTAATCAAAAAAGATCACGAAAACGCAGTTTCAGCATTAGAACCTTACGGAATTCAAAAAGGTGACAAATACTTAGTTGTTGAAAACGACAACATGACTGAGCACGAAGTTAAATAATATTCTTACAAGAAGTGCCGTTAAGGCGCTTTTTTTTGTATCTAATTTTAAGCACTTTTTTCTATTTGTTATATAATTAACTAAATTAATTAAAGTATTTAATTAACACTTTTTTAAATTTAAAATTCATTAATAATAATCAATTTATTTAACAAGGAGAAACATATGGAAAATGTGAATATTTTTGCATTAGGTGGACAAGACGAGAACGGTAAGAATTGTTATGTTTTCGAACACAATAATGACATTTATGTAATTAACGCAGGGGTAAAAGTACCAATTGAATCTAACAATGGTGTAGATACATTAATACCTGACTTTTCTTACTTAGAAAAAAACAAAGATCGTATCAAAGGGATTTTTATCACAGATATTAAAAACGAATCATTCAGCGCCTTACCATGACTTTTAATGAGAATACCTAATCTCAAAGTTTATACATCAGCATTCAATAAAGTTATGATTCTTGAAAGAATTGCTAAATATGGTATTGATAATGAACACTATGAAGTAGTAGCATTGAAACACAAAACACAAATTGGCTCTGTTGATGTATTATCTTTTACACTTACAGGATCAATGCCTGGTAATGTTGGTTTTAATTTTCAAACCAATTCAGGTGATTATGTTTTCATGTTTAACTACATAGAAGGTGATTTAGGTATTTACGGTAAGACAAACTTTAAAACATTATTAAAATTTTTCAACAATCGTAAGGTCTCTGCTTTAGTTACTGATGCAGGTAAAAGTCATACATCAGGACGTGCATTAGATAAGTTTAACAACACAGAATTAATCCAAAAAGTTTTTGCATCAACAAGTGATGAAAATCGCATAATCGTAGGTGCATATGGCGAAGAAATGGTATCTATCCAACACGTTTTAAACTTAGCTAAAAAATACAACCGTCCAGTTGTTGCATATGGTAAAAATTATGCTGAATTACTTTATTTAGTACGTAAAATTTCACCAAACTTAGACTTACCTGAAATTATCGATCATAAACAAATTCAAAAGGCCCCAAATGCAGTTGTTTTAGTTACAGCTACAACAGAACGTTTATACTCACGTTTCCTTAGAATCACAGATAACAAGGATGTTTATTTAAAAATAAACAATAATGATTCAGTTATTTTAATGGCACCACCTGTTAATGGTTTAGAATCACAATATGCTTACATGATGGACGAAATAGCTAGAATCACACCTCATCTTTATGATGTCCAAGATAAGGATTATTTCTATGTGCGTCCAACACGTGAAGATTTATTCCAATTATGTAAAACTATTAATCCAGATATTTTTATTCCTACACAAGGCCTTTATCGTTATTTAGTAGATGCATCAAACTATATCGTTGAGGAATCAAACAAACAATTTACAACATCACCATTAGTTTTACAAAATGGTAAAATAGCACACTTTGTTGATGGTAAGATTTTTAGCCACAATGGTAAAATAAAAGAAGTTGGTAACACAATTATTGATGGATTTGGTGTTGGAGATATTTCGCAAGAAGTTATTGCAGAACGTGAAGCTTTAGGGCGTGAAGGTGTTATAGTTATTAATGCTGTTTACTCACCTAAAACAAAAAGAATTGTTGGTCAAATTCATATTGATTATTTAGGTGTTATTGACAAGCACGAGCAAGATGCAATAGATAATTTAATCAAAGAAACAATCATTGATATCTTAAAAACCAAAACATTCCCTAATATGCGTGAACTTAATGAGAGAATTCGTAAAACAGTTAGAAAAAGAATCTTTAAGTCTACAGACAAGGACCCAATGGTTACTTTAACTTTAACTTCAATTTAATTATGCTAAAACAAAAAGAACTATTAAAGAAACTAAATATTAAATTAGTTGAAAAACTTGAGACAACTGAGTTTAAAAACTATTATAAAAAAGCAAACAAAGTTATCTTGTTTGTTCTTTTTGCATTATGGATCCTAATTACAACTTTAACAATCTTATTCGCTTTTAATCACTTAAATTATGGTCTAAAAGTATTTTATGTCTATGCAGTTGATTCATGATTAGGTAACACAATTTTTATAATCTTACCTTTAACGTTATTAATCTTAATACTCAATGCTCTTGATTGAAAATATCATAATTATGCAATTAAATTTGTCAATCCAATCATTAAATACCATTGGTATACTTTTAAGAAAAAGCTAATTAAATTAGCATTATTATTGAGCGCGATGATAATCATTTGAGACTACTTAGTTTTGCAATGATTTTACAATCCTAATAATGAATTTAATATTTCTGAAATGAAAAATATCTTTGTCAATAGTTGATGAAAACAATTTAACCAAGAACAAAAAATCATGTATTATCATGTTGGTTTTATTTGAGATACAATATTGAATATCACACAATTAATTGCTGTATCATCAATTTTAAATATTGTTTTATCTTTATGTTTAATAGCCGCTTTTGTAGCTGTGATTTTGAAATCAAAATATGTTTGACTTAATAAAGTTTTAAACAAAGAATCGCTTAACGATTTAAGGATAACATTAATAAAACATAAGTCAGATATGTTACTCACAGACAACATAAAAAGCTTAATGAACTTTATATTTTTTATCTCACGTAAGATTCAAATTGACTACACTAAAACACCATACAAGAAAAATTTTAATAGTGTTAAAGCATTTGCAACAGATGAACACATTAAAGATTTTTATAACTATGAAACACAAAAACAACAGAAATCATTTTAAAATTAAAATATAGCAATAAAGGAGCAAAATATGATTGAAAAAATGACTTGAAAAGACGCTCAAAAAATTATTGAGCAAAACCCATCGAAGGAATTAATTTTTCTTAATTTCACAACAGAATGATGTGGGGATTGCAAGATGATGAAACCTATTATCGAAGGTATTTCAAATGAGTTTGCAGAAAATAGAAATATCCGTTTTATAAACGTTGATGCAGAGGAAGCAAAATTATTCAGAAACCCTGATACAAAATGAAAAGTATTAAGAGTACCAACGATGATTTTACTTCAAGGTGACGAGATAATTGAGAAGGGTTATGAGTATATTCCTAGCCAAGTTTTAAGCAGTTGAATTAACAAAAGAATGCAGTAAAAAATAGTGTCGATACACCGACAGCAGTTGTTAAAATAAATAGACGGAAAAAACCTTTCCGTTTTTCTTGTTTTACATTATAATATGTAAGCAACTATAGCAATGAATCATAAGGTTGCTAAAATGCCAATTAATGTTGTTGAGGACATTTTAGGTTTTTATGAGGAGCTATGTTCAAACAAAAAGAACAAAGGAGACAACAAATGAGCAAAATGACATTAAACGTCAAAGTTAAAGGTTTTGATCACAACCTTGTTGATAATGCTGCTAAGAAAATTGTAGTATTAGCTGAATCAACAGGTGCTGCTAAAGTTAGTGGACCAATTCCTTTACCTACAAAAAGAGACGAAATTACCATTTTAAGATCAGTTCACGTTAACAAAAAATCTCGTGAACAATTTGAAAGCAGAACACACCAAAGATTAGTTGTAATTACCGATCCTTCTGCTGAAACAACAGATAAATTACAAAGACTTGAAATGCCAGCTGGTGTAGACATTCAAGTTAAACAAAAATAAATTTAGTACCATTTTATTAAGGAGAACATATGAAAGGAATCTTAGGACGTAAAGTTGGTATGACTCAAATTTTTACTGAAACAGGACAAAGCATCCCAGTTACAGTAATAGAAGTACAACCAAATGTTGTGTCAAAAGTTTTAACTAATGACAAAAACGGTTACGAAGCTTTACAACTTGCAGTATTTGACAAGAAACAAAGCCGTTTCAACAAACCTGAAACAGGTCACTTTGCTAAAGCTAACACAACACCTAAGCGCTTCGTTAAAGAAGTTCGTGGAATGTCAGGTTACGAACTTGGAAGTGAAATTAAAGCTGACATTTTTACAGCCGGAGAACTTGTTGATGTAACAGGAACATCAAAAGGTAAAGGTTTTGCCGGAACAATTAAAAGACACAATCAACACATTGGGCCAAAATCTCACGGTGGAGGGGGAGGTTCTCAACCTGTTAGACAAACAGGGTCACTTGGGGACATCGCCGGAAACAGAGTTTTCAAAGGTATGACAATGCCTGGGCACCTTGGACATGTTAAAACAACAGTTCAAAACTTAGAAGTTATTAAAGTTGATATAGAAAATAACTTACTTTTAATCAAAGGGTCAATTCCTGGACCTAAAAAATCATTCGTTGTAGTTAAAGAAGCTGTTAAAGGGCTTCCAAACCACGAAGGTGTAAAACTTGTTGATATGCACGAAGTTATCTTAATGAACGAATTAATCGAAAAAGCTAAAAAATTCAACATCGAAGTAACAGTTGGAATGCATTCAAATGAACTTGCTGCTTTAATTAAAGAAGCTGAAGAAAAAGGAGACAAATAGTTATGGCTGAAACAAAGAAAACAACAGCTAAAAAAGCTGCTCCAAAATCTCAAAAAGTAACAGTAGCAAAAGAAAAGAATGTTAAAAAACCAGCATTCAAAGCTGAATTACCTGCAAAATTATTTGCAAGCGAAAAAATTTATGAACAAGCAATCTTCGACTCAATTCTTTCAGAAAGAGCATCAAGAAGACAAGGAACACACCAAGTTAAAAACCGTGCTGAAGTTTCAGGTAGCGGTAAAAAACCTTGAAGACAAAAAGGTACAGGACGTGCTAGAACTAGCTCACTTAGAACACCAGTGTTCGTAGGTGGTGGTAGAGCATTTGGTCCTCAATCAAACAAAAACTACTCACTTAAAGTTAACAGAAAAGTTAAACTTGCAGCATTCGTATCAGGTTTAACATTATTAGCTAGAGATAATGCAGTTATCGTTAACAACTTACCAGTTGACAAATATTCTACAAAAGAATTAGTAGCACAATTAACAGATTTAAATGTATACAACTTAAAACACATTTTAATCGTTACAGAAAGCGAAACAGTTTACAAATCAGCAAGCAACTTACAAAATGTTTTTGCAACTAGAGCAAACTCATTAACAGTTGAAAGTATTATTGGTGCTGATGTTATGATCATCTCAGAAGAATCATTAAAACTTCTAGAAGGGAAAGTTAAATAATGGAATTAACAAGAATTATTAAAGCTCCAGTTTTAACAGAAAAATCAGACATTGCTAGAGCAAAAGGAGTTTTCACTTTTAAAGTAGACTTCCACGCTAACAAACACCAAATCGCTGAAGCTGTTGAAGCAATCTTCCAAGTTAAAGTTGCTAAAGTTAACACAATTAAAGTTGATAAAAAACCTAAAAACGTAGGTCGCTTCCACGGATTTACAAACCGTTACAAAAAAGCAATGGTTACAATCGTTGATGGGGACAAACTTAACTTTATCCCAGGTGAGGCAGAAGAAGCTGCTGTTTTAGAAGAAACAAAAGCAAAGGCAGAAGAAGCTAAAGTAACAAAAGCTAAAAAAGCTGCTGAAGTTGAGAAAAAAGCTGCTGCAAAAATGGCTGCTAAAAAATCTACAGCTACAAAAACTGCTAAAACAACAACTAGAAAAACTACAACAAAACGTAAAGTTGGTGGAGAATAATCTCCGATGAACTTTAAGGTCAAATTAATCAAATCAAATTAATGAAAATAAATTAAATTAAATATAAATGCGGCATAGCTTGCTTAAAAGAAAGAACCGCAACTATTTTTAAGCAAAGGAGAAAAGACAATATGGCAATTAAACATTATAAGCCAACTACAAATGGTCGTAGAAACATGTCTTCTCTTGATTTTAGACAAAACTTATCAGGTCACGCTCCAGAAAAATCACTTTTAGTGAATTTAAAAAACCACGCTGGACGTAACAACCAAGGTAAGATTACAGTTAGACATCACGGAGGGCGTGTTAAAAGATTCTACAGACTTGTAGACTTTAAACGTAATAAAGATAACATCCCTGCGTTAGTAAAAACAATTGAATATGATCCAAACAGATCAGCAAACATTTGTTTATTAGCATACGCAGATGGAGAAAAAAGATACATCCTTGCTCCTAAAGGTATTAAATTAGGACAAACAGTTATTTCAGGACCGGAAGCAGATATCATTGTTGGTAACGCTTTACCACTTGCTAATATTCCTGAAGGTACATTCGTACACAATATTGAAATGCAACCTGGAGGTGGTGGTATCATTGCACGTAGTGCAGGGACATCAGCACAAATCTTAGGTAAAGATGAAAACGGAAAATACGTAGTGTTAAGATTAAAATCAGGTGAAACACGTCGTATCTTAGCTCGTTGTCGTGCAACAATTGGTGTTGTAGGTAACGAAGAACACTTACTTGTTAATGTTGGAAAAGCTGGAATTAACAGACACAAAGGTATTAGACCTACAGTACGTGGATCAGTTATGAACCCTGTAGACCACCCACATGGGGGAGGGGAAGGGAAACAACCAGTTGGTCGTAAAGCCCCTCTTACTCCATGAGGTAAGAAAGCTCTTGGAGTTAAGACAAGAAAAACTAAGAAATCTTCTAACAAATTAATCATCAGAAGAAGAAAGGATGCTAAATAATGGCACGTAGTCTTAAAAAAGGTCCATTCGCAGACGATCACTTACTTAAAAAAGTAGATGCTATCGTTGAAGGAAAAGCACCTAAAAAACCAATTAAAACTTGATCAAGACGTTCAACAATTTTCCCATCATTCGTGGGATTAACATTCGCTGTTCACAACGGTAAACAATTTATCGAAGTTTACGTAACAGATGATATGGTTGGACACAAATTAGGAGAATTTGCACCTACAAGAACTTACACAGGTCATGGTGCAGATAAAGGGAAGAAAAAATAATGGCAAATAGACAAGCAAAAGCACACGTAAAATTACAAAGAGTTAGTGTTTCAAAAGCTAAATTAGTTGCTAACTTATTCAGAGGTAAAGATGTAACAATCGCTTTAGGGATTTTACACAATACTTCTAAAAAATCTGCTCCTATTTTCATCAAGTTATTAAACTCTGCAGTTGCTAACGCTACAAACAACCACGGTATGGAAGCAACTAAATTATTTGTTAAAGAAGTATATGTAAATGAAGGTCCAACTCTTAAGAGATTCCAACCTAGAAGTCAAGGTCGTGCATACTCAATCTTAAAACGTACATCAAACTTATCAGTAGTATTAGAGGAGAGAAATTAATATGGGACAAAAAGTTAATCCTAATGGATTCCGTTACGGAGTTACAAAAGCACATAACACAACATGATTTGCTGATAAAGATAAATTTGGTACATATTTAGTTGAAGACCAAAAAATCTACAAATTTTTCGATAAGTTAGTACGTCAATACCAAATTGGAAAAGTTGAAGTAAAACGTAACAGAGAAAACAAAGTTACAGTTTTAGTTCACACAGCTAAACCAGCAGCCATCTTAGGTCAAGAAGGTAAAAACATTCAAGAATTAACAGTAAAATTACAAAAATTCATCAAAAACAGCAACATAAACTTAAACATTCAAGTTTTAGAACTTAAAAAACCTGATTTAAATGCAAGATTACTTGCAGAAATGATTGCAACAAAATTAGAGAACCGTGAAAGCTTCCGTTCAGCACAAAAAATCGCTATTAGAAGCGCAATGCGTGCTGGGGCTACAGGAATTAAAACAGCAGTTTCTGGACGTCTTAACGGAGTTGACATGGCTCGTACAGAAGGTTACTCAGAAGGTGAAATGAAACTTCATACACTTAGACAAAATGTTGATTACGCTACAGCTACAGCTAGAACAACTTACGGAGCTATCGGAGTTAAAGTTTGAGTATCATTAGGTGAAATTTTGGAAGGAGAAAATAAATAATGCTTCAACCAAAAAGAACTAAATATAGAAAACCATTCCTTGTAAGACACGACAAACGTAAAGCTACAAAAGGTAATACAGTAGCATTTGGTGAGTTTGGACTTCAAGCTACAACATCAGCTTGAATTACATCACGTCAAATTGAATCAGCTCGTATTGCTGCTACACGTAGAATGGGTCGTGAAGGGGACGTTATTATCCGTATTTTCCCTCACCATTCAAAAACTTCTAAACCAATTGGAGTTCGTATGGGATCAGGGAAAGGAACACCTGATGTATGATACGCAGCAGTTAAAGTAAACACAATGATGTTTGAAGTTGGAGGAGTTCCAGAAGACGTAGCACGTGATGCTTTACGTTTAGCTGGACACAAATTACCTGTTAAATGAAGAATCGTTAAAAGAGAAGGAGATAAATAATGCTTTATAAAGATTTAAAAAACAAATCAGTTGATGAATTATTACAATTAGTTGCTGATTTAAAAGCTGAATTATTTACTTTAAGATATAGAAATGTAACAGGTGATTTAAAAGAAACACATAAAATCGCAAGTATCAGAAAAGATATTGCTAAAGTTTTAACAGCTTTAAATGAAAAAGGAGCTAAATAATTATGGAAAGAAACACAAGAAAAACATTAGTAGGTACAGTTGTTTCTGCTGGTAAAACAGCAAAAACTATCATCGTTGCTGTAGATACATACAAAAAACACCCATTATACTCAAAACGTTACAAATCAACAAAAAGATTTGCCGTTCATGATGAAAACGAAGTTGCAAAATTAAATGACTTTGTTGTTATTATGGAAACAAGACCACTTTCAAAAACAAAACGTTTCAGACTTGTTTCAGTAAAACAAGCTGCAAGAGAAGGACAAAACTAATATGTTACACGAATTATCACGTGCAACCGTTGCAGATAACTCAGGTGCTAAAGAAATCGGTGTTATCCGTATTTTAGGTGGTTCAAAGAAAAAAGTGGCAAATATCGGTGATATCATTGTATGTTCAGTTAAAAAAGCTATTCCAAACGGAATGGTAAAAGAAGGTCAAGTTGTTAAAGCGGTTGTTGTTAGATCATCATACGGTGTTCACCGTAACAATGGTTCATACATCCGTTTCGACGATAACGCAGTTGTTATTATTAAAGAAGATCTTACACCACGTGGAACACGTGTGTTCGGTCCAGTAGCACGTGAATTACGTGAAAAATTCCCTAAAATCGTTTCACTTGCACCGGAAGTACTTTAATCAAGGAGTTAGAAATTATGAACAAAATTAAATTCAAGAAAAACGACGAAGTTATTGTAATCGCAGGAAAAGAAAAGGGAAGAATCGGAACAATCGAAAGAGTGTTACGTAAAGAAAACAGAGTTATCGTTAAAGACCTTAACATTATTAAAAAACACAACAAGCCTACACAACAAAACCAAGATGGTTCAATTACAGAAAAAGAAGCTCCAATCCACGTATCAAACATCGCTTTCTTAGTTAAGAAAGCTTCAAAAGACAAAGCTGCTCAAAGATCAAAAATTGGATTCAAATTTGATGATAAAGGTAACAAAGTAAGAGTTGCTAGAAAGACTGAAAAGGAAATTTAATATGCTCAAAAACGTTTATTTAGAAAAAGCAGTACCTGCTTTAAAAGAAAAATACCAATACAAATCATCAATGGAAGTTCCAAGAATCGAAAAAGTTGTTTTAAACATGACAGCTGGTAAAGAAATCAACAACTCTAAAGCAATCGAAGAAGTTTTAAATGAGTTAACACTTATTTCATCTCAAAAACCTTTCCAAACAAAAGCTAAGAAATCAAACGCTTCATGAAAACTTCGTGAAGGAATGCCTATGGGGGGTAAAGTTACTCTTCGTAGAGAAAGAATGTGAGAATTCTTAGATAAATTAATCAATGTGGCAATGCCACGTATCCGTGATTTCCGTGGTGCAAATCCTAAAGCATTCGACGGAAGAGGAAACTACAACTTAGGAATTAAAGAAGAAATCATCTTCCCAGAAATCGAGTTCGATAAAATTCGTAGAATTAAAGGACTTGACGTTATTATTGTAACAACAGCTAAAACAAATGAAGAAGCAAGAACATTACTTGAATCTTTAGGTGTACCATTTGAAAAAAAAGGAGCTAAATAATGGCGAGAAAAGCATTAATCGAAAAAGCAAAACGTCAACCTAAGTTTTCTACACGTGCTTACACACGTTGTGAATTATGTGGACGTCCACATTCAGTTTTAAGAAAATACAAAGTATGCCGTATTTGTTTCAGAAACCTTGCACACGAAGGTAAAATTCCAGGTATTAAGAAAGCGAGTTGATAATTATGTTTATTACAGATCCAATTTCAGACTTAGTTGTTCGTATTAAGAACGCTAACATTAGAAAACATAAAACAGTTTCAATTCCTTATTCTGCTAAAAAAGAAGCAATTGTTAAGCTTATTTTAGAAGAAGGGTACATTGCATCTTACTCTGTAACAGGAGAAGGTGTCGAAAAAGCTATTGTTGTTACATTAAAATACAAAAAGAACAAATCAGCAATCGTTGACTTCAAGAGAGTTTCAAAACCAGGTCTTAGAGTTTACGTTAAAGCAGATGAAATTCCTACAGTTTTATCAGGATTTGGTACAGTTATTATTTCTACATCAAAAGGTCTTATGACAGGTTCAAACGCCAAGAAGGAAAATGTGGGTGGTGAAATCATCGCTTACATTTGATAGGTAGGTATATATGTCACGTGTTGGAAATCGTGTTATTACAATCCCTCAAGGTACAACAGTTACTTTAGAAGGAAACACAGCAACAGTTTCAGGAAAACATGGAACATTAACAAGAACCTTCAATCCTTTAATTACAATTACAGTAGAAAATGACCAAGTTACAACAACTCGTGCTAACGAAGAAAAGCACACAAAACAATTACACGGAACAACTAATGCACTTTTAGCAAACATGATCAAAGGTGTATCAGAAGGTTTCCGTATCGACCTTGAAATCAAAGGGGTTGGGTACAAAGCTGAATTAAGAGGTGAAACTCTTGTAGTTAACGCTGGATATAGCCACCCAGTATCAAAACAAGTTCCAGCAGAAGTTACAGTTACAGTTGCTAAACCAACAGAAGTTTCAGTTTTCGGAATCGACAAAGAAAAAGTTGGACATTTTGCAGCAGTCGTTCGTGCAATTAGAAAACCTAACGTTTACTCAGGTAAAGGTATTGCATACAAAGGTGAACAAATCAGACGTAAAGAAGGGAAAACGGCTTCTAAATAATAATTTAGATGCTATTAGGTGAAAAATATGAAAGCTAAATCAAGAAATCAAGCTAGAAAAATTAAACACACACGTCTTCGTCAAAACATTTTTGGTACAGCATCAAAACCACGTTTAAACGTTTTCAAATCACACCAAAACTTTTATGCACAATTAATCGACGACACAAAAGGTGTTACATTAGCTAGCGTTACAACACTTGTTAAAGGTGGAAAATACGCAGGTAACGTAGCAGCTGCAGCAGAATTAGGTAAAGTAATGGGACAAAAAATCAAAGCTCTTGGAGTTACAGAAGTAGTATTCGATCGTGGTGGATACATTTACCACGGACGTGTTAAAGCATTTGCAGAAGCAGTAAGAGCAGAAGGAGTTAAATTCTAATATGGAAAAACAACAAGAAAAAGTTACTGTAACAGGTACACAAGAAGTTACAGCTAAAAAAGCTGTTAGAACAGTTAGAAAACCTCACGATAAATCAGATAACAACAACCGTCCAAGACGTAATGGTGGTCCAAGAAGATCACGTAACCAAAAATTTGAATCTGAATACTCAGAAAAAGTTGTTGACATTGCACGTGTTACAAAAGTTGTTAAAGGTGGAAGAAGATTTAGTTTCTCAGCATTCGTTGTTGTAGGAAACAAAAAAGGTAGCGTTGGATTTGGACACGGTAAAGCAAACGAAGTTCCAGATGCAATTAAAAAAGCTATTAAAGACGCTCAAAACAACCTTGTTAACGTACCGCTTGTAAATGGAACAATCCCTCACGAAATCAAAGCTAAATTCCTTGCATCACGTGTATTATTAAAACCAGCTCCAAAAGGAAAAGGACTTATCGCTTCTGGTACAGTTCGTGCCGTTGTTGAATTAGCAGGTTACACCGACATTGTTACAAAAACATACGGATCACGTTCAAAAGCTAACGTTGTTAAAGCAACAGTTAAAGCTTTACAACAACTTAGAACAGTTGAAGAAATCGCTGACATCAGAGATAAACAAGTAAAGGACTTTGAATAATATGGCTATTAAATTACACACATTATCATACGCAGAAGGTTCAAGACCAGAAAAACACCGTAAAGGTCGTGGACACGCAGCAGGTAAAGGAAAACAAGCAGGTAAGGGACAATCAGGTCAAAACAAACGTAAAGGACACAGATTAGGATTCGAAGGGGGACAAACTCCTTGATTCCGTAGAATTGGTAAACGTGGATTTACAAATGTAAACCACATCGAATACCAAGTTGTTAACTTAAAAGATATCGAAGCTCGTTTCAATGCTGGAGACACAATTACTTTTGAAAACTTATTTGATTCAGGTCTTATTAAGAAAACTACACCAGTTAAACTTTTAGGAAACGGAACACTTACAAAAAATGTTACTATTTACGTACACAAAGCATCTGCAACAGCTAAAGCAGCAGTTGAAGCAGCTGGTGGACAAGTAGTAGAATTATAATAACTAATAACTTCAAAATAAAGACATGCATAATAAATGTCTTTATTTTTTTATGCCTTTATAAAGGGATATAGATCTTAATAACTACTTCAACAACGTAATAATTGAAGTAGTTTTTTTTAATTTCTCCATTCACATGATAAACCAAGCTTAATTTAACTAGTTAGAAGTTGATAAATATATCATTAAGTCGCTTTATAGAGACTAAAATCACAAAGATGTAGATTATCATTACTTACTTTGTTCAATGCCTATAAGCATGTGTTATTAGTGTTTCTTAACCTCTTAATGTTCCTAGTTATTCTTTTGTAATAAACTATTCATTTTAAAGCATGATAATCTAAATCTAATTTAACATTAGTCTACAATTTATAACTGATCATCTTTAATTTGTCTTGTTTTGTTTTAAAAGTAAAAGTACTAAAAATAGGTGTTAACCTATTTAATTTTCTATCTCCCTAAAATGATTGAAAGACATAAAAAAAGAATTGCTTTCGCAATTCTCTTATATGAATTATTTTTCTTCTTTTGATTGTGTAAGTTCAACAAAATCTTTTTCTAATTTTTCAGCTAATTCTGGTTTGAATTTAGCAAGGATTAATGACATTCTTAATGATGAGTTTACAAAGTTAGCTGCTTCATTTGCTCCAAAACCAAATTTAACAAATTCATCTGTAAATGTTTTAATTTGATCTTCTGTTGCTTCAACTTTGAATGTACGTGTTAAGAATTTGTGAGCTTCCATTTTTAATACTTGTTTTAAAGCTTCTTTTTCGAATTCTTTATCTAAATCATCTTCTGTTGATTTGATTAAGTGTAAGTATTCTTGTTTTTTAATACCATATTGTTTTAATGAGTTTTCGAATTGTTTTTTGCTTTCTGCTTTGAATGGTTCAAGTAATTTTTCATGAACAACTGGATTAGCGTTTTCGATTAATTGATCAACAACTGATGTGTAGAATTCAACATTGTTTTCAATGAATTTTCTAACTTTAATGTTTTCAGCAAGTGTTGCTTTAAATTCTTCAACTGAAGAAATTTTTGGATCATTAAATCCTTTAATAACTTCATCAGTTAATTTAACAGGGTTTGCTCTTCTTACTGAGTTGATTTTAACTTGGAATACTGCTTCTTTTCCTCTGTATTCTTTTACAAAGTAATCTTGTGGGAATGTAACAACCACGTCACCTTCTCAACCAATTTCTTTGTTAACTAATTGATCTTCAAAACCATTAATAAATGTTTTAGATCCTAATGTTAAAGCGTATCCTTTTGCTTCCCCACCTTCGAATGCTTCATCATCAATGAAACCTTTAAAGTCGATAATTACTTTATCTCCTTCTAATGTTGTTCCTTCTTTGATTTCTAATTCAGTAGAAAGGTTTGTTTCAAGTTCTTTAATAGCATCTTCGATATCTTTTTCTGTTGCTTTAATGTCTTTATATTCGTATGTGAATTTTGACATATCTGCTTCATCAAATTTAGGTTGAATGATGAATTTGAATTCAATCATGAAACCTTCTTCTTTCAAGTCGAATGATACAAATGGGTATGAACTAATTTCGATTTTTTCGTTTTTAATGTATTCAAAAATATCTTTTGAGTGAATATCGTTAAAGTATCTTGCTGTTACTTCAAATAATTTATCTGGGTTTACAGCTTGTTTACGTTTTTCGATTGGTGCTGTACCAGCTCTGTAACCTTTGATTTTTACATTTTTAGCAAGTGCTTCTAAGTTTTCTTCAAGTTTTTTATCAAAAACTTCCTTTTCAACTAAGTAGCTAACTGTTAATTCAGCTTTTTCATTGTTTACTGTGTGTTTAATTTTTTGCATTTTACAACCTTTCAGAACTTGTTTTTATTAAACAAACTCTTATATATAAAATTTATTATTAATATTTTACATTGTTTTTATTGTTTTTTATATTGATTTTTTAAA
This sequence comes from Mycoplasma sp. Pen4, assembly GCF_014352955.1. Classification (NCBI taxonomy): domain Bacteria; kingdom Bacillati; phylum Mycoplasmatota; class Mollicutes; order Mycoplasmatales; family Mycoplasmataceae; genus Mycoplasma; species Mycoplasma sp. Pen4. Next base: position 585,217 of record NZ_CP060691.1, on the reverse strand, counting down.
CATATCTAAAATCAAATTGTGATCTTTATGATCGAAAAGAATCTCAGTTATGTTTCTTAAAAATGGTATGTCTTGGATGTTGAATTCGTTAATTAATTTAACTAAAGTTTTAGCAGTGTCATAACCTTCAATTGTTAATTTTTGCTCTTTTAATGCTTGATCTATACCTAATTTGGCAATCTGTGTACCAAATGTAAAGTTTCTACTTGTAGTTGATGAACAAGTTAAGAAAATATCTCCAATTGATGAAAAATGGTAACCAATTGTACATTCACCTTCTGGATAAATAGATTTATAAACTTGATATATTTCACTTGTTCCAAGTGTTAAAAGTCCAGCATGTGAATTTTGTCCTGGATATAATATAGAACAAATACCCATTCCAATTGCTAAAACATTTTTTAAAGCTGAGAATAATTCTGCTCCGGAAATATCGCTATATGGTTTAACGTAGAAAAACTCATTATTTAAGTCTTTTGCAATTGATTGATTAAATTCTAAGTTTCTACCCACAATATTAACCATTGTTAATTTTTGATTAAATACTTCAATAGCGAATGACGGTCCCATAATTGAAGCAAAATTTGAAATGTTTTTACCAAAATTAGAATTAATATATTTAGAAAAGAATTCTTTAGTTTTTGGTTCTAAACCTTTAGATAAATTAACTAAATCAATTTGTCTATCTCCTAATATTTGACAAACTTGTTTTAATAATGGTTCTACAGCTATAGATGGAACTGCTAAAATAACAGTATTTACTTTATTTAAGAAAGTTTCTAAGTTATTTGTTGCACTAATTAAATGCTCGTTTGCAAATTTGGTTTCATTAAAGAATTTTCTATTGCATCCTGAGTTAATATCATCTATTTCATCTTGTGCGATTCCATACATTAAAACTTCATGTCCGTTTTTTGTAAGTACATTAGCTAATGCGCTCCCGAATGCTCCTGTACCAAGAACACCCCATGTTTTCTGATTGTTATTCATATTAATATAATTTTACTAAATTTTATATTCTTTTTCTGTTAAAAAATATAACTAAAAAACCTATGTGTAAGGTACAAACATAGGTTTAATAATTGTTATTTGTGATTATTTTCATATTCAATAATATGTTTATAAATTATTCCTAATGGACTATTAGGATTTTGTTTTTCCATAAATTCTCTTGAACCAAAAACAATAAAAGTATCCTTTGCTCTACTAATTGCGACATTTATTAAATCAATATTAGTTTTTAAAAATGCCCCTTTGTCATTAGGTCCATAAACAGTACTGAAAATAACTATTTTTTTCTCACCACCTTGAAATTTATGTACCGTTCCTATATTTAATGCATTTGATCCGACGATGTTTTCTAATTTTTTCTTAATAAGTTTCTCTTGCTCTTTAAAAGGTGTGATTATGCACAATTCTTCTTTAATATCATTGAAATTTTGCATGTTATTTTTAATTCATTCTGAAATAGCATAAGCTTCGAAAGTATTTATTTTACTTTGTTTTTTCTTTTCGGCATTAGAGTTTCCTCTATCAATAAACTTTAAAGCATAATTGATAGGATTATTCTTACATTTAGTATTAAAATCGCCTCTAAATGCTTTTAATTTACCCTCATAACATAATTCATTACAAATCTCGATGATTTCGTTAACACAACGTCTGTGTTCACGTAACATCATTCCTTTTTCATTTTCATCAAAAGAATAATTACTTACATTCTTAGCAAGAGACATTATGTTGTTCTTGCTTAATGTGTAAAAATCATTATCGAATTCAGAAAGAGGTCTGAGCAATTCGAATATTTTTTCCTCATATTCATTATCAATATCATAAACGGGCGATATTTGTTTTTCATCACCAACCACAACTGCTTTATCAGCAAAAGCAAATGATAGTAATCCAATATTATTAGAAATTTGACCTGCTTCGTCTACTATTAATAGATCAGCATTCTTTTTCATGTAATATGTACCATTCTTTTTCTTAATTTTAAAAAGTTTCGGTAATTTATGGCATGTTGTAGTGAATACTGGAAATAAATGACACAATAATTCTATTATTTTAGTTCTTTTTGTTTCATTTTGTCAATCATATTTACTTGCATCGCTACCTAAAACATATTCGTTAAAATATTTTAGTTCCCTAATAAAACCTAATTCATAATAATGAACACCAAGTCAAAAACATTCGTTTCTAATTGAATAATCAAGAACCTTATCAATATTTTTCACAATATTAACTTTGTTTTGAGTATCAAAGTCTATATAACGCAATTTGCTAATTTCTTCTTTTAATTTTCCGTAGTTATATCAATGTTCTTCTACATAGTTAATTATTTTTTCTAATTCAATTAATTCTTCTTTTATCTTTTCTTTTTTAAATGATTTATTTTTAAACTCATTTAAATATTTTTCTTTTTCATAGGTAAAGAAATCAAATCAATTCGAAAGATTTTTCTTAATAGAATTAGAGTGTTTAATATATGCAATATCAACACCCTTTAATTTTGCATCATTAGATAATATTTTGTTAAATTCTTCTATTTTATGTAATCTATATTTTTTTGAAAACATTGATTTGATTTTAGAGAATTTAAAATCTTTAATACTTTTTTTATTAATATCAAGTGAATCGATCTTTTTGAGTTTTAGAGAAATTTTATTCATCTCATCATTCAGAACATTGAAATCGTTGAATTTATTAATATTTTTTAGTAAGTCAAATATTTTGTTCATTAAATCTATTAAATTGATCATTACATTTTTTATGAGATTTTGTAAGTCTTTACCCCTACCAAAATTAATATCCTTTTGACTATAACCGATATTCATTAGATATTCTCGTATATTTTTTTCTATTTTTTCAACTTCATCTGCATTTAATTTTTGATTTAACTCAAATAAAACACTAGGTATTATGCCTGATTCTTCAAATGTTTGGGCAATTTCGAGTATTGGATCATTTTCTGGTAAATATTCAGCTGATGCAAAATAAAACGCAAAAGTATTCTTGAATAAATTAATTCCCAACTCATTTGTGCTATTTAAAATAAATTTCTTTTGTCATCCATTGTTATCACTTAATTTTAAGGACCTGATGATATTTTTTACAGCCTCATTGTTTGTGGAAGTACAAACGATAAAAGGAGGTTTTGGTTTATCATTATTGATAATTGAACTAACAATCTCATTGGCAATAATTGATTTCAGAAGAGTTGTTTTTCCAGTTCCTGGCGGCCCACTAATTGCGAGAACTTCTTTTTCCATTTGCGAAGTTACTAAAATTGCTTCTTTTTGTGAGTCGGAAAGACTTATATTTGTTTCTCCATTATGTGGCAGAAAAGTTCCTACGTGTTTTTTGTAATCCTCAATATAACTATCAAAATCTTTCGGCTCACCATATACTTTATATATTTTGGGGTTATGATTTTTATTGGCAGATAAAATATTTTGAAGTAAACCTCTATTGTATAGGTGTTTCTTATTGTCATTCACACTTTCATTGTATGCAACATTTAAATGCATATTCGTTCCAGTATGCGAACAAATATCAACAATCAAAATGTCATAGTTAATTAATGGCTCGTTATATTCTCTATGTGCATTAACAACTTTTTCTAAATCTTCTTTAGTTATCTTGAAAAATATTTCTTTTAGTTTTTCGCTGTATTCCTTTCATTTTCTCTGATTACTAGCAAAAATACTTATTTCTTTATTTCATTCCCACATTTGATTAAACTCAAAATCATATGGATTAATATTTTCATCTAACAATTTATTTTTACCGAACCAAATATATTTATAATATGGGTTATTTTCGTCATTAAGCATTAGTGTTTCCTCATTATTTTTAAATGTGAAACCAAAAATACACTAGCAGTTATATTATTATAAACTAGATCTAGGTCAGGTGAAGTAATATCGTTTTTTCAAAAAGAAATATCTTCATTCTGTTCATCATTCTTAATATTTCTTTTTAGTGCTAAAGCTGCTACTAATTCATGTTCATCTTTTTTGCATCCTTTTGTAATAAATTGTAATTTTTCAATGGTATTTTTTGATATTTTTAAATTATTCTTAATGAAGATTTCATTATATTGAAAATAATGGTGTGAAAAGTCTTTTTCTTTTTCTTCTCTCTCTTTTTCTTCTTTATCCTTTTGATCTCTTTCTTTTTTTAAGTTTGATAAATTCGTTATATCTTCCATTTTTTTAGTAATTAAACGAAAATATTTCAATATTTCTATATTTTTATCATTTTTATTATTCATATAGTATATTTTATCAATATTAATAATCATACAGATGCAAAAACAAGTAGACAATAGTTTGTAATTGATAAAAAAGTGTATAAAAAAATGGCAGGAGTAGCAGGATTCGAACCCACAACACACGGGGTTGAAGCCCGTTGTTCTACCGTTGAACTATACTCCTATCGCATTTATGAAATTATTATACTATAAAATAGAGTGAATGATAAAATAATTTTTATACTTATAACACTATGGTTAAGTGCTAAAAGAAACCATCCACATAGTGAATGGCTTTAATTATTTAAAAATTTCTAAAACGTCTGAAATTGTATTAATTGATGTAAGTTGTTCATCTGAAATTGTGACACCGAATTTTTCTTCGGCTTCGAATAATAGCTCTGCCATATCTAGCGAGTCAATTCCAAGCTCTCTGACCTTATCATCAAGACTTAAGTTTTTCTTTTTAGAAATCTTTTTTAATTCGTTTAAGATTGTTTCTTGATTATTATTCATAGTGTTTTTATATTAAACTTTTTCAATAATTATTCAAGAAAAATCTCATAATTTTTCTCTTCTGAGTTAGCACCATTTACATATCTCATGTACAAAATATAGTGCTGGTCGTTAATTTTGTTATAGTCAAACAATAAGTTGCCTTCATAACTTTTTAATCTACGTACAATGTCCTTAAGAATTTCTTTTATTATGTCATCATCTAGATATTTTCTTTCAGATGAATCTTTCTTGACAAATTGCTCAAAATAGGAATGATCAAGAATAGGAAATACTGTTCCAATCTTTTTAGGAATATCGTCATTTTTAGGTTTAATTTTTTCACTTGGTAGTTTTTCACGTTCAATAATAGTGGTGTTATCTGATTTTTGTATGCTTAAAGTATTACTTACCAAGAAAAATGTACTAAAGCATAGAATGATAATAGAAGCAATTATCGCAAGAAGTTTAATTTTCTTCTTCTTTGTTTCTGAGACCATAGTTTAAATCTACAGCATAGTCTAAAAAGTCGAATTCTGATTTCTTAAGGAAGTCAAGCGCAGTATTAAGTTTAATCATAAAACGTAGATTTTCATAGTTAAATTCATTTTGATTTTTCTCTATTATTTGCAGTGTCTTATTCTTTGAGTTGAAGTTTTTAGAACTTCCTTCAACTTTATACGATTTAGACAACATCAAATCAAAATAGGGTGAAACAAATTTGAAACCAAGATTAAATTCACCGTTATATTTAAATGGAATTTTTAATGATTTTTGAGAATTTGTAGCTGAGCTTTTTGAAATCGAGATTTCTTTCTCATTAGTTGTTAAGTAGTCGTTTAAGTAAACTGCAGCAGTTTTCGAAACCATATCTACATCATTATTTATGTAAACATTAGATGAATAATGTTTATCTATTAATTCAGCAGAAAGCTTTTCTTTCTCAATGAATGGTTCTAAAAATGCTTCTTGCACCTTAAGAGGTGGGTATTCAGTGTGTCTAATCTCTATCGGTGCCTTTTGCACTTTGTAATCATTTTTATAGGTTATATCTAATAATTTTTGATTATAGTTAAAATTATTAATCTGTGGGAATCTGAAGTAAATATTTGTGTTATAAACTTCTTTTTTATATGTTTTATCCGAATAGAATGTAAAACGATATGAATATGGAACTTTAATTTGTGTACTGTAACCCTCTGTTTTAAGTGATAGGAATTCTTTTTCGGGTTCAGCAAAAACAACCTGATATTCTTTGTAAAGCTTTATCGGAGGTTGTTCGTTACCAGGAGTATCAAATTGAAATTTAATAACAATGTTATTAAGTTTATTAAATGATAGTTTTAAATCATTAAACGGAATTCTAGCATGCATAATGCCATCGAAATACACTTTGTGATAGGTATAAACTAATTCTCTATTCACAAATATGTAGCATTTAGCAGGAATTATATTTCTATAGTTATGCGATAAATATTCATTTACATTAGTGACGCCATCCACTGCAATAGGTGGATTATTTTTGTATTCAGAATATTTATAAAGTGGTTGTGAGAATAAACCAAAGGTTATATCTACCAAACCAGCAGTTGCAATTCTATCAATAGCTAAATAGAAATCAGGTTTTTTAGTATTGCTAGAAATTTCACTGCTTGATGGAAGTTGATAGATTGTATTTACTTTGATTTTCCGTTCATTTACAATACGTACATTATCAACTATGGCCGGAGAAAAAGTTAGCATAGTGATAATCTAGATTGGACAGTTAAAATATATATTAATAAATTCTCGTATTGCTTCCTTTTTTCTTTTGTAAAAAGTGGTTTTAGAGAAGTATTTTTCATATCATTTTTTATCGAGTTGTGATGCTTCGTCTAGATAAAGATGCGTAAGCATTCAAGAGTTTTCTACACTCATCATCGCGAGGGCTAAATAAATAAGCGAGCCCTTTCCATTTATTCGGTCTTGGATCATTTCTACTTGTTCTAATAAGGAAGAATTGCCCGTTTTGGACGATTTAGCTAGCAACATCATCGTTTGATTCTTTAACAAATTTTTGTACTTTTTTTCAAGTTCAAATATTTTGTCTAACACTTCTTTTTGTCTTTCAAAAAGTTCTTCATCTTCATCCTTATTAACTTTCAAATTCAAAATTTTTGGCGGACAAATAAGTGACTTCTTGATATTTTTTACAAATTTTGTCAGATATGCATCAAAGTGACTTGTTACCTGTGAGTCTTTAATATTTCCTCCTTTCGCACTTGACCATTATAATCATATATTTTCGCAACTCAAAATTTTAAAAAAAACTTTTTCACGTTACTTTTAGGTCATAGAATCAGTGTTTTATGACTGTTTTTTCAACTAGTTAAAAAGTGCTAAAAAATTGATAAAAAATTTAATTTTTCAAGAAAATAAAAAAATATAAGAAAAAGCACACTAATTAGTATGCTTTTGCAAAAATTACATAACGATTTGTGTCTTTGTTATCACATTTAGGGAAGAAACAACCATCAGATTTATTTGGTTTTGTAAATGTTAAAGGAACACATCTAGCAGTTGCTCCTGTTTCTTCTTTAATGAATTTTTCTGCCTTTTCACCACAACAGAATGGAGCGATAACAAATTTGTTTTGTGCGATTAATTTTTTAAAGTCTTCATAATCGGTAGCCATTATTTTATTTGCGTTTAATCTTTCTTCAGCTTGAGATAATAAGTTGTCATGAATTGTTTGTAATAATTCACCAACATATTTTTTAACTGTGTCTAAAGCGATAACTTCTTTTTCTAAAGTATCACGACGTACGATTGTAACAGTTCCGTTTTGTGCATCACGTGGACCAATTTCAATTCTAATTGGTACACCTTGAATTTCTGAGTTTGAAGCTTTGAAACCAGGGTTTTTATCGCTTGCATCAAGTCTTACTCTAAATTTACGACCTAATGTTTTTTCTAATTCAGAAGCAATTTCATGAACTTTAGGTTCTTTATTTGCAAATAATTCGATAATGTCTATTTGAACAGGTGCTACAAATGGTGGAATAATAATACCTCTATTATCACCATGTGTCATAATTAATGCACCAATTAATCTTGTTGTTACACCTCACGATGTTTGATATACATATTCAAGTTCATTATTTTCATTTTTGAATGTAATATCATATGGTTTAGAAAAGTTTTGAGCTAAGTAGTGACTTGTACCTGCTTGTAAGGCTAAACCATCTTTCATCATTGCTTCAATTGTATATGTAGTACATGCACCAGCAAATTTTTCGTTTGGTGTTTTCTTACCAACTATTGTTGGGATAGCTAAATATTTACGTAAGAATTTAGCATAAAGTTTAATCATTTCTTTAGTAAGTTGTCTTGCTTCTTTTGGATCAGAGTGAACTGTGTGACCTTCTTGTCATAAAAATTCTCTTGAACGTAAAAATGGTCTAGTAGTTTTCTCTCAACGAACAACGTTTACTCATTGGTTGTAAATAAGTGGCAAGTCTTTGTAAGAATTGATTACGTTTTTATATAGATAAGCGAATAAAACTTCAGAAGTAGGACGTACATAAAGTTTTTCATCTAATTCTTTATCTCCTACTCTTGTAACTGTGGCTAACTCTGGGTTAAAGCCCGCAATATGTTCCCTTTCTTTGTTAAATAACGCTTCTGGAATTAGTAAAGGTAAGTTAACGTTTTGTACACCTTTTTCCTTGAACATTTTATTTAATTGTTCTTGGATTAATTCTCAAATTCCGAAAGCATTTGGAAGTAATATCATCGAACCTTTTGAAGGTCCATACATCATTAATTTTCCATTTTGAACAACATCTGTATACCATTGTGCAAAATCTTGTTCTAATGGAGTAATTTTATCTAGTTCCTTTTTCATAATTAGTTGAATTATAGCAAATTTTTTATATGTATATATTTGTTAAAATAATATAAAAAGTGCAAAAAATGGCATAAAAAAACACCTTTTTCAAGGTGATATGGCTGCCCCAGTTAGATTCGAACTAACGCATGTCGGAACCAAAACCCGATGCCTTACCGCTTGGCTATGGGGCAACAATGGTGGGGGGAGAGGGATTCGAACCCCCGAATCCTAAGAAAGTGGGTTACAGCCACCCGCATTTGGCCGCTTTGCTATCCCCCCAAACGCAAAAATATTATAACAAAAACGGAGATAACATAGAAATATTTTTTAATTATTTTTTTCGGTCTCAAAATTAAAAATGAAACCCAAAATGGATTTCAAATTATTATTTAGCAAATTTACCTAAAACTGTTGCAATTCTTTCTTTTGTTGGTTCAACAACTATATATGTTCCAGCAACACATGCATCAGCACCTGCTTCAAAACATTCAGGTCCAGTTGTTTGATTAATTCCACCATCAACTTGAATTAAGTAATCATATTGATTTTGAACTCTTAATTCTTTTAATTTAGCAATTTTATCTAATGCCATTGGCATGAATTTTTGACCACCTTTACCTGGTTCAACAGACATTACTAATACAAGTGCTAATCTGTCTAAAAATGGTTTAATTGTTTCTACTTGTGTGTCTGGTTTAATAGCTAAACCAATTTTTAATTCGTGGTAGTTATTTGTTAAGAATTCATCAAATTTATCTAAGTCATTTTCAATTGCTTCAAAATGGAATGTAATGATATCAACAATATCTTTTACTTCTTGCACATAGTCGTAAGGGTTCACGACCATTAAGTGTGCATCTTTAATGTGTTTTGCACCATTTGCATTAATGTTTGCAATTTCATCAACTTGAATAGCTGTGTTTGGTACAAATTTACCATCCATAACATCATAGTGGATTCATTTAATACCATTTTCAACTAAAGTATTAGCCAAATCTAATCTTTTATCAGCGTCAACGTTTAATAAACTTGGTGTAACGTATTTGTTCATAATATTTCTCCTAATTTAATCTAATTCAGATAATAATTTTACATAATTATTATATCTAATGGTTGGTATTTCAGGTGTACCAACTTTTTGTTTTACTGCACAATCATTATTGCTCTCATTAAGATGGAGACAATTTCTAAACTTACATTGCTTAGACAAAGTATTAAAAGTTTTAAAACTCTGCGCTAATTCAACTTTATTCATATCTAATGCTAAAGAAGAAAAACCAGGTGTGTCAATTAAAAATCCTTCATTAAAATAAATAATTTGCACTATTCTAGTGGTGTGTTTACCACGTCCTAATGCTTTAGAAATTGCTTGAGTTTCAAAATTATTATTACTTAATTTGTTTAATGTAGTTGTTTTTCCAACTCCAGTTTGACCCATAAAAACAGAATATTTATTTTTAAAGATGTGTTTGATATTTTCGAAAGAAAAATTATCTTGTTCATTATTAATCAAAAAGACTTTATAACCCATTTCAGAGTATAAATTGTGCATTTCAATGGCGGTTGGATTATCTAAATCAACTTTTGTAATAAATAAGATTGGTTCGATATTTTTGTTTTCCACTATAGCAAAGTATTTATCAACTAAAAATGAACTAAAAGCAGGTTCGGTAGAAGACATAAAAACAATCATTTGATCAATGTTGGCCACTTTTGGACGAATGAAGAAATTTCTTCTATCTAAAATTTCAGTTATTTGACCGTTTGTAACTATGACATTGTCTCCAACGATTGGTTTTTCATCTCTAAAACGTAATTTTCCAGCTGCCGGAATTTTTAATTCTTCATTTTCATTTCTAACTGTAAAAATCCCTGCATTTACAGAAAGAATTTTGTATGTATTTGAATTTTGCATTATAAAAGTCCTTTAAAGTATAGTGTTAAAGCAATTGCACCAATTATAAGTATGATAAATATGATTGCACCAATTAAAAAACCATTACTATTTAAACGTTCTGATAATTTTTTCTTAGGTTTTAATGTTTTTTTATTTAACGGTTGTTCAAACCTACGAGATGCATCCAAACATGTTTTAGTATCTTTGATAAATTCATAAACATTTTTATATCTATCACCAGGATTTTTTGCAGTTGCTTTAATCACTACATTACACATTGCTTGTGGTATTTGTTTGAATTGATTAGGTGATGGGAAGGAACTCTTGTAGTGCATCATGATTGTGTCTTGTTCACGTTCTGCTTTATATGGATATTGACCTGTCAACATTTCAAATAAAACTATACCCAAGGCATAAATATCTACAGCCTTTGTTATTTCTGCACCTTTGATTGAATATTCTGGAGCAGCGTAATATGGGCTACAAATCACTGCATTAGCACGTGTTAAGCGTTGTGAATCATCTGTAAGTGAAATTCCTAAGTCAATGATTTTAATATTATGTGTGTTATCTACAATAATATTCTGAGTTTTAATGTCACGGTGAATAATTCCATTTGCATGTAACTCACCGATTCCTTCGGCTATTTTGGTAATATATCCTTTTGCACGTTTCACAGATAATGAACCCTCAGCACGAATTAAGTTATATAAAACTGTTCCTTCAATATATTCCATAATGTAGAATTGTTCCATTGAATCTCCATAATATTCAATGAATTTTGGTAAATATTGTGAATTTAATTTTTTTAATAATTTTGCTTCTTCCTTAAAACGTGAGTATGCAGTTTCATCAAAAACATTTTGCATATATTTAGCTGCATATCTTTTGCTTTTATCATCTTTAGGAGTAACAAGAAATACAGTTCCCATCCCACCGAAACCAACTACTTTACCAACAATATATTTTTCATGAATTTTTGAACTTGGTGTTATTTTTGCTGTACTAGACATGCTCACCGCCTTTTTTGTCATGTTTAATGTCTAAAAGTACTAATGTCATGTTGTCAGTAGTTTCTCCAATTCATGCTTGGTCGATAATTTTATTTGCGGCTTTTTCAAGGGTTTCTGATGTTCTTATGTAATATTCCATTTCATAATTCTCAACAAAACCATGAATACCATCTGATGTTAGAAGAATTTTGTCAATATTATCAAAACCCTTTGGTTGAATTTCGAATACTTCAATTAAGGTATGAAACTCTGGAGCAACGGCACTTGTTAGATAATTCATATGACGATCATCATAATCAGAAATATTTTTACCTTCTGAAATCAACTGATTTTTAAAATTATGATCTTTAGTTATTTGGATTAATTCTCCTTGTGTTTTATGCACGTAACATCGACTATCTCCGGCATTGAAAACAAGAATGCATTTTTCTTTGTGTAAAATAATCACACCAACGGCAGTAGTCCCCATTTGGTGCTTGCGTTTATCATCTGATGCCAATTTTCTTAACTCTATTTTTGCTTTATCAAAAGACTGAAATACTCACTTTTTAAGTGAGAATAGATCATTTGCTTTGAAATTATTATTAAATTGTAATGCAAAGGTATTAACAACTATAGATGCAGCGAGGTCACCAAAAGCATGCCCGCCCATTCCATCGCATAAAATAGCAAGTGTTGCATTATCATTTTGATAAACACTTGCTCGATCATCATTTTTTTGTCTAACACCTTGTAATGATTTTGAAAAGTAATTAATCATTAAGGCCTAACTCCTTGTGTAATATAGCTCTAATTTTTTCAGCAGCAACTTCAGGTATATCATTAACAATAATATATTTGAATAAATGTGAATCTGCTATTTCATCTTCGGCTTTTTTAAGTCTTTGTTTTAGAGTTTCGCTATTTTCAGAACCTCTTTTTAAAATTCTTGTACGTAGGTCTTCTACTGATGGTGGTGCAAGGAAGATTGTGATTAGATTATATTTTTCTGATTCTTTTGAATCTGGATTAGTGAATTTTTTAATGATTTGTTTAGCACCATTAGTTTCAATTTCTAACATTGGCACTTTATTTTTTTTATGAATCTTGTCTAATTCGGAATATAGTGTTCCATAGTAGTTTGATAAGTGATATGAAAATTCAATAAATTTACGACTTTTAATCTTGTCTCTGAATCTATCAATTTCAATGAAATAATAGTGAACACCATCAAGTTCTCCCTCACGAGGTTTTCTTGTGGTCGCAGAACAAGATAACGAGAGATTAAGCTCGTCATATTCAAATAGTAATCTTTCTACTGTACCTTTACCGACTCCACTAGGACCTGTAAAAATAATAATTGGACTTTTCTTATTCATAGTTATGAGTTATTATAACACTTTCAGAATTATTTTTATAAATAAAATTTATAACTCACATATTTAGTGAAAAATGTGGTTTTTGTGAGAAAAAATATATTTCATATTTGCAAGAAATTTATTTAAATTATCATGTAAATAAAAAACTAATTTAAGTAAAATAATAATACTGGAAGGGTGGTGGAATGTTTTATAAATACAATAAACCAAAAGGTGATTTTGCAAATCAGTCGGTTAGACGACTTTCGAAGCAGTTGAATACAAGAAAGATCGGACACACCGGTATATTAGATCCGTTGGCGTCAGGTTTAATGCTTGTTGCAAGTGATTTTGAGACAAAAATGTTGCAATATATTCCAAATAAAAATAAAATATATATTGCTAATTGTGATTTTGGTTTTATGTCAGACACATATGATGTTACTGGCGAAATTCAAAATACAAATGATGCAACTGTACAATTTGAACAATTAAAAGATGCTTCAAATAAAATGCTAGATTGCACTGAACAAATACCACCTATTTATAGTGCTAAAAAGATAAATGGTAAAAAAGCTTATGAATATGCACGTGAAAATAAACAAGTAGAAATGAGAGTTCAAAAAATCAAAATAAACAAATGTGATTTATTGAATTTTAATTCATTAAAACAAACTGCAGAATTCTTAATGGATGTCTCTGAAGGAACATATATAAGAACAGTTTTAGTTGATATTGCAAAATTATGCAATACACATGCAATAATGACTGATTTAAAACGGGTAAAAGTTGGGAATATAGAACTTGGAAATTTAGAATCTGGACAAATTGAACAAATAAACTATGAAGATTTATTTGATAATCAGATTATTCCGCTTGAAGAAAAAATGGTTTCATCATTAAGCAATGGAGCCAAAGTTAAAGTTAATGCAAATGATGGATTATGCTTTATTAAAAATCCACATTTAAATTTAGTTTGTGCCATTGGGCAAGTTGAAAATGGTTATTTTAAACCAAGTAAAATTTCACATGAGAGGTTAGTATGAAAAAAATAAATGAAATTATTAAAATGGCTGCATTTGATGTTGATGGAACAATCTTACCAAATGGGCACATGCAGTTCTCAACAAACACTAAAAAGATTTTTCCATTACTTAAATTAAATGGAATTACTAGTGTTGTTGCAACAGCTAGAGAATTTGCAACAATTGGAGATTTTTTAGAACAGTTAGAACCAGATTACTTTATTGGAGCTAATGGTGCTTTTATTTGAGATGTAAATAAAAAAGAATTCATCTACAAAAACACTTTAAAGAAAGAACAAGTTGTAATGTTATACAATGAATTCGTTGATAAAGTTAATGCTTTTTCTGTTTGTGACTATGACAAAGTATTTAAAACACCTTCAATGCAATTAACAAGTTGATTTGTACGTCCATTCGGTCACAACTACTATGATTTTGATGAATCACAACTTGGTTCAGATGATTTATATGTAATTACAATTAATTCAGATGATCCGAGAACAACTTCAAATATGGTTGAAAAATTTATTAATGATAATAATTTAGATATGGTGATCTCGGCTAGATGAACACATGGTTTCTTTATCGGACCTAAAAATATAGAAAAGAGCTATACTCTAGGTATTTTGGCTGAAAAATTAGGTTACAAAATGGAAAACTTAATTGCTTTTGGAGATAGTAGTAATGACTATGAAATGCTTCGTGAAGCTGGAATTGGTGTTGCTATGGAAAGAGCGAATGAAAGAATCAAAAGTGTTGCAAACACAGTTGCTTTAGATTGTGAATATGATGGAGCATACTTAAAACTTAAAGAATTAGGACTTATTTAATAATGAATGATGAATTAGTTATCTATAATTTGGACCAATTTAAAACCGATGATAATGACACTTTTATAATTGGTGCATTTGAATCGTTTCACCTTGGTCACTTTCAACTCTATAAGAAAGCATTAGAAGTTGGAGGGAGAATTATTCTTGTTTTATTTAGTAATGATGCTGGTATGCCAAAATTTCAAAATAAAATCTTTATGGATAATTATGCTAGATATTCACAACTTGCAAGATTATCTTTTGATTCGATAATTGAGTTAGACTATAATCAAGTATCAAATTTAGATCCGTTAGATTTTATTCAAAAGTTAACACAAGGTAAAAAATGTAATATTATTGCAGGAACTGATTTTAAATTTGGAAAAAATCAAGCAATGGATTTAAGTGGTTTACAAGAATTTGGAGATAAAAACATTTCTATTTTTCCTGTTGATACTTTAAAAGTTCAAAACGTTAAAATTTCGACAAGTATGTTAAAAGAAAATGTTGAGTTTGGAAAAATTTCTTTTGTCAATTCACTGCTTGTATATTCATATGCTTTTAGTGGCATGGTTGCAAATGACAATGAAGTTAAAGTAAATGAAAAATTAGTCAACATGCATCCTGGTATTTATGCTGCATATTTACACATTGAAAATATAATTTTTTATGCAATATTACATGTTAACCAAGAACAAAAATACTTTTTTAAAGTAATAGATGTTAACCAAGAAAATTCATTAATTAATAAGAAGATTTGACTTGAAGTGGAAAAAGAAATTAGATTAATTATTTCAAATGTTGATGATTATGTCCAAAATATAGATATAGATAATGCAAAACAAATATTTGCTAGTAAATAAATATTAAATATTTAAGTGGTATAATATAACCACATTTAACAATTAAAAACGTAAATTTTAAGCTTGGTTAATAACAAATGAGTTATTTGCTACGTTTAAAACATATTAGAAGGAGATTAATATGGTTTCAAAAGAAAGAAAATTAGAACTTGTTAAAAAGTTCGGTAAAAATGAAAAAGATACAGGAAATGCTTCAGTTCAAATCGCTATTTTAACAGAAGATATCGAATCATTAAAACCACACTTTTTAAACAACCCTAAAGACAACCACTCAAAACGTGGATTCTTAGCAAAAATCGTTCAACGTAAAACATTATTAAAACACTTAAAAGAAACAAACGTTGAAGAATACAACAAAGTTATTGCTGAATTAAACATTCGTAAATAATAACTTCTTTTACAAGAGACATCAATTATTTGATGTCTTTTTATACGCACACATTTTCAGTATTTTTTTAGTTCAAATTGATTTTTTAATATTTATTAATTGCATGAAGGAGATATAAAATGACTAACGAAAATAAAAAGATATCAACAAACAAAAAAACAGATCCTGTAGAAGATCAAACTTTAAATGCAATTGAAACAAAAAAATCGAACGAAAAAGATGAAACAAATAAAAAAACTGAAAAAGAGTATAAAAAGATTATTGACGATGCAATCAAAGAAATTGAAAAAAAATTTGGTTCAGAATCAATTATGTTTTTAGGCGATATTCCAGACATTAGTGTTGAAACATTTCATAGTGGTAGTTATTGTTTAGACAAAGCTCTTGGGATAAATGGTTTTCCACGTGGGAAAATTATTGAAATTTATGGTCCAGAAAGTTGTGGAAAAACTACTCTAGCATTGCACGCTATTGCAGAAATTCAGAAGTTAGGTGGAATTGCTGCTTTTATTGATGCCGAACATTCAATAGATGCGGTTTATGCTGCAAAATTAGGCGTGGACACTGATAAATTAATTTTATCTCAACCTGATTCCGGAGAACAAGCAATGGATATAGTTGATATCCTTGCAAAAAGCGGCCAAATTGATTTAATAGCGGTAGATAGTGTTGCTGCGCTTGTTCCGGAAGCTGAATTAAATGGTGAAATGTCTGATCAACAAATCGGTGCACAAGCAAGATTAATGTCAAAAGCATTACGTAAAATTACAGGTAATTTAAATAAAAATAAAACAACTATTATATTTATTAATCAAATTAGAGAAAAAGTAGGAATTATTTTTGGTAACCCTGAAACTACACCGGGTGGTAGAGCGCTAAAATTCTATTCAAGTATTAGAGTAGAAGTTAGAAAAGGCCAAGCACTTGGTGAAAGCAAAGATATCAAAGGTAATGAAATTAAGTTTAAAGTTGTAAAAAATAAATTAGCAGCACCATATAAAACCGCTACATCAGAACTAATCTTTAGTGAAGGAATTGATAAAATCGGTGAAATTATTGAACTGGCTGTTTTAACCAATTTAATTGAGAAAAAAGGTGCATGATATAGCTATAAAGGTGAAAATATTGCACAAGGTAAAATTAAACTTAAAGACTACTTATTAAATAACAAAGAAATTTTTGAAGAAATAAAATCAAAAGTTCTTTAATTTCCATAATACCCCTCAAAAAGGAGGTATTTTTCATTTAAATAAAACAAAATCATTTTTTAATATTAAAATATATGTAATTAAAAGTAGAAATGAGTTAGTATGACACAAACTAAAATGAATAATCCAAAAAAATTAAAAGTTTTAGCTATAGGTGACATTTTTGGAGCCCCAGGAGTTGAAACTGTTGAAAAAATTCTTCCAGAATTAATTAAAGATAAAAATATTGACTTTGTTATTGCTCAAGCAGAAAATGCGACAGGTAGAAAAGGTCTTGGGAAAGAAGATTTAGATAGACTTAAAAAAGTCGGAATCAATGCGTTTACAATGGGAAATCATGTTTGAGCTCAACAAGAAATATATGATTTCATTGATAATGAGCCTGTAATTCGTCCATACAACATTAATGAAACATACCCCGGAAAAGGAACAATTGTTTTTGATGTTAAAGGAACAAAAGTTCGTGTTACTTCAATGATGGGGATTGTTTTTAATGAATTAAATCGCCCATGAACAGAACAAAGTGCAAATAATTTCTTTGATGCAGCAGATAAAATAATAAATTCTGATTTTGACAACAATGATGAAGTTATTGATTATCACTTAATTGACTTTCATGCAGAAACAACCAGTGAAAAATATGTCTTCTCATTATATTTAGACGGAAAAGTCGATGCAATTTGAGGAACTCATACACATGTTCAAACTAATGATGCACATATCTTGCCTAATGGAACTGCATATGTAACCGATTTAGGAATGGTTGGTCCAATGGATTGTGCAATTGGAGCAAATTTTGAAGAAGTTTATAGAAAAATGCGTTTCAATTCAAAAGATAGATTTGTTGTAAGTCCTAATAGCACACAATTTAATGCTGCATTAATTACATTGGATAAAATAAATGGAAATTCAATTGAATCAATAAATATTAGCAATGTAATTAAAAAATAACTATATATATAATATAAGGCAGGTTAATTTCTGTCTTTTTTATTCCACTTTGTTGCTGATATGTTTTTAGTAAAAAATATAAAAAATCTATGCTTGGGTTTTTCTTTTATGGTATACTAATTTCGTTCTTAATTTCAACAACAAAACTTGTTCAAAATAAAATTAAATATTTTTTAAAATTTATTTGGTTTTTATTTAAAACAGAGTTATAATAGTTTTGCTTGATTGGAAAGCAACAATAAAGTTCTTTTAAAACTAGATATATACAAGACATGACAGTCAATTTTTTCGAGAGTTTGATCCTGGCTCAGGATGAACGCTGGCTGTGTGCCTAATACATGCATGTCGAGCGGAGTTCCTTCAGGAACTTAGCGGCGAATGGGTGAGTAACACGTACTTAACATGCCCTTTAGATTGGAATAACGATGAGAAATTATCGCTAATGCCGGATAATTATTTAGATCGCATGATCAAAATAAAAAAGGAGCCTTTAAAGCTCTGCTAAAGGATTGGGGTGCGTAGCATTAGCTAGTTGGTAAGGTAATGGCTTACCAAGGCGATGATGCTTAGCGGGGTTGAGAGACTGATCCGCCACACTGGGACTGAGATACGGCCCAGACTCCTACGGGAGGCAGCAGTAGGGAATTTTCCACAATGGGCGAAAGCCTGATGGAGCGACACAGCGTGCGGGAAGAAGGCCTTCGGGTTGTAAACCGCTGTTATTTGGGATGAAAAAGTAGTAGAGGAAATGCTATTACCTTGACAGTACCTTATCAGAAAGCAACGGCTAACTATGTGCCAGCAGCCGCGGTAATACATAGGTTGCAAGCGTTATCCGGAATTATTGGGCGTAAAGCGTCTGTAGGTTGTTTGTTAAGTCTGGCGTCAAAACTTGGGGCTCAACCCCAAATCGCGTTGGATACTGGCAAACTAGAATTGTATAGAGGTTAACGGAATTCCTTGTGAAGCGGTGAAATGCGTAGATATAAGGAAGAACACCAACTGGCGAAGGCAGTTAACTGGGTACATATTGACACTGAGAGACGAAAGCGTGGGGAGCAAACAGGATTAGATACCCTGGTAGTCCACGCCGTAAACGATGATGATTAGCTAATGGGAACCATTGGCACAGCTAACGCATTAAATCATCCGCCTGAGTAGTATGCTCGCAAGAGTGAAACTTAAAGGAATTGACGGGGATCCGCACAAGCGGTGGAGCATGTGGTTTAATTTGAAGATACGCGTAGAACCTTACCCACTCTTGACATCTTCCGCAACGCTATAGAGATATAGTTGAGGTTAACGGAATGACAGATGGTGCATGGTTGTCGTCAGCTCGTGTCGTGAGATGTTCGGTTAAGTCCTGCAACGAGCGCAACCCTTATCCTTAGTTAGATGATCTAGGGAGACTGCCCGGGTAACCGGGAGGAAGGTGGGGACGACGTCAAATCATCATGCCTCTTACGAGTGGGGCAACACACGTGCTACAATGGACGGTACAAAGAGAAGCAATACGGCGACGTGGAGCAAATCTCAAAAAACCGTTCTCAGTTCGGATTGTAGTCTGCAACTCGACTACATGAAGTCGGAATCGCTAGTAATCGTAGATCAGCTACGCTACGGTGAATACGTTCTCGGGTCTTGTACACACCGCCCGTCACACCATGGGAGCTGGTAATGCCCGAAGTCGGTTCGTTAACTACGGAGACAACCGCCTAAGGCAGGACTGGTGACTGGGGTGAAGTCGTAACAAGGTATCCCTACGAGAACGTGGGGATGGATCACCTCCTTTCTACGGAGTACATAAATAACTTTAAAAGTTATTACCTTACACATTATGACTATTTTATTTTAATAATAAATGAACGGTCATGTTCTAATGTTAATAGTCCATTAGATATATCTAGTTTTGAGAGAACTTTCTCTCTTTGTTCTTTGAAAACTGAATAGTAAAGATAAATTAATATAACAACGACATCAAAAATAAATTAGTCAATTTGTTTTGGATTACCGAGTTAATTATTATTTAAAATAATAATTTATTAAAATGTCTTTGAATACATCAACAAACAATAGGTAAATATTGATAACGACTTTTAAATAAGTAAGAGTTTGTGGTGGATGCCTTGGGTCTGGAAGTCGATGAAGGACGTGATTACCTGCGATAAGCCTCGTGGAGCTGGATATAAGCTACGAAACGGGGATTTCCGAATGGGGGAACCTAACTAGAGTAATGTCTAGTTGCCGCGGAATGAATACATAGTTCCGTTGGCGAGACACGTAGTGAACTGAAACATCTTAGTAGCTACAGGAAAAGAAAATAAAAATGATTTCATCAGTAGCGGCGAGCGAACATGAAAGAGCCCAAACCAATTTTAAATTGGGGTTGTAGGACTATCTACACGAAGTTACAAAACATTGCTATAACAGAATAGAATGGGAAGTCTAAGCATAGAGGGTGATACTCCCGTATGTGAAATGGCAATGTCTTCTGATAGTATCCTGAGTAGGGCGGGGCACGTGAAACCCTGTCTGAATCTGCCGGGACCATCCGGTAAGGCTAAATACTAACCAGACACCGATAGTGAACTAGTACCGTGAGGGAAAGGTGAAAAGAACCCCGGGAGGGGAGTGAAATAGAATCTGAAACCACTTACTTACAATTAGTCAGAGCCCGTTAATGGGTGATGGCGTACATCTTGCAGTATGGACCGGCGAGTTATGATAACATGCGAGGTTAAGCAGAGAAAAAGCGGAGCCGTAGAGAAATCGAGTCTGAATAGGGCGTTTAGTATGTTGTCATATACCCGAAACCATGTGATCTATTCATGAGCAGGTTGAAGCTTAGCTAACCCTAAGTGGAGGACCGAACCGTAGTACGCTGAAAAGTGCCCGGATGACTTGTGAATAGCGGAGAAATTCCAATCGAACTTGGAGATAGCTGGTTCTCCTCGAAATAGCTTTAGGGCTAGCGTGTGATGTTAAGCTTTGATGGTAGAGCACTGAATATGGAATGGCCGCGCCTAGCGGTACTGACTATAATCAAACTCCGAATATCATTGTGTATTATCATGCAGTCGGAACCGGGGTGCTAACGTCCCGGCTCGCGAGGGCAACAACCCAGATCGTCGGCTAAGGTCCCAAAATTGTGTTAAGTCAGAAAGGTTGTGAGATTTCATAAACAACTAGGAGGTTGGCTTAGAAGCAGCCATCCTTTAAAGAGTGCGTAATAGCTCACTAGTCAAGAGATCTTGCGCCGATAATGTAACGGGAGTAAAACACAATACCGAAGCCACGGGTACAATTTAGTACGTTAGAGGAGCGTTCTTAGTGCGGCGAAGTCAGACCGTGAGGACTGGTGGAGCGCTAAGAAGTGAGAATGCCGGTATGAGTAACGATTTGAGGTGAGAATCCTCAACGCCTATTGGGAAAGGTTTCCTGGGGAAGGTTCGTCCACCCAGGGTTAGTCAGGACCTAAGGAGAGGCAGAAATGCGTATCCGATGGACAACAGGTTAATATTCCTGTACTACCTGCAACAAGTGATGGAGTGACGGAGAAGGATAACACTACCCATTATTGGATTTGGGGGTAAATAACAACTGGTGAGATTAGTAAAATGCGGTCTCTATAACCGGGAGTTATGATGCATAGGCTTAATCGCTGAATTGTGTGATTTCATGCTTCCAAGAAAAGCTTCTAAACGTTATAACGTTGTAGGTACCTGTACCGAGAACGGACACACGTTCCCAAGATGAGTATTCTAAGGCGAGCGAGAAAACCAATGTTAAGGAACTCTGCAAATTAACCCCGTAAGTTCGCGAGAAGGGGTGCCAACCTATGGTTGGCCACAGTAAATTGTGAGGGGCAACTGTTTATCAAAAACACAGCTCTCTGCTAAATCGCAAGATGATGTATAGGGGGTGAAGCCTGCCCAGTGCCCGAAGGTTAAGCGGATTTGTTAGCTTTAAGCGAAGCATTGAAGTGAAGCCCGGGTGAACGGCGGCCGTAACTATAACGGTCCTAAGGTAGCGAAATTCCTTGTCGGCTAAATACTGACCTGCACGAAAGGCGCAATGATCTCTCAACTGTCTCAACATTGGACTCGGTGAAATTATGGTCCCAGTGAAAACGCTGGGTACCCGCATCAAGACGAAAAGACCCCATGGAGCTTTACTACAACTTCGTATTGGAACTTGGCCTAACATGTGTAGGATAGGTGGGAGACGGTGAGACTAAGGCGCTAGCCTTAGAGGAGTCGACCTTGAAATACCACCCTTGGTATGTTGAGTTTCTAACCTGCCGCCGTAATCCGGCGGGGAGACAGTGCGTGGTGGGTAGTTTGACTGGGGCGGTCGCCTCCTAAAAGGTAACGGAGGCGTTCAAAGGTACACTCAATACGGTCAGAAACCGTATGTAGAGCGCAAAGGTAGAAGTGTGCTTGACTGCGAGACCTACAAGTCGAGCAGGTGCGAAAGCAGGACTTAGTGATCCGGCTGTACGTCATGGAACGGCAGTCGCTCAACGGATAAAAGTTACCCTGGGGATAACAGGCTTATCTTGCCCAAGAGATCATATCGACGGCAAGGTTTGGCACCTCGATGTCGGCTCATCGCATCCTGGAGCTGGAGTCGGTTCCAAGGGTTTGGCTGTTCGCCAATTAAAGCGGTACGCGAGCTGGGTTCAGAACGTCGTGAGACAGTTCGGTCCCTATCTGATGTGGGCGTTGGAATATTGATGAGAGCTGCTCTTAGTACGAGAGGACCGGAGTGGACGTACCGCTGGTGTTCCAGTTGTTCCGCCAGGAGCATAGCTGGGTAGCTAAGTACGGAAGGGATAACCGCTGAAAGCATCTAAGTGGGAAGCCCCCTCAGAGATAAGTATTCCCTTGAAATTCCTTGTAGACTACGAGGTTGATAGGATGGAAGTGTAAGTGTGGTAACACATTCAGCTGACCATTACTAATAAATTGATAGGTTTAAAAGTTAGAATGTATTCAAGGCATTTTAATGAATTATTAATTACTGTTCAGTTTTCAAAGAACAAATCTTTGAAAAACGAAAAATATTTCACTATAGTTACAATATTAGTGTATAATTCTTTTGCAAAACGGAGAAGTAGCTCAGTTTGGTAGAGCACTACATTTGGGCTGTAGTGGTCGCAGGTTCAAATCCTGTCTTCTTCACCATTTTATGGGGGGTTAGCTCATTTGGCTAGAGCGCCTGCCTTGCACGCAGGAGGTGGTGGGTTCGAATCCCATACTCTCCACCATTTATGGCACTGTAGCTCAGTTGGTTAGAGCATCCGGTTCATACCCGGAAGGTCATGAGTTCGAATCTCATCGGTGCTACCATTTTTTAAAATTTAAAACTTTGTTGTTAGAGCGGACCTATAGCTCAACGGTTAGAGCAACCGGCTCATAACCGGTTGGTTACAGGTTCGAATCCTGTTGGGTCCACCAATGGGTGATTACCCAAGTCCGGCTGAAGGGACTAGTCTTGAAAACTAGCAGGGGCTTCACGGCCCGCGGGGGTTCAAATCCCTCATCACCCGCCATTAAATTTCAACAGGTAACAATAAAGTTCATATAGCAGAGTGGAGCAGTGGTAGCTCGTCGGGCTCATAACCCGAAGGTCGAAAGTTCAATTCTTTCCTCTGCAACCAATGGTCCAGTGGTAAAGTGGTTTAATACGCCTCCCTGTCACGGAGGAGATCGCGGGTTCGATCCCCGTCTGGACCGCCATTTGGCCCTGTAGCTCAGTTGGTAGAGCAACAGATTGAAGCTCTGTGTGTCGCTGGTTCGATTCCTGCCGGGGCCACCAAAATTCCTCTATTTTGTTAGCACTTTTGTTAATAAAATAGAGGAATTTTTATATAATTGATTTATATTAAAATAGTAGAAGAAAGGTATTAAAATGGATTACAAAAAAACCTTAAATATGCCACAAACTAAGTTTGATATGCGTGCAAATTTAGTGCAAAAAGAACCATTATATCGTAAAGAATGGTTAGATAATGAAATATACCAAAAAGTTTTAAAATCAAGATCAAATGGTCCTAAATTCATTCTTCATGACGGTCCACCTTATGCTAATGGAGATCTTCACGTAGGACATGCCTTAAATAAAATATTAAAGGATATTGTTGTTAGATATAAAACACTTCAAGGATTTTATTCACCATTTAAACCTGGTTGAGATACACATGGTTTACCAATTGAACATAAAATGCTTAAAGAATCAAGTCTTAATAAAGAAAGTATTGATCCAATTATTTTACGTAAAAAAGCAGCTAAATATGCCTTAAAACAAGTAGAAAATCAACGTAAACAATTCAAAACTTTACAATTATTTAGTGATTTAGAAGATATTTATGTAACTTTAGATAAAAGCTATGAAACAAAACAACTTGAAGTCTTTAAAAAAATGGTAATGGATGGTTTAGTATATAAAGGACTTAAACCAGTTTATTGATCACCATCATCACAAAGTGCATTAGCTGAAGCTGAAGTTGAATATCAGGATGTTAAAAGTCCTTCAATTTCTGTTGCATGCGAAGTAATTAGTTCAAACTTCAACAAAATCAAAGAAGGTGATTTCTTAGTTATCTGAACAACAACTCCATGAACATTAATTGCTAATGCCGGAGTCACATTAGGTGAAAACATTGAATATAGTGTAATTTCAAAAGATAATCAACGTTACGTTGTTGCATCAGAATTAGTTACTGATTTCACTAATAAAATGAATTGAGAAACATTTGATGTTGTTGAAACATTTATGGGTTCAGAATTAGCAGATGTTAAATATTTAACACCAATTCTAAAAGAAATTGCACCAGTCGTTTTAGGACACCATGTTACTGCTGATTCTGGTACTGGTCTTGTTCATATTGCTCCAATGTTTGGTGAAGATGACTTTATGATTGGGCAAAAATTTAATTTAAATAAAATTATGCACATTTCAGATACAGGTCACATTGAAAATACTGGTACACAATTTGATGGAATGTTTTATCAAGATGCTAATAAGCTTATTTCTGAATTTTTAGGTTCAAGAGTTTTAAATTTTGCATGATTAAAACACTCATATCCACATGATTGAAGAACTCATCAACCAATTATTTTCCGTGGTACACCTCAATGATTTGTTTCAATTGATAAGATTAGAGATCAAATTCTTAATCAAATTGAAACAAATGTTAATACATATCCTGATTGAGCTAAAAAACGTTTATCACAAATGATTACAAACCGTCATGATTGAACTATCTCACGTCAAAGAACATGAGGAGTTCCAATTATTATCTTTTACAACGAAAATAATGAACCAGTTTTCGAAGAAGAATTATTTGATTACGTAATTGATTTAGTATCAAAAGATGGTGCCGATATTTGATGAGAAAAAACAACAGATGAATTATTACCTGAAGCTTATAGAGGTAGAAATTGAACAAGAGAAATGGATATCATGGATGTTTGATTCGATTCTGGTGTTTCATCAATTGCTGTAAATATAGCTGATGGACTTGAGTCACCATATGACCTTTATCTTGAGGGAATTGATCAATATCGTGGATGATTTAACTCATCAATTATTTCATCAGTTGCATACAAAGGACTTGCATCATACAAAGACTTAGTCTCACATGGTTTTGTTCTTGATGGTAAAGGTGAAAAAATGTCTAAATCAAAAGGAAATATTATTACACCTCAAGAAATAGTTTCATCACGTGGTGCCGATATTTTACGTTTATGAGCTGCTAATAGTGAATATTCTAATGATGTTAATATTTCAAATGACATTCTTGATCAAAATTCTGAAATTTACCGTAAGATCCGTAATACAATCAAATTCTTATTAGGGAACCTAAATGAATATGAATATCATGAAACAAAATTAACCGGTATTCATGAATATGTTTTTGAAGAATTTAAACAAATTCAAAAGAATATTATTGCTGCATATGATGAGTATAAATTCTTAAATGTTGTTAAGTTATTAAACAACTATATTGTTGATCTATCAGCGTTCTATTTATCAGTTACAAAAGATATTTTATATGTTCGTGAATTCAATGATCCAGAACGTTTAATGGTACTTTATAATATGTATCATATCTTAGACTTTATTATTAAAGCTATTGCTCCAATTTTACCTACAACAGCAGAAGAAGCATATAAAAACTTCGACAAAGCAAACAAATTCGAATCAGTGATGTTTGAAACATTTAATGATGTTACAAAACTTGAAGTTAATCAAACGCTTATCGATAAATTCAATGAATTCTTTGAGTTAAGAAACCAAATTAACATCGAGATTGATAATCAAGTTAAAGCAGGTGTATTTAAGCGTTCTAATGAAGCCTCTGTTACAGTTTCTTCATTAAGTGAATTCTTAAAATCACTTGACTTAAAAACTTTATTAATGGTTGGTGAAATTAACGAAGGTTCAGAGTTAAATGTAACAAAATTCGAATCTGAAAAATGTCAAAGATGTTGAAATCATTTTAAATCATCTGAAATTCAAAATGAATTATGTCCAACATGTTTTGCAATTATTTCTAAATTAAGTGAATAATCATGGATAAATTAAAAACCTATTTTTCTACTAAAACAAGTGAATTTGTTAATCATCTTAAAAAGAACAAAATTAAAATACTTACACTTTATTTAACTTTAATCATTGCGTTTATTATTGTTTATGCAATTGATCAAGTTACAAAACAAGTTCTTTTTAATCATGGTGATGTCTTTAAAATGAACGGTAATGGACAAGTTGAATTTAATGGCAGATGAATAAATCCGGAAACACCAACAAGTCCTATTGAATATTGAAACGGTTTCTTTGGAACAAGAAGCATATGACACAAAGGTGTTACATTTGTTGAAACACATGGTAATGTATTCTGAATTCAAGTTATTAGTTTTATTATAATTGCAATCATTTTATTATTACCGCTATTTGTAACCGGTAAATATGCCTATGCATATATTGTAGGATTTGGTTTCCTACTTGCTGGTGACTTAGGTAATGCCACAGATAGAATTGTATTTAATGGCTATGTAAAAGATGTTTTCTTTATTCCTTGACATGATAGAGGGACTTTCAATTTCGCTGATGTACTAATATTCTTTAGTATTGGATACTTGTTTATGATTTATCTTATTTATTTTGTAGATTCATATTTAACAGAGAAACATAAAAAGCAACAAGATAAATTAAAAGCAAGTGAAACATCTTCAACAAATGATAATAATGACAAATAAGTTTTTTAACTTATTTGTTTTTGTATTTAAAGCTTAAATACTCTTATAAGAAATAAAAATTTAGATCAAAAACCCTATAAAAATAAGTGAAAATATGAAATTTATTTTCTAAAAAAATATTAAAATTATTCTATGCAAAAAAATCAAGAAGAAAAAGTTTTTAGTTCAGATGAACCTGAGACTTCATCGGTTTCACAAAAGTCTAATTTAAAAACATTTAAGAGTCACACATTAAGAGAAAAAGTTTGAAAAAACTTCAAAAAGAACTTTGACAAAGGCTCAAACACAATTTCATATCAAAATCACAATGAGGCAAATTCACAAAATTTAATTAGCGAAAGCGAAATAGATAGAGAAATTGAATGCATTAAATATAAGATGGGTCAATATTTAATTAACAACAAAAAAGTTAAATTAACTTTCCAACAATTTATTAAAAGATATTGATTTAAAGTTGTTTTAATTTTCTTAGCTGCAGTTGCATTCAGTTTTGGTGTACAAGTATTTTTATCTAAATCAGATACTATTCCTTCTGGTATTGCTGGTATT
The DNA here is from genome assembly GCF_014352955.1 of Mycoplasma sp. Pen4. Taxonomy (NCBI): domain Bacteria; kingdom Bacillati; phylum Mycoplasmatota; class Mollicutes; order Mycoplasmatales; family Mycoplasmataceae; genus Mycoplasma; species Mycoplasma sp. Pen4. The sequence goes on along the minus strand of NZ_CP060691.1, from coordinate 557,290 downwards.
CCAACAATATTACAATACGTATTCCCACAATTAAGTAAATACTTTGCGTTGATTTATTTAGCTTGCAACATTCCATTATTCGTGATTTTTTGACGAAAATTAAAACCGAGTTTTTTATATTTATCATTATTATTCATGTTTGCTTTAATGCTTACAAACTTAGTTTTTACACAAAAGGCAATTCATCAATTTTTATTTGAAAAAATTAGCTTTGTACACAATGATTATAAAAATTTCGTTATAGAGCATGCTGATAGAGGTTTTAGAGCTTTTGAAGGAGTTGTAATTGATACAACAAACCAAGTTTTAGCTTCAGATATTGCAAAGTACATTAAAGACAATGAAAGTACAGTAATTCCTGAAATTTTTAGAACATTAACAATTGAAAGAGTAAATCAATTAATTTGATATTCAACTGGTGATACTTGAGCAATTGTTCTTTACGGATGTATTGGAGCTTTCTTTATTGGTATCGGGATTTCATTATCATGAAAAGCTGGTGGTTCAACTGGCGGTACTGACATCATTGCATACTATTTCTCAACTAAGTCTAAAAAGAATGTTGCTAATATGTTGGCTACAGTTGGTTTTGTAACTGCAATTACATTCTTAGTAGCATATGGAATTATTATTCCTAACGTTAATGGTGAGATTTTTGGTATGAGAGAATTATCTACATTTGTTTACTTAATTCTTACTAATGTTGTTATTAATATCCTTTATCCAAAGTATAAAAAAGTTAAATTAACAATTATTTCAGCTGAACCTGAAAAAGTAATTGCTTACTTTAAAATAATAAACTATTGACATAGTTATAGATTAGTTCGTTTTAAATCAGGTTACACAGGTAGAATTAACTATAAAATTGAAACTGTTACATTACTTCTTGAATCGAAAAATATTATTGAAGATCTAAAAACAATTGATCCAAATATCTGAATTTCAATTAATTCAATTCATAATATTATCGGTAAATTTAATACACAATATGTTGAACAATAATTATTAAGAGCAGGCAGCAAAAGCTGTTCTTTTTTTGTGCATTAATTCCCCAAAATTATCTTAATAATGGAAAGGAGGTAGAATGCAATTAAATGAGTTGAAAAAGTTAGATTCAAAAGAGCTAGAAAATATCAAACCCGGTTTTGCATGAGGTACATTATTTAGTGCAATTCCAGCGGTTATTTCTGGTATCGGTTTTCTTAGAAGTTTATTTTCGTCTAATGGTTCTGTAAAGTCAAAAGATTACGAAGTTAAGTGAGATTCATCTAAATCACAGGGAAATTCATCAGTAAAATCCACTACTCGAATCATTGAAAATTACATATTATTTTAGGCTGAAAAATATTAGATAGTTGTATAATATACACGTTACTTCATGTAACCGTTCTAAAAAGGTTTACAAGCGTTATTTTAACCACCTTACAGACGAGCCACTAAATGGAGGTATTGCATGTTAGCAATTATCGAAACAGGTGGGAAACAACTTATTGTTAAAGAAGGTCAAACAATCTTCATCGAAAAAATCGAAGGTGAAGAAGGTTCACAAGTAACTTTTGATAAAGTTTTACTTGTAAACGACAAAATCGGGAGACCATACTTAGAAAATGCTAAAGTAATAGGAACTATCGAAAAACAAGGTAAAGCGAAAAAAATCGTTGTTTACCGTCACAATGCGAAATCTACTCACAAAAGAAAACTTGGACACCGTCAACCTTATACACGTGTTAAAATTACAGGAATAGAAGGTTAATTAGAAAATGGCACATACCAAAGCCGGTGGATCGACACGTAATGGTCGTGATTCACACTCAAAACGTTTAGGTGCTAAATTAGGTGATGGACAATTCGCAACAGCAGGTTCAATTATTTACCGTCAACGTGGAACAAAAATTTTCCCAGGATTAAATGTTGGACGTGGTGGAGATGACACATTATTTACAAAAATCGATGGTTATGTAAAATACGAAAGCAGAAGAAACAGAAAGTATGTTTCAGTATACCCTGAAAGACAAAATTAAGTTATATTAAACACACCTAGAACATAGGTGTGTTTTCTTATGCGCCTTGCGTTGGGATGAAATCAGAAATCATTGTGACTAATTTAGCTCCATTTTTAATCAACATATTATTGCTATCATTGATGTCAATACCCGGAAAGCAATTGACTTCTTTCCCTACGTCCAAGAAACAATTAATTAAATTTAATGCTTTAGAATTTTCCTTCATTGAGAAACTAATAAACTTATCTGCAATTAATGATGCTAGATAATTTGATTGTTTAAAATAAACTCTTTTAGCATGTGCTTTATTAGGATAAATGGATAATATTAACTCTTTTTCTGCGTTTAAATTATTCTTTTCAAACATATCAATTCCTGTTTTAGCAATGTGAATAATTTTTCCGCCCTTTTCTCTAAATAATTCAACCAATTTACTTTCAGAATTTGGGTAATCGTTAGTAACTAAAACTGCTTTTTGAACCAAAACATCAATGTTATCAGTTATTCAACTACTTGTTTGTTCATTCTCTACTTCATTAATAACATAAATTTTATTTTGAGAATTTAATAAATGATAGTTTCCTCAATAATAAATTACATATGGTGGGTGTTGTGCAACAAAAAGTGGTTGATAATAATGAGTATCAAGTAAAGTCACAAACTTAACTTTTGTATCAATATAGTTTTTATAATACGATGCTAATTCAAAATTATCAACATTTGTAATTCGACCGATTTCTCTATGCACAAGTTTCTCTATGCACAAGGTAATTATCGCCTTTGAATTTGTTTGATAAATAGAATAAAATTTGCTTCATCATTTTTTCACCTCATATTTAAAATAAAGTTTGTTTTTTAATGAACTAAAAATAAACAAAATGAGTTAATTTTAATGCTTTATTTTAGTATTTTCTGATAGTTTAATCATAACTTTTATACCTTATTTTAAGTTGTTTTGGTTTTTTGGTATTTTTTTAAAAAATATTATAATATTTTTAAATTAAACTATACGTTTACAACATAGGAGATATTATGAAAATAGCTTTTTTCGATGCTAAAGATTATGATGTTAAATATTTTGAAAAATATAATGACAACAGACATGAAATCACATTTTTTAAAGAAAATCTTAATCTTGACACTGTAAAACTTGCAAAAGGTTATGACGCAGTATGTGGCTTTGTTAACACATATGGTGATAAAGTAATCTTAGAAGTACTTTCAAAAATGGGTATCAAATACTGATTCCAAAGATCAATGGGATACAACAAAATTGATATTGCTAAGGCTAATGAGTTAGGAATTAATGTATTTAGAATTTTTAACTATTCAGCTGAAAGTATCGGAGAATTTGCGTTTGCAGGATTATTAGCATTAAATAGAAATTTAATTATTGCCAACCAAAGAGTTGAAAAATACAACTTCTCTTTAAATGGTTTAGATGGTTTATGTGTTGGTAACTCAACAATTGGAGTTATTGGTTCAGGTAAAATTGGTCAAACATTCATTAAAATTGCTAAAGCAACGGGTGCACGTGTATTAGTATTTGATGCTTTTGCACAAGATAACTTCCCTACATTAGCAGAACAATTCGGTTTCGAATGAGCATCATTAACTGAATTATTAAACCAAAGTGATTTTATTTCAATTCACTGTCCATTACTTCCATCAACAAGATATTTAATTGATGATGCTGCAATTGAAGCAATGAAACCAGGTGTTATTGTTGTTAATACAGCTAGAGGCGAAATTGTTGATATTAAAGCAATGTTAAATGGACTTAAAACAGGTAAAGTACGTGGTTTTGCAACTGACGTACTTGAACGTGAAGAAGGAAGATTCTATGAAGATGTTTCTTCAAGAATTAATGAATTAAAAGCAATGGACCCAGAATGAAAAGAACTTATTGAAATGCCAAACACATTAATCACATCACACCAAGCATTTTTAACAGACTTAGCATTGACACAAATTGCTAAAGCAACATTAGATAACGCTGACGCAGCACAACGTGGTGATTTTACTAATGCATTAAAATTATTAGAAAACGGAAAAATACAAAATGGATAATCAGAAATCGATAGTAAAAAGTGACTCTAAACACACATTTAAAACTTTTATAAGAGAATTATTTAGTTTCTATAAATTAAAATCAAGTGAGCGTTCAAAGGCTGAAAAACCAAAAGATTTATTATCATGATTCATTTTTGGTCTTTCAGAATTTGTCGGAACAATCTTTATTTCACTTGGGCTTGCTGGTTTAAGTATTTATGTTGCTGATGGTAAATATGTTATTGAAGAATATTTACTTCACCCAATTATCGTTGGTTTCTTTGCTGGATTCATCATTGTAGGAATTTGTTTATTTGTATTCCTACGTTGAAGTTGTGATTTAAACCCAGCCGTTACAATTTATCGTTATTTAAGCGGTAGAAACAACGGATGATTTGCAGCATATAAAATTATCATTCAATTTATCGGAGCATTTGTAGCAGGTGCAATTATTTATGCAATTGGACACGCAACAACAGATCCTCAACACGGACTTCCAAATGCTCCTATTTCATCAATTACAGCAGCTAAAAAAGCATTCCCAACAGTGTTTAATCAAAAAACAATGTTAGTGGATGGTACAACATGAATTTTCTTTGTTGAATTAGTAATGACAGCAATCCTACTTTTCCCTATTTTCTCACCAAACATTAATGAAAAATATCGTGATTTAATGATTATGTTTATCATTTCATTATCAGTTTGAATGGGACTTTTAGGTGGATCAGCAGCTATTAACCCTGCTCGTGGATTAACACAACAATTACCAACATTATTATTTGAAAAAGGTTCAGCAAGCCAAGTGTTTGCTTCAACATCACACGTAGTTGGACACCCTGCGTTCAAAGATATAACTACATTTGAACAATTAGGATATAGTGCATCAGATCTTGGTTTCTCAGATATTAATCAACTAAAAAGTAAAATTATGTACGATTCAATCGTTTATGGTACAGCAGCAATGCTTTTAGGTGATATCTTTGCACCAGTATTCTACTTATTTGTTCAAGGATTAACAAAAACTGTAGTAAATCCAACTGTAGTAAAAATTATTAAATTCAAAAACAATAGAGCAAAACATATAGAAACACCAGAACAAACTAATAAATAATTTCATGAAAAAATCAACGTTTATCGTTGATTTTTTCAATCTCGAACACATTGTCGTTGAATGTGTTAAAATAATAAAAATGATTTGAAAGTAGTAACTTATGGACGAAAAATTAATTGATACCAACCACCAAACTAACACAATAATAACTATTACAGTTATTTCTATAATTTGAGCTGTTATATTATTCGTTTATATCTACCACAAAGTTATAAACGTAAATACTAAAAATAAAATAGGTTTTAAATTTGAGAATTATTTAAATAATCAAATTAATGAATTAGTTAAGAAAACCGAATTTAGTTTTGTAAAAGGCGGTGTATATCGCATAAATAATAAAATGTATGAATTAGATTCGATGCTAATTAGCAATTCATTAGTGGTTGTAATCGAGTATAAATATTATCTTGGAAAACTTGAAGGGGATGCTGCGTCTGATGAATTATTGTTATCATCAAATAAACGCAAAAGAAAAACTATTTTTAATCCTATTGTACAAAACGAAAAACACTTAAATCATGTGCTAAAAATCATTGGTAAGAATGTTCCGATAGCAAGCGTAATTGTTTTTCCAAATGAGTTGAGCATTAAAATAGAAAACAAACCAGATCATGTTTTATTAGTGCTAGAAAATAAAGTTTCTAAGTGCATTGAAATGTTAAATGAACAAGCAAAAGCGCTACCACAGAGCATTAAAAAATCAGATATAGTAAATGCATTTGACATTTACAAAATTGCTACTAGCAAAGAAAAAATACAATTTAAAAAGAATATAAAAAATAAAAATAGGAGATAAAAATGGAAAAAGCTTATAAATTAGTTGCAAAAGAACTAAACGTTTCAGAAAAACAAGTCGACATTGTAATCGAAATGTTACAACAAGGTGATACTGTTCCATTTATTTCACGTTATCGTCAAGATAAAACAGGTGGATTAAACGAAGAACAAATCTATAAAATAGAATCACTTTTCAAATATAAAAATGAATTATTAGAAAGACAACAAGCAATTATAAAAATTCTTGCTGAAAAAGATTTATTAACTCCAGAATTAGAATCAAAAATACTTGCTACAAGCGTTAAAAGTGAATTAGAAGCTATTTATGAACCATTTAAAGTTGGTAAAACTACGAAAGCAACAAAAGCCATTGAATTAGGGTTAGAATCACTTGCTAAAAGAATTTTTGAAAATAAAAGTAGAGATTTCAAACGTGAAATTGAAGCTAAAAAATATCTTAATGAAAATGTTCCAAATGTTGAATTTGCCTTAGAGCAAGCAAATTACATTATTGCACAATGAATTTCACAAGACGTAGACGTCAGAGAACAAATCAAAAATAACATTCTTACTTTTGGTGCAATCGAAACATCTAAGTCTAAAAAAGCAGATGAACTCGATGAAGGGCAAAAATTTAAGAATTATTATGAATACAAAATTCCAGTTAAATATATCAAAAACCACAATGTGCTTGCAATAAACAGAGCCGATAAACTTGGAATTATTAAGGTTAAATTTAACTACAATGACTCATATTTAGAAAGAATCATTCTTAAAAGATTTAATAAAACAAGAAACAATAAAGAAAATATTATCGATGCAATCAAAGATTCATTAAAGAGACTTATATTACCTAGTGTTGAAAGAGAAATTTTTAATGACTTATTTGATAAAGCAGAAAAATCAGCAATTCAAATTTTCTCTGATTCAGTTGAAAAATTACTTCAAGCTCCTGCTACATCTGGTCACACAATACTTGCAATTGACCCTGCTTTTGTTAACGGATGTAAATTAGCAGCATTAAACGAAAATGGTGATGTATTAGAAATTAATAAAATTTACCCCAACCCACCTTTAAATAAAACAAAAGATGCAGCAAGAATTGTGTTAGATATGCTTAGAAAACATGCAATTGACATTGTTGTAATTGGAAATGGAACGGCCTCAAGAGAAACGGAAGCATTTATTGCAAACTTAATAAAAGATAATAATTTAGGAATTAAATATGCCATCGTTTCAGAAGTTGGTGCATCTGTTTATTCGGCTTCAAAAATTGCGATTGAAGAATTTCCAGATTTAAGTGTTGAGGAAAGAAGTGCAATTAATATTGGTAGAAAATTCCTTGATCCTTTAAATGAGTTAGTTAAAATTGATCCAAAATCAATTGGTGTTGGTCAATATCAACATGATTTAAATCAAAAAGAATTAGAACACTACTTAAACTTTAAGGTTTCAAAAGTTGTTAATAAAGTCGGTGTTGATATTAACACTGCAACAAAACAAATTCTTACTCACATAGCAGGTTTATCTCCGAAAAATGCAGAAAATATTATTGAATACAGAAATGATAAAAATAACAAATCATTTGAATCACGTTTTGAAGTTAAAAAAGTAAAAGGTATTGGTGCTAAAACATTTGAACAATGTATTGGTTTCCTTCGTATCTTCACTTCAGATAATTTCTTAGATAAAACAATTATTCACCCAGAATCATATGATTTAGCAAATAGAATCATTCACGATTATGATATTGAACCAAATGATAATGGAGTTGATCTTTCAAATTTAAATGCAGCAGAATTAGCTGAAAAATATCATCAAGATATTTATACAATTAAACTTATTTTAGAAGCATTAAGTCAACCTACAAAACGTATCGATTCAGATAAACAAGGTTTCATCCTTAAAGACACATTAACCAATGTAGAAGACTTAAAAGTTGGTGACAAAGTTCAAGGAACAGTTGAAAACATCACAGACTTTGGATTATTCGTTTACATAGGAATTAAACAAAGTTTATTTATTCACGTTTCAGATTTAAAAATAGATAAAGAAAGCACAATTTTTGACACTTACTACCCAGGAATGATTATTGAAGCCAAAATCAAAGAAATTGATTTAAATAGAAATAGAATTTCTGGTGAAATTATTAATGATTAGGCAATAGTAATATTGCTTTTTCATTTAAGGAAAATTTATGAACAAAGGTGACAAATTACTCTTTTTAAACAAATGAGTTTCAATGTATCAAACACCTGATGGTTTTGTTTATTCTGAACGTAAAAACACCAATTCTGTAGCAGTTTTATGCTTTAGAATAAACTCAAATAATCAAAAAGAATATTTAATTAGATATCAACCATTACCTGTGATTAAAAACAACAATGAGTTGTATGCTTGTCCAATTACAGGAAGTTGTGAAGTAGATGAAAAACCCTTAGACACAGCTATAAAAGAAGTTTTTGAAGAAGCAGGAATTAATGTTGGTTTACGACATCTAGTTTATTCAATTGACAATGTTGCAAGTACACAAAGTAGTGAGATTGTACATAACTATGTTTTTAATGTCACAGGCTTAAATCAAGAAACTCCTAAAAACGATGGTAGTTTATTCGAAAGTATTAGTCAAAATAAATGAGTTTTAGAGAGTGAAGTTGAAGACATTATATTTGGTGATAAGTTGGTTTTAAATTCGCTTTTATCACTATATCTAAGTTTTAAACATCAAAAATAATAAAAAAATATCCCGCGCAAGCGAGATATTTTTAGTCACGATAACTTCCTCCGAAAATTTGAATAACATAAATTAACATAATTGAATATGAGATAAACATTTGAATACCGCAACTAATTGCTAATGTTGTGGCTGTTTCACTATCCATATTTGCTGATTGATCAGCTATTTTTCTAATCATTCATCACTCAATTATAGTTGTTAATGAAATTGCTATAACTCCTAATCATGGTAGTCATCATGCTGCTTCGAATACAAAGATCGATACTATCAAGGCTATAATCATTCCAATTGTTAGAGCAGAAACTAAAATACCAATTGCTCTAATATTAACTAGGTTAAATATTCCTAAAATTGCAGTAATTATTAATACTACTGCAGGAATAAGTGCTAATGATAATAATAATTTTGTATTATCTAAAGAACTAGTTGCGCCAAATTGTCAAATCGCTAATCTAAAGATGAATGCAATTGAGAAAGCAAAATATGCTAAATAAAATGGCAATGTAAATAATTGTAATTTTCTATTATTTTCACGTCTTGATAAGTATATATTTGCGAACATTAATATTAATGTCGATACCGCGAAAATACCAGAGAATAAGTAAATGTGTTTATTGAATAATGGTATTTGTGTTTCAACTGGTACACCTTCTCTTGATATAGTTGTTGCATCAACCTTCACATCAAACATAGCACCAAAACCAATGGCACCGAGTATAGCTGCTAAAACTGCGATAGCAAATACTAATAAAACAATACCATAGAATTTTTTGGCTGATTTGGATACTGCTACTGTAGCAAATTTTTGTTTTTCTTGTCTATTAAATTCCATATATCTATTTTATCACTATTTATTTTAAATTCTTTATATTACTAATAAGTAATGTATAATAATTTAAATTTATTATTTTATGCTTTAAAATATTAATAAAGAAAGAAGGAATTTATGAAATTACAAAAAGAAACCTTAAATTTATTTGCTAAAAGATTTGAGCAAAACAAAAATGATTTAATCCAAAATAGCGTTATTCATAATGGTATCAAAAACACATGTATTAACCACAAAACATTAATTAAACATGATTTTGTTTTTGATATTGAAACAGATCTTGGAGAAATCACAATGCAAAGCAATAGTGGTAGATGTTGAATTTTTGCTTCATTAAACATGGCTAGAGTTGCAGTGATGAAAAACTTAAATGTTGCAAATTTCGAATTCTCACAAAATTACTTTGCTTTCTATGACAAAATGGAAAAAGCAAATACATTCTTAACAAAAATGATCAACAACATTGAATTACCAATGAATGATAGATTAATCTATACATTTATGCATGGTTCATCAGCATCAGATGGTGGTTACTGAGAATGATTTGCAAGTTTATTAAATAAATATGGTGCAGTTCCAAAATCTATTATGCCCGAAACTTTCCACTCAGGTAATACAACTGCAATGAATGAACAAATCGATTTACGTCTTAAACAAGGTGTTTTAAACTTAAGAAAAGCATTTGAAGCAGGTGCATCATTAGAAGAATTAAACAACATCAAAGAAGAAGTTTTATATGAAGTTTACGACATTGTTTCAAAATGTTTAGGTACACCACCAACAGAATTTACATTTGAATATAGAGACAAAGACAATAAATACAACAAAATCGAAAACATCACACCTATTGACTTTTTCAACAAATATGTTGGAACAGACTTTGATCAAAAAGTTAACTTATTACATGATCCACGTCCTGAATTTAAAGCAGGTACACACTATGTATTAAAACACCAAAAATCAGTTTATGATGATCAAGACGTTGTTATGATCAATGTGCCTTTAAAAGAAATTAAAGAAGTGGTTATTAATTCATTAAAAGATAATGTACCAGTTTGATTCGGTTGTGACATTGATGCCTTCCGTGATGATAAATCAGGAATTTTAGACCCTGAGTTATATCAATACGATGAAGTTTTCAATAAACTTTCATTAACAAAAAGTGATCGTATTAATATCTTCAATTCAACATTAACACATGCAATGGCTTTTGTGGGTGTTAAAACTGAAAATGGTTTACCTGTAGCTTGAAAAGTTGAAAACAGCTGAGGTGATAAATACGGTAAAAAAGGTATTTTCTCAATGTCAGATACATGATTTGATGAATACAACTTCACAGTTATCGTTGATAAAAAATATGTTGACGCTAAATATTTAGATGAAAACAACAATGACGTAGTTAAATTAGAACTTTGAGAACCATTAGCTTAATAAGAAAGTCCTTAGGGGCTTTTTTATTACTTTTTTAAAAACTAATATTTAAAAATATTAGAATGTTGTAAAATTAAAAAAATCATTATATAACTACTTGAAAAGGAGGTAAGAATGGCGAAAAGAGTTGTAATTGGAATGAGTGGGGGTGTTGATTCATCTGTGGCAGCATACTTACTTAAACAACAAGGTTATGAAGTAGTTGGATTATTCATGCGTAACTGAGATAGCATTGTCAACAATGATGTTTTAGGTAATGAAGACATTACACAAGATATCTGTCCACAAGAAAAAGATTATCAAGATGCTTTATCAGTTGCAAAAGCATTGGATATTCCGCTTCATAGAGTTGATTTTGTTAAAGAGTACTGAGATAATGTTTTTGAAAACTTTATTGAAGAATACAAAAAAGCAAGAACTCCTAACCCAGATATTCTTTGTAATAAGTACATTAAATTTAATGCTTTTGCAAAATATGCATTTAATGAATTAAAGGCAGATTTTATTGCTATGGGACATTATGCTGATGTTCGTGAAGGTCACTTATATCGTGCTAAAGATCAAGACAAAGATCAGACATACTTTTTAGCCCAATTAACACATGAACAATTAGAAAAAGTTATTATGCCATTAGCGAAATTAACCAAACCTGAAATTCGTGAAATAGCTACAAAATTAGGATTAATTACCGCTGATAAAAAAGATTCAACAGGAATTTGTTTTATTGGTGAAAGAAACTTTGGTTTATTCTTACAAAATTACATCCCTGCACAAGATGGAGACACTGTCGATATCACAACTGGTAAAGTTATCGGACGTCATGTTGGATGTTTCTATTACACAATCGGGCAACGTAAAGGTTTAAATCTCGGTGGAATGGCAGAACCATATTATGTTTGTGGTCATGATGTACATCAAAATATTTTATTTGTAGCACCATTATCAAGACCGGAATACTTAATTTCGAATAACTTAATTGCAAGTAATTTAACACTTAATAACACAGATTATGATTCAAATAACTTATCTGCTAAATTTAGATATCGTCAAAAAGATATTAAAGTTTCAATTGAATTACTTCCAAATAACAAAGTAAAAGTATTTTATCCTGAGACTTCAAGTGCTGTAACTCCTGGTCAACAAGTAGTTTTATATGATGGAGATAAATGCATTGGTGGGGCAACTATCGATGAAATATTTATGGATGATAAAAAATTAGATTACATTTAAAAGAAGGTTTTATGAACTCAAAAGAAATTAGACAAAAATGACTTGAATTTTTTGAATCAAAAGGTCACTTTATCGTACCTTCAAAAAGTTTAGTTCCACAAAACGACCCATCACTTTTATGAATAAACAGTGGGGTTGCAACATTAAAAGATTATTTTTCTGGTAAAAAAATTGCACCTGCTAAAAGATTAGTTAACTCACAAAAAGCAATTAGAACTAATGATATTGAAAACGTTGGAATTACTGCAAGACACCACACATTCTTTGAAATGCTTGGTAACTTCTCAATTGGTGATTATTTCAAAAAAGAAGCAATTGAATTTGCTGCAGAATTTTTACTTAATGTTTTAAAACTTGATAAAGAAAAACTTTATTTCACTTACTACTACGAAGATTTAGAAACAAAACAAATTTGAATGGATCAAGGTTTTGCTGAAGACCACATGATACCCGGTACAAAAGATACTAACTTCTGAGAAGTTGGTTCTGGACCATGTGGACCTAATACAGAAATTTTCTATGATCGTGGTGAAAAATATGATTCAAGAGGAATTGAGTTACTTAAAAATGATGAAGAAAATGATCGTTACATTGAGATTTGAAACATCGTTTTCTCAACATATAACTCAAACGGTGAAGGTGAATATACAGAATTAAAACAAAAGAACATCGATACTGGAGCAGGTCTTGAAAGAATTGTTTCAATTATGCAAGATGCACCAACAAACTTTGATACTGACTTATTTTTGCCAATCATTGCTAAAATTTCAGAATACACAGATTTTGAATATAAAACTGAAAACTATTTCATCAAAGATGAACAACAAGAATTCATTAACTCATGCTTTAAAGTTATTGTAGACCACATGCGTACAGTTGTAAATGCTATTGCTGATGGCGCTAAACCTTCAAACGTTGGTCGTGGATACATTTTACGCCGTTTAATTCGTAGAAGTGTATACAAAGCAATGCAATTAAAAATTTATGAACCATTCTTATTCAACTTAGTGCAAATAGTAAAAGATTGTTTACCATTTGAATATGATATTCAACCAATTGCTCAAATTATCAAAGATGAAGAAATCACTTTCTCAAAAACAATTGAAAATGGTAGAGCAATTCTTGATGAATATATTTCTGATTCAACTAAAGTGTTTCCAGGTGATATTGCTTTCAAATTATTTGAAACATATGGATTCCCAGTTGAATTAACTGCAGAGATATTGCAAGCAAAAGATATTCAAATTGATTTTGAAGGTTATGAAGCCGCAAAACAAAAACATGCTGATGCTTCAAGAACTGCAAAACACTCAGGAATGGATAAAGTTATCAACTCATTAGCCTTAATTAAAGGTAAAATCGATGAATTTATTGGTTACACACACACAGAAAACAAAACAGAAATTTTACACTTATTAGACACAGAAAAAGAAATCGAAAATTCAAATGGAATTTCATTTGCAATCTTAAAACAAACACCATTCTATGCAACTAGTGGTGGTCAAAAACATGACAGAGGATACATTATTCAAAATGGTCACAAAATTATCATTATCGATGTATTTAAAGATAAATTTGGGAACCATATTCATAAACTTGAGGGTAAGATTAATGCAAAAGACCCAGTAGAGTGTTTTGTTGATACAACAATTCGTTTAGGTCTAGAACGTAACCACTCTGGTACACACTTATTATTCTGTGCATTAAGAACTATTTTAGGACCACATATCAAACAACTTGGTTCAGATAATAACGAAGAACGTTTAACATTCGATATGCCTGCAGATACAAAACCTACTGATGAACAAATTCGTCAAATTGAAAACCTTGTTCGTGAGTACATTGCTCGTGATGCAAAACGTGAGTACTTAAAGATGACAACTGATGAAGCTAATAAAATGGGTGCTATTATGACTCTTGAAGAATCAGAATATATGAACCCCAAAAATGTTCGTATTGTTAAGTTTGATGGAATTACTGCCGATTTATGTGGTGGAACTCACCTTTCAAATACAGCGAAATTAGAAAACTTTAAGATCACAAACGTAGATAAAAAAGCAGCTGGTGTATATCGTGTTAGAGCTATTTCTTCAAATGTTTTAGTTGATGAATATCTTGAAGAAGAAGTTGATAAATTAATCGTTGAAGCAGAAAAATCAATCGAAAGAAATCAAAAATTAGATTCAAAATATCAATTTGATTTAGAAATCCCTGAAAACAAAGAACAAGCAATTGATTATTTAAAAGATGTAATCGAAAAATTAAGAGAAGATAATAAACAAATTAACAAAGATTTAGCTAATAATTTTGAGTTTGATTATGACAATATCGAAGTTGTTGAAACATCAAAAGGTAGTTTATACATTGATCAAACTTTAAATCCAAAAAACATTAAAACTGTTGCATCAACATTGCGTGAAAAATATCCAGAATTACTTATTGTTTTAACAACAGAAGATTCTAATCCAATGCTTGTAGTAGCAAGTAAAAAATACAATTCAAATCAAGTAGCGCAACAGTTATTTGCAAAATTAAATGGACGTGGTGGTGGAAATGCTATTTTATCAATGGGTAAAGTAAGCAATACAAACGAATTACTTTCATTTATAGAAAACGATTTAACATGAGAAAATTAGGACTAGATTTAGGTACTAAAAGTTGTGGTTTCGCGATTACAGATGAAAGTGAAATTATTGCAACTGGACTTGAGAACTTTATGTTTCCTGAGTTAGAATTTGATCATGTTATTGAACGAATAAAAAAATATTTAATAGAATATAAAAATAAAATTGATGGTTTTGTACTTGGTTATCCACTCAAAATTAGTGGTGATAAAAGCGATAGAACCTTAATGGTAGAGGAATTCAAAATTAAACTTGAAAATGAATTTAATCTACCTGTGTTATTAGTGAATGAGCAATATTCAACTAAAAGAGCACAAGAAACAATGATTTCAGCTGGTTTAACACGTCAAAAACGTAAACAACACAAAGATAAATTAGCTGCTCTTATCATTTTGCAAGATTATTTAGAATATTACAAGTACAAGTGAGGTAAATAATGTCACAAGTATTAAAATTCTTTTCCGAAAGTGCAGAAAATTCAACAATTGCAGTACAATCAGAACCTCAAACAAGTGTCTGAAGTAGCGGATTAGCAATTTCTGCATATGTAGTATTTGCACTCGGAATCCTCATCTACATAGGTGTAAACATCTACGCACGTAAGATACGTAATAAATATTTAAAGAAAAGCCAAGAAGAATCTATGATTCAATTACAACAACTACGTAATGGAATTGGGGAATTGCCATTTCAAATTAAGGATCACTTAAAATCTAAAGCGGTTGATCTTGATGTTGAAGGTATAATTAATACAATTTATCAAAATAAATACAAAAATGTCTTAATCATAAGTGAAAACGATTTATTCCCAAATGTTGCGGTTGCTTCAAAATGTCCAGAAACACAATTTTATTATCAATATGGTTCATTTGATGTTGATAAATATCGTGAAATTCAAAATGAATTTCCGGATGAAACCGAAAACATTATTTTGCCATATAGCGGAAACCAAATTGACTTTGTCGTAGTGGTAAACACTTCAAACAACATTAATGAGTTATATGATCAAGTACTTCCAAAACTTGCAGAAAATGGAATGTTTATTGTTGATTGAAAACAAAATAAAACAACTGAATTAAAAAAACTTTTAGGTCATTTAAAATTAACAGGAAAAACTCATGAAGTTTCATTCTTGAGTTCGAAATACCTTTTTGTTGTCAATAATGCAAAAACAATATAAAATATAAATATAAATTTTAGAAAGAAGGTTGTATGTCAAAAGACGAATTACAAGGTAAGATTTACCTATCATCTGAAACCTTAGAAAAATATAAAAAAGAATACGAATATTTAATTAATGTTGAACGTCCTGCGGTTCAAGCGGCCTTAAAAGAAGCTAGAGCTCAAGGGGACCTTTCAGAAAACGCTGAGTATGATGCAGCCAGAGATAAACAAGGTGCTGTTGAAGGGCGTATTTCAGAACTTGAACAAATTTTAGATAATGCAGTAATTATTGGTTCATCTTCAACAAACGTTAGAACAGTTGGAATTGGTTCAACAGTTGAATTTAAAGTTTTAGAAACTGGTGAAGTAAAAACTGTTACAATCATGGGTACACACGATACAAACCCATTTGAAGGTAAAATTTCAAACAAAAGCCCACTTGCAGTTGCTATGTTAGGATCTGCTGAAGGTGATGAAAACGAAGTTGATGCAATTAAAAAATATAATATTAAAATTCTTTCAATTAAATACAACGGGTAAGTTGTATTTTTTTGTAATCTTGAAAAAACTGAGAAACCCTAAAGCGAGTTATACATTTATAATGTATTTTTATTATTTTGTGAGATTGGTATAATTTAAAACATGAAAAGTATTAGTCAATTATTCGATTTCAAAACCGCAGAAATGCGTGTTGCTGAAAAAAGTTTAAAGAAAATCAACCAATTAGAAAAAATCGTATCAAAATTCACAAACGATGAACTTAAAGCACAAACCGTTTATTTTAGAAAATTAATTGCAGATGGGCATACACTAGATGAAATCAGAAATGATGCATTTGCTGTTGCTCGTGAAGCTACAAAAAGAGTTTTAGGTAAAAGACCCTATGATGTTCAAATTTTAGGTGGTATCTTGCTTGATTTAGGTTCAGTTGCGGAAATGAAGACTGGTGAAGGTAAAACAATTACCTCAATCGCGCCTGTTTATTTAAATGCGCTTTTAGGAAAAGGAGCAATTGTTTCAACAGTTAACGAATATCTTTCAGAACGTGATGCTATTGAAATGGGTGAAGTATTTAATTTCCTTGGTTTAACAGTTGGTATCAATAAAGCACAAATGAATCCAACAGCTAAAAGAGCAGCATATGCAGCAGATATTACTTATTCAGTTCACTCTGAATTAGGATTTGATTATTTACGTGATAACATGGTTTCTAATGGTGCTGAAAAAGTTCAAAGAGGATTACAATTTTGTTTAATCGATGAGGTTGATTCGATTTTAATTGACGAGGCTAAAACACCTCTTATTATTTCTGGTGGGGAAGCTGAAGATGTTTCATCTTACTTTGCCGCAGATCAATTTGTTAGAACACTTGGTACTGGTGATTATATCATTGACGAAGAAACAAAAGCAGTAGCATTAACTCACTCAGGAATTGAAAAAGCAAATGCTTTCTACCGTACAAATAATTTCCATAACTATGAAAATTCAGAAACAATTCACCTTGTTCAAAATGCTTTAAGAGCACATAAGATTATGCGTTGTGATGTTGAGTATATTGTTAGATCAGGAAAAATTGAACTTGTTGACTCATTCACAGGTCGTATTATGGATGGTCGTAGTTATTCAGAAGGTTTACAACAAGCATTACAAGCAAAAGAAATGGTTGATGTTGAACCTGAAACAAAAACATTGGCTACCATTACATATCAAAACTTCTTTAGAATGTTTAAAAAGCTTTGTGGTATGACTGGTACAGGTAAAACAGAAGAGCAAGAATTTATTGATATCTATAACATGCGTGTAAACGTTGTTCCAACAAATAGACCAATTGCTCGTGTTGATGAACCAGATGCAATTTTTGCAAGTGCAGATGATAAATGAAAAGCAGTAGTTGAAAAAATTCAAGAGTTATACAAAAAAGGACAACCAGTTTTAGTTGGTACAGCACAAATTGAAGATTCTGAAATTGTTCATAAAATGTTGCTTGAAAAAGGAATTCCACATACAGTTTTAAATGCTAAGCAAAATGCTTCTGAAGCAGAGATTATTTCTCATGCTGGTGAAGTTAAATCAGTTACAATTGCAACAAATATGGCTGGTCGTGGAACAGATATTAAACCTTCAAAAGAGGGAATTCAATTGGGTGGTTTATATGTTCTTGGAACTGATAAAGCAGAATCACGTAGAATTGATAATCAGTTACGTGGACGTTCAGGTCGTCAAGGTGATGTTGGAACAAGTAAATTCTATGTTTCAATTGACGACCAATTAATGCAAAGATTCGCAAACTATGAAAGTTTTAAAGAAGCATATAGTGATTCACTCGGAAAAGAAATTACAAACAAATCATTAAGATTTGCCTTCAATAATGCACAAAAGAAAATTGAAGGATTTAACTATGATTCACGTAAATCAGTTCTTAATTATGATGACGTTATTCGTCAACAGCGTGATTTAATTTATTCACAAAGAGACTTAATCTTATATAGCCAAGACATAGTGTTTATTGTTCAACGTATGATTGCTTCTGCAGCTAGAACAATTGTTCGTAGTGGTGAATATTACTTACATAACAAATCATATAATTATGAAGCATTAGTTGATTTTTTAAACAAGAACATAGGTTCATTAATCAAATTCCACTTTGATTTAGATGAAATATCTAAAGTTCATGAAACTGATTTACCAGACTATATTGCAAACGTCATTTTAACAGTGTATGCACAATGAGAAAGTAATGCATTCGAAAATGCCGGTGAAGGTCAAGTTATTTCATTATTAAGAGACACAATTCTTCAAACACTTGATGAAAAATGACAAAGACATATTAATAGAATGGATCAACTACGTTCAAATATTAATTTAGTTCAATATTCACAAAAAAACCCTTACCAAGCTTACACTGAGAGAGGTTCAAAATTATTCCAAGCAATGTTAGACGATATTGCTTATGGAGTGTTATTAAGAGTCTTTTCTAACAGAGTTGGTGTTAAATCATTAATTACAAAAGAAATGCGTTCAGATGTTGTTTTCCAACAAATTATCAACAATTTAACACTTGATCCATACAAGAGTTTAGAAGAACAAGAAAAACAAATTGTTGAAATTTATAACTCAGTTAAACGTCGTTTAGAAGAATTAGCTAACGAAACACAAACAGAAGACAAGATGAACCAAGAAATCCATTCAGAACATGCTACAAGTTCTGAAAGTGCAAATAATAATGACAAAAATGAAGAAAATGAAGAAATCGCAAGCACAAAAAATAAAAAAGTAGTAAATGATATTAATAAAAATAGTGAAAAATATTATAATTTAAACAAGATAGAACGACTAGGAAAAGATAATCAACACAGATTTCTGAGATCAGATACACTTTATCCAAATCGGAGACATCCTCAAAGACCAAGAAAATTTATTGATGTAAGAATCAACAATTAATCATTATCATTATGATGAAAGACGGAGAATAAAATATGAAAAAATGTTTAAGATGTAAAAGAAATTATAGAAACTGTAGACACGTTAAAGAAACAAACATGACATACGAAGAATTCGTAGTTATTAACACATTACCACTTCCAGAACCTAAAAAAGAAGTTGTAGAAGAAGTGGTAGAAACAGTTGCTATTGATATGCCTGCTTGTGGTCAAGAATGCTGCATCGGTAAAGATGAGTGTGTATGTCCAAAAGAAGAAACTGTTGAAGTTGTAGAAGAAGTGGTTGAAGAACCAGTTCAAGAAGAAGTTCTAGTAGAAGAAACAGTAGTGGTTGAAGAACCGGTTCAAGAAGAAGTTGTGGAAGCACCTACAACAGAATACTTATCAATGGAAACACGTGAAGAAAAAGTTTTTGAACCAATTGGTGGAGCACGTTGTGGTGGAAATTGTAAAGGAAACCACAATGCTATTGAAGCTGACGTAGTTAAACTTTACGAAGAAAAAGAATTATTAACTACACCAGTTGTTGAAGAAGTGGTTGAAGAACCAGTTCAAGAAGAAGTAATGGCATGCGGATGTGAAACAGTATGTAAATGTCAAGAAAAATGCAAATGTGAAGGAGACTATACATTAGTTCCAGTATTTGAAAAATTCGTTAGCTTCTTAGAAGAAATCAAAAACTCATTATAGTACATTGAATTAATATATAACAAGCACCAACTATGGTGCTTTTGTTTATTTATTTTTATTTATCATTATTGTGTTATAATCATATCGAGCCGACATCGAGCGTAAGCTTTAATGTCAACAGCCTTCGTAAGAAGGTTTTTTTAATCAAATAGTATAAAATAATTTGAATGCTTTTAATTTTAATAAATTAAAATATAATAGCAAAAAGAAAAGAGGTATCATGATTGAAGCGCAAAATTTAAGTAAAATTTTTAGTGATAAAAAATTATTTGAAAATGTAAATTTAAGATTTACAGAAGGAAATACATACGGAATTATCGGTGCTAATGGAGCCGGTAAATCTACATTTTTAAAAATAATTGCTGGTCAAATCGAACCATCAAGTGGTCAAATTGTTGTTGAAAAAAACAAACGTATCTCAGTGCTTTCACAGGATCATAGTGCATACGATGATTACAATGTAACGGAAGTTGTAATTATGGGTAATACAGATTTATTCCAAATCAAAGAAGAAAAAGATGCAATTTATATGAACCCTGAAGCAACAGATAAAGACTATGAAAGAGCAGCTGACTTAGAAGAAAAATACGGTATGTTAGGTGGATGAACTGCTGAAAACGATGCACAAGAGTTATTAAGTAATTTAAGCATCCCAAAAGAAAAATGAGATGCTAAAATGAGTGAATTAACTGCGAACCAAAAAATCAAGGTTTTATTAGCTAAAGCATTATTTGGTAACCCAGATATTTTAATTATGGATGAGCCTACTAACCACTTAGATTTAAGAAGTATTAAATGACTTGAAAACTTTTTAATTGATTATCCAAACGTTGTTATTGTAGTTAGCCACGATAGTGATTTCTTAGATGCAATTTGTACACACATTGTTGATATTGATTACAATGAAGCAAAAATTTACACAGGTAACTACTCATTCTGAAAACAAAGTTCAGAATTAGCAAGAGAAATGATGAAACAATCAAACCTTAAAAAAGAAGCTCAAATTGAAAAACTTAAAGAATTCATCGCACGTTTCAGTGCTAATGCATCAAAATCAAGACAAGCAACATCTAGAAAGAAAGCACTTGAAAAAATCTCACTTGACGAAATTAAACCATCAAACCGTAAATATCCATATGTACGTTGAGAAATGAACCGTGACCATGGGAAACAAATTTTAAATGTTGATGGATTAACATATGTAAATGACAAAGGTGAAACATTATTTGAAAACGTTTCATTCTCATTAAACCCGGGTGAAAAAATGGTTATTGTTGGGGATGATGACATCGCTAAAACAAGACTTTTAGAATGTTTACTTGGTATCGCAACTCCAACTGCAGGTACAGTGGAATGAGGTCAAACAATTACTCCTTCATACTTCCCTAATGAAAACTCAAAATACTTTGAAACAGATGAAAACATCTTAGAATGAATTTCAAAATGACCATTAGAAAACAAAGAAAAAGAAAATAGAGAAAACGATGATGCTAGAATGCGTGGTTTCTTAGGAAGAATGTTATTCAGTAATGATTCAGTTTTCAAAAAAGTTAAAGTAACTAGTGGGGGTGAAAAAGCTAGATTAATGTTCTCAAGAATGATGTTACTTGAATCTAACTTTATTATCTTAGACCAACCATTAGACCACCTTGATGCAGAAAGCATTGACTCAGTTATTGAAGGTGTTAAAAACTTCAAAGGTGGAGCAATTTTTACAACATATAACAGAGCATTTATTAATCAATGTGCTGATGTTATTTTAGAACTTCAATCACCAACTAAAAGTTTCTTATTCCGTGGTACTCTTGAAGAGTATGATGACATTATGATGGATATGAACAAATAATGAATCGTTTCTTTGTATTTGATAAAGAAGGTGATTGCTTTTTACTTTCAAAAGAAACATTGAAACATTTAGACGTTATCAGAATAGGTACAAAACCATTCATATGCGTCTATGAAAATGAATTTTATGAATGTATTCTAGAATTCAATAAAGCCAAAATAATTAAACAATTAGAATTAAATCATGAACCAAAACATGAAGTTGTTCTAGCATTAAGTATTATTAAATTAGATCGTTTTGAATGAGCATTAGAAAAAGCTGTTGAATTGGGTGCAACAAAAATAATTCCATTAAAAACTCAATACACAAATCATGCATTATTCAAAATGGATAAATTTGAAAAGAAATATGATCGTTTTAAAACAATCTTACAAAATGCAGCAGAACAATCATTTAGAAATAAAATTCCCGAATTATCAAAACCAATGACTTTTGAACAAGCAATTGATTTAGATGTTAAAGAAAAATATTTAGCACATGAAAAGATTGATATCTCATCATCATTACCACAACCAATCAACCAAGATGTTATTTTCTTTGTTGGACCTGAAGGTGGTTTCAGTGGCGAAGAAGTGGAATTAGCTAGTTCGAAAGATGTAAAAATAGTTTCACTAGGATCAAGAATTTTGAGAGCTGAAACTGCTGGAATTTTCTTACTTTCACAGGTTAAAATTAATTAATAATTATTTATAAAATAATTAGATAAATCCTCAGAATAAAAAAATAAAATTCCTGTTTTATTACATTTTTGTGTGATATAATTAAAAAGCAATTTATAGAACCGAATAAATTTGAAATCAAATTAATATACAATATATACATTATTAACGTAGGAGGATAGCATGAGACAAACTACTATTGTAAACACTCAACAAGCTGATAAAAAATGATACGTTATTGATGCTGAAGGACAAGTTTTAGGTCGTTTAGCAGCTCAAGTAGCATCAGTTTTAAGAGGAAAAAATAAACCAACATTTACACCAAACGCAGATATGGGTGATAACGTTATTATCATCAACGCTGAAAAAGTTGTTTTAACAGCTAAAAAAGAAGAAAATAAAATTTACTACTCACACTCAGGATACCCAGGTGGACTTAAAAGCATCACTGCTGCAAAATTAAGAGTGAAAAGACCAACAGCTTTAATTGAAAAAGCAGTAAGTGGTATGATTCCTCACACAAAATTAGGAAACAGACAACGTCGTAATTTATTCGTTTATGCTGGACCAGAACACAAACATGCAGCACAAAATCCAGAAAGATTAGAGGTTAAATAATTATGGAAAAAGTTATATACGCAGGTTTAGGTAGAAGAAAATCTTCAGTAGCTCGTGTAAGACTTGCACCAGGTACAGGAAAATTTGTTATCAACAACCGTGACGCTCGTGATTACTTAACATCTGATATTTATTTACAAGATGCAAACCAACCATTTGTTTTAACAGAAACATTAGGTACATTCGATGTTAGTGTAAATGTAAAAGGTGGGGGACTTAGCGGACAAGCCGGAGCTATTAGATTAGGTATTGCTCGTGCTTTATTAGAAGCTAGTCAAGATTACCGTGCAGCTCTTAAAGTAGCAGGAATGCTTACAAGAGATGCTCGTGCTAAAGAACGTAAAAAACCAGGTTTACGTGCAGCACGTCGTGCAAGACAATTCTCAAAACGTTAATAAATTTAATAATTTTTTGTACGAGTTATTTATTTTATGTTATAATACTCGTGCATATATGCGAGCGTAGCTCAGCTGGTTAGAGCACACGACTGATAATCGTGAGGTCGATGGTTCGAGTCCATTCGTTCGCACCATATCATTAATTTGACCAAAATAAATCAGAATTCATTTCTGATTTATTTTTTATCTCTTGGCACAAGAATTAAACGTCCATTTAAATAAATATTCAGATACATCATTTTAAGCGTAATTCAAGCATTTAAAACGCATCAAAATAATTAATTATAATAAAGATAAAACCTTGCTTAGAAATGAAATAAAACATGGTTTTTTAAGTGTTTGCAATTAAATATTTTTATTCAAAACTCCAAATCATATTTAGCTAGTTTTTAACTTTATATTAATTAACAAAAAAATCATTCACAAACTGTGAATGATAAATTATATTATTCAAATCATGTTAATGTAATGTTGAAGTATCCAATTGGATTTTCTAAATCATTTTCATTGTATAACTTATATTTAAAGTTAAAGTTATTGTCAGCAATGTTTTTATTAAACTCTGTACAAAAACTTTGTAAAAATAATTCAGATACTTTATTTGTTTGTGGATTTAAGAAGTTAATTCACACATCACTGTATTTCTCAAGTTGTAAATTAACTGTTGCTGTATTGTTAAAGATTGAAACAATATTTTTATTAAGTAAAACTTCAATCTTATTTCTTTGATTTTCTTTTGGTTCATAAAAATCAAATACATAAGCATTTTCACTTATTTCTAAATCTAATGGTGCAGTGAATTCGATTACTTGTCCTTCTTTGTCTTCAAGTGAATGAGTAAAGTGAGAGTGGAATTTAATTTTCATATTTATTTAATCTCTTTGCAATTAACTCAGCACCAAATAAATAAATAGCTTTAGCAAGTTCTGGACCATGTTCGATTAATGTTGTTGCTAAACGAATTGGCATAAATAATTTTTTACCTTTAACTTGCATGATTTGTTGTGTTTCATTAATGTTGTTTTGGATTGATTCAATACTAAAGATATTTTGATCTAAGTCGTCTTTAATAAGTTTTGCAAAGCATTGCACAACTTTGCCTTCTTCATCTGATAATGCAATTTCTTCGTTTGAAGGATTAAGGTATTGTTCTAAGTTTTGTTTAAGATCTGTAATTGTAACTGCATTTTGTTTGAAAGTTTCTACATATAAATTAAGTCATTCTTTATCAAAATCATTTGATAAGTTCATTAATTTAATTAATGCATCATTGTCCATGTTTTTAAGGTATTGTTTTGAGAATCAATTCATTTTTGAAACGTCAAATTTTGATGGACTCTTTGAAAGACGAGCCGGATCAAATTTTGCAATTAATTCATCTTTTGTCATGATTTCAGATGCATCTGCTGCAGTTCAACCAAGTAATGCTAAGAAGTTAAAAATTGCTTCCGGAATGTAACCTTCATTTTTATAGTCCTCAATAAATTGTTTTAATGTTAAATCACGTTTAGAAAGTTTTTTACCTTCCATATTTGTAATAATTGTCATGTGACCAAAACGAGGTGGTTTTCATCCTAAGTAATCATAAATTACAAGTTGTTTTGGTGTATTACCAATGTGTTCTTCACCACGAAGCACGTCAGTAATAAACATATCATGATCATCAACTACTACAGCAAAGTTATATGTTGGGTAACCATCTGACTTGAAGATAACTCAATCGGCAATTTCATCTGAGTTATAAACGATTTCGCCACGTACAATATCGTCTCATTTTAATTCTTTGTTTTTTGGCATCACTAAACGATATGAATATTCACCTTTTGCATCTCTGATTGCTTTTTCTTCATCAGAGATTTTTAATCAATTACGATCATATCTGAAGCTAGGAATTCCTTTAGCATCACTTTCCGCTTTTTGTGCATCAAGTTCTTCTGTTGTGTCATATGCTTTGTATGCTAAACCTTGTTCAAGTAAAATTTGTAAAACTTCATTATATCTATCAAGTTTTTCGCTTTGACGATATCTACCGCATTCTGGGTTTGGGTTTGATGGTGATTCATCTGGAATAATACCTAATCACGCTAAGTTATCAAGTTGTGATGCTTCCCCACCTTCCACATTACGTTTAACATCTGTATCTTCTAAACGAAATACAAAGTCACCATTAAAGTGTTTTGCATATAAGTAGCAAAATAAAGCTGTTCTTGCACCACCAATATGTAAATAACCTGTTGGGCTAGGTGCATAACGTGTTCTATTTTTTTTCATAATAACCCTCTTTTTTTGTTCTATAATTAAATTTATTTAATTATATATTTTTAATTGATTACATTAATTAAAAAGTTTTATAATATATATGCATCGTTAGCTCAGTCGGTAGAGCAGCTGGCTCTTAACCAGCGGGTCGCAGGTTCGAACCCTGTACGATGTACCAAATCATTGAAAAATGACCATGCGTGCTATGCACGCTTTATTTATGAATTGGAGTAAATATATGAAAAGTACACAAACAAAAAATGAATTATTAATACTTAAAAATGCAATAGTTGTAACAATGGAAAAAGAAGAGGTGTTACACAATCAATTTGTCTATGTTTATGATGGAAAATTCCTTGCAATAAGTGAAAAAAAACTCAAAACATTCAATGTTCAAGTTGATAAAATTATTGAAAAAGATATTCAAGGAAATTTAATTATGCCTGGTTTAATTAACTGCCACAACCACGGTGCTATGACTATTTTTAGAAACTTTGCTGATGACTTAGAATTAGAAAGTTGACTTTACACAAAAATATTCCCACTTGAAGATAAACTTATTGATAGTGATGTCTACATTGGTTCAAAATTAGCACAAGAAGAAATGCTTGCATCTGGAACTACATCATATGTTGATATGTACATGTTACAAGAAAACACAGTTAAAGCAGTAAAAGAAACAGGTATTAGAGCATTCATCGGTTCTGGTTTAGTTGGAGACGGTCAAACTGCACGTAGAGAAAAAGAAAATAAATATTTATTTAACAAATACAACAATACACTAGATGGATTATTAAATATTATTGCTTCACCTCATGCAGTTTATACAAATGATGATGAGTCATTAAAATTAGCCAAAAGATTACATGATGATTTTGGTACACTTCTAACAGTTCATGCCAATGAATCAGAAACAGAAGTAAGAAATTGTTTAGAAAAACATGGTAAAACACCAATTCAATTATTAAATGACTATGGAATTTTAACAGATACTACAATTTTAGCTCACGTTGTTCATACCACTGACAAAGACTTGGAAATCATTAAAGCAACAAATTCTACAATTGCACATAACCCAGTTTCAAACCTTAAAATTGCTTCTGGTATTGCACCAATTGACAAATATGTTAAATGAGGAATCAACATTACATTAGGAACAGATGGACCTGCATCAAATAATGGTTTAGATATGTTTGAAACTGCGAAATACGCTTCAATTCTTGCTAAAAACAACGAAAAAGACGCAGCAGTATTACCAGCGTATCAAATCCTTGAAATGCTTACAGTAAATGGTGCGAAAGCATTACACAAATCTAATGAACTTGGAAAAATTAAAGTAGGTTACATTGCTGACTTTATCGTAGTTGATATTAATAATATTTTCCACTCACCAAAAAATAATATTATTAACTCATTAGTATATTCAACAAGTGGTAGAGATGTGCTTCAAACTTACACAAATGGAGTTTTACGTTATTCAAAAACTTGAAAAGCATTTGGAAAGAAAACACAAGCAGCAGCAGAAAAAGCAATCAGTGCTTTAATTGCAAGATAAAAGAAATTAAGAGTATGTTTATTAACATATTCTTTTTTCATATTTTTGCACAATTTATGGTAATTTTGCGTTCCATTTTTGAAAAAATGATGAAAAACCCCTTAAAAAGTAGTAAAATATAAAAAGAGATTAGTGCCAAAGCACTAAATTTATTTTTTTATATATAGGAAAGGAACGATATGTTTAAAAAACAAACAAGTGAAACTGAAGATTCCAAACTTGTTTTAGATGAAGTCAAAGAAATTATCGAAGACATTGATCAACATTGTGCTGAAATTAAAAAACGTAACACAGTGTACAAAAGAACAAAAATGTCTAATGTTGGTTTAAAACTTAATTATTTCTATCAACATTTATCAACATGGAAATTAATTTTAATTACTTCACTTACAGCTGTTGTTTTCGGGGTTGTATCAGTGTTCTTCGTTAAAAACGTTGGTATTTATAACTTTGGTTTAGCTGCTTTCGGTCAATCAGCTGCAAAAATTACAGTAGTTGAATTAGGACCAAATCAAGTAGATGAAGGTATGAGAAACTTAATTGAGCAATTTATTTTCTGAATTGCATATATCATCTTAAGTATTCCGATATTCTACTTTGGTTATAAAAGGGTAGGAAAAGTATTCACAAACTTAACAATTTTATTTTTAGTTGTTTCATCATTTGTTTCATTCGGAATTGGTTTAATTCCAGGGGCAAATAATGTCTTTATTATTGGAGACTTCTCAAATAGTACAGTTAAAGAAGCACTTAGCAATTTTAATAAGCCATTAAGTGGTCTTGTTCCATTATTATGAACACAAAGTAATGCAGGTAATATTATTGCTTTAATGCTATATGCTAGTGTTTATGGTATTTTCTTAGCTTATGTATTTGCTATTATCCAAATCATTGGTGGTACAGCCGGTGTTACTGGAGTTATTGGTGAATGATATGCTAATGAAAAACAAAAATCATTTGGTTCAATTTCAGGATACATGAATATTATTATTGTGTTAATTGCTGTTTTAATTGGATCGTGATTACCTGGTTCAATCTTACTTAATACAGCACAAAAAGATGCTTATGAAGCCACAATGATTGGTACATGAAATGTTGAATTATTTATAAAACACTTTAATATCGAAGATGAAACTGTAATTAAACACTTAAACGACTTAGTTAACAAAGATAATGTTGCTGCAAATATTGCAAACAACACATTCACAGCAACATTCTTCAATGATTCTGTTGTAAGTCCAATTGTTGGTTCAGCAGATGTAACTAAATTACAAGTAGAATGAGCTGGAGTTATTGGCGAAAGACAAAAACTTATTGATACACTTCATAAATATGCATATGGATTTGAATTATACTTATCACCAAACTTCATTGCTACAATTTTATCTAACGTATTCTATATCTCAGTATTAGATAAATTATTCCCTAAATTTAAACTTGTTCGTGTTGAAATTTTCTCAGCAAAATCAAGCGAAATTCAAAACAGAATTAATTCAGATAATAAAATTGTTCAAGGTATGACAATTTTCCAAGCAAAAGGTGGATTTAAAGGCGAAGATGTAAATGTAATTACATCAATAGGATTATTCAGACAATTATTACGTATTATTAAAGATGTTCGTGATATTGATCAAGATGCCTTTATCGCAGTTTCAAACGTAAGAAGCGTTGATGGAAATGTATATCTACCACAAGATAAATTCTAATAATTAATAAATAGTAAAACTAGGTAGCAATATCTAGTTTTTTATTATGTCCAAGGGTTAAAAGTTAATAAAAAAAGTTCCGAATGGAACTAAAATATACGATTTGGTGCCGCTTATGAGAATCGAACTCATGATGGTTGGTTACGAGTCAACTGTTTTACCACTAAAACTAAAGCGGCATTGGTGGAGATAAGGGGAGTCGAACCCCTGTCCACACACTTAGAACATTGACACGTCTACAGTTTATTTTGTTTTTAAATAAAGCTCATAAGATACTGAAACAAACAAAAAGTTATCAGACAAACTTGACTAAATTTCATCATTGACTCGTCAAATCAATAACCATCCTTATAAGACTACACTCTAGAAACCTAAGGCAAGTTTAAAGAATGCTGCATGCTTCTATATATTAAGCGAATGCGAAAAAGTTTCTGTTTGCAAACATGTTGTAGTTTGAAACTTGTTTTTCTTCTTTTCCATTTAGAAAAGCCTAGTAGCAATTATAGTCTGCCACACTACTGCAATGCCAATAACCAAGAATGTGTCGAAACCATTATATCCCCTAGTAGAATTTTAATGTCTTAGCTATGCGACGATTAGTTTCTTCTTTAGCTATTTTGTCACGTTTATCGTATTTTTTTAAACCTTTAGCTAGTGCTAATTCAAGTTTGATATGAGAACTATTTGTAAAATAAAGTTTTAATGGAATAATTGTTAATCCCTGAGATTGTGATTTGAATTGAAGTTTTCTAATTTCAGACTTATGCATAAGTAATTTACGATCTCTTGTTTCATCGCATTTTACTTGCATATATTGTTTAAAATACGCTTCTTTCAAATAAATTTCATCTTTATAAATTGAGCAGTAAGCATTTGATAAATCAACTGAGTTGTTTCTTGCTGTCTTAACTTCTCAACCCATAAGAGAAATACCTGCTTCATATTTATCTATGATTTCATAATCTCTATGAGCAACTTTATTACTAGTAATAATTTTCATATACATATTGTACTATATTTACTTTTAAATTAGATTGATCATTTTTATAATAGATGTTTGATTTATGAAAAAATGTGAAATATTTTTCATTAAATTTCACTTTTTGTTTCAGTTGTTTCTATGATGTTTGACTAGGTGTTATAATGATATGATAATGTTTTTTATATTTTTTGATTTCTTAATCAAATATTATTGCCTTATTTTTTAAAACCATATTGTCAAATATACCTAAGACATAGGTTTAAAATTTTTAACTATTTACTTATATTTATTAATTTATTATAGAAAGGACACAGTGAATAAAAGAAGATTTTATGATATTTCATTGGTAATTACATTATCATTGATTACAACATTTTTTACATTCTTTTCATTAAATACATCTAGTTTCATTTGAACAGAGACAATGAGTTTAACATCCAAAATATTAGCAATATGTGTAGGGATATCTGCTATCACAGGTTTTTTAGGAACATATTGATTTTATAAAAGGATTCATTGAGCATTTTTATTAGCAATACTTAATGCTGGATTTTTTGGTGCATATGTATTG
This sequence comes from Mycoplasma sp. Pen4, assembly GCF_014352955.1. Lineage (NCBI taxonomy): Bacteria > Bacillati > Mycoplasmatota > Mollicutes > Mycoplasmatales > Mycoplasmataceae > Mycoplasma > Mycoplasma sp. Pen4. The sequence continues at coordinate 526,608 of NZ_CP060691.1, read as the reverse complement.
TCAATAAACTTGCTAGGTGACTTTATTTTGTACATTATTTACATTTTATTATTCATATTCTTGTGAATAAAAGAAAAATACAAAAATAAGATAAAAGTTTATAGAACTAATTGAATTGTTTGAGTATTTATTGTCATTTTATTTGGAATATTATTTGCAATATTCTGATTTGCAATTCCTAAAATAACAGATATATATTTATCAAACATTGGATCTACAGCAACTTTTGGTTCAGATTTTGTGAATAAAACATGAGGAAAGATCATAGTGATTTCAATAGATGTTCTACTTGTTATTTGCGCATTAATGATGATTTTAGGTTTTACTGAATCATGAATTATGTGACAATTCAAAAACATATTATCAATCATTTTCTTCTCTAGTTTAGGTGTAATAAATTGAAGTGTTGTAATAATCAATATTTGTTTCTTATTACTTTCAATGTATATTTTTGTAATTAAAATCACTAATAAAAACGTACATATCGCAATTACAGGGCCGGGTTGTGTTGGTAAAACAACAATTTTAAAAAAGACCCAGCTTCAAGAATTTATAAAAAACAATAATTTTGAATTAATTGATGAAAGAGACTATATCGAAGGCGAAAACAACTACATTAAAAGTTTGAAAGGAGAATTACCTTTCATTGAGTCTCAAAAAATGTTTTTCACAAATCAAGCCAAATTTATCAATGATATGGAAGTTTTAGATAAGTATGTTGGCAAAAATGTTATTTTAGATCGACACATGGTCGATAGTTTCTTATATGGTGACGTTTTAATTGAAGAAAAAGCAATCACAGATTCAAAAGAAATTAAATTATGAAAGAGATTAAAGTTTTGAAATAAGTGGTTTTTATTAACCAAACCAAAGTTGGATTTATTAATTATTTTTACTGTAGATAATTACGCAAAAATAAGAGAAAGAAGAATTAATTCAGCAAAAAACGGTGATCAAAGACGTTCACTTGAAAATCAACACATTGATTTATACGAAAAGTTTTATAACAAATATAATCAAAATGAAGAATGATACAAAATAGCTAAAAAAATCTCGAAGAAAATAGTGTGAATATATAATGTTAAAACACCTGGTGAAGTATCAAACGAATTATTAATTGAATTGAAAAAGGCTATAAAAAACAATTAAAGAATAAAACCAATTAATCGCAAATTGATTTAATGTTTTTTGTTTAGGCAAATGATGTGAATTGTTTGCCTTTTATTATTGCGGTTTTGATTGTTTATAACTATGTCCAAGTGTTTTTAGTTTTTGCTTTGCAACCTTAATATAAGCCAATAAAACACAAGCAAAAGTGGTATAATTATGATAACTTAATATGTAATATTAAACCTTATATTTTCAGGAGTAATTATGGAGAAAATTTACAATCACAAAGATGTTGTAAAAGGCATAGAAAAGAAATGACAAGATAAGAAATATTTCCAAACACACGATGAAGCAAAAAGACCATTTACTGTTATTTTACCCCCACCGAATGTGACTGGAAAATTACACCTTGGTCATGCTCTTGATGTATTTATTGCTGACACAATCATTAGACACAAAAAACTAACTGGTTATGATGTTTTATGATTACCAGGGATGGATCATGCCGGAATTGCGACACAATCTAAAGTTGAAGATGTACTTTACAAAAATGAAGGATTAACTCGTCTTGATTTAGGTAGAGAGAAATTTATTGAGCGTGTTTGAGATTGAAAGAAAGAATATGCTGAATTATTTAGAAAACAATGAGCAGCAGTTGGATTAGCACTTGATTATCAAAATGAACGTTTCACTTTAGATCAGAAAGCTAATGATGCTGTTAACAAGGTTTTCATTGATCTTTACAATAAAGGCTTAATCTACAAAGGTGTTAGAGCAATTAATTGAGACGTTAAGTTACAAACAGCGCTTTCTAACATTGAAGTAAACAATGAACCAACACAACAAAAAATGTACTACATTAAATACCGTGTTAAAGATACAGATCAAGATTTAGTTATTGCAACAGTTAGAACAGAGACATTATTATCTGACGTTGCCGTAGTGTTCAATCCAAATGACGAACGTTATCAATCATTACTTGGAAAATCTGTAATTCACCCAGTTACTAAGAAAGAATTACCGATTATTGCAGATGAATATGTTGATCCCGCATTTGGTACTGGTTTAATGAAACTTTCAGCTCATGCTGAAGTTGATATTGACATTATTAAAAAGATTGGTTTAGAAATAATTGAAACAATCGATAAAAAAGGATTTATTAATGCTCCTGATTCACAATTTGATAAATTAGAACGTTTTGAAGCAAGAGAAGCAATTGCGCAATATCTTGTAGAAAACAATTATTTAGAAAAAGTTGAAGAAGTAAACTCAAATGTTGGTATTTCAGATCGTTCAAAAACATCGGTAGAAGTATTGGTCTTACCACAATGATTTGTTAAAATGGATCATTTTAGAGATTTAATTTTAAACGATTTAGACTCAGGTCATGGAGTTGGTTTCTTACCTAAAAGATTCGAATTAACAATGCGCCAATGAATGGAAAATGTTCATGACTGAACAATTTCGCGTCAATTATGATGGGGTCATCAAATTCCTGCATGATATGATGAACAAGGCAATGTTAAAGTTCAAGTAGAATCACCTGGAGAAGGATGAACACAAGATCCCGATGTACTTGATACATGATTTTCATCTGGTTTAGCTCCATTCAGTTTCCTTGGTTGACCTGAAAATGATGCTAAATTAGATCGTTATTATCCGACTAGTTTATTAGTAACTGGTTATGACATTATCTTTTTCTGAGTAGCTCGTATGTATTTCTTCGGTTTAGAATTCATGGACAAAAAACCATTTGATAATGTGCTGCTTCATGGACTTATTCGTGATGCACAAGGCCGTAAAATGTCTAAATCACTTAACAATGGTGTTGATCCAATGGATTTAATTGATGAATATGGTTCTGATGCTTTAAGATGATTCTTAATCACAAATACAACACCTGGATTAGATATTCGTTTCTCAACTGAAAAAGTTGAAGCTGCATGAAGAGTTAATAATAAACTTTGAAACGTTGCAAAATACATCAACGATTTACCAAACAATGATATCGAGCAAACAGATGCTGATAAATGAATTTTAGATAAGTTAAGTAAACTTAGTGAAAGAATTAACCAAATGATGGAAACTTATGAGTTTACCGTTGTTGCCAATGATATTTACCACTACTTATTTGATGATTTAAGTGGTTGATATATTGAGTTTTTAAAGAGTGCATATTCTAAACAAGCAGCACTTGATGTGCTTGCTAAAACATTAGTGGTATTACATCCATTTATGCCATTTATTACAGATAGAATATACACAGATGTTTTTGGACAAGAACTATTAGAACAAGAATGACCTAAATTTAATGATGATTACAATGTTAAATATATTGACTTAATCACAGAAGTTGTATCTGAGTTAAGAAAATATCGTGAAGAGAATAAGATTTCTAAGAAAGAATCACTATGCTATAGTTTAGAAAATAAGGTTCCTGCAGTAGCAATTGAAACAATTAACAAAATGACAAATGCAGAATACAAAGATAACAACGATTACTTAGTTGCTTTATCAGAAAACAATTTATACATTGAACAATCTGCTGAAACAAAAGAAACTAATAAACAATTATTAATACAAAAAATTGCTAAGGTTGAATTTGAAATTAAAAGAGCTTCTCAAATACTTCAAAATCCTAATTTCGTTGCCAAAGCGCCTGCTGACAAAGTAAAAGCAGAACAAGATAAGTTAGAAAAGTATAAGGAAGAATTACAACAATACTTGGAGGAATTAAAATGCAAATATTAAGTGGAAAAGAACTTGCTAAAAGCGAATTAGCAAAATTAAAACAAGAATTAGAAAGCTTTGATTTAGATCGTAAAATTCGTCTTGCTATTGTCCAAGTAGGAGACAATGAAGCTTCAAATAAATATGTTGCTCGTAAAATCGCAGTTGCTGAAGATTTAGGAATTGAAGCAACATTATATAAATTTGATGAAAATATTGAACAAGATAAATTATTGAAGAAAATGGATCGTATTAACGATAAAAATGATGGTATTATCATTCAATTGCCATTACCTAAACATTTACCTACACAAGTTATTTTAGATGCAGTACCATATAATAAAGATATTGATGGTTTATCAACAAAAAACGAATTCAGACTTTACAATGATTCTAAAGATAAACACTTTGTTCCTGCAACAGCAAGAGGTGTTTTAGAATTAATGAAACATTACAATATTGATGTTAAAAATAAAAAAGTTTGTGTTGTTGGTCGTTCACATGTAGTTGGAAAACCATTAGCTCACATTATTAAACGTCAAGGCGCAACAGTTGCAACATACAATGAAGACACTGGTATCAAAGGTGTTGAAACAGGTGATATTGTTATTGTGGCTATCGGTGTTGCAAAATTCGTAAAAGCACATAATCTTAAAAAAGATGCAATTGTTATCGACGTTGGTACAAACTTAGACAACCAATTAACAAAAGAATTATGTGGTGATGTAGACTTTGAAGATGTAAAAGACAAAGTATCTGCTATCACACCAGTGCCTGGTGGTGTTGGTCCAATGACTGTTATGGCACTTATGAAAAACTTAATTGATATACTTAAATAGTCCTTGAGACTATTTTTTATTTGCCTTAATTCAAGTCGCAAAATAAAACACAAGTTAAATAACTTGTGCCTCTTGATCATCTAATTATTTATTATAAATCAATGTTTTTAACATATTTAGCGTGTGTTTGAATAAACTCACGTCTTGGTTCAACTCTTTCACCCATTAATGTTTCAAAGATTAAATCTGCACGATATGCATCTTCAACTTGTACTTGTAACATTTTACGTTTTTCAGGGTCCATTGTTGTCTCTCAAAGTTGCTCTGGATCCATTTCCCCAAGTCCTTTGTAACGTTGAATAGTAATTTTATTAGCTGGATTTAATTTTGCCATAATTTCATCTTTTTGCTCATCGTTGTAAGCATATTCAACTATCTTACCTTGTTGGATTTTGTAAAGAGGTGGTTGAGCAATATAGATAAATCCGTTTTCAATTAATGACTTAAAGTATCTATAGAAGAATGTAAGGAGTAATGTTCTAATGTGAGCACCATCGACATCGGCATCAGTCATAATGACAATTTTGTGATATCTTAATTTGTTAATATTGAAGTTATCACCTAAACCTGTTCCAAGAGCAGTAATTAATGAAAGAATTTCTTCATTAGCTAAAACTTTTTCTTGACGTGATTTTTCAACATTAATGATTTTTCCACGTAATGGTAAGATTGCTTGAGTTTTTCTATCTCTACCCATTTTAGCCGATCCACCAGCCGAGTTCCCTTCGACTATGTAAAGTTCTGAGATTTCAGCGTTTTTAGATGTACAATCTGATAATTTTCCTGGTAAACCACCTGATTCAAATACATTTTTTCTACGAGCATTTTCACGTGCTGCATTTGAAGCTAAACGCCCTTTTCTTGCAGTTACAGCAATATCAAGTACTTTTTTAGCAACTTCTGGGTTTTCATTTAAGAAACGTTCATAAATAGGACTTAAAACTTTATTAACTGCTTGACGAGCATCTTTTGAACCTAATTTACCTTTTGTTTGTCCTTCGAATTCAGGATCAGGGTGTTTAATTGAAATAACAGCAGTAACACCTTCGATTAAGTCGTCACGAGTGAATTTTTCACTATCAGATTTGATTACACCTTTTTCTATTGCATAGTTGTTTACAAGACGCATTAAAGCATCATAGAAACCTGATACGTGTGATCCACCTTCATGTGTTGAAATATTGTTTGTATATGAAATAATGTTTCCACGATATAAGTCTGAAAGATATTGTAAAGCAACTTCAACACCAATGACTACTTCTTCATCTTTTTGGTTTTTTGTAGAATATTCACCTTCAGCATAAATAACATCTGTAACCGGTTTATAACCTTCATTTAATTCATGTACATAATCAATAATACCATTGTCGTATTGGAAATCAACTGTTGTATTATCTCTTAAATCAGTAACAGAGACATATAAACCTTTGTTTAAGTGTGCTATTTGTTTTGCATGGTCAATTATTAATTCTTTGTCAAATGGAAGTTTTTCCATTACAAGGTAATCAGGATGGAATTGAATTTTTGTACCAGTTTCTTCAAGTGCACATTCACCAATTACGTGTGTTGATTGAATTGTTTTTCCACCATTTGCAAATTCAGCATAGTGAACTTTTCCATTACGCTTAACTCATGCTTTAAACGAATCTGATAACGCATTAACAACACTAGCTCCAACCCCGTGAAGCCCACCACTTACTTTGTAGGCATTTGATTCAAATTTACCACCGGCATTAAGCTTTGTTAAAACAACTTCAAGTGCACTAATTTTAAATCTTTCATGTGTATCAACAGGGATACCACGACCGTTATCTTCAACAATAATTGAGTTATCAGGTGTTATTGTTATATCAATTCTAGATGCGAAACCTGCCATACATTCATCAACAGAGTTATCAACAATCTCTCACACTAAGTGGTGAAGTCCTGTTTTAGATGTTGACCCAATGTACATACCTGGTCTTTTACGAACGTGTTCAAGTCCTTCTAAGAACTGAATATTACTCGCATTATATGTTTGATTTTTATCAGTTGGCATATTACTCCTTTTTAAAATATTTAATAAATATTTATATTTATTAAATTATATAATTTTATTAGAAAAAAACACACTCAAGGGGTGTGTTTTTTAACTCTATCTCATAGTGAAAAGAGTTTTTTATTAAGATTTTCCGAAAACTTCTTTAAGTCCAATGTTTCAAAAACCTAAATGATTTTCTCTTGCATATGTTTGTGCTTCTAAAATTGTTTTATAAAAAGCTTTTTCGATTTCACCTTTAGCTTTAAATTTACCTGAATTACTTATATATGCAACACGTGCATAACCATCTCTAACCATTTGTACAGAAAGTTCTGTTTCATTATTCATATCTTGATTAGTGAAAAATAATGCTATTCAACGACCATAATGATCTTCAGTGCTTTTGTATAAGTAAATTAAACCGGCATTTTTTCTAATTAATTCTGTAAAGTAAATTTTAGCTTTTTCTCCTCATTCTGCTTCGTATTTTGCTAAATGTCTATCTTTTTCAGGATTATTTTTAAGCGTTTCAGGTGTGTCAACGCCTCTGAAACGCACTCCGGTTGATTTTTCTCTTGTTTCTCCTGAATCATCTTCAACAATCGAGATCAATAATTTTGATCCAAATTTTACACCATTAGAAGGATTATTATAGAAAGGACCATAAATAGTATCACCGTCTGCAATTCTATTAACCAATGCATAACCTTGTGGTAAATTATCTCGAATGAAATTTCTTCATTTTGTTACTATTTCTCTTTGTTTGCTAATAAAACTTAAATTACCGTTTTTTGTTATATCCAAGTAATTTCCGAGTTCGTCAAGTGCTTTTGATAAAACGTTATTCTTAAATGTTATAAATTGATTTTCAGCAAGATCTTGATTTTTTGAGATCAAGTAATTATTCATCTTATTAATAGCTGAATAATCAATATTTAGTTCTGAGAATTCATTTTGGATTTTTTGTAGTTTATTATCAGTTTTATTTAATATTAAATTTACATTCTGAATGAATGTATCTTTATTTTCTAAAACTTTTAAATCTATATCATTGTTGTTTTGGTTTTCTTCTATTAGTTCGATATCTCTGATTTTTGTTTGCAATAAATCATTTAATAAATCATTTTCTTTGTTTTGTAGAATAATATTATTCAACTCATTTTTATATTCTTTTATTGGGTTATCATTTGTTTTATCTGGTGTTTCAGTTTTTGTTGGATTGTCATTTTCTGCAATAACTGAATTGTTTGTTTTGCACGATGTGATTAGCGCCACTTGTGAGAGTGTTGCTAAGGAACCAATCATTATTCGACTAAATCATTTTAATTTCATTAAACTCCTTATATCTATATTGTAAATATATTGCTTAGTTTTACAAATAATGAACAAAAAAGAAGGAATTTTCCATATTCCTTCCATATTATTTAGTTAATTTTATTGTGCTCTATCGTTTGAACCGAATTCAATAATTTTTTCTTTTACCACTTGGCACATTGCCTCGAAACCAGGTTTGTATAGTTTACGTGGATCATAATTTTTACCTTTTAAGTCATTTCCATCAATAATGAATTCTCTAATTGCTTTATGGTTAGCTTGTTGCAATTCAGTATTAACATTAATTTTTGTAACTCCCATTGAAATAGCTTTTTGAATTTGTTCTTTAGGAATACCACTACCACCATGTAATACAATTCCTAAACCTGTATTTTGTGAAAGTTCACTTAGTGCATCAAAATTAAGTCCTTGTCAATTTTTAGGATATGGGCCATGGATATTTCCGATACCAGCAGCAAGAACTGTAATACCTAATTTAGCCATTTTACGTGATTGTTTAACATCAGCAATTTCGCCAGCACCAATCACTCCATCCTCTTCACCGCCAATTGATCCAACTTCTGCTTCAATTGACATATTTTTTTGTTTTGTTAAGTGAACAAGTTGATTTGTTAATTCATAATTTTCTTCAAATGGTAATGATGATCCATCAAACATAATTGATGTGAAACCTTCTGATTTAATAGCTTCTACACATCCATCATAAGTTCCATGGTCTAAGTGAAGCGCAACTGGAATTTTAATTTTTAAATCTTTTAATAGACCTAAAATCATTCCTGACACAGTGTTAAAACCACCCATGTATTTTAATGCACCTTCACTAACTCCTAAAATAACAGGAGAGTTCATTTCTTCACATGTTAATAAAATTGCTTTTGCTCATTCTAAGTTATTGATATTAAAGTGAGGCACAGCATATTTGTTTTTACGTGCTCTTTTGAGCATGTCTTTTGCATTTACTAAAGCCATAATGCCTCCTATTAGATATTTCTAGCAACTCATTTGTTTTGAGCAGGTACTCATTCGAATCTTTTATCTACTGTTAAAAGACGGTGTAATTCACCCATTTTTGTTTCACGAATTTTGTCATATGTAGTTGTTGGTGTAACAAATTTTTCTACTCATGAATCTTTTAATTCTTCTTCAACTTTGTCAAAGATATCGTAGAATGAATATTCTTTTGAAGGGTCTTGTGAAACTGTTGCAATTGCAATATCAAGCATTGTTTTTGTTGTTATTTTTTTGTTTGTATCTGTCATGATAATCTCCTATTATTTCTTTTCTAAATTATATAACTTTAAAAAGTTATTACATTGAATCTGGTGCACTAACACCAATTAAACTAAGTCCTAGTCTTAAAACTGTTTGAACATCTTTAACTAGTAAAGCATAAGCGGCTTCAAATTCGTTTCCAATTAACTTTGTCTCAGCATAAAAACTATTAAATACTTTAGCTAAGTCGATTAAGTATTGTGTCATTAGGTTAACTTTTGATGTATTCACGATTGTTTTAATAATTTCAACAAATTCATCTAAATGTAAAATGACTTTTTTGGCTTTTTCAGTTAATTGAACATTTTCATCGAATTTTGGTTCTTTAAGTTTTTCAAGTAATGATACTGTTCTTGAGTGTGCATATTGCACAATGTAAACTGGGTTGTTTGAATCGTGTGAGTTAGCAAAATCAATATCAAAATCAAATTTATTGTTGATTTCTCTTGTTAACATCATAAATCTAATTACATCAGAATTAGATACATCTAACAAGTCAGCAAGTGTAACTGATGTACCTGCTCTTTTTGACATTTTAAATTCTTGTCCATCCTTAATAAGTCTAACTAATTGAATTGTTAATACATCAAGGTTATCAGGATTGTATCCTAAACATTGCATTGCTATTTTCATTCTTGCAATGTACCCAGAGTGATCCGCTCCTCAAATGTTGATTAATTTGTCACATTTATCAAATTTTGTTTTGTGGTAAGCGATATCGGGTGTTAAGTAAGTATATGAACCGTCACTCTTAATTAGAACACGATCTTTGTCATCGCCATATTCGGTTGTTTTAAGGAATAATGCTCCATCTTGTGTATAACAATTTGGTTTAAGTTTTTCAATAACTGGTTGAATTAAACCATCATCTTTGAGTTTTTTCTCAGATGAGAAAGTATTAAAACTTACATTGAAATCATTTAAGTCTGATTTGATTTTATCTAAAAGAATTTTAGTTGCAATAGTTTTGAATTCTTCACGTTTTGTTTCGTTGTATTCAACAAAGTAATCACCATATTGATCTTTAATTTGTTGTGCTGCTCAAATAATATCATTTCCTCTGTAGCAGTCTTCTGGCATTTCGGTTTGAATACCAAATAATTCAAGATATCTAACTCTTGCTGATGCTTCTAAAATATTAATTTGATTTCCTGCATCATTTACATAATATTCTGCTTCAACATCATAACCAGCATGTCTTAAAACTCTAACTAGTGAATCACCAAATGCTGCACCACGTGCATGCCCAACGTGTAAGAAACCTGTTGGATTAGCAGAAACAAACTCAACATTAATTGGAGTTTTGTTAATATAACTTCCACCATAAAGATGTTTATTTTTTGCAATTTCTAATAAAACAAATTCAAATGCTTTTGGACTTAAAACAATGTTAATAAACCCAGGCATTGAAACATCTACTCTTACAAATAAATCATCTTTAGCTAATTCACTTGCTACTTTTTCAGCAATTGTAAATGGCGCTGCTTTAACGTATTGTTTTAATAAGAAAGCTATATTTGTTGAGTAATTATAAACAACTTGATCTTGGTTCATTTTTTCAGGAATATTTGGTTCTGTAATATTGAATTTTAAATTTTCTGCATTAAATTCACTACTTAAAAAACCTTCATTATGAAAATTATTCAAAACATTGACAATCGCATTTTTAACTAATTGTTTTAGTGACATTTTGCTCCTTTTTATAGACTTATTAAATATTTTTTATATTATATAAAAATTCGCATTTTTTCTTAGTATTTAAAGTGAAACTTTTATCGTTTATTTTGGGGGATATTGAACTAAAATTGAACTAATTTAGCAACTGCAATTAATGTATAATTTAAATATGCTTAAAGTATATGTTTGCGGTCCGACCGTGTACAATGATGTACATATCGGGAATTTGCGTCCAATTATAACAATGGACTTAATGTTAAAATCTGCTAGATTTTTGGGTATTGAGTTTAACTTTATACACAATATCACAGATATAGATGACAAAATTATTAATAAAGCTTCTGAATTGGGAGTTTCAGAAGAAGTGATTGCTGAAAAGTATTCAAAACAATATTTAGAGTTGCTTAAAAATTTTAATATTGACACTATTTCTAAGGTTGAATATGTTACTAAAAACCTTAATGTTATCACTCGTTTCATTGGTGATTTAATACACCATAAAGCGGCTTATACAGATGATGACGGAAATGTTTGATTTGATGTAAAAAAATACAAAAGACACTATGGTGTAGTATCTAATCAAGATTTAGATAAGATGAATTTTGAAGATCATGATCACAAAAAACGTTATAATGCTGATTTCGCGCTTTGAAAAAATACTACACATGGAATTAAATATGAATCACCTTTTGGTGCCGGTAGACCTGGATGACATACTGAATGTTGCGCATTGATCTTAAAGAATTTCGGAGTAGAAGGTGTTGATATCCATGGTGGTGGGATGGATTTAACATTTCCACACCATGAAAACGAAGCAATTCAATATTTTGCATTAACAAAACATCAGTTAGCCAAAAAATGATTACGTACTGGTCAAATTAATCTAAATGGAATTAAAATGTCTAAGTCATTGCAAAATGTTGTTTTAGCAAAGGGTTTTCTTGAAGAACACAATCCTGATGTTTTAAAAATGATATTTTTATTAAATGGTTTGACAAGTATTATTGATGTTAATGATGACGCTTTTGCCAATGTAGAAGCAATATTTAGAAAAATTAAAAGAGTTTACTTTAATGCAAAATTACAAAATGTTGATTTAGATGATTATGATGTTTTCTTAGTTGAAAAAACACTTTATTCAGTCTTTGAAGGAAAATTTAGTGACTTCAATAAAAGTGTTAATGACATTATTAAATTAATCAATACACAAAAAGATTCAAAATATATTGCTTCATTAATTGCAATTTTCAACACTCTTGGATTTGGTTTTAAGGATTTTGACTTTGATAAGTTTATCGAAATTTATAATCAATGACGTGAATTGCTTGCTGAAAAAGATTATGAAACAGCAGATAAAGTTAGAGCAATATTAATGGAAAATCACTTAATTTAGGAAGAAAATGAATAAAAACTATAATAAAAAACCAAAAAATAAAAACAACTCATTTGATAACAAAAAAAGCAATCAAACAAAGTTTAGACAAGAATCTAAAGTAGATAACATAATTAAAATTTGCGGTAAGAATTCTGTTTTAGATGCATATAATAATGGATTTAAATTTGATCTTATAAGACTAGCACATAGTGATAATAAAAAATATTTTAACGATGATATCAAAATAGAGATTGTCGATAAAAGTTTCTTAGATTCAGAAACAAGAGAAAATCATCAAGGTTTTGTAGCATATACCAAACCTAGTTCAATAAACTATCAAGGCGTTGAGTACTTAATTAAACACAACCCTAAAGTTATTTTAGTACTTGATCATATTCAAGACCCTCATAATTTAGGTGCAATTATCCGTACTGCCAATGCAGCCGGTGTAAAACATATCATTTTACCAAAAGATAATTGCGCTGATTTAAATGCTACAGCAATCAAGATTTCATCAGGCGGTTTTGTTGGAATGAACTTCTACAAAGTTAATAGTTTATCTGCAACATTGACAAAACTTAAGAAATCAGGATATTGAGTATATGCAACAACATTAAATCCGCAAGCACTCCCACACATAAAAGTTACATACAACACACCTTTAATAATAGTGGTAGGAAATGAAGGAGATGGAGTTTCAAAAAGTGTTTTATCAGTTACTGATCAAAGTGTTTATATCGAACAATTTGGTTCAGTCCAGTCATTAAATGTTTCTGTAGCAACTGGTATTGTGCTTTTTGATGCAATCAATAAACTTGACTAAAGATAATACCGCTTCAAAAGAGTATCTTTATTCATTCTTACTTTTAAGTACAAATATTTTAATTGTTAGGTTTGAAAAATTACTATTTGCATTCACTAATATACATGAACAAAATATTAAGAATTTAGCTCATAAAATTCAGTGAATGACAGGTAGTGGTGAATTTGAAATTGATGAAATTATTAATCAAATTTGAAGTCAATTTGAAACCGTTATATGTGATTTATATTCTTGTGAACTAGATAGAAAAAATCGCAAAATAGTTCATTTAAGTTCATTGAATAATCAAAAAATCAACTCATTTAACTCTTTCAAAAATATCTTCTGATATTTGATTAAAATAAAAACTTTAAACTACTTTAATTGTTTAAATAATTCTCAATATACCTTTGAAAATTCATTAAAAAATAAAGGTGAATCATTTAGGAATATTATTAATTTACGCACTCATTTTAACATTGAAACCTATGATAAAGGTGCAAAAGTTTCTAAAGATAAAACTTTAATAGATGAAATTCAAATACAAGCAGCAAAAGATAATATTGAAAAATTAAATAAGAAAATAAAATTTTTAAATGAGACTAACCAACTACTTAAAAGTTATGCAATATCATAAAAATCAATGGGTCTACTTTATTTATTAAAGTAGGCTCATTTTTAGTTGAATGTGTTAAAATTTAACTATGAAAAAAAATAAGATTGCAATAGCATGTGAAATGTGCAGAAAAAAGAATTATTCAACAAATAAATCTAATGGAAATATGGCTAGAATTGAAATTAAAAAGTTCTGTCCACATTGTAAGGAACATACATTACACAAAGAGGAAATTTAATGTCTCAAAATTCAAATACACAGTTACAAAATAATTCACAAAAACCACCTCGTAAGAAAATATACTTCTTCCGTAAAGTGGTTAAAGATATCAAACGTGTTAGATGACCATCTGCTAAGACTAACTGACATAATATGATTAAAATAATTGTTTTTACAATCTTATTTACTTTATTTGTTTATGGTGTTTCAATTGGTTTCACTCACTTATGATCTATTTTAGGATCAACGCCAACAAATTAAATTTAAATTCTGAAAGGATTAAATATGACTAATTTTAAATGATATATGATCTCAACTGTTAGAGGAAAAGAAGATCAAGTTTTAGAAGCTTTAAACAACCGTATTATTGCTGAAAATGTTGCAGATTGTTTTAATGCAGAAGCATGTGAAACAGGTGCTTTTAAAATCTTTAAAAAACCTACATTAACAGCTAAAGAAATTGAGAAAAAACGTTTAGGTGAACCATACAAAATTAAATATGTAAATATCTACCCAGGATATATTTTCGCAAATATGGATATTACAGATGAAGCTTGATATGTTGTACGTAACACACAAAATGTTACAGGGATCATCGGATCATCAGGTAAGGGAGCTAAACCAACACCAGTTTCATTACGTGAAATCAAGAAAATGATTAGAACTGAAGAAGAAGCATTAGAATTATTCAACCTTGGTAAAAACTTACTTGGTCTTAAAATTAATGATCTTGTTGAAATTATTGATGGACCATTCAAAGGTGAAATCGGTGTTATTAAAGTTTTAGATGTTGAAAAGAACGAAGCAGTTGTTGAAATCGAATCATTCGGTAAGAAAACACCAATTGAATTAAGTTTAGACGTTTTAAAACAAACTGATGAATATTAATATTAAATAATGATAATCATGTTGCAAAGCATGATTTTTTTATGCAAAAGAAAAAACCCTATACCATAGATGTATAAGGTTTGATTTTAATATAATTTTTTAATTTCTTCCATGACTGAAATAAGTTTAGATTGATTATACCTGTCTCATTGTGTGTGACCTGCTGTGGCAACAAAATTAAGCTTGCAATTATTTAATTGTTTAGCTAATAAATATGCTCCAACCGGACGTGTATCAACATCGCAACGACCGTGCACAATGTGAGTAGGAATATCTTTAATTATGTGTGCATTGTTTAAAATAAAATTATCTTCAGGTAAGAATGATTTATTTATAAAGTAATGCGATTCCATAATGGCGATTTGATAATCTGCAATTTTATCAGATTTAAAAGGTTTAGGTTTATGAACACTAACTAGTGATGACTCCCATTCAGAGAAGTATTTAGCTGCAACATAGGCATTTTCATCTCTTTTAATTAGAACATTATAGTATTTTTCTAGTATTGAATTACCAGGGAAACCTTTAATATAATTTGCATATTTTTCAAATGCTTCTGGATAAAAGAAACTAGCACCTTTTTCATATAAAAAGTCAACATCCTCTTGACGAGCTAAGAAAATACCTCTCAACACTAAATGTAAGACATTTTGTGGATATTTGATGGCGTAACATAAAGATAATGTTGTACCTCAACTACCACCAAATAAAATGATTTTATTAAGGTTTAAATGTTTTCTTAATTTTTCAATATCTTCTACTAAATCTCAAGTAGTATTATTTGTTAATTCTGCTGTTGGTAAACTTTTACCACAACCACGTTGATCTAAAAGTATAATTTTGTAATAATTAGGATCAAAGAAACGACGGCACTTTGGGTTTGTTGATCCACCTGGGCCACCATGTATAAAGAAAACGGGAACACCATTTGGGTTACCGCTAACTTCATAATATATTTGATGTAGTGAATCAACTTTTAAATAATCTTGAACATAAGGTTCAATTTCATTATAAAGTTTCATATTTATTATTTTTCGTTTCTTCTTGATAAAACAATGTGTCCGTCTTCTGTAACTAAAACATCATCTTCGATTCTTGCTCCACCGAATCCTTCGATGTAAATTCCTGGTTCAACAGTTAATACCATTCCTGGTTCTAACACTCACTCTGACATAGGTGAGATAGAAGGTCATTCATGAACATCAATACCAAGTCCATGACCTGTTGAGTGAACAAAATATTCACCATAACCTTTTGCTTTAATGTAATCACGACAAGCTTTATCAACTTCTGAAGCTTTAATTCCAGGACGAACAATTTTTCTTCCTTCAGCAGCTGCTTCTTTTACAATGTTTAAAATTTCAAGCATTTTAGGATCGGCATCTTTTTCATCACCTAAAATAAATGTTCTTGTGATGTCTGCTGTGTATCCGTGATATTGTGCTCCAAAATCAACTTTTAATAATGAACCTGCAACAAGTTTTTTATCTGTTGTGTGGTGGTGTGGCTCTGCTGATGAAGCTGCAGTTGCAATAATTTCATCAAAACCTTCTTTTTCAGCACCATGTTTCTTCATTAAATAGTTAAGTCATGCACCTGCTTCTTTTTCAGTAATGCCAGGTTTAACTCATTCTTTAAATTCTGCTAATGCTGTAAGTGAGATATCAATAGCTTTTTGTAATGTTTCGATTTCTTTTTCTGATTTAAGAACTCTTAATGCTTGTGCATCAACTCATTCAATGTGCTCTGGGTTTACCATTTTAACAATTCTATTTTCGACTTCTTTTGTTAAGTAGTTTTTTTCTAAAGCGATTTTTTTGAATCCTTTATTTTTAAATCATTCAGCAAGTGAATTGCCTTTGATTAAAACGATATCAACATTTTTGGCATTGTTTTGTGCGTATTCAATGTAACGTCCATCAACAAATAATGTTGCTTTGTCTTTTTCAATGGCAATAAAACCATCTGATGTTTGAACATCAGCATATCATAATCTAGTTTGAGGGGCTTCAGAAATTAAAACTTCTACTCCTGTTTTTTCAAACATTTCATCTAATTTAATTCTGTTCATTTCGTCTCCTATAAATAAATTTATATATATTATAAACCTTTATAAAAAAACCTAGACAAATGCCTAAGTTAATATTATTATTAATTTTATTGAAAAGAGCTATGCTTATTTCTTTTCTTTATGGTTTGTGTGTGCGTTGCATTTAGCGCAGTATTTGTTAAGTTCCACTTTTTCTGGGTGGTTCTTTTTGTTTTTCTTAGAAATGTAGTTTTCCATTTTGCATTCAGCACAAACTAATGTGTAACCTTCTCTTGCCATAATAGCTCCTTTACTTGATTTTTAAATATATTTAAATAAGTCTTTTATATTATAAACAAAAAATGCATTTTTCTAAATTTTTTTAGTGCAGTCTATTTGTTTAATAAAAGTTCAATTTCTTCTTTGTAGATTGGACCAGTTTCCGGAACTGGTGTTTCAAGAATTATTGGCATGTTTTCAAAATCTGGATCATGAACAAATCTTTTTAAAGCTTCTGTACCAATACATCCTGTACCAATATTTGCGTGTCTATCTTTGTGCGACATAATTTCGTTTTTAGAATCATTCAAGTGAATAACTTTAATTTCTTTTAGTAAATCTCATTGCTTCAATTCGTTTTTAAAATTCTCATAATCTTTAATATCATATCCTGCATCTCAAATGTGACATGTATCAAGACAAACTTTAATACGATCTGAGTTTGTTCATTTAAGAATATGAGAAATTTGCTCTAAATTAATTCCAACTTCTGTACCTTTACCAGACATTGTTTCAATACAAATCACAACATCTTTGGTGTTTGCCAATACTTCATTTAGACTATCAACTAATGTGTCTAATGCTTCTTCAGTTTCATAACCAACTGATGCACCAGGGTGTAGAACTAATCACTTTAACCCAATATAATTCATTCTATTAATTTCTTCGATTAAGAAATCAATTGCAAATCTTGCTTTATCAGGATTAGATGGGTTAATAATGTATGGAGCATGCACAACAATGTTTTCAAGTGGCATTTTGTCTTGATATTTTGATAAATATTCTTCTAATTTATATTTCGATACATCAACACGTCTTGCGTTTTGTGGTGCTCCTAAATAAATCATCATAGCATTAGCATTATATGAAAGTGATTCTTCAACTGCGCCAACTAGATAATTTGGAGCTTTAAATGAAACGTGTGAACCTAATTTAATCATTTTCCTCCTTTGAAATTGTGTCATTATTGTTTATATTTTTAGCTTTATTTTTAGATTGTTTTTTATCTGAAACTTGTTTTTGGATTTGTGTTAAGAAAGACCCAGCAATAACCCCAGAAGGAATGGCAATAATTGCGATACCTAACAATGACATTAAAGCCACTAAAGCACGTGCTATTGGTGCATGTGGTACATAATCACCATATCCAATTGTTGTTAGTGTAATTGTAGCAAAGTAAATTGAATCCATGAAACTTTGTACGTATCCATTTGAAATTGAGTTAAATTCATTTTCTCAATTAGTTTTTTGAGTTCATGCTTGAACATCATTATCAGCAGGTTTTCAATTATTCATGAAATCATTAAATGCTTTGATGATGTCAATATTATTATTTTGAATTTTGTTTCAGTCAGCAACTTTAGTATATGAACTATAATTTGGATCATTTAAAATTGTCGCTGGAGCGATGTTTTCTTTAATTCATGAAACTTGTTGTTGTTTAAGATATTCTAATTCATTATTTCAAATTAATAATGCAAAAATGAAGATAACAACAACAATTAAAAGAAAGATATAAGATAAAGTTGATTTTTGTTTTTCAAAGACACCTGAAATGATTTTGAATGGTGTGAATAAGGTTAATATAAAGAAGAATCTAACTACCTTTAAGGCATTAAGAGTTTTAAAACCATTAAAGAAATTGTAAATTGGTGTCTTTCTATAATTATCTAATTCATTATTGCTTAAGAAATAAGTCACAGCATTTAATGAAGATAAAATACATAAAAGTATAATGATACCTTTGAATGAAAAAATGTATTTTAAAGTCATTTTTCACAGTGGTTTTTGTATTTCAGTATGGCGATATTTATATGTTGCCATATGTAGTCCATAGTCAATAATAAATAATAGTAGTGTAATGATTTGTAACGCTACAATAAAGCGTTCTCAGTGAATGTAACCTAGTGCAGTAGTAGGTATTTCAATCAAGAAAACAAATGAAGCAAAACATGCAATTGAAACTGCAATAGCATATGCAAATGTTCAAAATGTAATCCCTCTTTTATGTTTTTCAAGATCACTAGGCACATCCCGTTTTGATCAAACAACCAATGACAAAGCAGTTAAAAAGTTTTTTCTGTTTAAAAAAATGTCATTAATTGCATCGTTTTTATTAAAAAATTTCTTCATAACTATATTATATTTAATTCTAAGGTAGATTTTATAGTTTTATCAAAACAAAAAACGCTTGGATTAAGCGCTTTTGGTTCTTTCTCACTATTTTGATTGCTCACCATCAATTAATTCAAGTTCAACAACTTTGGTTTGAACTTCATTATCTTTTAATTGTGTTTCAATCATTCTTTCAATTTCTAATCCGATTAGTGGATAATCGATAAAAATTTTACTTGCATATGTTTTAAGATTGTCATAAATTGACTGATAACCGATGTCAGTTAAACGTAAAGTATTTTTAGTTGAACGGTTTGATAAAGAAACAAATGTTTCATGTGATGAACACACTACATTTCAATATTTGTTGTTTTTTGCATAAGTAATAATGTTACTAATATCTTCTGGTTTTCTTTTTGGATGAACTTGACATTTAGCATGATTAACTTGTAAATCACGACAAGCTTGTTCAAACCCTTCGTAACGTTCTGTTTTTTGAATATCGGTTAACTTTTGATCTTCTAAAAAGATATATTTCTTTTCTTTTTGATCCATAGGTGTTTTAGCAATGAAAGTCTTAGTTAACTCATAGAATGCTTTCTTTTCATCTGTTGTGATTCATGAAACTCCAGGAACTTCATGTCCATATACAACAATTGAAACATCTGTAACATTACGTAAATATGTGAATAATTCACGATCATATTTATTAACAAACAACACGATAGATGTTGGTTTTCATGATAAAACGTACCTAACAGTTTCTATATAATCTCTTGTTTCGTCCTTTGTGTAGGTTGTAGTCACTCTACGACCTGATTTCATACATGCAGCGATAATACCGTTGATGATTTGGTTATAGTAATTATGTCCATAAATTGGTGAAATAACAAAAACTGAAGTATCCTTACCTTTGATGATACGAGCACCATGGTTAGGAACATATTCGTTTTGATCAATAATGGCGCTGATTTTTTGTCTAGTTTTTTTAGAAACGTAACCATTATTGTAGAAACGACTAATTGTCGATATAGAAACTCCAGCAAGAACTGAAATATCTTTGTATGATATTGGTTTTTTCATAATTTAATTATATTAAATTTATGCAAAAACGTTTTGCACATAGTCAAAAAAGTTTTTTAATATTTTTTTATTCATTTTTTATTATGGAAATGCAACAAAAAATATTATTTTGTGCTACAAATAACGTTGAAAAATTAACATAAAAATTCCACATTTTAACCAAAAAACCATAATAATAGATGTTTTTGATTTCCACATTTTTTCTCAAAAAATGCTTTTTAAGCAAAAAACGACAAATTACACCTTAATTTCAAAATAAAAGAAAAAGCTCCGAAGAGCTTTTAAATTATTACGTGAAAGGCGATTTTATATTCCGCAAGCAGCGATATCTTGTAGATATCTCATTCTTTAGTTTCCTAAAGCACTGATAACATTATAAGACATTTTTAAAGAATGCAAAATTTTTTTATATATAATTTAAATCATGAATAAATCAAAGATTAGAAACTTTTCAATTATCGCTCACATCGATCACGGAAAGAGTACATTAGCAGATCGTATTTTGGAACTTACAAACACAGTTGCGAATAGAGATCTTAAGGCTCAGTTCCTTGATTCAATGGATTTAGAACAAGAGCGTGGAATTACAATTAAATTAAATGCAGTACAAATTAAGTACAAGGATTATATTTTTCACTTAATTGACACTCCTGGTCACGTCGACTTTACATATGAGGTATCTCGTTCACTTGCTGCTTCTGAAGGTGCATTATTATTAGTAGATGCAACTCAAGGTATTGAAGCACAAACTTTAGCTAATGTTTATTTAGCTTTAGAAAACAATTTAGAGATTTTACCTGTTATTAATAAAATCGACTTACCAAGTGCTGATGTCGAAAGAGTAAAAGCAGATATCGAAGAAGTTATTGGTATTCCAACTGATAATGCTATTTTAGTATCGGCTAAAACAGGATTAGGGGTTCCAGAGTTGCTTGATGCTATTGTTGAATATATTCCTGCTCCAAAGGATGCAGATGATACAAAACCATTAAAAGCATTAATCTTTGATAGTTACTTTGATCCATATCGTGGTGTTGTTATGTTGATTCGTGTTTTTGAAGGTGAATTAAAAACTGGAGATCGTTTCAAATTCATGTCACGTACTGATGAAGATAACCACTACCACGTAATTGATTTAGGGGTAAGAAACCCACATGAAACCAAGAAAGATAAATTAGTTGCTGGTGAAGTTGGATGAGTTTCTGCAGCAATCAGAGATGCTAAAGAGGTTAATGTTGGGGATACAATTACTTTAATTGAAAAACCAACTGACAAAGCATTACCTGGTTACAAAAAGATGAAGCCAGTTGTCTTTACAGGATTTTATCCAATTGACACACGTGATTATATGGATCTAAAAGAAAGTCTTGAAAAGATTTCACTTAGTGATTCATCAATTGTTTGAGAACAAGAAACATCAAAAGCATTAGGTTTTGGTTTCCGTGTTGGATTCTTAGGAATGTTACACATGGAAATTCTTCAAGAAAGATTAGACCGTGAGTATAAAGTTGGTATCATTGCAACTTCACCTTCTGTTGAGTACAAAGTTACTACAACAAAGGGACCAATTGAAATGATTTCAAATCCAACATTATTCCCAGATAGAACATTTATCGAGAAAATTGAAGAACCTTATGTTGAAGCATCAATCTTTGTTCCAAATGAATTTATTGGTAATGTTATGGAACTTTGTCAAAATAAACGTGGAATTTACAAAACACTTGAAGCAGTTGATCAAAAACGTACAATGGTTGTTTATGAATTACCATTAGCAGAAACTGTATTTGACTTCTTCGATCGTTTAAAATCTACCACAAAGGGATATGCGTCATTTGAGTATGAATGAATCGGATACAGAGAAAGTGATTTAGTAAAAGTTGATATTCTCTTAAATGGAGATAAAGTTGATGCTTTCTCAATTATTTGTCACCGTGATAAAGCACAAGAACAATCACGTGAATTATGTATTAAATTAAAAGATGCAATTCCTCGTCAAAATTTCGAAGTCCCTGTGCAAGCAGCAATTGGTGGAAAAATTATTGCACGTGAAACAATTAAAGCTTTCCGTAAAGATGTTACTGCGAAACTTTATGGTGGGGACCCTACACGTAGACAAAAACTTCTTAAAAAACAAAAAGAAGGTAAGAAAAGAATGAAAAAACTTGGTTCAATCGAAGTCCCACAAGAAGCATTTTTATCAGTTTTAAAAACCAATATTGAACCTAAAAAATAATTACTAAAAGGCACATTTATCTTAAATGTGTTTTTTGATGCAAAAGTTAATATTTAAACTTTTTTAAAATTGAAAAAGTGAGTTTTTAATTATAATATTTGCATGAAAAAACAAGAATATATTAGCTTATTAGATGCAGAAAATAGAGTTAATGCTCTTTTATCAAATACAACTGCATACATAAACGATACAGTAGATAACTTAAATTGAGTTGGATTTTATTTAGCAGAAGGAGAAACATTATATCTACACACATTCCAAGGTAAAATTGCTTGCTCAATGATTCCATTTTCACGTGGTGTTTGCGGATATGCTGCTACAACTAGAAAAACAGTAGTTGTTGATGATGTGCACACATTTAGTGATCATATTGCATGTGATGCAAATAGTAAATCAGAAATAGTTTTACCAATCATTATTAATGATCAAGTTTTTGGTGTTTTAGATATTGATGCCCCAGTTTTAAGTAGATTTGATGAGCAACTCACAAATGATCTAAAAGAATTAGTAGAATGATTAGAAAATAAACTTGCAAGTTTATTAAACAAATAATCTAAAATGAGAAAAATATTAACACATTGCTTTAGTTATTAAGTGATGTGTTTTTTGTTGTTTGCGGATACTTATAAAACTATGCTCAAGTTATAAAAGGTTAATTTCAAAAGTATAAAAAACAATTATAGATATGATTGCTCGGATTTCATTCCACATTTATTACTTTTATGCAATGTTATAGCTTTTCTAATATAATTTAATTATTAAACTTAAACAAGGAGAAATATGAATAAACCAAGATTACAAGATGACTTTCATGATTACATAAATCATGATTGATTACAAACAACAAAAATTCCTGCTGATCGTTCAGGTATTTCTGCATTTGGTGAAATAGATTTACACACAGAAAAATTACTTAAAACATTAACTATTGAATGAGCATCAGGTAAAAGAGAATTACCAAAAGATAAACTTATTCATGAATATGTAAAGTTATATCAAATGGTTGCAGATGCTGGTACTAGAAAAAAACTTGGATGAGAACCAGTTAGAAAATTCTTAGATAATATTTTAGCAATTCCATCATTCAAAAACATTTCAGAAAATTACTACAAATATGAAATTGAAGAAGGTTATACATACTTGCCTTTATCTTTTGGATGTGATGAAGATTTTGTAAACAACAAAATTAAAATTTTATGATTAGATGATCAATCATTAATCCTTCCAAGTAAAGAAAAATATCAAGATCAAGAACAAAAAGAAAAATTATTAAAAGTTTGAAGTGATGTAGTTGAAGAATTACTTGTTTCATACGGAAAAACTCAAGCTGAAGCACAAGATTTAATTAAAAAAGCAATCAAATTTGATGCTAAGGTGGTTGAATATGTTCTTTCAAGCGTTGAGAAGGCCGATTACGTGGCTTTATACAACTTAAAAGACATCGAGTGATACAAAGACACTGTAAAACAATTTAACATCTCAGAAATTGCCAATTCATTAGTTAAAGATGATGTTAAACAAATTGCATGTACAAATGTAAGATATATTGAAGCGGTAGATAAACTTTATAGTGATGAAAACTTTGAAGGATACAAAGCATTATGCTTTATTAAAAACATGTTAGCACTTACAGGTTACTTATCTGAAGATATTAGATTAACTGCTTTCAAATATAGACAAGCTTTATATGAAATTAAAGAAGCACGTAAATTAGATTTATATGCATATGATGTTGCAGAACGTTACTATGGTATGCCATTAGGTCTTTACTATGCTCACACATACTTCGGTGAAGAAGCTAAAAAAGATGTTGAACACATGATTTATAGCATGATTGACATTTACAGAGAACGTTTACAAGAAAATACATGACTTTCACCAGCAACAAAACAAAAAGCAATTACAAAACTTAATAAATTAGGTGTAATGGTTGGTTACCCTGAAGAAATCAGACCATACTACGAAAAATTAATTGTTAAAACATACGAAGATGGTTCAAACTTATTTGAAAATGTTAAAAACTTTGGTCGTATTATGACTGAATATAATTTCTCATTATACTTAAAAGAAACAAATCCTAAATTCTGAGGTATGTCACCTGCTATGGTTAATGCATACTTCCATCCATTCGCAAATCACATTGTTTTCCCAGCAGCAATCTTACAAAAACCATTCTATAGCTTAAATCAATCATCATCAGCTAACTATGGAGCAATTGGAGCAGTTATCGCTCATGAGATTTCTCACGCATTTGATAACAATGGTTCACAATTTGATGAAAATGGAAGTTTAAACAATTGATGAACAGATGAAGATAGAGCAAGATTTGAAGAAAAAACAAAAGACGTTATTGCATTATATGATTCAAGAATTACACCAAACGGAAAAGTAAATGGTACATTAACTGTTTCAGAAAACATTGCTGATATTGGTGGGTTCTCATGTGCATTAGAAGCGGCTTCAAGAGAAAAAGATTTCAATCCAAAAGATTTCTTTGAAAACTGAGCAACATGCTGAAGACAAATTCAGTCAGATTCATCAGCTAAAATTCAATTAGAGCAAGATGTTCATGCACCTGCTAAAGAACGTGCAAATGTATTATTAATGAACTCAGATTTATTCCAAGAAACATACGAAATCCAAGAAGAAGATAAGATGTTCTTACCGAAAGATAAAAGAATTAAAATTTGATAATTTAGAATTTTTAAACAACATTGTAAAAGATGTTGTTTTTTTATTATCCAGATTTATTGAAAAGAACATATTCTGTTTAACCCTACAAAATAGATACAAAAGTTTTTCTTTAACTTATAAATACCCATAACTAATAAGAAACCACACCATCTTTCTTATATTCTTTGTATATATATACTTTAAGTATATATATACAACTTTTTAAAGATATTCAAAATTAAAATGTTTTAAATGTTAATATATATACTTAAAGTATATATATTAAATTTTAATAATAAAGAAAAAAATTCTTTTTTGTATTAAGTAAAATAATTATGTAAGAATTCAAAGAAATAAATAACAAGGTAATCTAATATACATTAGACCAAACTACACAATACAAGGAGAGCAATAATATGATTAAGGCTAAGAAACTCAAATATATCAAAACTGCTATCATAATATCTGGTGGAATTCTTGCGCTTGCTGCTGCCGGATTGACTGTGTATAGTATCAAGAATAAATATATACAAAGAAATAACACGAAGGTTCTTGATGACAATGACAACAAGCAATCTACAATTAGCAAAGTAGTTGTAACGTTTCAACCGTCTTATTCATCGAACACTGACGTTAATGCGGATAAGGGTAAAGCGAAAAAAGATGATTCTCAAGTTAAAACAACTTTAATTTTTAAAAACTCGGGGACAAAAGAAGTTGTTAAGAAAATTGAGTTTTATTCACAATCTGATGAAGCGCTACAAATGCAAATTCAAAACCTAATTCCAAATGGTTATAATTTTGACCCTGAAAGATATCCAAATGGTCAAAAAATAGATGCTCAATTAGGATCACCAGAAAATATTATCTGAGTTGTACCAGAGAAACAAAATAGTGAAACTAGTTTTGTATTCTTTACAACTGATTTAAGTGGTAACAATTCAGATGAAACAGTTGTTGGGACTGTTACAAAACAAAATTCAGAAATTACATCAACATTTGATTTATCTGCTATCGTGCCAGAAGGTTATGAAATGGTAGATTCTCAAAACACAAGTATCAAAATTGGTTTTACAAATAGATACTTTGTAGCTAAAGTTCATAAAGAAGTAAATGTAACTTTAAGTTTTAAAGATTCAAGCGGTGCAATTATTGATAAACCAGTTGAAGTTAAAACTAAAGAAGGTGAAAACCTTAATATTATTAAATATATACCAGAAGGTTACAAATTACCTGATGGTGCACAATTTGAATATCCAATTGCTGAAGATTCAAAAAATATAGAAATAACTATTGAAAAAATCAAACAAAAAGTTACATCAACAATTAACTTTATTGAAATTAAACAATCAAATGAAAAAGTTATTGTAAAAAGTCAAAAAGTTATTACTGAAGAAGGTGCAACAATTGATTATACAAATTACATGCCTGATAATTATGAATTAGCTGATCCAGACTCACAAGTAACAGTAACGCTTGGTGGTGTCACAGATATTTATGTTAAACCAATTAAAAAGTTAGTTAGAACATTTATTGAATTTATTGATAAAGTTACAGCTCAATCGGTTGGAACACCAGTTAATTTTGAATCATATGAAGGTGATGCAATTGATTATGATCCAGATTGACTTCCTAAAGGTTATAAATTAGCTTCAAAAGAAAATCCAACAATTCAACCAGGTAAGACAAATAAGATATTTGTAATTCAAATTTCAGAACCTATTTCAATTACAATTAACTACTTATGAAATGGTAGAATCGTTTCAACAAGACAAGTTACAGGGGAAAAAGGACAAACTATTGACGCTGCTAAAAGAACATTATTACCAGCTGGATATGTGATTGCTGAACCTGAAGATGGCGCACAAGCACAAGATACTGTAATTACATTAGATGAAAACAATCATACATATCAAATTAATGTTAATAAATTAAACATTGTTTCAACTTTTGAGTTCATTAACGTAGCAACAAATGAAAAAGTTGGTCAAGACCGTTCTATTGCAAAACTAAGCAATGAAACAATTACAAAAGAAGACATAATTGCAATTTTACCTAAAGGATATCAATTAGCTTATCCTGACAGACCATTTGTTTACAATCCAGGTGAAACTACTAAAATTTTAGTTTCAAAAATTGTTAAATATGTTGATACAAAAATTATCTTTAAAACTATCAATGGAACCGAAATTGCAAGCCATACCTTTAGAACTGTAGAAAACTCAACTGAAGAAATTAAGTGAAGAGATTTTCTACCTAAAGGCTACCATGTAAGTGGGGGATTACCACTTATTGAATTGGGTAAAACAATTGATATTATTGTTGAAAAAGATAGTGTAATTCACTACTATAGCATTACATTTATGTATGATGGAAAAGTTGTTGAAACAAAAAATGGTACTTTTGCAGACAATAATGTTCCAAAAATCCAAGAATTAGTACCAAATGGATATGTATTACGTTCAAAAAGTCAAGCACAAACATTCCCAATTGATTCAAGTGCTATTATTCAAGTTGTTCCAAAACAAGTTGAAAAACCAAAACAACCTGAAGTAACACCTGAACCTGTTACACCTAAAGATGAAAAAACTGTTTCTGAAGTTTTACGTCAACAAGGTGCATATGTTAATCCTGACACACTAGATATTCCAGATAAGAAATCTTCATATCCAGAACCAAAAGATGTAAATCCATCAGAATTCATTCTTCAAGATCAACAAGAAAGATTTGATAAATTAAATAAATTAATTGATTCTAATGTTGATTTCACTGCAGAAAACTTAAAAGATGTTTATAAAGAAGTTTATAAACGTAATCCAGAATGACTTGAAGTGTTCGCTAAATGATTAAATGGTAAATCAACAATTAAATTTGATGGACCACAATACACTAGAGAACAACTTAGAGAAATTATGAAAAGACAAATGGAAGCTGCATTAGAAATCGCTAAGAGTGAAGCTCAAAAAGGTAGAAAAATCAGTTTCGAAGTAAGCGGAAATGGATGAGGATTTGATATTGGTTTCCATTTCACTTACATAAATGAAGGTGACAACCCAGTCTTTAACCGTACAATTTCAAATAACAAAAAACGTGTTCTTAAATTCAACTCAAAATGAGACCGTAATCCAGAACAAATTCTTAAAAACAATTTCCCTGGATGAAATAAATATGATGCCTCAGATACATTTAATGAAATCACTAAGAGTTATGAACGTAATCAAAATGAGTTTGATCCTAGAACAGGACGTCAAACTTCAAAAGATGATGGTTTAAGAGTTTACCAATATGTACCAAATGGTAAAGATGATGTTTCAAGGGGTCAACCAGATCAATTCTTACTTGAAGTAGATGCTTCAAACTTAAAAGGATACAACAAATTTATTGAAATCCTTAAAGCACACCCAGAAGTTACAATTCTTAGAGTAAACAACATTGGTCTTAGAGACAAAAACGAATCATTAAGAAATCTTTTATCTCAAATACCAAGCAATATTCAACAAGTAACATTGTTCTTTGAAACAACAGATACTTCTGCGATTGCGGGATTAAAAGATATTCACTTACAAGAAGTTGCTGTTTATACAACAATGCAAAATACAGATATAAGAGGAAGACAACGTTGAGGAATTGATGGTGTTGGATTCAAAAATACAGCATTCGTACCTTACGAAGGTGGTTTAAATAAAGGTTGAGAAGATACATCGCCAGCTAAACGTGGTGCATCAATTCAATTTGATACAATTAGACCTTCAAGACATGATAATTTTGAAGATATTAAAGAAGGATTTGACATTATCTTAAGAGTTCACCAAGATTGAAAAGTATTCAACGGTTCATGAGGTGATCAAGGATGACCAAAATACATTGACTTAAGTCTTAATCCAACTTTAAAATCACTTAAAGATATTCCATTAAACCGTCGTGTTTTCCGTGAACTTAAATTACACAACGATGGTCAAGAATTCCAATTACCATTTGGAGAAATCGTTCCTGGTCAATTTGGGGCATTAGTTCTAAGGGGTCCAGATCGTGCAAAATTAGTATTTGATAATGACGACACAAACATTTTACACCTTACAGGTAGCTTTAGAGATATTGGAGACAACTTCGGTTTAAGTCTTTATGGATTACTTGAAGCAGGTAGAGAAACATTCAATTCTATTATTGTAGATTCACAAGAAGACGCTGATTTCTTAAGTAGAACACAAGCTTGAGGAAGATTCGGATCAAGCTATGGTGGAAGAATAATAGTCAAAAAATAGGAGAAAAAGGTTAATATGAAAATAACAAAATCAACTTTTAAGTTATCGCAAATGGCCATTAAAAATATCAAAGTTTTTATTAATTTCATTTCATTGACTGTTATGCTTCTTCTTGTGTTATTCAACATGGAAAGCATAATTGGTGCTAGTGATTTAGGTTATGCAAAAATATTTGATACAACAACAATTTCATTGCAAGGTCAAAATTTTGTAGTTATTTATAACTTCATAATTCTGATTCTTCCAATTGTCTTTAGTAGCTATTTTGCTTATCGAAATTTAAATAGGTATCAACAAAATCAAGCATGATCGACACTCTGATATGTTGGTTACTTAGCAATTGTAGCAACATCTACTTATTTATTATTAAGTACACAAACTTTAACACCAATATCACTTGTATATAAGACAATTCCGTTTTTAGTATTAGTTTTATGAAATGTCTTATACGATGTTAAATATTTAATTTTCTTTAGAAAAATTAATTCAAATAGTCGTAAATTCAGTCGTGATTTAATAATCAGTGATTTAGCAAAACTAATCTTATTGATTGGATCATATATTGTATTGATTCTATTCGTTAATAACATTGATACAAATGACCTGTTCAATAATAATAATAATAATAATATGAACAACGTTAAGCACTTCTTCGAGGAAAATACAGCACTATCAATTTTCCTATTAATAATTGCTTTAACACTATTAATCATTTATGCATATGGTCGCATTTCAATGTTGACATTAATTCCTAATAGAAAAGACTACTTAAAAACATTATTTAATAATGCTAAAACATTTAACATTGTAAGTTTAAGTATCTTTATGGCTTGAATGTTCATTAATATGTTCTTAATTCAAACTAAAGATGGTATTTTAAACTACCGTGAACCAGCACATATTTATTGAGCATTATCATTTGTTGGATTTGCCTTAGTCATTGTTGTTTATGGATTTATTAATAGACTTAAAAATGTCAAAAAGATTAACAATTCAACAAAATCTTTAACATTAATTGTCTCAATATTATTTATCTTAGTGACAACATTAATTTTACGTATTCCAAATGTGGACAAATTCAATAACTATATGTTAATTATGGGAACAGTGCTTTCAATCATGATAATTTCAGTGATTTGAAAATTACAAGTTAATAAATACAATGTATTTTCAAATATCACTATGGTTGTGGTTTATTCGATGTTAATTGCTTCAATTTACTTCGAAGTATTCGATGCATATTTAACACAAACAAACAATTATCACTTACAAGCATTTCCATTTACATTTAAATTCTCAGATATCTTCTTAATATTAGCTGTTGTAACAACTGTTTTAAACTTAAGTTACATCTTTATTAAATGATTACTTGAAACCGTAATTGTTTATAAATTAGGCTCAAAATATCAAATGCAAGAAACAAATAAACAAAATAACGAAAGCGAGGCTTAATATGAAATTACTTTCTTTATTAAAGTCAAAATTTCAACGTAATACTAGTGAATTAGACCAAATGATTTTAAATAAGATGAAGTTTAAACAACAAGTATTTAAAAATTACAAAGACATTACTAGTGGTCCGGACTTCATTTCATACGATGTTTTAAGCAATCAATTCTTTATTGATAACAACATTTCTAAATCTAACCCATTGTGAAATAAAGTTACAGTTCAAAGAGATAAGAATTTTGCAGATAAAAATCAAATTCTTTTCCCACGTTTTGTAATTACTTTTACAATGAATACACGTTTTAGCACAACTGATTTAATTCCAACAATTAAATTAAATAATGATCCAAATATTCAAACATTTAGCTTTGTCAAAAGTGAAGATCCAAGAATTGAGAAAATGCTTACAGCATTCAATGCATTAGTTGAAAAATTACTTATGACACAAGAAAAACCAGTTGAGATAATGCCTGGAATCGTTATTTCATTTGATAAATTAAATCGCTTATTCAAACTTTACTTTTCTGATAAGTTACTTAATAACACAACAGATGGAAGTAAGTAAAAATGCACATCAAAAAGATTAAAGAAAAATCTGAGAGTTTATCTAAGATCACTACAATAGTTGAATCTAAAAAGAATATTACTTTAATTAATATTCTTAAATTATCAAAACAAATTGCATTCTACTTTGAGCGTGCTAATCAATCTAAAAAATTCATTGAAACACTTGAAGCAAAATATGCGATTTCAAACCCATTAATTCAACCTGAATTAGATATTAATTTTTCGATTTTAAATAAATTATTTAAATCAAAAACAACTCAAAAATTATTAAGTAAAACAATATGAGTTTATGTTACAGAAACAGAACAATATGAAACTAACTCATATTCAAAGCATGAAAAGAATATTTTAAAAAATGCTGACAAAGATGATTATTTCATTGCAATAGGTGAATCAGCAAATAAATTCTGTCAAGAAAATAACTTTAATGTTGTGTATTCATCAATGCAAAATGAAATTATTTCAACAGCACAAGAAATAGTTAACTTTATTGAGAACTTTATTAACTTTAATGGTTATCATAATGTTAAATTCGTTATTAACTCATCAAAAATCAAACAAGAATATTTGGATGTTATTCCATTGCAAAAAATGAATTTCAACTTAAATATTAAGAAATCTAAATATGAAGAATTTGTTGATATTGATAAGTTAAAAATTTATCCTGATGTTGATACATTTATTGACTCAGAAATTAGAAGTTATTTAACATACATCACATTAACATTACTTAGTGAATCTGGATTAATTTACCAAAAGTATAAATTAGTTGCAGAAAACAAAAAGATCAATGACCTAGAGAAAAAAGGTAGAAAATTAAGACTAGAAATTTTAAGAGCTAAAAGAGAAAGAGAAGTTGAAGAAATTTCAATTCTTTCTAAAAAGAAAATACTTTTACACACTAAAAAAGATTAAGGAGATACCATGAGAATAAAATTTTCAGACGGTCTTGGAACTGAAACTAAAATTGAAGTTTTAAACTGTGAATTAAATGATAATTTTCGTGACAGTTGAATAGAATTCATTCCTAATTCTGTGGCTAGTTTCAAAAAAGTATTTTTCAGATATCAACTTCCAAATAGCGATTATATCTATGTCATAATTGAAAACGCATTTTTCAGTTATAAAAATAACACTGTTTCAATTAAACATAGTGGTCAATTACTTAATTTCTACAAACAACAAACATACGACAATGAGTTTTTAAAACTTAAAGAAAATGAATATAAAGATCTAATGAAAGAAATTACATATTTAAAATTAATGGATTCATTAGATGTAGATATTACTAAGAAAGCAAAAATTAAAGGTTTGGAGAATGATTTGTTTGAGTTAAAAGCAATCACATTATTCTCTCTTATGCCTTCAACTTTTAATGGTGAGGAATAAAAATGAAAAAATGAAAATTTAAACACTTATTTCTTACTCTAGCTGCAACTAGTACAGTCGCTCCTTTAAGTTTAATCTCAGCATCTACAACATCTGAAGAAACAAATGCTCAACCTGATGGAAATGGCAGTGACACAGATGTTGTTGAAATAAATGCTCCAGATTTTGATTCATTCAAAAAACTTGTTGATAAAGTTCAATCAGAAAAATTAAAAGAAATTTTAGATGAAAGAATTAAAAAACTACGTCAAAGAGCTAAAAGTTATTTAGACTCAACGACAAATGATACGAATAATATCATTAAAGCAAACTATTATCACAAGGTAGCTGCTTTCCTTGAAGACAATAAAGCTGAAATCATTAAAAACCCTATTAAATTTGGTTTACCATTTTTCTACCCAAGAATTGCTTCAACTGATAAAACATTAAAAAATGTCTCAATTAATTTCTTAGATAGAACATTTGATGAAGTAAAAGTTTTATCATCTGATGCCAACGATGGAACAACAATTTATGCAAAAGATTATCCAAAAGATATCACAGATAAAATTGAAGTTACATCAACAAAAGAAGAGATTGATGGTGAAAAACCAGAAGTAAACAAAATCACTAAAGATGAACTTGTTAAACTTGTTGAAAAATACTATGATGAATTCAATGTTAACTTTGAAGATATAGTTATCAACAATGAAGACACACCTAATAATAAGTCAACACAATATGATTACAACTCAGAAACTCGTACATTATCAATGACAGTTCCATCAGGTTTTGATAGTTGAGAACAGTACATTAAATCAAAAATTGCCTCACGTGTTTTATATTTTGATTTAACTCAAAACTCAAAACCTGATGAAGAGAAGGAAGATCAACCTAAAAACCCAATCTTCCCACCATTATTACCGGATATTGTTGATCCTTCAGTTCAAAATGAAGAAATTCAACTTATTCCAAACTTAAAACCATACATCACTGCTACAGTTTATGATAGATATAATTCTGATTTAAATGCATTTGCTTCCGAATATAACAATAACGTAGCAACAAAAGGAACATCAGACACTTATTTCTTTTTTAAAAACCTAGTTAATACAAGATTTAAATATAGTGTTCTTAAATTGACTTTAACACCTAATAACGAATTGCAAGCGCAAGTGCAAATTCAAGATGTTCTCAACCCAGATAAAACAAAAGTTTACACTGAAAAAGTTGTAAAAGCAGAATCAAAACAACTTGCATTAGCAACTAATGCAGCCGTAAATACTTCTAGAAAATTATTTGAACAATTCTATATTGCAATGGGAGTTGGTAAACACATTAATTACAAATTATTACCAAGTCAAAGAATTGCAAATTCATTGTTTAATATTGTTTCAAGAACTGTATACATCTTTGATAACTCTGAAGAATTCCAAAAAATGTTTTCAGAAATTATTCAAAGAGATCAAAACACAGTTTCATCTGCATATGACCCATTAAGCAATGTTTCTAACTCTAGTGCACAACCTGCAAATGATGAAACAAACGGTGCTACAGATGAAAAATTAAATAATGAAAAGGTTTCAACTAATTTAGGTCTTTCAATTGCAAACCTTATTTTAGAAAAAACACTTTGAGGTGCAACAATTAATGAAATACCTTACTTTACAGTAATACCAAACACATTATCTACCTACTACAATGATGATTTAGTAACCGGTTTCAAAAATAAATTAGAAATTATTAAATCAAATATTGCTTTCTTTAATGATGAAATTAGCAAACTTAAAGATAATGAAGTTTCGCCAATTAGCTTATTAGCCTTAGATAAAGCATTAGAAACACTTAGAACAAACATAAACTATCTTTTAGGACTTGTAAATGTACCTACTTCAGATGTTTATGGTAGATATATAACATACAATGAAGTTTTAAGTGATGTCACAAGACAAATAAGAAATCTATTTAACATTCTAAAAATGGATTCATTAGACCAAATTAAAGAATCAGAACCAGCAAAATTAGAAGAATATAAAAATGTTTTAAGAGATTCATTTAACAATCTTGAATACACACCATATAGACAACCACAAACCAGTCAAAAACTACTTTATATTCTTGGTTCAATATTCTCGATTTGAGGAATAATACTTGCTGCTATTGTTGGAATATTTATATCAATGCGCAAGAAGTGAAAACTCACAAATATTAAAAATAAAACAATTACAATTTCAATTATCTCAGCAGTATCAATTATTGCTGCAATAGCTTTATTTATTCTAGGATTAGGAGGATTATTATAATGCCAATTACAAAAAAACCTAAAATAACAGCCATATTCGACTATGTGGTTGAAATATCTGGAGAATTTGATTACCATTTAAATCAACTTTTCAAGATTGAAAACGAAGACAAAAAAGATTTACAATTACTTTTAATTTCTGCATCTACAAATAAGGCATATTGCTTAACAGATGGTGGAATTGGTGAGTTTCTTGTAGGTACTGAAGTTACACCAATTAACGACAAACAAATCGTTAAAACTTCAAATGCATTCTTTCGAAAAATCATTGATATTAACAACAAGATTTTATTCCCACAACGTCATGTTGCAACTAGTGATACATTCTTATCATACGAATCACAAGCATTTAATAAACCAAATGCATTATTAGACTACTTACCACTTGAAGAACAATTAAGCACAGGATACATTTCTATTGACTTACTTGTTCCAATTGGTAAAGGTCAACGTGAATTAATTATCGGTGATAGAAAAACAGGTAAAACTCATATTGCATTAAATACAATCATTAACCAAAAAGGTAAAAATGTAAAATGTATTTATGTAGCAATTGGACAACAACACTCACAAGTTGCAAATGTTTATAAAACCTTACAAGATAATGGTGCATTAGATTACACAATGATTATTAATGCTCCATCAGATAAACCTTTTGATCAATATTTAGCACCATACATTGGTATGGCACATGCAGAAAACCTTTCACATTTATATGATGTATTAATTATTTTTGATGATTTATCAGCACACGCAAACATTTATCGTGAAATTGCATTATTAACAAATAAACCAGTTGGAAAAGAAGCGTTCCCAGGAGACATGTTCTTTGCTCACTCAAAACTCCTTGAACGTAGTGGTAAATTTGTTGGAAGAAAATCAATTACAGCTTTACCAATCTTACAAACAGTTGAAAATGATATGACTTCATTAGTATCATCAAACGATATTTCTATTACAGATGGTCAAATTGTTACAAACTCAGAACTTTTTGCATCAGGTAAAATCCCTGCAATCGATATCGATTTATCAGTTTCACGTATTGGTGGTTCAGTTCAAAAACCATTCATTTCAAAAGTTGCTGGTGAAATTGCAAAAATTTATAAATTATATAGACGTCAAATGAAACTTTCATCACTTAAATATGACTTAAATGATGAAATTAGTGAATTAATTAATAATGGTGCCATTGTTGAAAACATGTTTATTCAAAAAGGTATCTCAGTATACACTGAAGAAGTTATGTTCATGACTTCAAAATTAATCGCATGAGGATTACTTAAAGGTGTAGATAACATTCAATTAGCATTAAAATTCATTAATGTTTTAATTGAGAAAAATGAACTTGCTCAATCTTTATTTAAACGTTTAACAACACAAACAAATACAGATGATGAATTAGTTAAAGATTTCTTTGGATTTGCATTAAAACAATATGCGACATACAAAGGTTTAGATTGAAAAATTAAAGATAACTCAAAATTCGTTCCATTTAGCGCTGACGAACTTAAATACTTAGACTACATTACGGAGGAAAAATAATGAACGGAACAGGTAGAATTACTAAAATTTGAACTGATGTTGTAGAAATTAACTTCGATTCAAAATCATTACCAAAAATGAATAACGTTTTAATTTCTGAAACAAAAGATTCAAAATTCCTAGTTAAAAAGATTGTTGATGAAAGAACTGTTTATGCAATCATCATTGCTTCAACAGAAAAAATCGCAATTGATCAAATCGTTTTTGATACTGGTTCATCATTTATGGTTCCAATTGGTCAAGCAGCTAAAAATAACATTTTTGATGTTATGGGAACTTCATTAAACAATCCAACTCACCCACAAATTAAGGTTGAAATGGATTCAACGATTATTCAAAATACAGATTACTCTTCTGAACCAGTTCTTATGCAAACAGGAATTAAAGCAATTGACTTCTTTATTCCAATTCTTAAAGGTTCAAAAGTTGGGATTTTTGGTGGAGCCGGAGTTGGAAAAACTGTGGTTATGAAAGAAATGATCTTCAACTTATCAAAACGTGAAAAGAAAACATCATCAATCTTCATTGGTGCTGGAGAACGTTCTCGTGAAGGGGTTGAATTATATAATGATCTTAAAGTTTCTAACTTAATGAAAGATTCAATTATGTACATTTCAAAAATGAATGAAAGTGCTGGAGCTAGAATGAGTATTGTTCCTGTTGGAATTACTGCAGCTGAGTACTTAAGAGATAAAGAAAAAGAAAATGTTCTTTTATTCATCGATAACATTTTCCGTTTCCTTCAAGCTGGAAATGAGATTTCTGCTTCACTCGATAAAAAACCATCTCTTGGTGGATATCAAGCAACTTTAAACACAGATATTTCTGCAATTGAAAACCGTTTATTCAGTAATGAAAATGGTTCAATTACATCATTCCAAACAGTTTTCTTACCAATGGATGATTTATCAGATCCATCTGCTGTTGCAGTATTTAACCACTTAAACTCATCACTTGTTTTATCTCGTGAAATTACAGCTAAAAATATTTATCCTGCTTTTGATCCACTTGCATCTTCTTCATCAACTGTTGATCCAAAGATCATTGGTGAACGTCACTATAATGCAATCCTACAAGTTAAAAAGATTCTTCAAAGACACAAAGAACTTGAAGATGTTATCTTAATCCTTGGGGTTGATGAATTAGATGATGAATCTAAAAATGTTGTTAAAAAAGCTTTACAACTTCAAAACTTCTTCTCACAATACTTCCACACAACAGAACACTTTACACAAGAAAAAGGAGTTTTTGTACCATTAGAAGACACAGTTGAATCAGTTGAAAGAATTGTTAATGATGAATTTATTGATGTTCCACCATACAAATTCTTATACATTGGTTCAGTAAACGATCTTAAGATTGATTAATCATGAGAAAATTTAAAAACATTATATTAGGTGCAGTTTCATTATTAATTCCATTTTCTACTGTTTCATGTTTACATCCATCATTTGTAAATATTAAAAAGGATGAACCTGAAAAAGAAAAACCAAAAGATGATACAGAAAACAAAGATAAAAAAGAAAATGATAATAAAACTCAACCTGAAAAACCACCTGTAACAAACCCACAACAACCACCAACTGAAGGTAATAAACCAAAAGAAGGTAATGTTGATGTAGATGATGGAGGGAGAACACCATCATTCCCAGGTTCAACATCAGGTGGTAACACAAGAATTCAAAATGGTACAAAACCCAAAGAAGCGATTGATGATATTGATGCATATAATGCAAAAAGTATCACAGAGCGTTACTACATAGATGAAAAACCATATTATGACTCATTATCTAGAAACTTATTTGCCGATGCAAATGATCTAAATAATGACATTAAAAAATACATTGGTGTTAGTTCAGAATTCATCGTTAACTTTGATGCAAGAGCAAAAGAGCTTAATCAACCAGAATACCGTGATTCATTAGTTAAAAACTTCACATTAGTTAATGAAAACAATAAATTAATTGTTAACCCATTTGGTGAAATTTATACCGATGAAGCAAAAACTCAAACAATTGGTGCTACACGTAGAACATGATACTGAGATACACCAAACGGTGATCGTGGAACAGCAAGACAATTGCCAAACCAGTTGTACAAAAATACTTTATTACAAACATATTCACTTAGAATTAGAAATGAAAACCCATTCATAAAAAGTTTACGTGGTACCCGTTCAATCACTGATTTACGCCTTGATCAAGGTACTGCATGAATTATTGATTATCAATTAAGTGATACAGGTTACCCAACTAAATTCTATTTAGCAACAAACTTACACGTTGCGGCTGCTATTCTTAAAAAACAAGCAGATGATTCAGTTTATACCAATGTAATAACTGAAGCTGAAATGCGAACAAATGCGCAAAACTTAATTGAAAAATTTGATGCATTTAAAGCAAGTGAAGCTGAAAAAATGAAGTATGAATCAGAATACATTGATCTTAAAAACCAATTTGGTGAAAATGATCCAAAAGCTAAAGAAGTGCTTGCAAAATACTATGAAGTATTACCAAAATACAATTCAGATAAAAAAGCCTACAATCAAGCTGAAGACAAAATTAAAGGATATACAACAGCTATTGACTTTATCCACTTTGATTGAGACACACCACTTAAGACTGAATTAAAACAAACAATTAAAGATCCTAATGGTCAAATATTCAGTATTAATGATTTATCAAAAATTAAATTAGTTTATGCGGCTACTGACTTCTTAACTACATCACCAAGCGAATACTTAACAGAAAACTCGCCATATAAAGATCTACAAGAAATGGCTGATTTTGCAATTTTAGAAGTTGATTTAACTAAAAACAATGTAGATGATTATATGTATTATTCAACTGATTATACAGATGAAACAAAATACAAATACACTTATATCAAAGACAATACTAACTTAAATCCTGCAGATTATGCTAGTGCATATTCAATTGCATTTACATCTGGTTTTGCAAATAAAGATTCTGAATTGAAATCACAACCCGCATCATTTGATTTATTAAGCGATTATCAAAAAATTAGCGATGAAGCACTTACTGTTGAAGGTAAAGAAACAAGTAAAATTAACTATGACTTTATTGCATTGGGATTCCCTAATTCATATACAGATCCAGAATTAGTTGATAATGAAAAATCTGCAATTGATAAAGATGCATTAAAACTTTATGCTTCATTATGAGTTAATAAACCAAGCATTTATAGAGATAATGGTCTTAATGCTTCTGAATATGGATATGGTTTATCAAAAAACCTTGGACTTAGAACATTTATTGATAAGCCTGGTGTAACTGATTTAATGATTTCAAACCCATTAATCTATACAGCAGAAAAACAAGGATTCCCATTTGAACACTTAAGTGAAAAAGATGGAACATATTCTGGTAAACGTTACTTAAACTATGGACTTGCATATGTATTAGAAGCATGACAACCTGGTCAAGGAGCTTCTGGTTCATCAGTTAGAGATATTGATGGAAATATTCTTGGAATCACATTTGCTGCAGCAGATTCAGGTTTAACATCACTTATTTCACTTTCACAAGCATTACGTAGTCCTGGATATAACTATAATGGATTATATGGTGACTATAATCTTGAACAATATGACTTGATTTATGGAGGCGGAAGAAACCAAAGAACTTCATATCGTCAAGCATTACAAAGAATTTATGGAAATACATATAAGACAAAATTATTTCCTAACGGACCTGAAAATATTCCTGAAGAATACAGATTCAAAAATTCATAAAATTAAAACCTTTAAGTTTAAAGCTTAAAGGTTTTTTAATTATTGTAGTTCACTAATTTCTTGTTTAATTTTGTTTTTTTCTAAAGTTAATTCTTTCATTTGGTCATTAGAAATAACGGTTATTTGAGTTGTATTACCATTGTATTGTCTTCTTAGTTGTTCGTATTGAACATTAAGATTTCTGTAATCTAAAGTAGCATGCTTGTGTGCTTCTTCTTTTGTATTGAATTCATCGTTAAATTGTTTGATTTCATTATCCACAGCAACAACATCTTCGTAAGTGTTTGGGTTTTTTAATGCTTCAATTTTGTTTGTGATTTCTTCAAGAGAATTTTTGAGATCAAAAATTTCTCTACCTGAATCGGTGATTTCTTGTTCTAGTTGTTTGATTTGCGCTTCTTTTTGTTTTTTAGTTTCTTGAAGCTGTTGTTTTTTGGTTTCAACATCTCTGATGAAAGAAAGTAATTCGTCTTTTTCACGTGTTAAATCATTTAATTCTAATTGTTTAGCATGAACTTCTGAATCAGAATCATCTTTACCTTGTGATTTTAGCGTTCTAATCTCATCCTCAAGATCTACAATATTCGCTTCAAGACGCTGTGATTCTTGTGTTTTATTTGCAATTACATAACCGTAATTTTCAATGCTTCCTTCATAACCTGAAACTTCAGGTCTAAGCGCTTGAATTTGTGTTTCTTTTGTTTTTGTTTCTTCTTCAAGTGTGGTTATACGTTTTTCAGAACTGATTTTTTGAGCTTCAATTTGAATTCTTTCTTGTTTTAAACCATCAACTAATTTATCCTTTTTTCCCCGTAAAATTTCTAAACGTGATGATATTTCTTCAAATGCGGTTCTTGTTTCTTGTTCTTTTGTCTTTGCTGCTTCAATTTGTGGTTGAAGTGTTTTAATTTGTTCTTCAATTGACTTGTTTTCTTTTGTTAATCTTGCTGTTTCATTAAGTGTTTTTTCTATTTTGCTATCAATTTGCTTTAATTTCGCAGCTAGTTCTTGTAACTTTCTTTGGTTTGGATTTGTTGTATCATTTTTGTCATTTTTTGAATAATCAAAATTTTGATTACATGATACTGCAAAAAAAGTTGTTGCACTAAATGCACTAACTGCTAAAAATATTGAGTATTTTTTGATTGTTTTTAACATTTTATGCTCCTGTTATTGATATTATATACAATTTTCATATAAATTTATTTATATGAAAAAATAAAATATAATTTAAGTATGAAAAGAAAAATAAAAACAGTTATTTTACCATCTATGATCGTTCCAATTTCGCTTTCAGTTGGTATTTTAACTTCATGTGCTCGATTAAATGAAACAAATGATGAAGTTGAAATGAACAACAAAGCTAAACTTTCAGATGAGATAAAAAAATATGAACAAAAATTTAATCAACTTAAAAACAACTATCCTCAAACACCAGAAAATTTAGATGCAGAAAAAGTGTTTGATCAATTAATTACTCGTTATTATTTTGAGCTTTCAAATAATGAGATTGAAAAAACAAGTGATTACGTAGAATATGCTATTTATTTAATAAAAAATAAATTTCAAGAGTTACAGCAACAATTAGAAAATAATAGTGTTTCTACAAGCAAACCAATCGGTTATATACCAACAGAGATTCCAAAAATCAATAACGGTAAAGAAACTGAACCAAAGACTCCGACTAATCCTGTAGAACCCGAACCTCAACCAGAACCAAATCCAAGTGGAACTGATAATGCTTCAGGAACAGACACAAGTGAACCACAACCAGATTCAAACTTTGGAACAAGTAATTCAGATCAAGGTTCAAGTTCTACATCAGGAAATGATGCAATGCAACCACAACCAGACCCGGATTCTAATCCAGGGGGGGGCAATACCGAACAACCACAACTACCTACAATTCAACCACCGAGAATACCTTTTATACCTATGATACCGGATCAAAATGAAATAATTAAAAAGAACAATTCATACGCATCATATGCAAGTATGTACAATGATTCTGTAGTGAATCCAAATGATCTTTATAGTGAAATTTATGACCGTACATTCTCAATTATTCCAGCAAACGCTTATGCCAATGATCCGCAATCATTATTAGCTTTCCAAGGGACAGGATGATTGTTAGACTATCATAAAGTTGATGACAATAACTATAAATTGTTTATCGCTACAAACATGCACATAATTGGACAATATGGTAATGATTCAAGTGATGAAAAATTAAACACACTTGGTTATGTAAATCAAAACAATACAGTTGCAAGTGGTTTTGCTTTGGGGAAAGCAATAAAACCAACTGATTTCTCACCATTGCCTAATAACTATAATTATGTACAACCAAATGCACGTGGTGCAGGTGTAAAATACTATGCTAATAATCAAAGACTAACAAGCCGTGATTATAGAAATGGTGCTATTACAACTATGACACAGGCATTTTCAACACCAAGAGTTATATTTGCCGGTGTAGATTTTATGGATGATGAAACATACAATCAATATAAAGATAATATCAATGAAGTATGAGAATCATATAAACAAAGACAAAGAGAAGAAATCGAAAGATTAAAGAGATTAAGAGAAACTGAAGCAGCTAGTGAAATAGAAACATTTATTAACACTCAATATGATAAAATTCCATTCTATACAGATTTTGGAGTTTTAGAAATGGATGTTAATTTAGCGAACGCTGATGATACTTTACGTGGTTGAATTTTAGATGCAATACATGCGGTTGATAAATATGTTGCAAGAATGTCTAACCGTGACGCGAAATTACCAAATTACACAAATTCAACTAATTCAATGTTCCCTACACTTGATATGCTTTCAAAAGGTAAAGAATTATCTCAAAACAATCCAGCATATGAATTTGGTTTATCAAACGCAAAGAATGTTTATGTTGCTGGTTATCCAAGTCAAAACAATGGCTCAAAACGCACTGTATTCATGCAAAACAATCCAATAGAACGTGATCAAGATATAGTTACTCCTTTCTACAATAGAAGAGGAACTAAAGTACCAAATAGTCAATATTTTGGATATTCAACAAATGATGTTGAAAGTAGAATGGATAATGGAAACTTAAGTATTTATAGTAGTTTATGAAATAGACCTTTCATTGATAACTATGGTTTTAACTATAATATTAAATTTTCATCTCTTTTCTATGGAGCAAGTGGTTCAGTAGTCTACAATGAATTCGGAGAAATTATTGGTATTTATAGCTTAATTAGATCAAATGCAAGTTTTGGTGATTTATTAGATGTATCAGGATTTACTCCTTTACTTCAAACAGCAGATATTAATGTAATATTTGATCCAAGTAAGAAAATCTATGGCTACAATTTAATTGATAAAACAGGATTTACACATCAAACACATTCATACCGTTCAAACCTTTCAATTTTATATCCTAATGGTTTTGATGGTAACGGAAACAGAAAAACAGCACTATTCCCTAATGGGTTTTAACAGCTTGCTGTTTTTTTCTACCAATTCATTTTATTTAAATAAATTTGCAAATAAAATATAATTGTTTTAATCAAAATTAAACTTCATTTAAAACAAAAAGGAGCCTTATGAAGAAAGAATTAGTAAAAATTGGTTTTACAAATAA
The DNA here is from genome assembly GCF_014352955.1 of Mycoplasma sp. Pen4. Taxonomy (NCBI): domain Bacteria; kingdom Bacillati; phylum Mycoplasmatota; class Mollicutes; order Mycoplasmatales; family Mycoplasmataceae; genus Mycoplasma; species Mycoplasma sp. Pen4. Next base: position 482,441 of record NZ_CP060691.1, on the reverse strand, counting down.
AACTTACAAAACTGATAAGAATCATATGTTTCAAGAAAAGATATTCAATAAATTTAATCATAAAATTGATTATACATTGCTTGAAAATTTTGATTTTGTACCTGAATTAATTAATGAAACAGAAAACACATTAGAATATCAATGAATCGATACAAAACCACTTGAGTTCTCTGAAGATGTTTTAATTCAAATTGCTGATAATTTTAAAACTCTCCATGATTCTAAATTGAAATTTCCACCAACGAATGTTGCAGCAAGAGTTAGAGAATATAGAAAAGTTTTACAAGATAAAGGAATTAAAATAGACGCAATTAATGATAACTTTAAACGTATTAATTCAATTCTTAAAAATTCTGAAAATAATAGACCCTTACACAATGATTTATACAAAGATAATATTCTTTTAGATAAGAATGGTAAGGTGTTCTTTATTGATTGAGAATATGCATCAATGGGTGATAAGCACTTTGATCTCGCCTACTTTATTTGTGGTTCATTTTTAACACCAAAACAAGAAAAAATCTTTTTAGATAGATATGATACTTATTGAGAAGAATATTTAATTCAACAAAAAATTCTTGTTTACTATTTAACAATTCTTTGAGTTAATGCACAAGATGTTAAACACTTCGATGATGCTCCATTGATTCAAAAATTAAATGAAACAATTGAATTATTTAATTACAAAAAAGAAACAAAAACATTCCGTGATTAATTGCTCAATGATTAAATAATAGAAAAAATAAAAAAATAGCACTTAGTGGCTATTTTTTGTTATGGTGGCATTGAATTGATGGTATAATATTTTTGACTTGTGGCAGTACTCAAGAGGCTGAAGAGGTCGCCCTGCTAAGGCGATAGGGGAGGCAACTCCCGCGGAGGTTCAAATCCTCTCTGCCACGCCATTTGATTTAATATCACCAAGCTTACTCTAAATGAGTAAGTTTTTTTGTTCAACTTTAATAAAAAAATAGCAATTTAATGCTATTAATTTTGATCTGTTCATTCAAATTGGAAACCATAAATTGAAACTTCATCTCCAACTTCAATACCTCTACGAACAAGTTCTTCTCACACGCCCATTTTCTTAAGAATGTTATTAAAACGAACTAAATTGTCAAAAGTATTAATTGGAATTTTGTTATATAACTCTTCAATTTTCTTTCCATGAATTTCTCAATAACCTTTATATGGATTATCAATTATATAATCTGGTTCATATTCAATAACTTTTACTTCATCTTTGTCATCATCATCAATTGTTTGAATATCGTTTGTTTCAATTGCTTTTCATAATGCTGCTTTAACAGGGTCTAAGTTTTCTCTTAATACAGCACAAATTGGAATAACTTCAATATCTGGGTATTTTGCTTTAAACTCTTTGAAATGATTATCAAAAGATTCTAAATCTGATTTATTTGCAATAACAATTTGTGGTTTATTTTCTAATTTAAGGTTGTAAGATTTAAGTTCATTGTTAATAACTTCATAATCTTCAATTGGATTTTTTTCTTCTGAACCAAAGTCAATTATGTGAGCAATAACACGACAACGTTCAATGTGTTTTAAGAATTGAATTCCAAGACCTTTTCCTAAAGCTGCCCCCTTAATTAAACCAGGTAAATCTGCAACTGTGAATGAATTATCATGATACTCAACCATTCCTAATTGAGGAACTAATGTGGTGAATTCATATTCAGCGACTTTTGCTTTAGCATTTGAAACTGCATTTAAGAATGTAGATTTACCTGCAGAAGGTTTACCAACAACGCCGACATCTGAAAGAATTTTAAGCACAATGTGAGCTTCAAATTTTTCACCAGGCATACCGTTTTCGCAAATTCTTGGCGCAGTGTTTTTAGATGTTTTGAATTTATTATTTCCACGGCCACCTTTTCCACCTTTAGCAATTAAGTATGGAATGTTTGGTTCGATAACATCGGCGATTAATTTTTTATCATTGTATACAAGTGTTCCTACGGGTACTTTGATGATTGTATCTGCGGCATTTGCACCATAAAGGTTTTTTGGACCACCTTTGACTCCGTCTGCAGCAACGATGTGTTTGTTTTTGTAAAATGCAAGAAGTGTATTTTTACCTTCGTCTCCAACGAAATAGATGTTTCCACCACGTCCACCATCGCCACCATCGGGACCACCTTTATCAACGTGAGCTTCTCTACGGAATGAAATCATTCCGTCACCACCCTTACCGGCTTGAATGCTTACTTTTACTTCATCTATGAATTTTGCCATAATTCCTCCTTTTAAATATGTAATATTTAATTTTCATAATCTTACCATAAAAAAGCACTATTTTTGCAAAATAAAATAGAGCATAAGCTCTATTTTAGAATAAGTAATCATTAACACCAGAAAATGTTTGTTCATCTGGATTGTTTATATTTCAATAACCTGAGTTAATTTTACGTTCAATGCTTCTTTGACGTTTGTATTCAATTTTTGCTCATATTCATGAACAGATAAAAATTGATGAATAAACTCCGATTGTTATTCCGAATAACATAACTACATTAAATGTAAAGTTTGTTGCATTGTGGAATGAAAGTAAAACTAAGATAGCTGTAATTGTAGTTCCTGATGTATATAAACTACGTTTTAATGTTTCAGCAATAGATGAATTAACTATGTGAGTAATATCATCTTTTGAAAGTATTTTTGCTGGATATTTTGTATGAATTGTTTCTCTGATTTTGTCAAATGTAACAACTGTATCATTAATACTTAATCCAAGGATTGAAAGTAATGCTGCAACTATGATTGGTGAGACTTGTAATCTGCTGATTACAATGAATGCAATAACCATTAAGAAGTCGTGTAATAAACCAATGATTGCCGCAATTGAGTATGTTCAATTCATTCTAACAAGTAAGTATAGAACAATTCCAATAAAACTAATTGAAGTAGCTATAATTGCATTTAATACTAATTTGTGAGCTTCTGATGTTGAAACTAAGTAATCGATAATGTTTAAACTTAATGATGGAGCAGTTGTTTCTGCAATTTGTTTAATTGCTTCCATTTGAGCTTTTGCTTGAACAGAGAAGTCTTGTTGTGTTCTAATAACAACTGATCAATTCTCTAATGTTGCTTCACCAGAACTTAATGAAACAAGGTAAACAACATCATTAAAGTTTTCTATTTTAATCGGTAATTGACCGTTGTTATTTGCTTTTTCAAGTGCTTGTAGTATTTCACTTGCTTGAGCTTTTGTCATATTAGATATTGCGTCTGGTCTAATAGCAATATTAATACCACCTGAAAATTCAATTGAACGATTAAATCCTGCTCATAATTCTTTATTTGAAGCAGATATTGATGTAAAGACAATAATTCCAATAAGAATGAAAATTATCGACCCTAAAGCAAATCATTTTGCTTGTTTTAGATAGTTGTTTTTATCAACTAAAATTCCTAATTTTGTTTTGTGATTTATATATCTTTTTCTAATTCCTAGTAATCAAAGTCTATTTTCAAATAATCCCGAACTAACTAATAAAGTTGCTAAGAATCTTGAAAATACTAACATTACTAGTAATGTAAATAGAACTGATAAAACTAAAGTAACACTAAATCCTCTTACATCTTTTGTGCCAAAGTAGAAAAGTATGAAACCAACAATAATTGTTGTTAAATTGGCATCGATGATGGATGATAGTGATAATCTATTGGCATTTCTGTATGATTTCTTAAGTGCTTCTCCTTCGTATATGTGTCTTTTTAGACGTTCATATGTAATAACGTTAGCATCAACCGAAATACCAATTCCAATGATTAATGCGGCTATAGTTGCTGGTGAGTATTCACCTCTAAGCGCTGTAAAGATAAGTAATGTTAAGAATACATAAAGTGCAATTGAAATTGTACTTAATGCACCTAATAATCCATAGTTAACGATCATGAATAATGAAATTAAACTAAAGATTACAATACCTGCGATCATTGCATAGTAGAATGCATCGTTTTGTAATGATTGATCAATGTATGCACTAGAAATGATGTCAAGATCATAATTACTAATACCATAGTTAATTTTTCCGGCTAATTCTGCTGCTTTAGCAGGTGTGAAATTACCAGAAATTTGAATTTTATCACCTGTTAAGGCTCCATTTACTTGTGCATCACTAATTAAGTAATTAGATGCGTTAAATTCTTTTTCTTTTAATACACTTGGTTTAAATTCTGGTTGACCTAGTGCATTAGTTGTTTGAACAAATGCTTTATTCCCAACGTGAATGAAATTTCATAAGTTTTGTCCTGATGCATCTCAATCAGTTGTATATTTTGTTTTGGCAAGTTCTAATAGTTTTTCAATGTTTAATCACATTAAAATTCTATTTTGTCCTTGTGGTTGTTCAGAAATATATTTTGTAGCTTCTGTTCATTGAACTGCACCACCTGGTTTAAGTGATAATTCAACTGCTGGTTGTCCGTTTGAAGGATTTGTTATAACATTGGCTGAATCTATCTCGATTGGTGGTATTCAATTTGAAGCATTACCTTTTTCTAAACTTCCATCTGCTACGAATTTTCCATCATAGAAGATTGGTTGAATATTTGTATTAGTGAGTGTTAAGATTGGTTTATTTGTAATTGTGTCAATAAACTCATTTTTCTCTTTTTCAGATATCTTTCCACTTTTGGTAATACGAATTTTTCCATCACCCTCACTTGAGACCGAGATTCCGTTAATAGAAACCCCACCAGTTAAACGCTCAGTTAAAGATTTGTTAACTATCTCAGTGAGTTTTGGATCTGCTACCTTTCCGTCTTTTTTAACTTGTAATAGAACTTCAATCCCACCACCATAATCGATTGATTTATTAACGTTGTTTCCAATGTAGTAGACACTACCAAAAACAATTGCTAATAAAGCAGAAATTATAGTTATGAAACTGATTATTGCTCGTTTTCAATTATTTAATTTAAAAAACTGTGCTATCTTATTTTTCATATAAACAATTTTAACAAAATACAATTAAAAGTAAAGGAAAACGAGAAACTCTAATATTTACATATTAGACTTGATTATTGTGTTAAATGACTTTGTGAATTATTATTTTTCGAAATAGTGAGAAACTCTTCAATAAATAGGTTTTTATTTGCATTGCTTAAGCTTTCATAAAAACTTCTAATCATTTCATTTTCATCTCAAATTTTATCGTTCTTTAACGAATAAAATTCCTTTTGAGTCTCTCTCATAGTTTTAAAAATAGTATCAGTGTATGATTTTGAGTATTTTTGTTCTAAAATAGAACGTAACAATTTATTCTCATAAACAAAATCATAAGGGGGAAGGAAAATAATGTAGGTTTTACATTTTTAAATATTATATCAAAATTAGCACCTGTTTGCAAAAAATGCAAAATTAACTAGAATGTGGAACATACTTTATTAAAGGTTGTAATTAAACCTACACATCATTATAAATGATGTGTATTTTCTTATTTACTCTTTAATGCGTCATGTACTACATGTTGTATTGAATATATTCTATTCATTAGTGCGTCATTTACTATGACTAATTGAATATACTCTGTTATATAAAGCAATACCTGCTATTTATTGCTAACCCCCTAATTTGAAATAATCAGGGATGATATTAAAGACAAGAGCAATATATTTATTCTAAATATATTTATCGCGCATAATGCACGCGTGATACCACAATTCCTTAAATATTCAAATTAATTATTTCAATAATGATTGTAATTTATCTCATTTCAAAGAATTGGTTCATAAGTGATTTCTGCTGTTTCCCTGATTTCATTAACTAGTGATTTAAAATTCAAGAAGTTGCATTTATCACTTTTATTGATATTGATTAAATTAAATATTGTATTTAATGAAAATGTTGAATATCTCTTTTTGTATAATGATTTAAATAAACTCACAGATGATTCTGACTGTGCTGTAATGTTATTTACATTGAATTTTAAGTCTTTGCAATTGTTATTTATGAATTTCAAGAATGCTTTTATGTTATTTTTTGTGTTCTTATTGTTAAATTCATAAGTTAATAGTTGTAGCAATTTGTCTATGAATTCATCTTTGTTTTCAATTGAATTTTGCAATCATTTCCATACTGGTTGATTATCAATTAAGAGTTTTTCTTTAACATCATTCTTAATGATAAATATTGGTTTTTTGAATATGAAATTGAAATGTTTAATAAAGTGAAAGTGATCATAAATATGTTCTGCATTCAATAATTTTGCTAAATTTTTGAAGTAAACTGCACCATCACTTAAAAGGTATAATTTGGTGTTTGTGTCTATAACATAGTACTTTTGAATAATAGTCATTATTAATTCTGCTCTTGATTTGTTTGTAAGCTTCTCTTTGTCTTGTGAAGTGTATGTTTCATATGTATAAATTGGACTTTCATTTTTATCAGAGAATATTTTTATGATCTTACTATTTGTTTTGCTGATCTTATTATTTCCCCTTGCTTTACCATAACAATCATCAATTGAGATATAAATTGTATTTGCATATTGTTTTTTTATCTCTATATTGCTTGTTTGGTTAAATAAGTCATATTTGTTTGCATAATATTTACATAAATTTCAACTGATCTTAACAAATTTGTTTCTGATTAAACCACAGTATTGATAAAAACTATCAATAACTAGTTTGGTATCATAAGTTCTATGAAATAGATGTATATATTTTTCTGGATAATATCTCTTGAAGTGCTTTTTACCATTAATATAGTAGTAATACTCATAAATTACAAATTCATATACATTGTTATTTTGTCCTATTATCTTTCTTACTATTCTTTTGTTAATATTTAGTTTTTGTTCCCTTCTTTCATCTGAGTTTTTGAACTTTTCAGATAATTCTGTTATCTCATCACAAGATAATTTGTTAATGTATTCTATTTCTTTTATATTTCTTTCATTCATATTCAAATTTTACTAAATAAACCTTAAAATAAGTGCTGTTCCACATTTTGTGAAACTATTTTCACATAAATAAGATTAAAAAATGCATAAGAATTAATAATCTTATGCATGTGATATTAAGTTATTCTCCTGTTGTTGTTTCAGGTTTTAATCAAAGTCTGTTGAAGTGATTTGATTCAATATCTTTTGATGTAATATTGTAAATTAAAAGTAAATTCTTATCTTTTTGAATATATTTATGGTTATTTTCATTAGAATCTGGTGCTGCTGAAACAATTTTAACAATAGAATTTTCAAGGAAGTTTTTAACTTTTTGTCTTGCCACCATTAATTTAGCATCATCATTTGCATCTTTCGGTAGTGTTTCAATTGCTCCAAATACTGGTTTATAGAATTCATTAAATAATGCTGTTTTAAATTCTAGTGCAGTTTCTGCTTCATCTTGTGTTGAATATAGTTTAGAGTTAATGAATTTAAATTCATCTTTACCATTTAAAATGTAATTTAAAGGCATTAAAAACTTGTTGTATAGATTTATACCAAAAGTATAAATTGCACGCTGATTTGAAGGTTGTAAGTAGTCTTTACGACCATGTAATGCTATTTCATATGAATCAGGTCATTCATCATAGAAGAAGTATTTTTTACCATCTTCATTAATGTAGTTTAAATAGATAGTTGGGTCAATTACATTAGAAACTGCTCCAATTAATGCTGATAAAAGCGATCTGAAACCTCTTGTATAATTGTTTTTAGCATAGAATTCTTGTAATTTTGTGTTTGTTTGATCATCTAATAACTCAATAAAGGTTTTTGTTTGGTCTTTTTTAAGCATTGAGAGCACTATTTTGAAGTCTACATAGTGTTTTAATAGTGTAAGACCTTTACTCATTACATTTGAGTTTAAAATGGCCTTAAATGGTGCTAAAACAAGTGTTGAATTGTAAAATAGCATTGGAGATCATTCTTTTGTTTCTGTTTGATATTCCTGTGGGAATACACCAATATAATTTCTGTTATCTATTTTTGTTAATGATGAATAAGGGTATTTATAGTTGTATCATTTATTAACATAAAGATAATCAGAAGGTGCAACTCCTGGAACTGGATCAAGTGAAAGTAATCTTCTTTCTCTTGAACTATCACTTGGACTTATTTTAACTCTATCTTGTATGAAGTGTCTATCTTGTCTTTCATAGAAGTTTCTTGAAACTTTATACATATCATAATATGAAATTCTTTTATAACTTCCTTCTTCTTCTGTTAAGTCAGCATCTCTATATTTATGTCAGTTTGCAGCACGATCTGAGACATCTTTTTTGATTTCTGTCTCTTTGCTATCACGTTCTAATGGAACAATTCCATGATACATTGAAGCATAAGCTGAAGTAAATGTATAGAAATCACCAAATACTTGAATAATTGTGTCTAAGTCATATGTTCTAGCATTAACTCATTCTATACCTAATCTAGTTCTTGGTGGTTCAATGTTTATAGTTTCATAACTACTTTGTCCTGATTTTAATTTAAGTAATCTTTTTTGAATGGTTTCAACACTATTTGGTAAGTTATCTGCTTGTAATATGTAATCATAATATTTGCTAATTCCTGAATAATATCAAATAGTAGGTGCATGTTTTAAGATGAACTTCCATGTTTCTTGTGGTGTTGGGGGTTCAGCGGGTATAATATGTGCTAAAAATGTACCAGCAGCATGAAATGCTTGAGGATTTACATCAAATTGATTTGCTGATGTATAAATACTATTGAAATTGTTAATTACATCAATTGGGTTTACCTGATTTGTTGTGTTTGAATTTGGTTCAGGTGGTGTTGAAGGTGTCTCCTTTTTTGTTTCTGGGGGTGTTGAAGGTGATTTGGGGTCTTGTTTATCTTTTGGTTCTTTTCTATATTTTAAAAAGTACTTATTAAGTGTTTCACAAGACACTGATATCAATGGAAGAAGCACAACAGGTGCTCCTAAACTGATAAATTTTAATCATTTTTTATTTCTTTTCATAATATAAATTATATTAAATTCAAAGGAATTGTGAGTTTTTCCAGTTTCAATTTCCACATTTTAAACATCATTCACTTTACAAATTACATAGATTTCATTTTACATTTTGCATAAGCTTTGACTTTATGTTTTCCATATTTTTTGGTTATTAATTATAAAAAGATAAAATTTATTTATAAGAAAGAAGTTAATATGAAACCAAAGATGAAAAACAAAATTATCATCACTATTAATTCAGGTTGAACTACACCTGAAGAATTAGATGAAAGATTAGAAAGAGAAAAAAGAGAAAGACCAGAAGAATATGCTGCATTTGTTGATTTAATGCAAAGATTATCAAAAATGTAATTTAAAATAATTATTTAACTAAGTATTTAATATAAGATGGATCCTTTTTCACTAAGCATAATCCATCTTTTTTTTATGAATTTTTAATATAAACAATAAATGTCTTTTATGCTACAATACTTATGTGTGATTGAGAAATCAATAAGTAGCACATTATACTTGCTAGCATCGCCACACATTAATAAAATAAGGTTGCTATATTTTAAGGTGGGGGGGGTTATTGTGAACCATAACCCATCATTTTTTTTATAAAATTTTGGAAATTACAAACTGAATTTAGATTAAAAAAACAACATTTTAATGTTGCATTTGTCTTATTTGATAATTCCTTAATTTAAAAACCTTTTTAATTTATATAACTGAGATGTTTTTGTGGAAATGATATCAGAAATTAATAAATCAAGATATAAAAATAATGATACAATATTTATGTGTGAATTAGTAGTGTTTTAAAACATGAAAATTAAATGGAACAACCTGTTTGCAAGCATCGCCACACATTAATAAAATAAGGTTGCATTGCATCAAGTATGGGGTGCTGTTGTTAGCAATATACACTCATCATTTTTTATAATATATTAAGATATAAATTTAAATATATAAAAGAATACTCACTACATAAATGTGTAGTGAGTTTATTTTTAATGCTATTTCTTAGAGTTTTTCATCATTTTGAATGGTTTCTGTTTCTGCTTGAATTATTCCATCAAAATTTTGAATTGGTGTTTTTTCTCTTAATGAATCCAGAACATATAATGCTGTCTTTTTCATTGTTCTAAAAATTCTATTTAAGGTCATCTCACTTAGTTTTAATTCAAGTAATTTATTATAGTCTTCATTTACTATTGCTTTGCATAAATCAATTAAATCATTATCTCTAAGTATTGTTAGTGCTTTGTATGGTGAGATGTCTTTTGGTTGAGTTAATTGCTGAAACATTATGTTTTCATTAAATGTTCTGAAACCATATATGTCCTTTTGAATTTCAGTAATATATACTTTTTGTTTCTCTCATGGTATAAAATGTTCTGAATTAATTACATTAATTACATAACCAACATTATTAACATCCATTGTAATTTTGTTGTGTTTTGATGGAAATACTGTTCCTTTGTAGTATATTTTCATGTTTTTCCTTTATTTAAAGTAGGTTTTATTTAAAACTTCAATTTCATTTTCAATTTGTTTAATTGTTTTTGCATTTTCTGGGTTATTTTCCTTTTGAATTGCAATTAATTTCTTTGTTAATTTACGTTTCTTTTTGATTATTTTCAATTGTAAGAATAAATAGATTATTGATACAAAAGAAAAGATTGTAGCAATTGTAATAATACTTATCACAATAACAATTTGTGCTGTATCAAATAGGTATCAACTATTAACTAAGTCAATGATTGAATATGGTATAAACATCATAAAAATTGCACCTACAATTCATAACCAAAAGAATTTCATTCTCATAGGTTTTTTTCATTTATTCATTAGAATACCTTTACCTTTCTTTGTCTTTTATTTAGTGTAAATACTGTTGCTATTCCACCTGATAGCATTATTATTCCAAGTACAACAGATGAAATTCATATAATCCTTTCTTTTGCTGCTTCTTCCTGCTTTTTGAATGGATTAAAATCTTTGCTAGTGTAAAAATCTATTGTAAAGTTATTCCCACCTGTTAATATAGTTGAGTTTTTCTTTGCTCTAAAATTAATTAGTTTGGTATTTTCATAGTAATCTTTACCATTAATTAATTTATGTTTCTCTTTTTTGATGATAACTTTGAAAAACTCATCATCAAATTTAGGTAGTTCAATTTGATTGATAATTTCTGACTTTATTTTTTCATCAAAATTAAATACTTCAACAATATTTTTCACAATTTCTTTAACAATTTCAACTTTAATATCATCTAAATATTCATTATTTATAAAAAACTGAATATTTTTAAACTTATATTTTGATAAGTCAATTTTGTTAGCTAAATGAATCGGGTCTTTATCACCACCATTTGGTGTTTCCGCATCATTGTTTTTTTCTTTTGTCCCTTTATCATTGGGGTTTTGGTTATTTTCATTGCCGTTTCCAGCGTCATTATTATTGGTGTTTGAGTGATTATCATCACCATTATTTATTCCACTATCACCATTTTTTCCTGAATTTCCATTAGCTGTTTCTTCATCTTCTTCATCATCACCATTGGTATTTGTTGTACTAGAATCATCTGTAAAATCATCATCTGGTGCAGTTTTAAATGTGTTATCATTTAAACTTTCTGGATCAATATTACTAAAAACATAAATTGGTAAATTACAAGTACCAGTTATTGATCTAAATGGTGAAACAAAGTTGGTTGATGTTTTTAATAGGTAGAAACTTTCATTTAAACTTGTTTCCTTATTAAAAATACCTTCTTTTAATGTTTCTCTATCTTGTCCCTGATATTTATTTGTGAGTTTTAAACCATCATAAATACCTTGTATTATGTTATCAATGGTAGCATTTGGGAAAAAGTGTGAAAATAGTTTTATGCTTTCAACTTTATTTTTGCTTATTTTTAATGCTTGTTGATCTAAAAAACTTCATAAGTAATATAAAATTTTCTTTCTATGACTATTTTTAAGTTTTTTAGCATATTCTAATCACTCTTTAAATTTGTCTAATGAATTATTTAAAAACCTAAATTTATCTGGTTGCAGTGAAATTTTGTTGTATTCTCTTATTTTTGCACGAAAGAAATCATTTATTTTTTCTCAGGTAAATAAATTATTTTCATCACTTAAAATAATCTTAAATGGTTTCATATCAGAAAGTAATTCTGATAATGTTCCATCATAAATTGTCTTTCTATGGTTAGAAATAGTGAAACTCTTTCTTGCTTTTGGTACTCAGTACTTAAAAATTCTTTCTAATACTTCATAATTTTTCATTGCTTCTTGATATTCAACTTTGAATTCAGGTGTTTTGAATTGGTTGATTAATTCAGGTTTAGGTAAATTAAAGTTAGGTAAATTGGTTTTATTACTATTAGCATTTATTTTGCTCTTATTAGCAAAGATATATTTAAGTTGTTCTATTAATATATCATCTCTGTTTATTGCATTTAAAGGCCTTAAAACAAGGTTTTTAAGCAATGTTTTAACCCCTTCATCTTTTATTTCATCATCTGATAAATATTTTGTGTATTCATCAGTTGTTAAAAGACTTAAATTATCATTGATATTTTGTATGTAAAAGTCTCTTAAATAGTTAAGGTTAAAGTTATATGACTTGTTATCAATATATGTATTCATTACAAAGTTATTAAACAATGCAGGATCATTCAATTTTGCAACAAGTTCATCTCTGGTTAAATTATCATATGATAAGTTCTTAATGCTTTTTAAAAATGCAAATGGGTTTGAGAAGTTTGGTAGTTCTAAATCAATTCTTGAATCAGATTGATAAAACACCATATTTTCATTTTCTACTTCAATTTCATTATTAAGATAAATATAAATACTCTTTGCTGTTAAATTAATTTCTGGTTTTAATGCATTAATAATATCTCTAAGTTGAATGTCCTTGGTTCCAAGGTGTATTTCTGTTGTATCAAATGCATTTTGTTGATATGTTTCACCATTAATTGTTATGTTTAAGATGTTCTCTTTAATATAATCAACAATTTCCTTCAAACCAGTTTCATTGTTTCAATCATTAAAAGTTTTGTTTTCCAAAAACTCTTTAATTTTACCTTTATCAATTTCTACTTTTATAGGTCATTTAACCTTATAACCAAGTGCTGAAAGGAATGGTGTTAAATCAACAGTATGATTATTTCTATTCATATTAAATCTAATAACAGTTTGGTTTGGATCTAGATTATATTTGAATGAAAAGTCATATGTATAAATGCTTTCATTTGGTTGTCTTACTTCAATATTTTTATCATTAACATTATTTAAATATTCAAAAGTTTCTGGTTTTAATATTTCATTTGAAATAGGTTCAGATGAAAAATAACTATAAATATTCTTAACTTCCTTGTTGTTTTGAATTTTTGTTTCTAGAAATTGCTTAAATAATTCTAAAAATTCATTAAGTTCTGGTTTTGATGATAAGTTATTAGGTGTTAAATTCCTTAAAACACTCCTTAAAGGAGTAGATAAATTTCAATTATCTATTGGTAATTCACTATTTGTTTGCTCCTTGAATAATGGCTGATCTCTTAAAATAAGCTTATTGTTTTTAATCAACTCATCAAAGAAGAATTCTCTTAATAATTCTGATGTGTTTAACTCTTTAAAATTAACATTAAAGACTACATTATTGTAGAATAAGAAGTTTTCATATTCAATTACTAAGTCTGAATAACTCATACTTTCAATATCTAATGACTTATTTTTTGTATATTCTCTAAAAGGAGTAAGGAATTTTGAATTTGCTAAATTATTTACTAATTTTGCATTTCTTAATTCATTAAATGCTTTATCTAGAATGTTTTGCTGTTCTCTTTGCTTGAATTTTTGGTTTGTTTGGTAAATTAAATAATATTTAGTTAGTCCTGTTTTTTGTGTTGCACTTAAAAGATATCAACCATTTGCTCTTGGACTTGTAAAATATAATATCTTTTCACTTTCATTAGGTAATGAAAATTTAGAATTCCTTATTTTACTATCATTTAATTCACTTAAATTATTCCCTAAGTAAAAACCATCAATTCTATCAAAACCTTCTCCAAAATTGAGAACTAAACCATTATCAGCAAAGATTGTTTTTGCTATGATGGAATTCCTTTCTTCTGCAAAGTATTCTGAAAGTTTGTTTTCTTCTAATTTTGTAATTGTAGGTCATAAATTTAGGTCTTGAATGTGTTTGTAAAAAGAACTATTTAAAGTCCAGATTTGTTCGTATGTACCTGTTTTAGCATTAATTTTAGGGTCATAATCAGGGTTTGGTATTAAATTACCATCTACATCTTGAATTTCCTTGAAATTAGCATCAATTATGTATGGATTTATCTTTTGTGCTTGATTTAAATTAACTGCTGGATCTCAACTATGCAATTTAAATTCAATCTCATCAAAAACTGTATTTACTTTTGCTGATTTAAACAAGTCTTCAGTAATGGTGTAAATTTTAAAATTATCTCTATTAATTTCACCATTCTCTTCTCTATGATATACCTTAACTTGTATCTTTAATTTCTTATCATTTGGTAAAACATTATATGTAAAACCTGTTAATGAAACTGGTATTACTTTATCATTGATAAGCAATTCTTCATTTCTTTTAACACTTAATGGTAGGTTTATAACTGCTTGTGAGAAAAATGTTATTGATGGTTGTTCTAACTGTGAGATTTGATATTGATCTGATGGTTTTTCACCACCTGAAACTTGATCATCACTTTTAGGAGCAAGAACATTCAGTGAAAATATCTTTTGTAATGATGTTTCATTATTCACTATTTTTGGTACATTAATAGTTAATCTTTCTCATCAATTGGTATCATAGTATGAGTAATTAGGTACTAAATGAACTCTTACACCACTTTCATTATTGTAATAATTGTATTTAACAATAACTTCTGGTTCCTTCTGGAACTTGAATTCAAAATTTGCTGTTCCAAAAGTCTCTTTTAGAATTTCATATATTTTTAATTGATTAACATTTTTACCAAAATTAGAAACATAATCAACAAATGCATCATAATCTACCTGAAAGTATCATTCATTATTGATTTTATTAAGTCCCCTTGCATTAAAGAATTGATTAAATGCATATTCTTTCATATCTGCTTCATCAATGTAGTTTATTGTTGTAGTGAATTCTAGGTTTCTAAGTTTTCTTTCTCTTGCACTAGGTGTAATTCATAAACTATTAGGTAAAGGTCTTTCAACCTTCATTGTTATAGGATTATTAGATTGCACTAAATATTGATTTTGTTTATGTCTGTATGCTGTTTTTAGATTATTGTATAAGTTTAATTTGTAGAAACTATTAAGCATAGCATCTTTTAAATCATGTACTTCATCATTTTGTAGAAAACTAAAATTTTCAGATCCATCAGAAGTAATTACTAATCCACCTGATGGATAAAAAGGTCTTATTGAAGGTCAAAACTCATTGTTTTGAATGGTAATTGTTGCATTTTCTGGTGTATTATTTCTGCTTCAATCTGGGTTTGTTTGCTTTGAAAATAACTTTCATTGATTATTTGCGGAATTTTGTTTATAACTATATGTTAGGTATTTTGGTATATATGATGAAGTGAATTTGTTGTTTGTCTCATTGAAATTTACACTAAATGCTGTTGCTCTGATTTGTTCTGATCTTATTTTTTCAGATAATTCTGGAATATTACTTAAATTTAATGCTTTTTTAAGTTTATTATTAGCAACATTGAAAATGTCTTGGTTGGAAACATCATAAAACTTTAAGTTTCCTTTGAAATTAAGTCAAAAACTATCAAAAGATAATACTTCTGCATTATCATTCAATAATGAATATATTTTGTCTCTTTCTTCATCTAAATCAAAATACCTTGGATTTACAAAGTCAATCTCATTACTTGTATTAATGTATGGTGTAGCATCTGTGTTTTCAGTTGAAATATGATTTTCATTAATTAACTTATATTCATTTTCTCTTGGTCCTAAAATAACATTTTCAGGAAAAGCATCATGAAACATTTTTAACAAACTATCATAAGTAAAATCTTTTGTAAATTCTATATCATCAGGTGTTTTAGGACTAAATGTATCAGTTGGAACATATGAAATTGTACTGATAGCTGTTATTATAGGAATTTGTAATAATGAAGTTAAAATTAACTTTTTGTTTTTCATTTTTACTCCTTAAAATTAGTAAATTTCTTTTATTTTTAAATAAAAAACTACTTGCATAGTTTCTTATTTTCTTACCTTTTAAAAACGCTTTCCTTGGATATTTTTAGGATTATCCTTAAATTCTCTATATCAGCAATCTAATAAATCCTTTTCAATAGCAAATCTAAGTGAGTTTTTGATTTCATCAAAATTTTCAAAGAGTGTATAAATTGCTTCATCAATACCATCAGTAATTACACAAACTGCTAAATAGTTATTTTTAAGTATTTCATCTGTGTATTCTTTGAATAATGTGTTTTTATATTCTAATAACTCAGAACTTTTACCTTTTCTTTTGATATCTTTATCAATTAAGTTTCAGATAGTTTCTTTATACTCTGGTTTTGTGAATACAATATATTTGCTAGTTGTGCTATGGAATAATTTATTGTAAAAATTGACTATTCTCACTTTTTTAAGTTTTTTGAGTGGCGTACATAAAGTTTTACAAACTATTGCTAAATTTTTATGTGTTAAATTCACTTTTTGTGTATTCAATAATCAATATACAGTATCAAAAACAACTTTATTATGTTTTCTAGCATACTTCATTGTTTGATAAATATTATGTTTTCTATGATTACAACATGGAATTTGCTGGTTTTTAATTCATGTTTCAGTATCTTTTTTTAAACTTGTTTTACTCATTTTTTTCTATCTAATATGCTAATAATGTAATCTTCAGTAATTTCATTAAGTTTCTCTTTAAATAATTCATCTAATTTTTTTGAATTAATAATCTCAATTTTGTTTATTGAATCATTAATTGAAAGAAAATCATTTGTAGAAAGATCTTTAATTTCACTAACTAAGTTAATATATTGACTTTCTAAACCTTTTTCTTTCAGATCAATATTTATTAAACTTTGTAATTCATCAAATGTAAATACTCTCTCTGAAATATCTTGTGCTTTGTTTTCTAAATAAGCAAGTTTTCAATCATCATCTTGTTTTTTCAAAAATATTGAATATTTTCAGATTTCTTGATAAATTTCTCTTAACTTTTCAGGATTATTTATAGAAGGTCATAATAAATTTGCAATATTTTCATTTGAATGACCTTTAAAATTGCTTTTAAAGAAACTTAAAACATTGAGTAATAATTTTCTATCACTTGTATCAATATTGTTCTCTATTGCTTCAAAAACAGCATTTTCATTCATATTTATTTTGAAATGTTTTATAAAGGTTTTTAGTTCATCTTTTAATTCTTTTTCTAATTCCACATTTACTCCTTGAACTGATTTTTAATCAGTTTCACTTTCGTCTTCAAAATCATCTTCAAATTCTATAAGTTCTTTAACATCTGATAAAACTTTTTCAACTACTTCTTTTGCAAAAGGATTACTATTTACTCCCTTTTTAATAAAGTAATAACCTAGTTTTATATCATCATACGTATAAATATGTGAGACTTGTTCTTTGTTAATTTTTGTAATTCTTGGTTCTCCATATGTTGAATGATATATTTGATTAATTTGATAAACATCATATTCACCATTATTAAGCATTTTTCCTTGCATTTCAATAAAACACATTCTTTTTGCTAGATATGCTTTTTCAACCTGCAATGTTTCTTTTTTAACTGATCTTGTGTATCCATATCTACTATCATAATATTTGGTATCTTTTGTTAAAAGGTGTTCTAAAAGTTTAAATCTATTTATTTCAAAATCTGATCTATCAGGTGAGTGATCAGTTTTAATTCAATCACCATTTTTGTTCTTTAAATGATAATAGTTAGTTTCTCTATCTAATGAAAAGTATCATTCACCTGTTTTAATTTTGTTTTGATAATAAATATGATCTACTTTTTTATCATAAGGTAAGTTTTCCACTCTTTCACCATTTAGTAATCTCAAACTGTAAAAAAATGTTTCTGAATTCATTCATTCTCCTTTTAAAATATTTAAATTAAATGTTTCTGATTACTTTAATTAAGTTTTCTTTAAATGCAACTAGGAAACTTAAAAATTCCTGATTTTTAGAATATAAAGATAAATTAGATTCAAACATTGCTATTTCCTTGTTGTATTCTGTTAATAATTCATCTTTCAACTCTGAATCAGATAACTTTTTAAATAAAGCTGTTATTTCAAATTTAAGAGACTTAGTGTATTTCTCTATAATTGTGAAATCTTTAAAGAATAAGTCTTTTTCTAAATTGTTGTAATTTGCTTTAATCTGGTAGTGTTTCTTTTCAGTTAAAAGCATTAAACATTCACCTGTTTTAGCATTTGAAATGAATTTTAGATCTTGATCTGTTAAAGTTTGGTTGGTTTCATATAATGCTTTAATTGAATCAATATCAAGTTGCTTACAATTAAAGAAAAATGAATATTGAATATTTCCAAGTATTTTTGCTGCATTTTGTGAAATATCATTTACATTTTGAGTTGCTAAAACAATAGAACCATTATATTTACGAATTGTTTTGGTTGTATCAATAATAAACTCTCTAATTACTGGTGTGTTATCTTTTAAAGCAAAGTGTGCTTCATCAATAAAAAGAATTGTATTATTTTTTGAATTATTGATTGAGTTCATATAAATTTTTGTGTTAATGATATTCAATAGTAAATAAATTTGTGCTTGTGCTGAACCTTGATTTTGTTGTGCTAGCAGTTTTTTAACATTAAATACAATAAACTTGTTGTCTAAATTGATGTTTGATGGTTTATTAAAGATGTTTTTATTAGAAATTTGTTCTTGGAAAAAGAATTTAAACTCTTTAACAAGTTTAATTAATGGTTTTTGGTAAATTTCTTTCTCTAATTCATTGTTGAATTGAGTGTTTTCCAGTTCTTTAATAAAGTCATCAATAATAGGTCAATTTTTCTGTCTTTTAAGATCTTTAATTGTTTTTTGGTGATAAAAATTTCATTTAATATAAAGAGTTTTTAAAGCAGTTTTGATTAGAATTTTCTCTGTATTAGAAATGCTCTCAAAAAGAATTTGGAATCATTTTGAAACAAAGTCAATGTGATTATCAATTATGTTAAATACAGTGGTATTATCACTATTTACTTTGTTTATTTGGATTTCAAGTGGATTAATAATTGTTTTAGAGTCATTTTTTATATCAATATACTGACCTGAAACATTTTTACATAAATCAACATATTCATCTTGTGGATCAATGATGATAATTTGTGATTTTGCATAATGCATATAATTTAAAAGTTTCATACTGAAAGTGGATTTACCACTACCTGATGTTCCAATAATAATTGCATTACTATTTCTCCTGTACCCATCTCTATGGAATAGATCAAAGAATACTGGGGAACCATCATTCTTTTGGGTTCCTAAAATAAAGTTATTATGATCATTCAATAATTCTAAATTTCAAGGTCAACCAAAAGCAATTAATTCTGGTAATGCTTGAATTGAGGTGTTTAAGAAATCTGTTGGGGGAATTTGTGATTGATTTCAACATTTAAACTGTTCGAAATTAAATTTTCCCAACTTAATGTTTTCTTTTTTAGCATTTGATTCATTTACTTTTTCAATTTCATTTAAATCATTTTCTTTTAATGCTGTATTTAATAGATAAACCCCAACATCTAATAGTGGTTTTGTTTGATTTTTAACAATGTTTTCAGTCAATTGATTAAAAATTTCATACTCATACTGGTTTTTCTTATCTCTTAAAAAGTGTTGTGTTCTTTCATAAGCTTGTGCTCCAATTTTTCTGTTGGAACTTTCAAGAAGTTTTTCTGCAACAGTTTGTGATAAAGGACTAATGCTGATAAAAACATTTGAATCACTATCATAAATAGTATTAAGTCAACCATTATCTACTTCATAATCAAATTCTTTTATTCCTTGCATAGAGTGGTATTTATCATTTACCTTAAAGTTATTTGAAGAAAACTCAATAGAGTTTATGTCTAATATTTCTCTAATATTTACTCTATCTGTTCTTGCATTTAATGTTTTTAATTCAATTTCTGGTTGTGATTTATCAAGATCATAGAAATTACTATAAAAAAGCAATGTTTGAATTTGATCTTGTTCTTCAATTAAGAAATTAACATTCTCAAAAGCAGTTTTAACATTTTGGGTGTTTTCAATTAATGCAGTTTCACTTTCACCATAAACTAAAATGTAATAGACTTGGTATTTTTGGTTTTCAAACAACTCTAAATCACTTTTTAAAGCATTTAAATAAATTTGTGATTTCTTGTCTTTGAATTTTTTAAGTGCTTCATCAGCATAGAATATATTTTCCTTAAAATCATTTTTACTGTTAATTTTAATGATGTTAATTGGCGTTTTGATAGTACTAATGCCTTTTGTTAGCTCTTCTAAAAGTTGTTCTTGGTTGTATTTATCATATTTAAAAATGGAATTACCATGCAATTTCAATAATCTAGCATAAAATTCTTTATTTTTGCTTAGTTTGTTTGTAGCAAGAACTCCATCATTATCTATTTCAGTGAATACCATTAAGTCATTTATCTCATCATCTTTAAATTTCTTTTTAGATGATTCATACTTAATTCAAATTCAAAGCATTTGATAAACCTTATATGATGTATCTTTAACTGTTAAAAACAACGACATAATCAGTGGTATAAACATTACTGAAATTAATACTCTATATGCAATGTTTAAATGTGGGAAACCAAAGAAACAAATTATAAAGTCAGATAAAGCAAAAATCAGAAATACAATCATATCAAACCAAGACATATTTCTAAAAATTTTGAATTGGTTTCTTTTTAGTGGTTTTGCTTGTAGCATCTATTTCACCTTATCTCCTTCTTGCAACTTGTTAAATATCTTAATAAATCAAGGTTTAAGAGCATTGTTAATTGCTTGTTCTGCTGTTTTTTCCTTACTCATAGTGTTTTTAGCATTTCTAGCACTTGTTTTTGCTCTTACACCTAAATCATTATTTCTTTTTAATGTGTTTTTTTCATAGCTAATTGTTTTGTTAGCTTCAGCTTTGGTTTCTTTTGTATTTGCTGTGTTATTTGCTGTTTTGTTCTTGTTGCGTCTTAGTCTGATTGATGATTCAGCAAACTGATCTAGATTAAAGAAATACATTAATCTGGTTATCATACCATTAATTCCATAAGTCATACCTAAGATGATTGCAATTGATAAAATTGATGTAGTTCATTCACCAGAAAGTGCTGTTGAATTATCACCTAAAATCTCATCAATCAATGATGGTACTTGTTCAAAAGTAGTTTGAAGCAACATAATGTATAAGAGAAGACAAATTAATATAATGAAAATACTTAATACACTCTCTGTGAATTTAGCAAATCATTTCTTTAATGTTTCTCCTGCATCATTAGTCCCTTGTGTTATAGCAACTGGTAATCATAAGAAATAAACAAATTCATAAGCAATTGCTTTGATAACACGTATAAAAAGTCCAAAGATCACAACTACAATTGCAAAAATTGCAATTGCAAGTTTGATGATAAGTAAAATACCACTACCATCTATGTAAAATCATTCATTATAACTTAAAGGTTGAAATGTATTTTGCACTTGAATTCATGCTTTGTGTCCTTCTGATGTTTCAGTTCATTTTGGTTCTAATACTTTAAATATGTATTGTGATAGAGATGTATCTTGGTTAAAGATTGAATTTTTAACTAACTGATAAATAATTACAAAAAAGATCATCATTAATCACATTAATATTGGTATTCCAACTACCATTAAAAATGATAATGTCCCACGCTTTATTGATTCTTTGAATAATTGTTGGTTTTCTACATCTTTTCTTGCTTGTATAAATCTATAAAAGACTATACCAACTACAAAGAAAAGACATATCAGTGCAATACCAAAGAACCTTATAAAGAAACCAGTTGAGAAGTTTATTTCATAACCACCAAATAAAATGTAAATTGGTAGTTTTAAAGCAACAAATTCTAGTGTTGTGTAAATGATATGAAGAATTCAACCAGGAAGAAATACAAGTATGTATCACAATCCTGAGAAAATCGCATAACCAATGGAATTAATTAGTCAGGCAAACACTTTTTATACCTAAAATAAGATGTTTTGTTAAATTACTTACAATGCTTTTGGAGTGTAATCTGCTAAAATTGATCAATTGTTAGATTGCATTACTATAAAGAATATTAGTGAAAAGAAAAGAGCCATTATTCCACCAATATATCAATAAAGTTTTTTGATTTCCATTTTATAATTTTCTGGATCTGTTTTGGATATTCTCATAAATTTTTTAGCCAATAAAACAGCACCAGAAAGAATAAATACCACTAATGCAATAATTACAGGTATTGTAATTGCAGAAAGTAAGGACTTAAACCCACCTGAAACAGATGATGAAATAGAAGAAGCAAGATTATCATTTACTGCAGAAGCACTTGCTGAAACATTTTCTGCAAAAAATTGTGTTATTTTTGTTATTTCCACTCTTTATCTCCTTTAATTGTTTTGTTTTAAATTTATTTCTTGTAAGTATTTAATAATTCATAACCTTTTGTATTATGTTTTACTTTAAAGTATGGTCTGCGATTCATTGTATCTTCAAATTTCTTTATTCATTTTTTCTTTGTTATCAATAAATGTTCTTTATTGTGCTTTGATAATGCAACATAAATTCATAATGCTTCATCATAGTTGTTAGATACAAAAGAATTATTGAAATCATATGTAATTCCAAAACTAGAATTTCTGTGTTTTTCACTTAAATTTAAAAGTTTGAATACATAATTCAAAATTTCTAATAACTTTTCTGCACTATACACTCTAATATTCTTGTTTGAAAAGACATTTTTCAATGTACCATAGAATATTTGCTTAATGTTTTTAGATGCTGTATCAATTTTTGAATTAAAAATGCTTTCAATCACAATTATTAATTTTTCAACAATTTTTGTTGCTAATTCTTTACTTACATTTTGATCTAATGCATAAACTAATCTAATTCTTGCTTTTGTATCAGTTGATGAATTAGTTTCATAGTAAAAAGTAGGTAAAAAATACCTTAAAAACAACATTTCTTTATCATTTTTGTTGTTTAAATCACTTTTTGTGAAAAATTTATTGTTGTACTTCAAAAGAGTTGAAAAAATTCTATTTGCTTTTTCATCAATATCAATATTGATAAATCTTGTTGTTGTACCAGTAGAGCAAATATAACTTTTATTTTGAGAAATTGCATCTATCAATGATGAAATTTTCATTGTTTGCAGTTTCTTATCTTGTTCTATAACAGTTTTATGAAATAAACCATTCATTTTTGAAGCATGATAAGCTGATGGTTTTGAATTATGTCTTTTGTAGAAGATAAAGAAATTAGAACAATATTTATCTTGATCTCACATTCTGTAAAGCATAACTAACCACCTTTAATTCATTTTGTTTTGTTATTTTTCCAAAAAAGCAAAAGTGCTAAAAATAAAAAATAGGTATCAACCTATTTAATTTTCTATCCTCCAATCATAAACAAGATATTGTGTGACAAATTTTTTAAAAAGTGGGGTTAAGTTTTTAGTTAAGAAAATAAATTCTAATTTAAAATTGTAACCATCAAATATGTGGGAATCTGGTTTCATTTTATCTCCTAAATATCTTTAATTTTTTGTCTAATTAAGTAATCAATTCCTAAGGAAGAAATTCTTCTTCCTCTCGAAGTTTTTTCGATCAATTTTAATAGTAATAACGGTGGTTCGATTTCATTAACTATGCTTTCTTTTGTGTGTAAAAGTAAGCCGCAAATAACATCAAGTGATACGCATTTTTCTTCAAAACCTTCTTTTAGAACTTGTAAATATTCAATGTGATCTTTTGTTAAACCAAATTGATATAAATCTAAATATTTAAAAGTCTTTTTTATCAATGGTTTAGATATAAAAGTCTTATTTGCGATGGCAAAGTCATTAACTCTGTTTAGTAAATGATTCGATAATCTGGGAGTTGATCTAGAATATGATGCAATGTATTTTAATAATTCATCCTCAATTTCTAAATTCATTTTTTTAGCACTTATTTTAAGGATTTTAAAAATGTCTTCATTAGTATAATTAACTAGCCTTGCAACGTATCCAAATCTATCAATTAATGGTTGTGATATTTCACTTAATTTAGTTGTAGCTCCAATTAATGTGAATGGTTTTAATTTCATTCTCATAGCACGCGCATTGCCATCTACACCTATGATTAAGTCGAAAACAAAATCTTCCATTGCACTATAAAGAAACTCAACTACATTTTTGTTTACACTATGAATTTCATCTATAAATACAATATCATTTTCGTTTATTACAGATAAAATGCTTATTAGATCTGCCTTCTTTTCGATGTTTGAACCTTGTACGTAGTGAATTCTAGTGTCTAAACTGTTTGCTATCACGGTTGCTAAAGTTGTTTTACCCATACCCGGCATACCGTAAAACAAAATGTGATCAAGTACCTTATTTTGATTTTTAGCACTTTCAATCATTATTTGCAATGTTTTAGTTAACTTTGTTTGACCAATGAAATCTTTAAAACTAGTTGGCCGTAGATCTTTGTTGTTCATTTTGTTGTGCTGCGATTAATTGAATACTATTTTCAATCATCTCGTCCATGTTATTTGTATATTTAATTTGTTTTAAGGCATAGTCAATTTGTGCCTTTTTAAATCCAAGAGTTTGCAATGTTTTAGCAACTTCATCTCTGATTTGTGCTGTTTCAGCTTTTTTATTGTCTGAGTTTGTTAAAATTTTTGATCATTTAGTATTCAACTGTACACAAATTATGTTTGCGACTTTTTCAGTTACAAACGGAATTGTTGATAATTCAGTTGTATTATTTGTTGCAATTAATCTTGCAATGTATTCTCAACCTTTATTAAGAATATTCATAGCTATTCTTGGACCTATTTTTTCAATCGATACTAAATCAATGAAAAGTAATCTTTCTTTAAAATCTTTAAAACCATATGTATTTTTTTGATAATCAGTTTGATGTTCATAAATAAAGATTTTAGCTTTTTGATTTACTTGATATCTTCAATCGTCAGCAACAGTTAATCAATAACCCTCGCCTTTCGATTCGAGGATAATGTTATTTTTGTTTTTATATACTATTTCACCTATTATGTAAATTTTCATTTTATTCCTCCATCTAATAAATACATTTTTGATGTGAGTGAACTAAAAATAAACAAAAGGCATAAAAAATACAACCAGTAAATACTGATTGTAATAACTTAAATTATTTGTTTTGGTCTTGTAATGCTTTAAAGCCTTGAACTTTTTTGCCTTTGTAGAAACCACAGAATCTACATGCAACGTGTTGTTCAATTTTATTACTGCAATTTGAACATGAAACAAGGTTAGGCATATCTAAAGCAGCGTGTGTGTTTCTTTTGTGTTTACGTTGTTTAGACGTTTTACGTTTTGGAACAATAGCCATAATCTACCCCTTTACTTTCTGAATGTTATATATTTTTATTTTAAACGCGTTTTTATAAATATTATAATGCTTATAAATTATAATACAAAAAACATAATTCTCAAAAATTAACTATTTAGAAAATTGAATTAAAATTTATTTTAAACACATTCTATTAATTAATGTTAGTATTATATTGTAATTTATGAAAAAAGAAAATCAAAAAACAAAGAATATTATCGGCATTATTGCCGAATATAATCCATTCCATAATGGACATATATATCAATTAAATTGAATTAAAGAGAATTTTAATAATCCATATATTATCGTTGCTTTAACCAATAACTACACACAGCGTGGTGAAAAACATATTACGACGTTTAAAGAAAGAAAAAGAATAGCTAAAAAATATGGTGTGTCAAAGGTTATTAAACTAGATGATAAAATAGCTACACAAGCAGCTCATATTTTTGCAAATCATGGTGTAATTGAATTAAATAAACATAAAATAACACACCTTGTTTTTGGTTCTGAAACTAATAATGTGGATTTATTTATTAAAATTGCTCAAACAATTAAAAACAATCCAAGTGAATATAATAAATTAGTTAAACAATATCTTAAAAAAGGTGCTAACAGTTTTCCGAGAGCAACTAATCTTGCATTACAGGATTTACTCGGTGAAGATATTTCGCTTCCAAATGATATTTTAGGTTTAGAGTATGTGAAAACAATTGTAAATAATGAATTAGATATCATTCCAGTTTCAATACAAAGAACAATTCCATTTCACTCACAAGAAACTGAAAACAACTTTGCCAGTGCAACAAAAATTAGAAATATGGTTAAAAATAATGAAGATGTTTCTAAATATACACCAATGAAACTAGAGTATAGTGATAAAAATGATATTGCTAACACTTACCCAAAATTTAAAAAATTTATACTTAAATCAACTTCAGATAAAATTGCTAGATATAAAATGGTTGATGAAGGTATGGAAAACTTATTTAAAAAACAAGTTATGTTGTCTGAAAATTATGAAGATTTTATCCAAAATTGTACAAGTAGACGTTACACATCTAGTCGAATAAAACGTGCATATTTAAGTATTCTTACCAAGAATAAAAAAGAAAAGTCTAAGCGACTTTCTTGAAAATAGATTGATATGGCATTAAATGATCATCAATGTTGAGATCATTTTTTTTGTTTATTTTATTGATAATATAATTTTTCTTCACTCTGTTTGAATTGTTAAAAAGCATAATGTATTGTTGTGCTTCATAATTGAATTTTATTATCTCAACATTATTAAATAACTTAATTTTGTGTTTTTTAATTTTGCTTAAATCAAGGCTTGAAAGTTTTATTAAACCATTTCTTCTGTACATAATTCCATGAATATAATTGTTAAATAAATCAGCATATTCAACATCGGTAAAATGGTGTGTTTCATTTGAAAAACAATACTTAAATGACAATGCTGTAGTTTCAAAAGATAAATGATCCATTAAGTTTTTAAATTGAGTTAGTTTAAATAACTTTGTATTAGTATCTTTTTTAATAAAAATATTTGTATCAACAACTACATTGTAATTTTGAGAAGATAAGTCGACAACCTTTTTTGTTATTTTTTTAAATTGCTTATCGATTCAAAATTTTACAAATACTTTATCAGGTGAAATTATTTTTTTAATTATAGGCAAGTATCTTTCGTTAGTTTCGTAAAACTTAATTTCAAACCCTTTTTGTTCTTTAAATGAGTTTAATGTTTCTTTTAAAAACTTAATTTTTTCATCATTAATCATATTTTGTTCATTAGATAAATACGATGATAATGCTTCGATAAAAATACCTGTTGAATTTAATTCTTTTTGAAAGAATGATTCTAGAGCTTTCAAATCCTCTAATAAAGCGTTATCTCCGTTGTCATCGGGAAATAAAATAACATTTTGTGTATAAAGTAAGTCGTTATAAGTTATCTGTTTATCGGTTTCGTGATAATTCTCTTCATTAGAATTTGTTTCATTTTCATGTCTAAGAAGTTGTGATAAAGAAGAAATGTTATTAAAATTTAATGTTGTTATTATTGAAGCACCTAGCTTGTTGGCTTTTTTGGCAAAAAAACCTAAATTAGAAATTCTCTTTCTAGCTAATGTTTCATCTGTTTGATCATTTAATAGTAAATTATAGTTGTATAAGTGATATAAATCAGGAAGAACAATATAAATTTGGTATCCAAAGTCTTTAATTTGATAAAGGTTTTTTAAAATTGATTCGTAATATTTAATTGTGTTATTTAGGTTTGTGTCAGAAATTATTTTTTCATCGATAAAAATATAATTATTCTTTATCTCTGGCGAAGTTTGTGACCAAGAACGTCTCGAAAATATCATAATTGTCAACTCCTAAACTTTTACATTCTTTATCTGCTTTAGCAAGATTTTGGATTATTTTTTTAACTCTACCATAGCCATATTTGTCTAAAATTCAAACATGAACTTTAATACGTTTTTCATTCATATTTAACATTTGAGCAATTTTTGTGTAGGTTAAACCTAATTGTTTATATCAATATATTTGATTAACTAAACAAAATGTTGATGATATTTGGTGAATTAAACTTAAAGCATCAAAACCACTGAGTTTTTTTTCTAAATACTTTTTATATATTAAAGTGAAATCGTTTTTTGATATCGCATTTGAAAATGAAAAAGGATCATCAGCGGGACAAGATGTAATAAAAGTGTCGATCAAATCAATAGTCAATGGTTGTTTTAAGATAGATAACTTATCTAATTCATTCATAATTATTTCTAGATTATCGGGCAATTTATCTAATAGATAGATTAATTCGTTATAGTTATGACTTACTTGTGATTTATTAAGTCTATCTGAAACAAAACTAACCATATCTTTTTTAGAGATTTTTTGCACTTCAACAATCTCTGAATTCTTAACAATAAAGTCTGAAACATCATTTTTAGGAAGTGTAGTTTTATTTACCACAAAGACAATTTCATTGATTTGATTACTTTGCAAAATCTCTAAAAAGTTGCTATATTTTGCTTTATTATTCTTGTTTTGTTTTTCTTGAACTAAGAAAGGTAAATTATTGATGATAATTAATTTTGTTTTAGCAAATAAACTTTGTTCTAAAAGTAATTGCTCTAATTCTTCATATTTTGCTTCTGCGTCTATTACATAGACATTTTCATCATCAAAATGTTCTTTAATTTTATCTAGTTCTGCTTTGATAAAGTATTGTTCATCACCGTATATTAATTTCATAATTTAATTATACAATAATTGGTTTTTTTCTTATAAATACTAATGATTCATCTGTATGAAAATAAACCTAAAATTACCGAAAATATTTTGACATCGAACATCAATAAAATGTTTCCATTATATGCGAAATCAATAATATGTATTGTTAAATTTGTTAAGAGATTGTTTATTTCTACGAAAGGAAAGAATAGCAACATTAATACAATTAGTACCTCAAAATAAGGGATAAAAACAATATTGAATAATAAAGATAATAAACTTATTTGTTGCTTCAAAATATAAATTAAAGAACTTGTGATAAATCAAATAAAGAGGTAATCCTTAAATATTTGAATCTTTGGTTTTTTATCAGGTGTCCCTGAGAAGTATTTTTTTGTAATAAAGGATAAAACAACTGAAATTCAAAAACCCAGTGACATAAAAGCATATGGAAAAGCGCACAAGTAAACCACTCCAAAGATAAACAATCACATTTGAAAATTTATTTTGATTGGTTTATTTATCATTTTTGGAAAAAGTAATAATGTCAGCATGAAATAACTCCTAATTACTGATATTCCTTTTTTAGTGAATAAAAAGTAAATTGTAATAAATATAAAAACAAGGAAACAACGTTTATCAATTTTAGAAAACAACATGTATATAATGGTAAAAATAGTCATAAAGTGTAATGAACTAACAACGATTAGATGAACAACACCCATTTCTGATAATTTCATAGCAAGAGCATTACTACTATTTTCTGCAAAACCAAAAATTAAAGGAATTACAAGTTTGTGATATTCTGGAGTTTTATTTCAATAATGTGAGAAAAATAAAACTCTTAAATCATAATTACTTATTGAACTAACCGTTACATTTGGTGAATTGACAAAATAGGGTAAATTGACTAAATATGAACCTTCATCAAAACCAGTTGATCTTGATAATATTCCTTTGAGATTGATTCATTGGAAAAATACAGGATTGAAATTTATATTCTTTCGGTGTATTGTTACTTTTCTTAGTAATCAGTCTTCAGCAACAATGGTTTTATCATTCATACCGACAATTTGAAAATGTGAATTTATCTTTGTCTTGTCGTGTCATGCAACGAAATGAATGTATTGATTAATGTATAGAAATATTAAATAAAATCATATTGCAAAAACTACCACACTAGATCTTTTTCAATCAATATATAGATTGAAAGATATAAGTAGGACAATTATTAACAAATAAACAAAATTAAAAGTGTGATTAAATCAACCAAATACTCCTATGATTAAGAAGTTATTGAATCAAACTAAATCAATATTAAAATGTTTTTTAGCTTCACGTAACTTATCTCAGATAAATTTTTTATTTCATATAAGTCATCTCATGATATTGTTTTGTGTTTGCGTCTATATGCAAGTATTTTTCTTGCATCTTTTTTAGATAAACTTAGTTGTGTTAATTGGTCAGTATTATTTAAATCACTTCATTTCAACATTGCTTGTTTGTATGGTACAAAAATTTCCTGATCTGGTTTTGGTTTGCTTTTAAGATTAAATGCACTTAAATCTGCTTCAGATTTTACTCCAACAATGAAAAATAATTCTTGATATGTGAGTTTTCTCTCTGTTTCCACTGGATACGGATTTAAAACTGCACCAGTTAGATAATATGTATTTATTTGATTTTCTAAATTCTTAATCTCCGGATTCTGAGTTGTTTTATTAATGTTAAGAAAAACATAGTAACCTCCAATTGTAAGCAGTGATGCTATTGCTAAAATTTTTAATAAAAATGCCTTCTTCACATCTATTAAATAAAAATATTGTTCAGTGAACTAAAAATAAACAAAAAAGAAGCTCCCGCGGGGAACGAGAGCCATATTATTTATTATAAATTTTTATACTCGGTAACTAACCTTTGTTAACAAGGTTAAATAAAAACAAAAATTGTTAATAGCAATATATTTGTAAGAATTAAGCATAATAATGCTTTATAAGAAATAAAAAACAAGTTAATTTAATATACATTTTATGTTACCACTATCTAATAACATAAACAATACTTTTATATGAACTGGGACATTTTTCATGTCCCGTTTCATATTTTACATTTTTTTCGAGAATTCCTACTTTTTTAATTAAAAAGCATAAAAAAATAGTCATAGTGACTATTTAATTTTTGCAAGATAGAAGGTTTTTTTACCAATGTTTAATAAAGCAAATTTACCGTTGAATAATGCACTAACTGCAGTTGTTTCTTCATTAATTGGTTGTAAGTTTCATTTAAGAGCACCTTTTTCAATAAATTCTCTTGCTTCTCTTTTTGATTTAATTATTTTTTGTTCGATTAATGTTGTAATAATGTTTTCTTTTTCGGTTATTTCAATTGAAGGTAGGTCATTTTGGATTTCTGCAATTTCTGTGTATGAAACTGTAGTTACATCAAACTTTTTATTGAATAATATGTTAGATATTAATTTTGCTTGTTCAGCATCTCTTTCAGAGTGAACTTGTTTAATGATTTGCTTTGCTAATCTTTTTTGTGCATATCTAGCTGCAGGATTTTCGTTGTGTTGCTTAATTATTTCATTTATTTCATCAACTTCAATGAATGTTAATCATTTTAATAATTTCTCAATTTCGTTATCTGGTTGGTTTAAAAGGAATTGATACATTTGATATGGTGTTGTTTTGTACTTATCAAGTCATAAACTACCACCACCTGTTGATTTTCCGAATTTATTACCATTTGAGTCTGTTAATAAATCAGCTGTAATAGCAACTGCTTGGTGTTCATTTCCAATAACGGTTGAAATCATGTCAAGTCCAGTTGTGATGTTTCCTCATTGATCTGAACCACCAAATTGAACTCTAACACCATTATTTTTATAAAGTGATAAGAAGTCTCAACCTTGAATTAATTGATATGTGAACTCAGTAAAACTTAAACCGTTTTGAATTCTTGAAGCAACTGAATCTTTTGCAAGCATGTATGAAATGTTAACTAATTTACCAACATCACGAAGGAACATTAAAACGTTCATGTCTTTGTAGAAGTCATAGTTGTCAATAACTGTTAAACCAAATGATTCTAATTGCTTTCTAATTTTTGACTTATTTTCTTTAACTGTTTCATCATCTAAAAGTTGTCTTTCAGAATCCTTGAAAGATGGATCACCAATCATCCCTGTTGCACCGCCTAAAATTGCAAACGCATTGAAACCTTTTTCTTTAAATCTTAATAAGTTTGCTATTTGAATGTAGTTTCCTAAGTGTAAAGATGTAGCAGTTGGATCAAAACCACAGTATACTCCCGCTCCTTCAGGTAAAGCTAAGAATTTTTCCTCATTACTAATTTGTTTTAAGATCCCACGAGATCTTAATTCGTCTAATATATTCATTTTAAAATTCAAAATCCTTTCCAATTTTGTCATCTGTACCAAAGATTAAGCCATCTTTGTCAAAATCAAGTGTACGATGTCCCGTTAACATACCAAAACTTTTTACACCTAATAATTCACCTGATAAAACATTTGTCCCAGCAAAAGTTGTTGATCCAGGCAGAGCTAGCACAACCACCTTATTAACCTCTGAATCAAGTGTATTAGTTACAAGTTGAATCGCTTTATCTTGAGCTATCTCAATTTGTAGAACAAAAAGTTTTTCTGATTTTGGGTGATTATCACGAGCGATTATTTTTCCATAAATAAATTTGGGTTCATCACTTATTGTAAGACCTAAATCACTTGCACGTTGAGTTAAAATATCTTTTTGCAATTGATTTAATGCTCCATATTTAGAGTTTGGATCAATGTTGAAAATTTCGTTATTTAAAACATTTACTGAACCAACTTTATTGTTATCATCAACTAAAAATAAAAGGTCATTATTACCTACAAATTTAGTTGTTTTTACTTGTGCATCTATAAAAATAATTGATGTATTTTTGAATGCATTATTTAAATTATTGAATACTATCATATTAGTAAAATTATACATAATTTAATATATAATTAGCATATGAAAAAAATGGCTATTGTAGTTGACTCATCATGTGGGTTATCAAGGAAACAAATTGAGGAATTAGGGTGATACTTTTTACCCTTAAAAATAGAATTAGATGGAAAAATTTATGATGATGGAGATAACTTATTATCTACAGAATTATTTAATCATTTTAGTCTAGATACAAAGACATATAAAACATCATGTACTCCAATTGGTCATGTTGAAGAAATGATTGAAAAATTATCTGCAGAATATGAAAATATAGTTGTATTTCCAATTTCAAAACACTTATCAAGTCAATATCAAAATTTAAAAGTTATGGAAAGTGTTTTTGCAAAACTTAAGGTTTTTGATTCACAATACATTTCAATTCTTACATTAATGAGAATTTTCTACTTCATTGATTTAGTTGAAAAAGAAGGTTTTAGCATTGATCAAGCATTGGAAAAATCTGCTGAATGAACAGGTGAATTATCAGTTTCATTAGTACCAAAATATAATGATTATTTAGTTAAAGGTGGTAGATTATCACCTTCAGCTGCAACAGTTGCTAAACTTCTTAAAATTGTACCTATTATTGCGTTTGATAAAGGTAAGTTAGAAAAAGAAGGAAAAGGAAGAATATTTACAAAAGCAATTTGCAACAATATCACTGCTAAGTTAGAAAACGACAACAATACAAGTGATATCATTATCCTTCACAATGATTCTCCTGATTATGCAACAATTAAGTCATTTGTTGAAAGTAATTTTCCAAATGATGTTTACACAAGCAATCTACCTAACTGTATTTCAATTCATACTGGTCCAGAAGCAATAGTAATAATTAAATCAACTAAGAAATTACACGACAGTCTTAAGAAGGTTATTAATGCTTAAAATTAATTGCAATTCAATTGATGATTTAGATAAATTTATTGAAGCGAATTTAAATTTATTTAAAGAAAAACAATTTGTTTTATTAGAAGGTGAATTAGGAGCTGGTAAGACAACTTTTGTTAAAAGACTTGCAAAATTTATTGGGATAAGTGAAAATATTACTTCTCCTAGTTTTTTATATATGAAAGACTATCCTGGTTTAATTCATATTGACCTTTACAATTACAAGGGAAGCATCGAAGAATTTGAGGATTATTTTGATGACAATATAGTTGCTATAGAATGACCTTCAAAGCATAATTTAGATTTAGATAATTTCATCAAAATCAAAGCTTATATCAATGAAAATGATCAACACTGTTTTGAAATTGAAGAGGTGAAATAATGAATTTATATTTAGATACATCATATGAAGATTTTGTATTAGTTTTATTTGATAATAATTTCAAAGTCGTTGATTATATTTTGCTTCAAGGTTATAAGAAAAAAGTCAATTTAATAACTGCAGAGTTTAGCAAGATTTTAGATAAAAATAACTTAGACATAGATAAATTGGGTTCATTGTACACAAATATTGGTCCTGGTTTTTTTACTGGAGTTAGAAGTTCTCTTGTATTTTTAAGAACTATTGCATTAGTTAATCACAACAAGATGTTCATCACTACCACATTGGATTTATTAAGACAACAATACCCAAGTAATAGTAAATTTCACACTGATGCTCAAGGTAAAAAAATCTATGAATATAATTTAGATATTTTTGATGAGAACAACTATGCAGAAGCTATAAAAGTTATTCATGCAAGTGATGAAATTGCTTTAGATAAAGTTGATTATCAAGAAGTAATTAATAATTTTGCTAACTACAAAAATTGTTTTATCGAAATGCCATCAATGGAAATTGAACCGCTTTACATTAAAGAACCACAAATAGGAGGTCAAAAATAATGACAATCTTAGGAATTGAAACATCACATGATGATACATCAATAGCAGTGGTTCTAGATGGAAAAGTGCTTGATTTATGGACTATAAGTCAAATTGATATTTTTAAAAAATATGGTGGAACTATTCCTGAAATCTCTTCACGTGAACACGTTAAGAACATTGCTATTATTCAAGAAATGGTTTTTTCTAAATATAACAAGGATGATTTTGATTATATTGCATATACAACTGAACCAGGTTTAATAGGAACACTTCAAGTTGGGTATTTATTTGCATACGCAATTTCAAAAGTTTGCAAAAAACCATTAATTCCTGTTAATCATTTAGTTGGACATTTTTTATCTTCGACATTAACAGAAAACATTGAGTTTCCAGCATTGTGTTTACTTGTTTCTGGTGGCCACACACAACTTATTTATGCTAAAAATGTAGCGGATTTAGAAATAATTGGTGAAACTCTAGACGATGCAGTTGGTGAGGCATTTGATAAAGTTTCTTCTAGATTAGGTTTAGGTTTCCCGGGTGGTCCATTGATTGATAAGTTGTCACAAACTTACCAAGGTGATTATGAAACTTTCACAAAACCACATACCACTAATTTACTTGATTTTTCTTTTTCAGGATTAAAAACACAAGTTTTAAATCGAGTAAATAAAGCTGCTATGAAAAATGAAACAATTGACCCAATTAAACTTGCTGTTAGTTTCCAAAGTACTGCAGTTGAATATTTAATTGATAAAACTAAGTTAGCTTTAGAACAATATCCAAACATTAAAACACTTGTGCTTGGTGGGGGTGTTAGTGCAAATACAATGCTCCGAAATGAGTTTGTTAAATTACATCCAAACACAATAGTGCCTTCATTGAAATATGCAACAGATAATGGTGCAATGATTGCGCAAGCTGCATATCTTAAGTTAAAATTTGAAGAAGATAATAAATAATAAAAGTATATAAAAAATCCTTTCACATAGGCGTGGAAGGATTTTTAAATTATTAATTTGTTTCAGGCTCTTGAATGTATTTTTCAGCATCTTTATGTTGAACACTAAAGAAACTTGTAACCCCTCTTGTTTGCATTGTTGCACCGAATAATGCATCAAGTCTTGTCATTGTACCTGTACGGTGTGTGATAACAAGGAATTGAGTTTGTTTTTTAAGTTCTTGTAAGTATTCAGCATATCTAATAACGTTAGCTTCATCAAGTGCTGCTTCAACCTCATCAAGGATACATAATGGTAAAGGTCTAGCACGTAGGATTGCAAATAATAATGAGATAGCAATAAGTGCTTTTTCACCACCTGAGAATAATCTAAGATTTTTAACACTTTTACCAGGAGGTTGTGCATAAATTGTAATTCCTGATTCTAAAACATTATTAGGATCAACAAATTTAACTTCTGCGCTACCACCACCGAACATTGAACGGAAAACATTGCTAAATTGATCGTTAACATCATTTACAACATTTGTCATTCTTGTGATGATGATTTTATCTAATTCAGCAATACCTTGCATTAAAAGGTTGTATGCTTCTTGTAATTCATCACGATCAGCAACATATCTATCGTAACGTGTTTCCACTAATTCAAGTTGTTCAATTGATTCGTGGTTAACATTACCAAGTTCATTAATTTGCTCTCTAAGTTCAGCAACATATTCTGATGCTTTTTCAGGTGGCATATTTAACTTGAAATTTTGTTCAGCATATTCTACAGTGAAATTATAGTGACTTGAAAGTCTTTCACGGTAGTTAGCAAGTTTATTTTCTGCCGTTTTATGTAAACCAATTTTGTTTGTAAATGAATTATTTAACTCATTTAAATTAGTTTGTGTTTGTTGTCATGTTTCATTTAAATGATATAACTCAGCATCAAGTGCTTCCTTGATTTGAGATTTAATTGTTAATTCGTTTTTAAGAATTTTGTAATCATTGAATAATTCATTTCTTCTTGCATTCATAGATGAAGGAGAACCTTGATTTTCACTGTTTTGATTGTTAATATCTGCTTTTGATTTGTATTCAATTAACTCTTGCTCTGTACGAGAGATTTGAGATCCTGTAATACGTTGTTCATAAATGTGTTCTTGTAATGAAGTGTTAATTCTTGAAATTTCAGTTTCATATTTTGTAATTAAAGCTTCATTATTTTGAATAATTGAATTAAGTCCTGGAATAACATCTTGAAGTTTCTTGATTTTATCATCAAGTCCAATAATGTTATCTGTATCTTGTGCAGTACCACCAACGATAACCCCACCAACACGGATAACGTCACCATCAAGTGTCACAACCATGTATTTTCTTTCTAAAATATTAGAAATTTGGTTTGCTGCATCGATGTTATCAACTACAACAACATTACCTAATAAGAATTTAGCTAAAACTTCATATTGTGGATCGAATTCTACTAAGTCTGAGGCAATTCCGATAAATCCAACGTGGTTAGATGCAACAAGTAAATAATCATCTCTAACAAATTTTTCTTTAATAGATGTTAATGGAATGAAAGTTGCACGACCACCATTGTTTTTCTTAAGGAATTCAACTGCTTTAACAGCTGTATTAGGAATATCAACAACAATGTGTTGT
This sequence comes from Mycoplasma sp. Pen4, assembly GCF_014352955.1. Taxonomy (NCBI): domain Bacteria; kingdom Bacillati; phylum Mycoplasmatota; class Mollicutes; order Mycoplasmatales; family Mycoplasmataceae; genus Mycoplasma; species Mycoplasma sp. Pen4. Next base: position 445,200 of record NZ_CP060691.1, on the reverse strand, counting down.
GATGCATTTGAAAGAATAGTTTCAATCGCTCTAATGTAATCAGGTTGCACGTGAATTAAGTCACGAACAAGTCCTTTAAATCCTCTAAAGTGTGATTTATTTTCAAGGATTGTTTTTGTACCTTTAAATAAGTTTGTACGTTTGTTCTTTGTTTCAAGTAAGATTTGTAAATTTGTGTTTACTTCAGTACGTTTATTAATAGCTGCTTGAACTTCGAAACGTAATTTATTAACTTTTGAAGAAGTTTCAGATAATAAGTTTTGCTCCTGTGCAACAGTGTTATTAATAATTTCTAATGATTGTTTTGTATATGAAATGTTTTGTTCAAGTTCAAGAACTTTAAGTGCATATGCACGAGTTTTTTCTTCATCATTAACTGCTAATTCCCCACTTGCAATAAGGTTTAAACGTTCATTTTCTCTAGCAAGGGTAACTGTAATGGCATCAAGTTTTTCTTTGATTGAACCTAATTTACCACGTAATGATGCAATTTCATTATCAACAGTTCTTTTTTCAAGATTTTTTTCATTAATTTGTGTTTTGATTTTACCAATTTGAGTTTCGTAGTTGTTTTTTGTTTCTTCAACACCATTAAGTTCTTCTGAAAGCTCATCATAAAGCTTTTCGTATTTTCTGATTTCGTGTGCTAAGAAAGCGACTTCAACTTCTTTTAATGCTTTTGCTTTATCTCTATAGATTAACGCTTTTTCAGCTTGTTTTCTTAATGGAACAAGTTGTTTTTCAAGCTCATTAATTGTTGGTTCTAATTGTTTTAATGAGTTTGATGTGCTTTCTAATAATCTGAGTGATTCAGTCTTTTTGAATTTGAATTTAGAAACACCGGCTGCTTCTTCAAAAATTCCACGACGGTCATCGTCACTTGATTCTGCAATATCTGAAACAGTACCTTGAGAGATAATAGCAAGTGAACTTTTACCAATACCAGTTTCCATTGCAATTGATTTAATGTCTTTATAACGACATGGTTGACCATTTAAAAAGTAACTATTCATTCCCTTTCCACGTTCAATCATACGTGTGATTTCAACAGTATCACTATCAATTGAGTTGTCTGCACCTTTGTTGTCAAATGTTAAAGTTACTTTGGCGAAGTCCATTGGTTTAACAGTTTTAGATCCTGCAAAAATAAGGTCTTGCATAGTATCCCCACGCATTTCCTTTGAACTTTGTTCTCCTAATACTCATTTGATGGCATCGTTAATATTACTTTTACCTGAACCATTAGGTCCGATAATTCCTGCTACACCACCATCAAAACGTAAAACGATGGGTTCGGCAAATGATTTAAAACCATGTGCTTCAATCTTAATTAGTTTCATTTTATCCTCCTATTGTTCATTAACCTTTAATTTTTCTAATGCATCGGTTGCTGCATTAACTTCGGCTTCTTTTTTGCTTAGTCCAAAACCTTGGCCGTAGAATTGATTATCATGTTTTGCTTTGGAATAAAATTGTTCTCTCTTTTCATCTCATTCAGTAACATAGGTGATGTTTTCTTTCGAGATGCTTTGGAAGTATTCTTGTAATCTTCCTTTTGGGTCTTTGTTTTCTTCATTATGAACATCGTCAATTAATGGAAAAACGTATTGTTTGACAAAATCATATGTTTTTTGTAAACCTTGATCAATATAAATTGCACCAGTAAGTGATTCAAATAAGTCGGCTTGAACTTTTTGTGAACTAATTACTGTATCACGCATTTTACCTGGTCCTGTTTTGAGTAAATCAAGTAACCCTAATTGATTGGTGATTTCACTTAGAGTTTTTGTACAAACCGCTTTAGATCTAAGTCTTGTTTGGTAACCTTGTGTTAAAGTTGGGTATTTTTTAAATATATATGAAGAACTTAAAAATTGTAGGATTGCATCACCTAAAAATTCAAGTTGCTCATAGTTATCTCTTTCGATTCTTGTATATGATGAGTGCTTAACTGCAGTGAAATATATATCAATGTTGTTAGGTTCAATATCATGTTGCTCAAGAAAAGATTTTAATGTTAAATGATGATTTGTGTTTGACATTATTCACTTTCCTCTAGGTTGATTTCTAGATTTTCAGTTGCTTTTTGGAGTTTATTAAGTAAGTTGTTTTCAATTGCATTTTTAAGTGAGTTTAAACCACTTAAATATGCTTTTTTATCACTTGCTCCGTGGGTTTTAACAGCAAGCGCATTAACTCCAACTACTCATGCAGAACCAACTGAACGATAGTCAAGTGTTGCAGCAACTTCTTTAAATGCTCCTTTTAATAAAAGTGCACCAAGTTTATATTTTAATTTAGACATAATTGAAGTTTTTAAAGTGTCTTTAAAAGTAGAGATTGCACCTTCATAACTTTTAAGCATAATATTACCGGCATAACCATCGATAATAGCTACATCATAGTGTCCTCTAAAAACATCTCTAGTTTCGTGAAAACCAACATAATTAATTGACTTATCATTTGTTAAATATTGATGTGCTTTTTTTGTTGCTTCAGGTCCTTTGTAATCTTCGGTTCCAATGTTTAATAATGCTACTCTTGGATAATTTGTAGCAAACATTGTTTGATAAAATGCTGAAGCCAATTTTGCTCATTCAATTAAGTATTCTGGTTTTGTTTCTAAATTTGCTCCAACATCCATAAAAACAAATTTTTGTCCGTTAATTGCATTTGCAACGGGCATAAACGCTGGACGTGATACATTTTGAAGACGCTTCATTTTAAGTGTTAAAGCAGATAAGTAACTTCCACTATCCCCACTTGAAATGATTCCGTCCGCTTCATTGTTTTTAAGGATTTCAATTGCTTGATTCATTGAAGTGTTTTCTTGCAAAGTTTTTCTGATGTTTTTTGGATCAGTTGGTTTATTTTTATTTTCAATTAATTCGATATTTGCAAAATTATTAAGTTCTTTTAATTCTGCAACATCACCAACAAGTTTGATTTTGTAAGTTGGATTATTATTTGCGAATTCTTGTGCTGCTAAAAAACATTCAAGTACACCTTTATCATTTCCGTTAACATCAAAAACAATTGTGTGTTTAAAATCCATTATTCAACTCCTATAATGAAGTGGTATGAAGGTTGGTTTCCTTCAATGATTTCTACTTCAATGTCATAAGTAGCATTAATGTAATTGCTTAATTCTTCTGCGGTAGATAAATCCGATTCATCTCCATAGTAAATTGAAACAATCTCTTTGCCTGGTTTAATAGCTTTGGCACAAATTTGTTTTGCAGCATCTAAAACATCATCTTCAGCAGCGATAATCTTACCGTCTAAAATTGATAAGAATTGTCCTTCTTTGATTGATACATTGTTTAATTTTGTGTTTCTTACTGCTTTTGTAACTTCTCCGGTTTGTACATCTGCAACACATTCAAGAATCATTTCTTTGTTTTCTTCTGCACTTGATTCGTGGTTAAAGTTAAGCATTGCTGTAATACCTTGAATTTGTGATTTTGTTGGAATTACAATGATGTTTTTATCATCAATAACTTGTGCTACTTGTTGTGCAACTAAAATAATATTTTTATTATTTGTAAGAATAAATACTGTGTCAGCATTAACGTTATTAACTGCGTTAATTAAGTCTTGTGCTGATGGGTTTTGTGTTTGTCCTGATTCAACAATGAAGTCACATCCAAGATCTTTCATTCGTTGAATAATTCCAGGACCTAAGTTACATGAAACAACCCCACAAGGTGTTTTCTTAGTTTCGCTATTTGCTTTTAATTTTTCTGCATTTGCTTTTGAGTTATTAGCTTGAAGTGTCATGTTCTCTGATTTGATTTTGATAAATTCACCATATTCTTGTGCAAGGTTAAGTAATTTACCTGGTTTAATTGCGTGACCATGAACCTTAACGATATTTTCATCTGATACAACCACAAGTGAGTTTGCGATTTTCATAAGTCTTTGTGTAAATTTATCTTTATTAAATTCTTCTGGATTTGCTAAATCAATTAAAACTTCTGTACAATAACCGAATTCACCTTCGTAAACTTCACCATCACTAATGAAAGTGTCAATTTCTTGAAGATCTTTATTTTCCTCAACAAAACGTCCATTAAGTGCTTCATTGATTCCTCAAAGAATATTGTAAAGTCCTTCACCCCCACTGTCAGTTACACCAACTTCACGAAGTGTTTTTAATTTGTTTGGTGTTTCATCACAACTTTTACGCGCAAATTCAACTACCTTTGCTCAAAATTCTAAATATGGAACTTCTTTGCCGTCAAATTCTTTTGTTAAATTTTCAGAAGTTTCACGAATAACTGTAAGAATTGTTCCTTCAACTGGTTTGAAAACTGATTTATAAGCTCTTTCTGTTGCTTTTTGGAATGCTAAAATTAATCCAGCGGTATCAAGAGTATTTTTACCATCACAACCAATTGCGAATCCTTTGAAAATTTGTGACAAAATAACACCTGAATTTCCTCTTGCTTCATAAATCATGTCGTGTGACATTGTAGCAGTTAATTGAGCGACGGTTTTAGTTTCAGTTTCTGGTTTTTGTAAGTTTGTAATTGTTGCGGCTATTGTAGACGCCATGTTTGTTCCTGTGTCTCCATCTGGAACTGGGAAAACGTTAAGCGCATCAATTTTATTTTTTGCATTAATTAAAGCATTAGCTCCTGATAAGAATGCTTTCGCTAACGTCTTGGAATCTAAAATTACTGTTTGCTTCATTATTTAGTTACTCCTTTAAATATAATTGTTAAATTAATCAATTTGATTTTTTTCTTACGTAACACAAGAGATAATTGCTTAAACAATTGTGAACTGATAAATTTAGCAGATACTCCTTCAAGTAATGTAACTGCAATAACGAAACTGTAACCACCATTCATTTCTGTTACAGAAATATAATCTTCTAATGGTTTTTCTTCATTATCTTTTGACACTTTGTCAATATCTATATCTAAAACAGGATTTTCTAACTTAACGATACCTGTAGTAGCTGATAATGTGTCAATAAAAATTGTTTTAATTTCTTGTATTGTCATAGTACCTTCTTGCAATAAAAAGTTATTTTAGTGTATAGTGTATATATTTTAACATTTTAACGATATTTATAAATATATATATTTATAAGTTTCACATTTGGTTTTGATTTGTAAAAGTGCATAAAAAAACGCCAAATTTTTGGCGTTAAATTTTAAGTTTTGCTTCATATTTTTCAAGATTTGAACAAGCTTTATTAACTGCGTCATAAGCAGCAGCACGAGTTGTTGCCATTATTTCTGCTACTTCAGCATATGAAAGATCTTGATAGAAGTAAAGTTGAAAAACTTGAGATTGATTTTGTGTCAATAAACTCCCATATTTCTCATAAAGTGAGATGTATTTATCAACATTTTCAATGTTTTTCTTATTCATTAATTAAATCCTTTGTCATTTGGTAGATGAATAATTCTAGATCAAATTCTTGTAAGTCATCAAGTTTTTCGCCTAAACCAACATATTTAACATCGATATCATATTCATCTTTAATTGAAAGCACGATACCACCTTTTGATGTACCATCCATTTTTGTAAGAATGATTCCGGTAAGGTTTGCAATCTCTTTAAAGCTACGTGCTTGTGATAAACCGTTTTGACCAGTAGTTGCATCAAGAACAAGTAATGATTCATGTGGTGCATCATCAATGAATTTATGAATAACACCAATCATTTTTTCAAGTTCTTTCATTAAGTTAATTTTATTTTGTAATCTACCTGCAGTATCAATGATAACTAAATCATAGTTTTCTTCGGTTGCTTTTGCTATTGCTTTATAAACAACACTTGAAGGATCTGCTCCTTCTTTGTCTGGTTTAACAATTTCTGCGCCAATACGTTCAGCTCATACTCCAAGTTGATTTACTGCACCAGCACGGAATGTGTCAGCAGCAGCAATTAAAACTTTTTTACCTTGCTTAATGTATTTATGAGCAATTTTAGCAATTGATGTTGTTTTACCAGAACCATTTACACCAACAAAAACAAATACGTTAACTCTACTATCTTCAAAGTTTAAATTTGTATTAACGATTGAGTTATTTGTATAAATTGCAAACATTTGATCTGCAACTAATTCACCAATTAATTTTGGATCATCGATATTATTTGTTCTTACTTCTTGTTTGATTTTTTCGATCATTACATCTACAAGTGAGGTGTTAATGTCTGACATAATTAAAAGTTCTTCAAATTCATCAAAGAATTCTTCATCAATTTTTTTATGTCTATTTTGAATTTCTAAAAGCTGTTTTCCAAATGAAGAAGATGCATTTAAACCTGTTTCATATTTCTTGAATTTTTCAGATTTAACAATTTCTTTTGTCTCTTTTTCGTCTAGTTTTGCTTCTAGTTCTTTTACGTCTTCATTGTCTTTTTTGTTAAAGACTTTATTTACTAATTTCTTAAAAAATCCCATACTTATATTTTACTTTAATAACTAAAATATAGTATTTTTTATTTAACCGGGATGATTGTGTTGATAATCCAACATTTAATTAAGTCATATAGGCACAAAAATGTATAATTTTTATATGAATCAAATAGTTTATTATGGATTTTTCATTATTCCAGAACTTATTTTCATTTGAGTCTTAATGTTCAAATTAGAAAAGTTTCGGAAAATGAGTAAATCAGGTTTTACCTTAAAAATAGGATTAAAAAGTAGTTACAAAAACATCGCTATCATCTTTGTTTTATTAATGATTGTAATGATTGCATTTATTCTTTTTCAAACAGGAGTAATAAAATTGCTAATTCCCGAAAATAACAATGCAAACAATCAAGAAATGGTTTCAAAAAATGAAATCACTTCAGTTGCAACATTCCATATGGAAAATTCTTCAAATTTAGAACCAATTGCAGATAAAAAAGAACCTAAATATGTTGAAGTAACGGAATGATACACATCATTACCATTTATCATGTTTTGTTTTGGTTTATTACCATTTATAATTGCCTTAATTTCAGTGGTTAATATCTTATTAAATTATAAAAAACATGATACATTAACTATTTCTTACAAAGAATATAAAGAGTTTGTTGAAACTCGTTTTGAAGACTTAAAATTAGACATTGATATTTCTAAAACTTATATAACTAAAAAGAATTTAACTGCTGGAGTTACAATTCAATATAAAGATTATGTAAATGGAGTTATGTCATACAAAAGATTTGGTGATGGTTTCTTTATTAAAAGAATATTTTTAAGAGCTTTTACATATGTTTATAACTCACCACAATTCTCTGAAATTATCTTTAATGATGATAAATCTAAAATGATGGTTTCTGATAATGTAACTTTGGCTTCAAAATTTAGTAATAATAAAGAATATATGATGTTTGTTATTGCTTCAATGCAAACTAACATTTCAACTCTTTATAACTATGACAAAGGTTTATTCGAAAGAAAATTCGAACAATATTTTAATTAAAAAAGTCATCTAATGGCTTTTTCTTTTGCTTATTTTTATCAATTTATCTAAATTATATTTTTTAATAAAAAATATGAGTTTTCTTGTTAAAATTTAACTATGAGTAAAAAGGCAATAAAGTTGAATGAAACAATGCAAAATGCAACATTTGACAGATTAAAGTTTTTAGCTCTAAATTCAGATAAAGAAATTCAAAAAGAATTAAATTGACTTGATAAAACTTTTAGAGACAAAGACTTTAAATACACAAAGTTTGAAACCAAGGCACCACAAGAATGATATGAAGGTGATTTTTCAACATCTAACTTTGAACAAATCAACCAATTAGAAAAGAACTTAAAAGCCTTGAATTTAGATGCATTAGAACTTAATAGTTACTTTATTGACCAATATAACTTATTTGAAATTACAGAGCAAAACAAGTTTTTGACTCGTTTTGTGTCGGCTTTTCAACTTGAAGAAAAAGAAACTAATGATGATGAAATTATAGATATGTCGCAAACCACCAGGGTTATTATCAATAAGATAGACATTTAATTGGTGTTTGCTTTTTTGTTTATTATTTTAATTTAGAAAAGGAAGGTTATTATGAAAGTAAATATTGCTATTGACGGCCCAAGTGGGGCAGGAAAATCAACAATCTCAAAAGAGATTGCAAAGCGCTTAGGTTATATGTTTATTAACTCAGGTAGTGTTTATCGTGCTATTGCTTATAATGCCAATAAAAAAGGTATTGAATCACATGAAACTGAAAAGATTATCGATAGCCTCGAAATTGGAATGATTAAATTATTACTTGGAGATGTTACATTACTTAGAGGTCAAGATATCTCACATGAAATTCGTGCAGATTACATCTCAAAAATTACACCTACAATTGCTAAAATACCTGAAGTTAGAAACTATGTAGTTGATTTAATTCAACATATGACACTAAAAAACAAAGGTTACATTATTGATGGACGTGATACAACTTTTAAAATCATGCCACATGCTGAAGTTAAAATTTTCTTATGAGCAAGCGAAGAAGAAAGAGCACGTAGAAGACTTGAACAAAATCACGCTTTAGGTTATAACACTGACTTTGATGAAGTTTTATATGAAGTTAAGCTCAGAGATGCACAAGATATGAATCGTAAAGTTGATCCATTACATAAAACAGAAGACTCAACATATATCGATTGTACAAATATGGAATTTGAAGAAGTGGTAGATCACATTTTAAAACTTGTTGATGATACTGTTAAGCAAATCCATTCTATTAAGGAGGAATAATGCATAATACAGTTGCAATTATCGGAAAACCAAATGTTGGTAAATCAACTTTTTTCAATAAATTAATTGGTAAAAAAGTTTCTATTGTTCATGATGAACCTGGAGTAACTCGTGATCGTTTATACGAAAAAATTAAATGACTTGGTAAAGAAATGAAAATCATCGATACTGGTGGTATTGAAATTGAAAACCGTCCTTTTCAAGAACAAATTCAAATTCAAGCAAAAGTTGCTATTGAAGAAGCTGATGTAATTATCTTTTTATTTGATGGAACTAGCGAAATTACAAATGACGATTTATTCATTATGAATATTCTTCGTCGTTCAGGAAAACCTGTTATTGCTGTAGCTAATAAACTTGAAGGTACGCAACAATTTGATTATTCATGATACTCATTAGGAGTTGATCATATTTTTCCTATTTCGGCATTACACGGAGAAGGAATTGGAGATGTTTTAAATTGTTGTTTAGAATATCTTGATTTTTCAAGTCAAGCTGATGAAGATCAATTTAATTTAGCTATCATCGGTAGACCAAACGCTGGTAAATCATCTCTTTTAAATAACTTGGCTAAAGAAGAGCGTTCTATTGTTTCTGATTTAGCAGGAACAACTAGAGATAGTGTTAAATCATTAATTCAAATTGATGATCGTATTTATAATGTTGTGGATACTGCTGGTATTACAAAGAAATCAAAACTTGTTGAGTCTGTTGATCATTATGCATTAATGAGAGCTATGAACTCACTTGCAGAAGCAGATTTATCATTAATTGTTTTAGATGCCACACAAGAAGAAGTTTCACACTTTGATTCACGTATCATTGGTTACGCTTTAGAAAATGAAAAACCAGTTATTATAGTAGTAAACAAATGAGACTTAATTGAAAAATCGACAAATACAATGTCAGATTATGAAAAGAAACTTAGAAACAAATTCCACTTTGTTCCTTGAGTTCCAATTATTTTTATATCTGCTAAGTACAATCAAAGACTTCAAAAGTTATATGACGCAATTAACCTTGTAAGACAAAATCTTGAACGTGAAATTAAACCATCCCTTCTTTCAAGTTTAATTATGGAAACGCAGTTAATTCAACCAGCACAGTCATGTAATGGTGGTAGATTACATATTTATTTTGCACGTCAAGAAAAAGCAAAAATTCCAACATTTACTTTCTTTGTTAATAACAAAAAATGACTTCACTTTTCATACCAAAGATTCCTTGAAAATCAACTACGTCAAACATTTGATTTCCGTGGTTGTCCAATTAAAATGAATTTTAAAAATAAACAAGGTACTATGGAATAATATTACTAAAATCACTTGCACAAAGTGGTTTTTTTGTTTTCTGTAATTAAAAATACCACACGATTATAACGTGCAGTATTGTAAAGTTAATTATATTATTTGTTTTGTGTTGGTTTGTATTCTTGTGCTTCTTTATCGAAACCTTCGAATGTAGGAATTACTAATTTAATTGTTAATGCTTTAGATGAACGAACGAATCCTTTGTGTGTTGTGTATTTTGAATCTTTTGCAACTTTCGCAACAAGTTTTACTTCTAATGTTAATGTGTTTGTTGCTTTATCAAATGTTGCAGGAATTCGTCCGTTAGGATTCTCGTTGTATCATGCATTATTATCATCTGCAGGCGCAAGTTGTGCACTACCTTGTTTTAATAAACTGTTTTCACCTGTTCAGTTTAACATGTTTCTTTTACTGCTTCATTGTGTAGTAATTGAGTAATTTTTGAAATCATATGATACATTTTTACGATGTTCTAAGTCACCAACTAAAATTCCATATGTTCCTTCTTGAGATGAGTAGTAATCTTCACCTAAAAGTTCAAATCCAAAGTTTTTAGCAGCTTTTAAATCATCAACTAATAAATCAAGTTCAGCTTCTTTTGCTGCTCTATCTCTTTCAGCTTCATCAACGGTTGGTGTTTCTGGATTTGTAGTTTCAGTTACAGGCTTTGTTGCATCTGTTCCTGGAGTTGTTACAACTTCTGTTGTTTTTTCTCCTTCTTTGTTTTTATTATCAGTTTTCTCTTCTGTTTTTGTTCCACATGAAATTGCAGCTAATGGTAATAATGATGCTGCAAATCCTGTTGGTAATAACATAAGTCATTTCTTTAATTTCATAAATTTTCTCCTTGGTTAAAGTGTAAATTTCCTATCACTTTCTATTTTTAGATTACTACAAGTTGGTTAAATAACCAAAGAAATTGATAAAATTTCCATTATTTTCCACAAATTATCCACATTTTAAGAACAAAAAAATTGAGGAATATACCCCAATTTAATTTGAATTATTATTTTTTCATTGCAAGGTGTGTTAATGTTTTAACCATAACACCTGTTGGTCTAGCGGCAACATCTGCTGTTCCGGCAACATCTAAGTGAATGTATTCAACATCTTCTGTAAATTCCTTTAAGAACATAGCAGCTGATGATGATCCACCACCAACACCTGATAAATCAGTGTTTTTTAAGTCAGCAACTACTGAGTTACGGATTTCTTTAGCAAATGCTTCATCTAATGGCATTCTTCATACTAATTCATTTGCTGATTTAGCAGCATCTGATAAGTCTTTTCATGCTTCTTCTGTTGTTGCTCAAACACCTGTGTATGTGTGTCCTAATGCAACTAAGATAGCACCAGTTAATGTAGCAACATCAACAAGTCTTGTAGCTTTTAAGTTTCTTACAGCATATGTAAGTCCATCTGCCATAACTAAACGACCTTCAGCATCTGTGTTGTTGATTTCAACTGTTTTACCATTCATACTTGTTCATACTGAATCAGGTAATGATGCATCACCATTTACACGGTTATCTGTAACACACATAATTGCAGCAACATTAGCTTTTGGTTTTAATTGTGCGATAGCTTTTAATGATGCAGCAACAAATGCTGAACCTGACATATCGTATTTCATTCCTAACATTGAACGACCTGGTTTAAGGCTGTATCCACCTGAGTCAAATGTGATACCTTTACCAACATAAACTGTTTTTTCTGTTGAATCTGGGTTTCCGTTGTATTCAATAACAACAACTCTAGGTTCAAACATACTTCCACGGTTAACTGATAAAAGAAGTCCCATTTTTTGTTCTTCGATTTGTTTTTTGTTTAATACTGTAACTTTTAAGTTATCGTATTGTGCTAAATCTTCAACGATTTTATCTGCAAGTCATTCTGAGTTACAAATGTTAGGTGGTGTAACTTGTAAGTTTCTTGCGAAGTTAACTGCTTCAGAAAGAACCACTGCTTCTTTTAAAGCTTCAGCATATTCGTTTTCATCTTTTGTTGTGAATAATGAAACTGCGAATTTTTCATCTTTTTTAGCTGTTTTAGCTGAGTAAATATCAGCATTTACATAGTTGTATGCATCAACAAATGCACGTACAACATCAGCGATTGTTAAGTCGTTTTTAACAAATGTATCAAGGTCGATTTGTACATCTCTACCTTGTGAAGCAAAGAATGATTTTGCAAATCCAAATACTGAGTTGTATTTTAATTTATCTGCTTCTCCTAAGTAAACTAATGCTTCGTTTTTGTCAAAGTATTCAGTTACAACATTATTTTTTTCAATTAATGTTTTTGGGTATTCATCACCTTTGAATACTGCTTTTAAAAGCATTGATTGATTTCTTGTTTTATCAATATTTTTAATAAACATATTACCTTCTTTCTTTAATATAGTAATTTAATACATGTATTTTACTCTTTTTTATTTTAAGTTATTTAATATTGTTTGTTCTTCTTTCGTTGTGAGCAAAGTATCTTTGTCAAATTATTAAAATTATTTGAATAAGATTAATAATAAAGAATAGTATTTGTGCTGATAAACCAATTGCAGTTGGTGCACCTAATTCTTTTGAAAATAGAATTGCTCAATATACCATTCATCCGGCGCATAGTCCTTGGCTAAATAAGAACATAATTAGTGATAAGTTTGCTACATCCCTTGTTTTTAATGTTTTATAAATTTGAGGCGATATTGCAACCACAATAAACATTGGCGCAAGGAATGAAACGATTGATTTGAAAATTTGGTTTTCAATTTCTGGTGATAATGAAAATCCAACAACAATTCCAATGTATAAGATTGTTCAAAACAATGCATTAATAATGAGTTGGGCATAATTACTTAAACCTAATATTTCTTTCTTTGAATAATAGAAATAAACACTCATTAAAATTACATTGGCAAAATATACTGTTGCACCAGCTATTTTTAATGCTAGTAAGTCAAAACCTGATGCTTTGTCATTGAAACCAAATATTGTGAAAAAGACAGAACCTCATTCAGCAATCATGATTGATTGAACTGAAAATCCATCGACATTTTTATTTTTTAGTAATTTTCAAATACCAAAAATAGTTGGGAATGGTGCTAATATCCCTAAGATTAAGGCGTAGTAGAGCATAAACTATTTTTGATTTAATAATGCGAATTCAACTAATGTTGCAATAAGAGCACCTTGTGGTTCACCTTGAACATCTGCTGTTCCAGCAACATCACAGTGAATAAAATCAACATCTTTTGTAAATTCTTTTAAGAACATAGCTGCTTGTGAAGAATCTGGTCTAACTTTTGAAGATCAGTTAGCTAAATCGGCAACTTTTGAAGATTTATTACCTTTGTTGTAAACTTCGTGCATTGGCATTCTTCAAACTTTTTCTTGCGCTGTGTTAGCGGCTTTGTTGAATGTTTCTCATTTTTCATCATTTGTTGATCAAATACCTGTGAATGTGTTTCCTAAAGCCACAAGCATTGAACCTGTTAATGTTGCAACATCAATAATTGTTGTTGCTTTTAATTTATCTGCTGCATAGTAAATTCCATCAGCAAGTACTAAACGACCTTCAGCATCAGTATCAACTACTTCAACTCATTTACCTGACATTGATTGGTAAATGTTTTCCGGTAATGAAGCATCAGCATTGATTCTGTTATCTGTAATACACATAACTGCTGAAACATTTACTTTTGCTTTTAATTCTGCAAGTACCTTAATTGCATAAGCAGCAATTACAGAACCTGACATATCGTATTTCATACCTTCCATGTGGTAACCTTTTGTATTAACACCACCAGTATCAAATGTAATACCTTTACCAACGATTGAAATGTGTTCTTTAGAACGTTTATCACCATTATATGAAATTACAACAACTCTTGGTTCGTGTGTGCTTCCTTGGTTAACTGATAAAAGAAGTCCCATACCAAGTTCTTTAATTTCTTTTTTAGTTAATGTTTTTACTGTTAAGTTTTTAATTCCTGAAAAATCTTCTGCAACTTCTGCGGCTAACATTTCTGAATTTAAGAAGTTTTCTGGTCTAATTTGGAAATCTCTTGTTTTATTAACTGCTTCAGCAATTAAAGTGATTTTATTAACTAATTCTTTTGTTTCATTATCATCATTGTTTACTAATAATGAAATTTCATTTTCTTTTTCTTTGCTATCTTTTTTGCTTTTTGTATCATCAATTGATTTTTTGAATAATTGTGCACTACCAAAGATAAGTTTTGATAAGATCACTCTTAAAACTTCTTCTTTTTCAAAATCAAATACTTCTGCAAATGATTCAACATCAATTTGGTATGAACGGTTCAATCTTGAAGGTAAATCTTCAAAAATACTTTTTAATTCATCAAGTGATTGATGTTTTTTATCAATATAAATGTATGAAACATTTTCTGATAAGTTATCTGTGATTTTTCCATTTTTTCTTGCTACATAGTTTGGAAATGCTGTGTTTTCGTATGCTGCTTTTAAAAGTGCATGTGCATTTCTTTCTTTAAATAAAACTTTAATCATTTTGTTTTTCCTTTTCTAATATATAAGAATTAATTGCATCAGCTGCTCCTTGGCGATATGCTCTAATTAAACCACCAGCTCCAAGTAGAATACCACCAAAATATCTAACAACTACAACTAAAATGTTAGTTTGGTTTTTTAATTTAATAATTTCATAGATTGGTCTACCTGCTGTGTTTTTTGGTTCACCATCATCAGAAAAACCTGCTGTTTCTGAACCATTATTGATTAGGTATCCGTAACAAACATGCCGTGCTTTTTTATGTTCTTTTCTGAGTTTTTCAATGATATGTTTTACTTCTTTTTTATCATTGATCTCGTATACGTATGAAACGAATGTTGATTTTTTAATTATTAATTCTTGTTTAATCATATATTTAAATAATTTTATTATTTATTTTGCTTTTTCAATCTCTTTTATGAATTCATTATTTGTTTCATCTGTAATCGATTCTGCTGCAGTTAAAATTGTTTTCTTATCTGCTCTTGAAAGGTGTGGAACAATAACGTCTAAATGAAGGTATAAATCACCTTGTCTATAACTGTTATCTACACCACCCCCACGAATCTTAATTTTTGTTCCGGTTTTGTAACTACTTTTAAGTTTGATTGTTTTTCGACCAAGTGGTGTAGGGATTTCAATATTTGCTTCTTTAATAATGTCAAATATAGAAACTTGATATTCCATTGCTAAATCAACACTTGAAACATATTTTCAATATTTATGTGGTCTTACAATAATGTGGCATTTGTAATCACCAACTTTGTTAGTGTTTGGAATTGGTCTACCAAAACCTTTAAGTCTAAGTGTTACACCATCTGTGTTTGTACCTTTTGGAACCTTTAATAAAACATTCTTTTGAACTTTATTAAATCTTTGTCCATCACATGTTGTACATTTTTTAACAATAGTAATTCCACTGCCTTTACAGCTCGGACATAATACTTGTTGTTGTGATACACCAAAGAATGTTCTGGCTTGTTGAAGTACATAACCTTGTCCCTTACATGAAGAACACTGAATGTAATCTCCGGTTTTAGCACCTTTTGCATGACAATCTAAACATGCTTCATATTTATTTAATTTTTTAGTGATGTCAATACCATTTACACCGTCCATAAATTTAATTTCGATGTTTTCAACGATATTGAAGTCTTCGGTAGAATAACCTGATCTTGACGATCCGCCACCCATGCCACTAAAAATCGAATCAAAGATATCGTGGAAATTGAAGCCACCTCCAAATCCACCAAAACCTTCAAAGCCTTGTCCGTCTGATGCTGAGTAACCCCCTCCCATATTGTTGGCTGCATCATGTCCGTGTGTGTCATATATTTTACGTTTTTGAGCATCAGATAAAATATCATATGCCTCATTTATTTCACGCATTTTTTCATCGCTACTTCCATCTTTTACAACATCTGGGTGATATTTTTTAGCAAGTGAACGATATGCTGTTTTTATTTCTTTTTCTGTAGCAGTTTTAGGCACTCCTAAAACCTCATAATAATCTCTTTTTTTAGACATATTTAAATTTTAGCATATTTATAGTTAATTTGCTAAATATTAAAAAATATTAATATTGATTTTATAGACCTACATCACAATAATATAAGGTATTTTGTTAATTTTTTAATTATTCATGCAGTGAGTTAAAAAGTATAAAATTATTGTATAAAAGGATAAAACATGAAGACAATAGAACAAAACAATGAATATGTCATTGAAATTGAAAATTTAAATAAAAGTTTTAAAGACAAAAAAGCACTTAATAACCTTAGTTTTAAGGTGAAAAAAGGTGAACTTTTTGGTTTTTTAGGAGTTAATGGGGCTGGTAAAACAACAACATTAAATATTATTTTAGATCTTGTTAAAAAGGACTCGGGGCTTCTTAAAATTTATGGAGCTGATATTGATCAGATAAAAGATATTAATTTAATCAAAAGAAAGATTGGAATAGTTTTTCAAGAATCAATTCTTGATGATAAATTATCAGTCTATGATAATCTTTTAACACGTGCAGCACTATATCATAGGTATTTTAGTGATTCAAAACCAGAAGCATTAGTTAAAAGTGTTGTTGATGATTTTAAATTACAAGACATCTTAAACCAAAGTTATGCGAGCTTATCGGGTGGTCAACGTAGACGTGTTGATATAGCTCGTGCTTTAATTCATAAACCAGAAATTTTGTTTCTAGATGAACCTACTACTGGACTTGATCCATCAGCTAGAAAACTAGTTTGAGAAACATTGCATAAAATTCAGAAGGAACGTAAATTAACAATATTATTAACTACACATTACATGGAAGAAGCAAATAATTGCAATTATGTAATTATTATTGACAAAGGTAATAAATTAGTTCAAGGAACTCCAAGTGAATTAAAAACAAAATACAGCTTCGGTAAGATATATTGATTCAAATCAAAAACACAAGAAAATAGCTTATTTTTAGAGCAAGAAAGAATTAATTATTGCTATGAAGATAATTGTTACACACTTAAATTTACTAATTATGAAACAGCAATAAATTTTGCTTTAAAACATTCAAGAATTTTAGGTGATTTTGAATTAGTAAAAGGTACAATGGATGATGTTTTTCTCAATGTAACCGAGTTAAAAAGAAATGTTGAGGTAAGTAAATAATGTTTGAATTATGTTGATTAGTCAAGAGAAATATCAAACTCTTTTTAAAAGATAAAAGAAGTATGGTTACAACTTTTTTCTCACCAATTATTACAATTTTTTTATTCGTTTTATTTGGCTACTATTTATTTGAAAATCAAGTAAATTTACCATCAGACACACCTAATTTAAGAGAAATTAAAAATCAATTTATTGATGGTTCGTTACTAGTTGGTTTATTAGGTATTACAACTTTAACAAGTGCGATATCACTTTCAATTTTTATGGTCAAAGATGCTGAAAAGAAAATTTTTAACGATTTAATTACAACACCAATCAAACCTTCTTTAATTCGTGCAAGTTACTTAATTGTTAATGTGCTTTTGAATATTTTTATAACTACACTATTGTACTTTTTGGTTTTAATTTATATGGCAATTAGAGGAACTGTTTCGATTATTTCAGCGTTAAAAGGTTTAGAAATTTTTGCAATAATTGTTCTTGCTGCAATGATGAATTCAATCTTTTTCGGTTTCGTATTTAGTTATATTAAAAATGTTTCAATTTTCTCAGCATTATCAGGTGCATTGTCATCAATTTCAGGATTTTTCATTGGTGCATTTATACCATTAACAGTTTTACCTGTTGCTATTCAAGGTTTTGCAACAATTATTCCTGCTACACAAACTACTTCATTACTTAGATATCTAGTATTTAGTGATATTAGTCAATTTAACGGTTTTGCATCACAATTCAATATTACATGAGCATCACTTGATATGCCATGATATGGTTCCTTAATTTATGCATTATCATTTGCAAGCATAGTGGGAATTTTAACAATAACACTAAGATATAATGCTAAAGAATCAAGATAAATAAAAAAGTCGGAATTATAAAGTTCCGGCTTTTAAATTTACGATTCCCGCTTCCTGCAAGGTGTTTTTGTATAACATTTGTAATTCATAATTAAGTTTTATATCTGTGATTTCGATGTATGAAAGTAGATTGTGAAAAGATGCTCAAATACTATGTAAAACGTATGGACTTAAAAAACTTTTTTGACCATGTTGGTTGCAAATAAACCCACCATTGTTAATTTCGAAGTTTACAAAATTTCTAGTTGATCCGCACGCAAAACATTTGTTGAATGAAGGTGAAATACCAAAGTGCGGCATTACTTGGGCATAAAAATAAGTCAAAACATATTGATTATTTTTCTCATTGAAATCATCCATGTATCTTTGATATTCTAAAAATAAATGGTTGTTATTTTGGATTCTTAAAAATAATTTTCTTAACTCAATGAATAAAGTTGAATTACTTCGATTTGTAATATCTAATGCAGTTTCTAATGTTGCTTTTTTGAGTCTTCCCACTTTTTCTTTTGAACGTGCAGCGAAATATTCAATATCTACAATTCCACCCAAAATTAAATTACTTTTGTTCTTAGAAGTTGGTTTTTCTAAGCCTTTAGCAAACAATGAAAATACACCTTTTTGATTAAAAAAAGTGACAATAAATTCATTTTCTTCATGTTTTTTAATATCCAAAACTAATGCTCTTGTAATGCTTTCAGCCATAATTTAATTGTAATATTTTTGCATTCCAGATCTAAATAAAAACATACAAAAACCACGCAAAATTCGCACCAGTTAAAAAATGTGAAAAATTCAAAAATAAGGTATTTATTTGAAAAATAAATAAAAAAAGTTTTCAAAATTAAATGATTTAGATTTTTCATTCCACATTGCAAAATTCTTTTATATCTATAAAATAGATATAAACGCATAAAAATGATAAAAAATCCCTTAAATACGGGACGTAACTGGCAAATGGTTTCATTGAAAGAAATTATGGTAGTATTTTTTTATATAAATAATTTATATAAAACATACAAACTAAATATGCAAAAAATGGAGGTTTTTATGAAAAAACCAAAACAGATATTAGCTAGTATATTAGCATTCGTAGGTTCAACTGCGTTTTTAGCTTCGTGTTCATTTAGAGCACCTGGTTCTTCAAAACCAATTGAATCTGGTGACGAAAAAGACATTACATCTACAAAAACAAGAACTACTTCAAACGTTCAAATTAATAAAAACGTTGATGATAGTGAAATTAAAGTTGATGAAAATGTTAATACATCTATTCTTGATGGTTCAAAAGAGAAAAATTCTGAAACATCATTTAAAGATGATTTAGATAAAAGTTTAACAAGAAAGGTATCACCGAAATTCATTGATAAATCAATGAAAATTAACTATGTTGCATTTGGTGATTCGATTTCAGCTGGTTTTGATGCAGCATTACCAAAAGACTATCTAGGTGAAAAAACACCTGATGGTGAAATTACTGGTGCATCATGACCTGCTTTCCTAGCAAGATTACTTGATGATAATAACCGTGTTGAAAGTTTCAAAAACTATGCTTATTCTGGTTCAAGAATTATTGACTGAATTAAGATTTTAGACATTGACTACAACAACACTTATGGAGATGATGCAAATGAAGCGACATTAAACAAAATGTTTGGTGAAGATCATGAAGCATTTAGAAATGAATTTAAGGCAAGACTTGCAAAATCAAACCTTGTTACTTTAACATTAGGTGCAAATGATTTCTTCTTTTTAGCATTCAAAGCAATTTCAAGACAAAACATCTTTGCACAACTTAAAAATTTAAATTCAGATAATCCAAATTATGAAAAAACAATTGAGTTCATTACTAATGTACTCAACAACACAATTCCAGTAATCAAAGATAGATTAACAACTTTAATTGCTGCAATTTCAACATTAGCACCTGAAGCAAATATTGATATTGTTGCATACCCAATGGCAATGACTGGTTTCATTCAAGTGTTTTCAAACTACTTTAAAAACAAACTTGGTAACCTTGGAATTGAACCATTAGATCTTGTTTTAGATTATGTAAACAAAGGACTTTACGATGTTGCTAATCAATACACTGGTCGTATAAACATTATCAACCCATACAACCCACAATACTGAAAAAATAATGCACCAGCACTTTCTGATGTATATTTTGACATTCACCCAAACATGTCAGGATACAAGAAAATGGCAATGGACATTTATTTAAAACTTACAACTCCAACATTTAATGTAGCTGACTACAATCCTGAAAAGTATAACTTTACACAAAAATACTTATTAAGCGACGGTAAATCTACATACCAAATTGAACCACTTAGTTCAAACGAAGATGTATTAGGAGATTCAACACAAGCATATTTAGAAAAACATATACCTTTTGTTGATGAAGTTGATAAATTAAGAACACCAATGCACTATGGAAGACGTCTTTTAGAACTTTCTAAAACATTCCAACATGTTGTAAAAGAAGTTATTAACTTTGCAACAAATAACGAATTTTATAATCAAATTGACCCAGAAGGTAAATTAAAAGAATTAATTTTAGACACTGAAAATAATGGTCAAAATGGAATTTACTCAATTATTTCATCTGTTATTGATTCTGAGATTATCCAACAAGGAATCTATGATTTCCAAATGGAATTATCTCGTAGACAACAAGAAGGAATTCTTAAATTAGAAGATATTCCACAAATTATTAAAGAAAAATTCTTAACAACTGAAAACTTATTAAAATTCATCTCAGCAATTGCTAAATCAAATTTCATTAACCATAATAAAGCGAAATTAATTGACGCATTAAACACAGTTTTCACAAACTTATTTAAAAATAATGCTGAAATTATTTCAGGACAACTAAGTTCATATTTAGTGAAAAAATTAGATTTCTTAAGCATTTCACCTGAAGATGCAAAAGATTTAATTACAAGCATACTTAAAAATTCAAACTTTAGTGAATTGGTAAATTCATTAGTTAGTGCTTTCATTAATAATTCAGAACAATTGCAAGATCTTCAAACAATTGACGATTTAATTTCTGTATTTTTCCATGATGAAAATGCAATTGATACAATTGCACAAACTGTTGCCAAATTCTTCTGAGATATTGTTGAAAAACCAGCAGTTAAAAATGCACTTAAAAACTTATTATGAAACATCATTACTACAAATGAGCTTCAAACTAATTTAACTAAAGATCAATCAGATAAGTTAATTGATTCAATCATAGGAAAAATTTCATTATTAAAAACAGATGAAGCAAATGACTTTATCACATCATTTATTAAAGAATTCATCAAAAATATTAATCAAAATGGTACTTCAAACCCACAATTAAGTGCTACAGACGCATTTGAAAAAGCATTAGACAAATACAAAAAAGCAAAAGCAGGTATTTCATCTGAATCAACAATGAATCCTGATGAAGCTACTGCAATTCTTGAAGGTACAGCTGCACCATCTGGTGATGAGTCAAACCCAACATCAAGTACACCTGCTCCAACTGCACAAGATAATCCGGTTGCATTTACATTATTAAACATTTTTGTTAAAACAAATATTATTCAAGATAATAGTGATTTTATTGTTCAATTAATTAAAAATATTTTTGCAGCAGCAGATAGATTGAACATTGGTGGTGGAATAATTAATGCAATTCCAGCAGATACTCTTGCAAAAGTCGAAGGAATTATTCCTAAAAAGCAATTAGCAAAACTTGTAAACCACATTTTAGTAAATCAAAATACACAAGACATTTTCAATTCTGTATTTAATAATTTAGTAAATTATTTAAATGAGTTTGAAGGTCTTACAACATTTAGAGAACTATTTGAAAAATTATTTAGTATTTTTGACGCCGATTCAATTTCTGCATCACTTAAAAAACTTGCAAATGATCTTTTAACTTCAGAACAAACTAAAGATATTCTTAAAAATGTAGTTCTTGCAATTGTTAAAGAAATTAACTTAAATGCAACAAATGATGACATTGATAGTTTTGCTGATGATTTTGTTGTAGCAATGCGTTCGCTTTTAACAGAAAACAACCTATTAAATAATTTAATAGACAAAGTAATTGAAGTATTTAATGAAGCTAAAGCAGCAAGTGATCCAAGTGTTCTTATCACTAAGATTCCTACATCACTTAAAACTGTTTTATTAGACACATTCAACAATGATATAACAGGTTTAATTGGTTCATTAATCAATAAACCAGTAGTTACAAACCATAAAAACATCATTGCTCAAATTGCGGTTTATGCAATTAATGAATTAGAAAAAACTCATACAATTAGTAACTTAGTTAAAAATGCTTTAATCAACTTAGTTGATGGTAATACTGCAATTGAACAATTCGTTGATAAAAACGAAATTAAAGCACTTATAAATACTATTGCCTCAGATGAAACATTTAATGAGATTATTCCTGCTCTAGTTCCGATTCTTTCAAATGATCTAGGTTGAATTGATTTAATTGCACAACCAAAAGCACTTGCTGAATATTTCTTTGCAAAAGATGAAGTTAAAAATTTAGTAACTAATACAATAAAACCAATAATTTTAAGAAGCATACCACAAGCAAGATTAGCTAAAACATTAGTTAAAGTTGTTAAATTTGCTGCATCAGAATTAAATGCACCAATAACAACAAATAAATATGATCAAGCATTAGAAAGTTCATTAGGTGCAGTGTTTAATGCACTTAAAGTTGATGCTGATGTTGTTAATGGTATTGACGACTTTATAACAAATGCATTAGTTGGATTTACAACACTTGATAAATTTGTTCAAGATATCCCAACAAAACTCAAAGCTTCATTTGATCTTGCTCGTTGAGACTTTGTTAAAAAGATTTTTGCAGTTGAAATTCCTGAACAACACCTTGAATTATTAAAAGAACTTGCAAAAAATACATATCAAACACTTAAAAATGAACAAGTTTTTGATTTCTTAATCAACAAAATCAACTTAGGCGATAAGGCACAAGAATTTGGTGTTGAAAATAGTGATGTAATTACATTAATTAAAACAGTTATATCTACACCGGACTTTGATACTTTAGTTGGAAATGCATTAGATTTAATCACAACAAAACGTAATCTTTTAGCATCATCCACATCAGTTCTTGACTTCATTAATAAAGTGCTTAAAGATAGTGAATTCATCACAAATGTAACACCACAACTTAAGATAATTCTTTCAAGTGTAATTAGTAACCCTACATTTAAGGCAATTCTTGTTAAGGGAGTTACAACTTTAATTAAAAATAATGAAAATATTAGCTGAGTATTTGAAAATGTTACAAACTTAGATCAATTTATTTCAAGAGTATTTGATCTTGTTGATGCAAATATTGATCAATTCAACATAATTCAAAAACTTATTAATTCATTAAATGCTTATGCACAAAATGGAAACTACACAAACATTACGGATATCATCTCAATTATTGGTAATGAATTTAAACAAGACTTTAGTGGTGCTAATTTAGAAACTAATGTAATTCAACTTCTTAAATTAGCTTCAAGCAATTTAATTAATGATGAAGCAGTAAATATTAAAACAATTATCTTTAATATTTACAATAAACTTTCATCAACACCTGAGTTATTCAATAGTATTTATGATGCAGTTGTAACAAGTGATTTAAATACACAAATCTTACATTACACAAGTAAAGATAAACTTCAAAAAGCATTTAGTTTTATCTTAAATTCAAATAACTTTAGAGAAATGTTCTCGACACAAGTTGATGCAATTTTAGGTTCAATTAGTGAAATTCAAAACGTAAATTCATTTAATGATTTATTAAAACTTTACTTATCAAAAATTGACTTACAAAGTATCAAAAATCAAATTGATGGTTTAATTACAGAAGTTACATCAGACTCTGAAACAACTACATCAATTATTGAAGTGATTAAAAATGCTATCTTATTACATGTTAACGGACTTTACAATGGTGAAATAACAGATCAATTCATTACTGATTTTGTAAATAATATTATTCCGCTTGCTAAGTCATTAAACATCTACCCACAAGTGATTGATGTTGTTTCAGGATACATTGAAAAAGCAAAAACTGCACAAAACTCACTTGAAGTTTTAAATGGAATTGGCGATGGAATTCTTGAGTTAATTAAAAATGAATTCAACAAAGATAAAGTTGCTTTCATTAATAAAATCATTGCTTCACTAATTTACGCAAACAACAAAGAATATCTTAAATTTGCATTAAACTTTGCAATTACTAGTTTAGTAGACAATGAACAAGTTAAAGCATTCATTGCAAACCAAATTGATGGAATTAGTGATGAAAATGTAAGTAAATATCTTAATAAGGATGCACTTAAATCGTTAGTAAATTCATTATTATCTAACACATACTTACCATTAATTTTAAAACCGGTTTTAGACCAAGTAATTGAACAAGATAAATTACCTGATTTAATCAATAACCCTGTTGAAACTATTTTCCAATTAATCAAGTCATCAAACGTTTTAGAAAGCAAACGTTTTGAATTAGTAAGATTCACATCAACTGTTTTATATAACCAAGAAACACCAAAAATCCTTAAAACAGCAATTGATGCAGTTCTTAAAGATAACTTATTATTACAAAATGGATTTAGTCAAAACTTCTACAACAAACTTATAGACGTTGCTAAGAAAGTAATTTCAATCGATCCACAAATTGACTTAATTAGCAAATTCGTTAACATTGCAAATGAAGCTGCAAAAGAGGCACAAAATAATACAGAATTTATTACTAAGTTTGTTGCTAAAATTACAACAATTATTGACTTTACAGATTTCAAATATCTTAAAGCTGCAATAAGTGCAAACTTACTCGAAAATGATCGTGAAGCATTCGAAGAATTAGTTACAAATCTTTTAAACAAATTCTTAATTTTAGACAATATTAATAAATTATTACAAGACAAAGTTTCATTAGCAAATATCGCTGCAAAACTTCATTTAACTGAAGATGAATTACGTAATTCAATCACTGAATTAGTAACTTCAGATGATCTTAAAGCAATTATTAAAACAATTTCAAAATTTGTTGTTAATAATCATGAATCATTTGCAAGTGCAACAAGTTACAGTGATTTAGTTAAAGTATTTGCTAAGAATAAAGTTTTTGTTGATGAAGTTCGTCCAAAATTCATTAACTTAATCAACCAAGCACTTTCAAAATCAGGTGTTATCTCACTTGCTAAATCATTGCTAATTGAAGTAATGAAAAAAGAAACTCTTGCACCTTACTTCCAAGGTATTGCAGATGTAGAATCATTTGCTACAAATATCGTTGGTATCTATAACATAGTTGATAAACACTTTAATATTTCAGAAGTATTATTCAATGGGCTTGTTAACTATTTAGCTGAAAATGGTACAATAATTAATACTTCAGGGATTATTTCATCAATTGGTAAAGCATTTAAACTTACAGTTGGTGATGATGCAACTGAATTTGAAAAGAAATTTATTGCTACATTCAAAGATTTAATCCAATCACCATTATTCACAACTAATAAACAAGATATTATTACACTTATTGATAATGTCTTCCAAAACGTTCCGGTAGATTCATTAGTTGATCAAATATTCAGTTCATTAAGTGCTGAACAAACTGCAAAAATTAATGAATTCACCTCTATTGATACGATTAAAAAAGTTGCTACATTCATCCTTAGAAACCGACATTTCAACAGTATCTTTGTTGAATCAGTTAAAAACTCACTTAATCATTTAGATGAATTTAATTCAGTTGAGAAATATGCTGATATTATCAAAATTGCATTTAAAATAAATAATCCAGAAACCATAAAAGCTCATGTCGTAGGATTAATTGAAGATATTCTTACATCAAACGATACAAACCAATTTATCAAAGACTTATTAAGTAGTACATTGGCTAAATATGGTATTGATATTGAAGATGAAGATGTTGCTAGAGCAATTACAGATCTATCTGGTGGACTTAAACGTATTTTTGATGCAGTTGAAGTTGGAAATGACATTATTGGCGCTGTGTTTGATAAACTTATCGAAGCATCAAAATTACCAGATGAAGAAATTCTTGCAAAAATCCAAGAAATTCCAGATGTTGTTAAAACAATTCTTTCAGATAAGATTACTTCAAACCCAAAAGCATTTATTAAAAAGATTATTAATGTTCCTGCGATCCAAAATAATTCAGCAGCAATTTCAAAAATTGTTAAGAAACTTTACTCTGGATTAAGAACAACAGGTGATCTAGCAGGATTAGTTAAATTAGTTACTGATGCTGTAATTAAAGATGAATCACCAATTCTTAAATATGTAACAAGAAAACACTTAAATGATGGACTTATCTTCATTTTAAGTCGTCCAGAAATGGATGAATTAGTAAAAGAAATTGTTCCATACTTCGTTGAAAGACATGCATGAGTTGAAGATATTGATAATCCATTATTATTAATTGATAAATTCTTAAAATCAACAATGTTCTTAACAGATCAAAAAGATAACATCCTTACAATTATGGATGAATTTCTTAAATCGGATGCTGCTACAAACATTGTTTTAGATGTAACAAATTACTTTATTGAATCATTATCACTTGATATGACCGGAATTGACCGCGCAGGTCTTACAAAAGCTGTATTATCAATGATTGTTCCATGATTAAAATCATCAGAGCTATACAATGATTTAGTTGTAAATTCAGCAAATACATTAGTAACTGATGGTATTGCACAATTCCCTACAAGCTTTGTAAATATTCTTAAGAAAGCAATCTTTAGATATGATTACAAGATCTTTAGAGCATTAATTGTTAAGGGTGATGCAATACCACAAAACCGTGACACAATTTACAAATTGTTCTCAAGTTTATTAGATGCATTTAAAAATAATGACGACTTCTACAACAACCTTTATAACCTAATTGGACTTGATGAAACATTTAAGACCTACGGTATAGAGAAAGATGATGTAATTGGTTTAGTTAAATTCATTGCAAACGTTCCTGAAACAAAAGATGTTGTAATTCAATTATTAGATCACATCTTTGATAATTGAGATGCACTTAAAGAACCATATAGATACTCACAATTCTTTAGAAAAGCATTTGAAGACAATGCATTTAGAACAAAATGATTCCAAACAGTTAAGGGTGTAGCTCATAAAGTATTACAATCAGAACAATTTAGAACTACATTTGGTAAATTAGCAACTGCATTCCTTAAAAATAGTGAATATAGTTCATTATTAAAAGACATTGATCAACCAGAATTATTATTCAAACATCTTTCAAGATTATTCTTAAACCTTGATCAAAACTTTGATGTTATTACAGGAATTCTTGATATTGTAATCAATGACATGGCAATCAATGGTCTTAAACCACAAGCAGATGTTATTCTTCCAAAACTTAAAGAATTATTTGTAAACTTATTTAAACAAGATGATTTCCAATCTAAGATCATTACAGTTCTTAAACTTAACACACAAAATACAATTGCAGATAATCAAAGAAATAACTTAGTTCAGTTTATTGTTAATGCAATTAATTACTTTGCGCAACATAAAAATCCAGGTAATATTGCTTGAAACTTCTTGCCTGAAAAAACACAAAATTGAATTGAGAAAAACTTATTCTCTGCAGATCAATTTGCAGCATTTGTAAATAGAGTTATTCAAGATCCAAACATTTCTTCAATTGTTGGAGCAGTAGTTGACTATTACATTGCACACCCAACTGATCTTGATAATGTAACAAGTTTCTTTGGACTTGTGCAAACTTACATTAAAGTGCCTGCAAACAAAACAAAGATGAAACAACTTATTAAAGATACAATTAAATCAGCTTTTGTCTCAGATGAAGGAAATACACTTGTATCAACTGCGGTTAATAAGTTCTTAAAATTCCTTGAAATTGAAAAAACTACAGCAATGGAAAAATTCATTGGAGTTATGTCGACTAAACTTGCAGAAGTTGCAGATCGTATTGGTGTATTTGATTGAATATTAGATGCTGTTATTGGTTTAATTGAAAAATCAGAAAATGATACACAATTCTTCTCACAATTAGGTGCAACTGCATTCAAATCGGTTCAACTTGATGAATGAAGAACTATTGCTGCAATCCTTCGTGATCCAGTCTTTACAGAAAATAAAGACACAATTTCACAACTTCTTAAAGATATAATTAATGCTTTATTATCTAAAAAAGATAAAATTAGTGAAATTGTTACAACATTAAACCCAGGATATTTAGTTCTTGGTAATGATAATGATCCTGAGAAATTCAACAAAATGGTTTTAGGTATTTTAAATAGTGAAAACTTAAGATCATTACTTAATACAATTGTTGATGATGGTATTTCTAGAACCGAAGCATTTGCAAGCAAAACAACTTACTTATCTGCAATGAATGAGTTATTTAGATCACCAAACTCAGACGCAATTAAAAACAGTTTAAGACAATGACTTGTTTCGGTATTCCAAAACAAAGATGATGAAATCTCACAAGGAGTTGCTTTAATTGCTAAGAAAACATTCAACAATCTTGGTTTTGCATTTACAAATGAAGATTTACCAATGTTAAATAATGTAATTAAAGGGCTTTTAGCTGCTGCAACATCTCAAAATGTCTTATCAGATATTATTAATGCAGTTTATGATAACTTAAAAGCAATTGACTTCGAAACTACAGAAAACCGTATTCACTCTGCGCTTAAAGCAATCGTAGATGGTTCATTAAGCATTATTCTTTCAGATAATAAGAAAAACATTTCATTTGCAAAAATCCTTGCTAAAAAAGGATTGCTTCAAACATGAATTGCAACTATGGGAGATGAATCTTATGTAAAATTCATCAACCGTTTATTCACTGCAAGTAGTATTGAAAATGTAACCGGTATTTATGATGTAATTATTAGTGCGTTTGATATTCAACAATCAGATTTAAAAACACATACAATTCCAGTACGTACAACTGATAGTGATGCTAATAATCCTGCAGAGAAGAAACTTCTTAACCATGGTTTTGAATTAGGGACAAACATTTTCGACGTTGTTTCGCAATTTAAAGACATTGTTAGAATTATTTACAAGCCAATCTTTAGCGAAATGAAACGTAAGATTAGAAATAACGACTATAACATTAATGATTATCGTCAAAATGATGAATATAAAGCAATGTTTAGAATTACAACAGTGATGCTTTGAATTCTTAAGGATAAGGCTGGAATTAGTGATTTCTTATTTTGAAATGGTTCAACACTAGAAGCCGAAAACCTCTTCCTCGATGGTACATCAGGAGCATTTACTGAAGTTAGAGATGATTGAAGAATTGGGGGGCAATTTGCTAGATTCAATTCTCAACAAAAGAGAGCAATGGGATCAGACGGTGGTGATTGATATAACTATGAATTCCTTACTGGAAATAGATCAAATTCAACAAACAACAACAACTATTGAAGGGACCAAGTTCTCGCATATCTTTACTATAGAAAATCTCGTCCACAGGATAGACATACAGCAAAAACAAAAACAGATGTATTGCTTGATATGTTGGTAGATGGAATGGCCCCAAGAAGATAGTTAATTTAATCAAAAATATCTCGGAATTTACTTCGAGATATTTTGTTTTACACCAATTTTTATAAGTTAAAAATTAATTTCATAAATTGAAAATTTATATTATAATACATAAGCAATACATAAAGACAGTAACGGCACTTAGCTTAATCAAGTTACCGAGTGTATCACTTTAAGTTCAATTGTATTGCAATAATTTTGAAAGGAGGCATATTTATGTCAGAATCAAAATTTAAAGCAGCTAAAAAAGAAGTTGTTTTAGAAATCGTTGACAAAATCAAAAATTCACACGCTGTGGCATTTGCTGAATACCGTGGATTAACAGTTGCTGAATTACAAGAATTCAGAAAAGAAGCTAAAAAACTTGGTGTTGAAATCAAAGTTTACAAAAATCGTTTATTCAAATTAGCAGCAAACGAATTAGGATACGCTGATTTAGCAGACCACTTAGTTGGACCTAACATTTTCGCATTCTCAAACAATGACGATATGTCAGCAGCTAAATTATTAGTAAAATTCGCCAAAGCTCACAAATTAATGGTTATTAAAGCCGGAACATTTGAAGGTAAAGCTATTGATGCACAAGGTGTTAAAGAAGTTGCTGCTCTTCCTACATACGAAGAAGCACTTGGAATTCTTGCTCGTTCAATGATGGCACCATTACAACAAATCTCATTATCACTTAAACTTGTAAGTGAAGGTAAATCAGAATAATTAAACATAATTAGAAAGGAAAAAATATTATGGCAAAATTAACAAAAGAAACATTCATCGAATCATTAAAAGAAATGACAATTAAAGAAGTTATGGAACTTGTAGACGCAATGAAAGAAGAATTCGGAATCGACCCAACAGCCGCTGTTGCAGTTGCTGCTGCTCCTGCAGAAGGTGGATCAGAAGAAAAATCAAGCGTTAAAGTAGTATTAAAATCAGACAATGGTAAAAAAGTTGCTATTATCAAAGTAGTTAAAGACATTTTAGGTCTTTCATTAATGGACGCTAAAAAAATCGTTGATGCATTACCAGCTGTTATTAAAGAAAACATCAAACCAGAAGAAGCAGAACAACTTAAATCACAACTTGTTGAAGCTGGTGCTGAAGTTACAATTGAATAATTTCATAACATTATAATAAAGAAAATCCGTATTCAAAAATGCGGATTTTTTCATATTTTTTGTAAATGTGGAAATTTCTGAAAAAAATTCAAAATTTTTATAAACTGTGAGTGAATAAATATTAGAATATGTGTGTAATCAGATTATTTTTAAGTAGTTTGGTTACAAGGAACCTCTAGAATTATTCATTAAAATCAATTAGAAAACTCAAACTCAAAAACACAAAAGACAAATTTAAAATAAATCTTTCACTCATTATTAGATAATTTTTTATAGTATGACATTTATGCTTTAAATATTAGTCAGAAACAAACCAAGTCATGAATATAAGTACGGTTAGAAAAATCTCATATTCTTATAAATTCTATTTAAATATCATTCTTTTATATAGTTTATTTATTATTCTAAAATCAAACTCATTTTGGTACTAAAATTTATTTTTGGTATAAATACATTTTGATCATTAGATTATACAAATACGCTTTCTATAATGTGTTGTTCATGTTTTATACATAAAATAATCCTTTATTTATATATTTATATCTTATTTTATATTATGGTTAAACACAACACACAGCCCTTAATATGTACATGAATATAAGTTTTCACCATTTTAGTTTTGTGGTGAAAAAGGTAAAATCTTAAACTGCTATAGAATAATGTTGACAGTTTGAAGATTACAATGATTAGTTTTAAAAAATGAAAAAAGTAGTCAATCCATCGGCTTGGTTGACTACTTTCTTTTTCATTATTTCTTGTATTCAATTAAATTTGGATTATGACGGTAACCACGACCCTCTTTAGCTTGTGGTTTGCCATTTAATATAGTTGCATCTGCTGAAAAAGAGTTGTTTAATTTAAAGATACTTTGTCCGACACCATAATAATCAACTGGCACTTTTAAGTCTTCAAATAACTTGATTTTATCTGCATTAAATCCGCTTGAGACAACGATTTTATAATTTGTTGCACCTGCTTGATCAAGTGCATTTCTAAGACGAATAATTTGCTCTGGATTAACACCATATTGTGGTTCTTCACCATCAAACATATGATCAACCATATTCTTTGAAGTATCAATTCTAATACCTCAAACTTTATCTCCTAGTACTTCTCAAACACTTAATGATTCACGAATGATATTATTGTGATAATCAACTAATGCAATTAATTTGTTATTAGGAAATAACTCATGATATGCTTTTGTTGCTGCTACGACATCACCATTAAAACCTTGGATTAAAATATGCGGCATACTTCCGAAGATTGCTTCATCAGTGTCATTTGGATCTTTTTGTGCTTGTGTTGACATACTTTTAATTTCACCAACTCTAGCAGCATGCCCATCTATTTCTTGATTAATATAGTGATCTGCGCGATCCCCCATAAAAATCACTTCCTTACCATTAGCTGCATGTACGCAATGATAAGCATTAGTTGCAATTGATGTTGAACGAGCTAAAATTCCATCAATCATACCTTCTCAGATACCAAAATCTTGATAATGACCTTCTAATTCTAAACAAATATCTAATGCATTAATTTTTGATCCTTCTGGTAAATATCTAATAGTATATTTTGATGTATCAGTAACTTCTTCAAGTAATTTTAAAACTTCATTCATCCCACAAAGAATTGAATCATCTTTACGTTGAAAGAATTGAAGTACAATTTTGTTATTTGGTAATTTTGTTGCTAATATTTCTTTGCATTTACCAAAGTATGATGCGATATATTTTTCTTTTTCTAGCATTTCTCTCCTTAAAGTTATTAAATTATAACAAATTTAAAAAGTTTGTATTTTGCTATATTTAAGGAGTTTAAATCATTTGACTTCTTAATTATGATGTTCTAAAACTTTATTTCGTTTTTGAATATATTCAACCATTTCACTGTTAAGTTTATCCTTTGGAATTTGTCAATAATATTCAGGAATATTTACTTCTTGTTTTAGAACAACTAATTCACCATTTTTGTTATAAGTAAAAAGTTTTTTGTCAAATATTGTATGACAATTTGGTTCAAGGTTTAAATAATTATTTACATCACTTATTTGCTTTAAGATTATACTTACCTGATCATCAATTTCCTTTTGAGTTAGGATTTCTTTATTGATCTTTCAGGATTTCATAGCTTCATCTTTTATTCATTCAACTGCATAAATATGTGCTTTTTCTTCATTTGAGTATTTTGGAATTTTAAAAATCTCAATACGTTTTTGTTTAATATTTTTTCTAAACTGATTTCTCATTTTTTGAGTGTAGGCATTGATTCTGTTAATTATGTATGTTTCTTCTTTGTAATTATCTCTTAGGTTTCTAATTTCTTTTAATAGGTTACTCTTATGTTCATCATTTTTATTTGATGATCTCTCTAATTCTAGAAACAATTTGTAAATTTTACCATCTCGATTTTTAATATTTTTAATAAAATCATTCAATGAATAAAAAGCTTTTTCATCTTTGTTATAGTTATTTTGTATCAAAAAATCACTAAGGGATGAGTTTCCATTAACTGTACGTAAATAAATTGAATCAATTAATAATGGTAAATTGAAACATGTTGAACCATTATTTTTTGCTTTATCAATTATGATTTCAGAACTACTTGGTTTTGACATTGATCCACCAGGATTATTACCCTTAAATAGACTGATTAAACCTTTAAAAGTATAACCATCTTGGAAATACGAAACATTAACATAATTTTCAACTAGTCTTATTTGTTCTTCATTTAAATTATGAATTTTATGCGCTGATCTTTCGGGTCTTTTTTCAATTTTTAAATTCATTTCTTTTTCAAATAGTTCTTGTCTTTGAATTAAGAATTTATGTTTTCCTTTAAAGTGACTTGCGGTTTGCATTAAATCAACATGTATTTCGCTAAAGTCAAAATAAATATCTCTAATGTATGATTTATCACTTGCCATAGCAATATATAAGTCAAATTTAAGTTTTGCAGAATTTGAATTTGATTGGTAATTCTTTGTAGTAAATGGTATTTTATAGATATTTATTTTAGACATTTTAATATCTCTTTAAATATTGCTTCTAATACTTCTACACTTATAGAATTACCGCATGTGTAAATCATTTTAGTTTCAGTTACTATTTCTGTTTCTTTAACTGCTTTTCAATCATTCTTTTCAAAACCCATATACAAGTATGCTTCTTTTGAATTAATTGCTTTTAGTTTATCTTCTGCTTCAAAATAGAATTTAATTCTAGAATTAGCACCTGATGCAGTTAATGTTGGACCAGTTCCCTTTGGAAGATAAATATAAGCTTCTGAATTGAAATTTGTATAGTTTATCAACTTACTTTTAGATATATTGTTTGATGTCGTTTTAAATGCATCAAATTTGTATTTCTTATTTAAATCAAGATATTTTGATTCTTCATCAAGTTTAATTATATTTTCTAATTTACGATTATGTCTTATTTCTAGGTTGTTTCATTCAAAATCTTTAAGTAATGAGTCTTTTAAAATCGAGACACAAAATACTCTTTCTCTATTTTGTGCCGATCCATAGTCACTTGAGTTTAAAACTTTTGTATATGATTTATAACCAAGTGATTCTAATGTTTGAATTCATTGATTAAATGATTCAATAAATTTTTTAGTTGTTAATGCTTTGACATTTTCAAGTAATAAAACTTTTGGTAATCTATCTTTATTTGTTTTTAAGATTCTTTCGATTTCATACAATAAACCACTTCTAGTTCCTATTGCAAGTCCTTTTTGTTTTCCTTGTTGAGATAAATCTTGACAAGGGAATGAATAAGTAAAGATATCTATATTGTTTGGTAATGTTGTAAATTTTGTGATATCTGTTGAACTAATTGAATTTGGATCTTTTTGTGTTTTATGTGTTTGATTGAAATAATCATTATTTACATATGAATAAAGATAAGGAAAAATCTGTCTTAATTTTTCTTCCTTCATTCTAACAAAATAATTACTTGAAACAGGAACTTTTGAGTCTGTACTAAAGGTGTATTGATTAAGTAAATCACACATTTGTTTAATTGTGAGTTTTGTTTCGGGTTTTATCTTGCCGTAATGAATAAGTTGATATGAGATGATTGCGTCAATGTATCAATCAACGCTTCCAAGACTAGTTATTGTGGATAAGTTTCTCTCTCTCTCTCTCTCTGCTCTATTTTTATAATGTTTTTTAATGCTTTATATTGTGAACCAATACCAGCAAAAGCTTCAAAAAGTTTAATGTTTTTCATAGTGAATTTATTATAGCGCGTTTTACTTACTAGTAAGTAAAAGGCAATAAAATAACCATGCGGTTGCATGGTTAAAGTATTTGATCATCTTCTGGGATATTTTGAATTGCTTCATTGTTTTGTGTAAGGTGGTTTTTTTGTATTTTTTTATTTAAAAAGTAATTACGAATAGTTTGAACACGAACGTTTGTAAGTGTAAAAGTAGCAATAAAGTACATTGTTGCATAAATACCAAAGACAACAGCAACATCACCAGGGAAAAGTAGTCATTTTACTTCATTATCAATGTATTGTGGTAGTCACATAAGTGTTGCACCTAAACCCACTAAAAAGATATACATTGTGAAATAATAGATTGATATTTGCTTATAGAATAAGAATAATGATGCTAGTCCTAAAATGATAATTGGGTATAAAGCTGATAAAGTAATTCTTAATCATAATGGAAAGTTATATTCGCTTCCCGGAACAACTTTATCTCATGGAATTATAGTGCTACTTATAAGCACTAATGCGATTGTTATTAATCAAAAAGAAATGTTGAATACTAAGTAATAAGGATTCTTTTTCTTCTTTTTCATAGTCATTTTTGTTTTTTCAATTGAAGTGTCTTGATTTGAATTATTCACGTGAATCTCTCAATCTAAGCATTTTAAGAATAAACTCTGCTAATGGCATTGTTGTTGTTTCTTGTGAACCATATTCACGATATGAAACAGTTTCTGTTAATCTTTCTTTTTCACCTAAAATAATTTGAATTTTTGATTTTGACATTTGTGCTTCACGAACTTTTTTTCCTAAACGTTCATCACGTAAGTCAACTTTAGACCTAAAGTCTGCATCAAAAAGAATTTTATTTACTGATTTTGCATATTCAATATCATCTTCATGATTTGTTGCAGGAATTACTGTAAATTGTTTTGGTGCAAGTCAGAATGGTAAAACACCTTTTGTTTGTTCTAACATAATAGCAACAAAACGTTCATATGTTCCGATAAGACCACGGTGAATCATAACTGGACGTTCTTCTTCATTGTTTTGGTTAGTAAATGTGATATCAAAACGTTCTGGTAATAAGAAATCAAGTTGTAATGTTGAAACTGTGACTTCATGACCTAAAGCTGTAAAGATTTGGATGTCCATTTTAGGTCCATAGAATGCAGCTTCACCTGTTTTTTCTTCATATTTAACACCAAGTTCATCTAAAACGTCTCTAAGTTGTGCTTCAGCTTCGTTTCACATTACATCATTGTCATAGTATTTTTCTTTGTTTTCTGGATCACGTAATGATAATGAAACATAACTAATTTGAATTTTGAAAATTTCTAAAGTTTCTTTAATTAATTTGTACATTGATTTGAATTCTTCAGCAATTTGATCTTTTCTAACAAATAAGTGGCCTTCAGTTAAAAGCATTCCTCTAACACGTTCTAAACCAGTTAATGCTCCTGATTTTTCATAACGGTAAAGTTGTGATTGTTCAGAATAACGAATTGGTAAATCACGGTATGAACGTTTTTCTGTGTTGTAGCATAAAATGTGGTGTGGACATGTCATAGGACGTGGAATTAAGCGCTCATTTTCCACAATAATTGGTCTAAACATATCTTCTTGGTAGTGAGCTAAGTGACCTGAAATTTTGTAAAGTTCTTCTTCTCCAAAGTGTGGTGTTAAAACTTCTGTGAAACCATATTTACGGTCCATTTTAAGTACAAGGTTACGAATTTCGTTGTGAATGTACATTCCATCTTCTAATCAGAATGGCATACCTTGACCACCTAATCTATTGAATGTGAATAATTTTAATTCTTTACCAATTTTACGGTGATCTCTTTCTTTACGTTCTTTTAAGATTTCAAGGTAGTTATCTAATTCTTCTTTTGTTTCTCATGAAGTTCCATAGATTCTAGTTAATTGAATATTATCTGAGTTTCCTCTTCAGTATGCACCTGCAAGGTTTAAAAGTTTGAAATTTTTAATGTGTTTTGTATCATCAACGTGACCACCAGCACATAAGTCAACAAAAATTGTTTCATTGCTAAGTGGATCAACAAGTGCATAGAAAGTGATTTCTTTACCTTGAGAAACTAATTCATCATATAACTCTTGTTTATAAGGTTTGTTTGTAAAATCATATTCATTAATTGATACTCGTTTCATAACTAAGTTTCTTGAAGCAAGTTTTTTCATCATTCTTTCAATCTTTGGTAATTCTGTATCACTTAATGGTGTTTCGAATTCAAAATCATAGTAGAATCCTTCATCTGTTGCTGGTCCAAATCCTAATTTTACATTTGGATATAATTTTTCAACAGCAGCACCAAGTAAATGGCTTGTTGTATGATTTAATGCTTTATTTGCTTTTATTATGTTCATAATTATCTCCTGAATTATTTTTTAGCATATAAACCCATTTTTTTCATGAGTTTATTTAAATGATAATCAGCAACTTTTGATGCTTTTTCAGCCCCTGCATCTGTAATTTGATCAGCAATCTCAAGTGCTTTTTTATAGTTAGATTGAATTTTAATAAGTAGGTTCATTACTTCAGTTGCAACTGCTTCTTTGAATTCTTTGTAATTTGTATCTTTGAATTTTTCCGCAGCATCTTCAAGTGAAATATTTGTTAATGCAGCATAAATGTTAAGTAAGTTTAAGATACCTGGTTTCTCATTTGAGATGTAAATTTTACCTTCAGAATCAGTGACTGCTTTAAGAATCTTGTTATAAGCTTGTTTTGGATCTTCTAATAAATAGATAGTAGATTTAGTTCCGTGTTCACTTTTTGACATTTTGACAGTTGGGTCTGTTAAAGATTTAATTCTTGCACCAACGGGTGGTACAAAACCTTCTGGGATTTGGAAATTCATATTGTATCTAGCGTTGAATCTTTGTGCAATATTTCTTGTAAGTTCAAGGTGTTGCTTTTGATCTTCTCCAATTGGAACGATATCTGGATTATAAAGTAAGATATCTCCCGCCATAAGAGTTGGATACATTAATAAACCACTTGGAATTTTACTTGTTCCATTAGCTTGTTTTAATTTTGTTGCTTTATCTTTAAATTGAGTCATTCTTTGTAACTCACCAGTTGTAGTCTCACAAGTACATAATCATTGCATTTGACCGTGTGCGGCAACTTGTGATTGGTAGAAAATGGTTGTATTTTCAGGATTTAAACCACATGCAAGGTATAATGCAACAATTGTTTTACGCGCTTTTCTTAATTCTGTTGCATTAACTGCTCCTGTTGATAACGCATGTAAATCAGCAACAAATAAGAACGATTCATAATTATCTTGTAACTCAACAAAATTACGAATTGCACCAATATAATTTCCTAATGTTAAATCTCCAGTTGGTTTAATCCCACTTAATAGTCTCTTTTTCATTGAACCTCCTATTTTTATAATTTTAAAAATTATAATACTTTTTTATTGTTATATACCCCTTAAAAAATACATATTTTTGCAATTTAAAATAAGGATTTAGTTTTAATAATTAAACATCTTTTAAATGTCTTAATATCACCGATTTTGTCACTTTTTTAATGTTTAAATAATAGATTTTGAATGATTAAATTTGTAAGAACAAAACAATTGCAGTTTCATTATTTATTGATGATTTTTGAATTTTTACAACTAAAAAACATTTTTAATGAAAATGGAATTGTTAAAAGATTAATATTTTCTTGATTAAAAAATGATAAAAAACTTTTTTCAACTAATTTTTCCATTTTTTACTATGTTTAAGGTTCAAAAAAATATTTGATCCAAAGTGTAACAACTTGCAATCTTTGATAAAATATAAATGCATAAAAAACAGCAGTTTATTATATTGAGATTTTAAATTTAACTTGCGCATAACAATTTGTTAGTAGATTAGCTGCTTAATATCGAACACATTAAGTTAAATTTACCTAAATAGAAATAAACCCTCTGATTATGCGGAAAAGAGGAAAAAACATGTCAAGATATACAGGACCTGTATTTAAAAAATCACGTCGTTTAGGATTTTCTATTCTTGAAACAGGAAAAGAATTTTCTAAAGGTAAAAAGAGAACATATGCTCCAGGACAACACGGAAACAAAAGAGTTAAACTTTCAGAATATGGTTTACACTTATACGAAAAACAAAAAGTTAAACACTTATTCGGTATAAATGAAAAACAATTACAAAAAGTGTTCCAAAAAGCACTTAAAATTAAAGGAATTACTGGTACAAACATGCTTCAATTACTTGAATCACGTTTAGATAACTTAG
Organism: Mycoplasma sp. Pen4; assembly: GCF_014352955.1. Classification (NCBI taxonomy): domain Bacteria; kingdom Bacillati; phylum Mycoplasmatota; class Mollicutes; order Mycoplasmatales; family Mycoplasmataceae; genus Mycoplasma; species Mycoplasma sp. Pen4. Next base: position 405,914 of record NZ_CP060691.1, on the reverse strand, counting down.
TTTATAGAGCTGGATTTGCTACAACAAGAAGACAAGCACGTCAATTAGTTAACCACGGACACTTTACAGTTAATGGTAAAAAAGCAAACATTCCATCTATGTCAATTACTTTAGGATCAGAAATTACTTTAAAAGAAAAATCAAGACAAAACAAACAAATTTTAGACGCTATGCAAGAAAAAGCTGCATCAGCATGATTAACAAGAAAAGACTTTACTGTTAAATACGACCGTTTACCAGAACGTAACGAAGTACACTCAGAAATCAAAGACGCTTTAGTAGTTGAGTTCTACTCAAAATAGTAAGAGTTAAAAGGAGAATTAAATTATGAAAAAAAATATTCACCCTGAGTACCACACAGTTAAAGCAGTTTGTTCAACATGTCAAAAAGAATTTTCATTTAAATCAGTTAAACCTTCATTTTCAGTAGACGTATGTTCAGGATGTCACCCTGTTTACACAGGAAACAGAGCACAAGTTAAAGCAACAGGAAGAATCGACAGATTTAACAGAAGACTTGAAAAAGCTCAAAAATAATAATTTTAAAGCTAAAAAAGTTCGCGAAAAACCGCGAACTTTTTACAATTTTAGTTTAAATTTAATTCAAAGAATTACTTTTAACACTAGAATTAAACTTTATTTGCTAGAATTTATATAAATATATAAATTCAATATAAGAGTAAAATAAAGTACATAGAAAGAGGGAGATAATTTGCTATGAAAAAAAACAATAAAAAACTACTTTTTTTACCTGCTTTCTCAGTAGTTGCACTTGCCGCTGTTAGTGGTACAAGAAGCTCGGCAGATACACAAGGAACAAATAGTGGTAATCCGAATTTATGAAAAAGAAATGATAAGATAACTATCATTAATCCTTCAGAAATTAATTCTGATTATTATAGCGCTGCAAAATGGATGAGAGATCTACCAGATAACAGAAGCATATTTTCATTAAGTATTCCTGCGACACACGACACAGGGACTCAATCTGTTGGTGGTGCTCCAGGTAATTATGCAAGAACACAAGCATTTAGTTATTACAATCAATTAAAACTAGGGATTAGAGCTTATGATATTCGCGTTGATTCTGACATGATTATCAGACACGGTCCAACATACGGAGATGGTGATTTAGACAAAGTTTTGGCTGAAACATCTAAATTCCTTAAAGAAAATCCATCTGAATTCGTAATTATGCGGATTAAAGATGAAACAGAAAATTGAAATCTTTCTGATGCAAACCAAATTAAAAAGGCTAATAAAAAATATTTCAGTATTTTAGACAAATATAGAGATTCAATTTATAACCCTGATGGTAGAAGTCGTTGAGCATTTAATAATTTTACTGTTGGTGAATTTAGAGGGAAAATCATAATTCTTAATAAGATGAATTCACGTATTAATAATAGTAGAAAAGGTGGTTTCTTATATTATGATTTCATTACTTCAGGAGCGACTGAACAAGATCAATTTAATAGTATTAATAGCACAAGTCACAAAGCTGAACTTGTAAAAGAAATGATTCAAAAAACAAACGCTAGTCCATATAATTCTCAAGCATTTTATGTAAATTTTTTATCATGAAGCAATAGTTATGATCTTTTTCAATCTTGAAAAAGTAAACCATATTTAAATTCGCCAGAGGTAAACGCAAAAATTCACAAATACCTTCAAGATAATCCACAGTTTACTAAATTAGGGATTGTGTATATGGATTTTCCGGGTCCCACTTTAATTCAAAATATTTACAAAAGAAATTACTACTATTCAGAACCATACTTACAATCTGGTGGTTTGGGTCCATTGACACAAAATCTTAGAATTGAACCTATCTCAACAGGTGATAAAGGTATTACACTAATAACGAATGGTCAAAACCAATTAAAAAACTTGTATGTTAAAGTATTCTCAAATAACGTTTTAATTAAAACATTAACCATTCCAAGTAATTATTCAAATAATACGTATACAATTCCACTTTACACAGGTTCGAAAGAAATTTCAGATAATGAAGTATTTAGAATTGAAACTCATAAAACAACACCATCTAATCAATTTTATGTTTCACGTAATTATGATGAACACAACTTTAACGATGTACGTGTAACATATCGTGGTATTTATTTCAAAAAGCAACAATTCTTAATTAAATTAAATGCATTATTAGGTTTAGTGTCACAAACTAACTTTATTCAAAATTATGTAACAGATTTAATTAATAAAACAAACGCAATTGCCGATACAGATCCAGAAGGAAATGCAAAATTAACTGCATTAATCGATAAATATAATGATAGTTCAAACAAACTTGTTAAATTATCAGCCGAATATCAAGCATTCCTTGAAAAAGCACAAGAACCATCATTTGATAGCGACAATGAGTTATATAGTCTTTTTAAGACAAATACAGCACTTGTTGATAAAGTTAAGAGTTTAAAAACTAATACTATAACAAATGCGACAAATGCATTTACAACAATTACTTATGATAACCTTAGTTCAATAAAACTTGATGAATTAATAACTGATACAATCAAAGTTAAATTAGTTCTTGGTGCATTGCCATCATTATTTTCTACTTTAAAAAGTTATGATATTAATCCAGCTTATAACCAAATAATTCAGTTAGCAGCAGATGGTGCAATTGCTGCAATGCCAAATGTTAATGATGATAATGCAAAAAGATATTGAAGAAAAAGAATAGTAGATAATGTTGAATTTCCTTCTAATATCATTAACAAAATATTTAATGCAACTGATTTGGATGACTTAGAAACAACCACACAACAAAGTATTACAACCTATACCGCTGAAACAGAAGAATTAAAAGATCAACTACCTAGGTTATTAGAAATTCTTGAAAATATTAAAGATATCAATGTTATAACTGCAACCGTATTTAGTAAAGAAATTGCATATTATGTTGTAAACTTAGAAAATACTGATGCATTATTTGAAACAATTCAAACATATAATGGCCTCATTTCTAAGGTTAAAAATGAAATTCTTAACCGAAGAAAACCTATTTCAAGAGCATATCATAGATTTAGAAGAAGTTCAAATCAACAAGGGTATCTTTGAACTGAAGTAGAAAAATTACATGATGAGTTGGAGAAATTCTCAAAAAGCACTGAACCTGTTGAAGACGGATATATTGATTCTATTGAACGAGCGGTTGATGATTTTGATCGTGCTCTTAACGATATTGTTCCCAATATTACTGATTGAACTTTACAAATTGAAAATGTTTTAAATAACGCAACACATCTTTATGATAAACAAAAAGAAAATGTTAAAGATATTTTAAAACACCCATTACTATTAAGTGCTGACAAAGTAACTGAATTAGTTAATAATATTCAAATTGCTGATGCTTATGAACCAAAAGCAAAAGTCGAATTATTAACTGAATTAAACCAACAACAAAAAGCATTATTAATTGAACAAATAGATACAACAATTAATGTTGAAGAAATGTCGCAAATTATAAATGACTTCAAAGAAACAAATTCCGCAATGCAAGAATTAAAACAAACTTTTGAAGTCTTTGCAAATTATTCAAGTAACCCAGCATTCTTAGTTCAAACACAAGAAATGCAAGCAAATATTATGAGCGCTTATGAAAACGCAAATAATGTTTTAACTAATTTAGGCGCATCAACAGAACAAGTAAATGCGGCTAAAGTTACACTTGATCAATATGTTGACTTATTCGTTGTTTCAAAAAATAAATTAAATAATTTAGTTGCATCTTCTGACAAGTTATATACATTCGAAAAGAATGAACTATTTGCAGAAATTGCTAATGCATCAACAGAAGAAGAAAGAAATGCTCTTGATACTAAAATCTTAGACGCAATTACTACCTCAATTAAAACAAGCGATGCTAATTTATATTCAGATTTTACCGAAACACAAAGAATAAATGTTTCAACTCAATTAGAATCATCAACCACAAGAGATGCATATTCAGCATTAAAAACCAAATTTGATAGTTTAAAAACAGCAATTGCAAATGCAAAAACTGTATTAAATCAATATAACAATCTTATTACTCGTGACTTCTATGTAAATAATTCAACAGAAGAACAAACTAAAATTGATAATGCTTTAACTGCTTTCACAAATGTAATCAACACAAGCGTTGATCCAGATACAATTGCTAAGGCAAATTTAGCATTTAATGATGCTATTGAAAAAGCAAAACAATCAAGTAGTGAGTATCAATTAGAATCTGCAAGACAACGTATTATTAGCGCATATAATAATCAAAAACAAACATTAACTGCTGCTAAAGCAAAATATATGAGAAAAAGCGGAACAACTCTAATATATAGCGAATTAATCTCCCAAATTGATAGCAAAATTCTTACAAATGATGCAGTTATTTCTGATGATAATTCAACTAATGAACAATTACAAGTTGCATTAGACGATATTACAAGTTTCGTTAATAATTTAGATAACCTAGCACAACCATATGATGAAAAATCAAGACTTCATGAAATTAATGTTCATAATTTTGAAGAAGATGCTGAAAAATTTGTTTACTTCTTACCAATAACATTCGGTTTCACTCACTCACCTTCAATGGTTCAAAAATCAGACTTATTAGAAGGAATAAAAGATCATATCAACCTTATTACAAATACAATTTCAGTTGGTACAGATTTACGCCCTATAACAGATAAAGAAATTACTAATTTAACATTTACACCAAATGATGAAACTGGTACATTAACTATTTCTTATACATATAATAAGGCTGGTTTATCAAAAAATAAAAACCAAGTTATTGAAGGCTTAGCAACTGCAAATCAACTTGCAATTCTAAATGCTAATTTAGAACTTTCTTCAACAGTTAATAAAGCAAAAGAATTACTTTTAACACTTCAAAATAATAATGATTATTTAGAACTTGCTACAGAATTACAAAGCAAAATTAATGAAGCTAATAGCATTTCTGCGTCATCAAGTCTTGATGATATTACAGGTATTAATGAAAAATTAAAAGCATTAATTACAAGTACAAATATCGCTAAATCAACAATTGATCTTGAAGCAACTAAGGCTAAAAATAATACAATTCAAAAAATCACTGATTATTTAAATGAAATCAGCACAATTAGTTATCCAAATATTCTTTCAGATATCGAATTATTACAAACTCAATTTACTGCATACAAAAATTCATTAAATAATGATCAATTAACTAGAGAAGAAATTGCAACAATTAGTTCTGATGTAGATACCAAAATAGCTGATTTAAATGCAAAAATCCAAACCGAAAAAGATAAAGTTGAATTAAATAAAATTATTGACGGAATATCATTAACAGTTACAAATAAATCAGTTTTACCATCAGAGGTTAGATTATCATTCCTTACATTTAATAACTTATCAAACAATGCAACACTTAGTCAAGTTGATATTGTTCCACATGACTCTGAAATGTACATTGAAGTTTCTTATACAATTTCATACAAAAATTTATCAAGACGTCTTACACAAAGAATTGATGGTTTTATTAGTCTTACTATTGATAAAAAAAATAATAAAATTAAAACTCTTAAAACAGATTATGAAGCAAAAGTTGCTAAAGTAAATGAATTAATCACCCAATATCTTGGAGGTGAAACTTACAAAAGTGCTTCTCTTGCAAATCAACAAGTTCTTGTTGATCTTGCACTTGAAAAATCTGCAATTAATGAAGAAGAAAAAGATGAGGCAATCTCAACTTTAACATCAATTAATTTAAATTTAGACACTTTAATTGAATTAATTCCATACCAACGTCAAGAAATTGATGCTGCAGTTGCTGAATTAGAAAATATGGCAATCATGGCAGATATTGAAAACAAAGCAAGATTTGCAAATACTACAACTAAAAATGATGTTGTAATTTCACCTAAAAACGAGAATTACACATATACGATTAATAGTTATCACGCAAATAATCAAACTGGTACAGTTACATTCAATCTTGTAATTACTGCACCAATATATAATAAACAAAGAACTATTGTTAAAACAATCACAGGATTCAATATTCCTGATTCTGCTTTAAAAACTGCTTTATTAAATGATGTTGATACTCTTAAAAATGATGTATTAAACACAATTCTTAAATACCAATCACACTCATTCTTAGAAGCAGAAAAATCAAAATTAAATTCATTATCGTCTAAAATAGAAGTATTAATTAATGATGAAATTACACCATTCCATGATGATAGTTTATTACCTGCATCAAGAGAAAAACTCAATACTTACACATCTGAATTACAAGCCATTAAACAAGAAATTGCACAAGCAATTGAAGAAAATAATTCTAAAGTAGCTTTACAAGATCAAATTAATTTACTCAAAACTGAAATTAATCAAAAAATTACGATAGCAAATACTTGAAATTATCCTGGTATTTTTACAGATATTCAAACATATAAAAATACATTATCAGAGAAATTAAGTGAATTAAATAATGTTACAACGGAAGAACAATATAGTAATATCAGAACATTAGTTGGAATGCAAAACACTATAATTGAAATAAAAATACAACAGTACACGGAATTAGTGCAAGCAAAAACGCCATTACTAGAAAAAGTAAAACCACTTGAAAGACATGTTGCTGCAGTTATTGCTAAATATCAAGATAATAACTTAATATCAGCACAATTAGGTTTAATTAAAGGTCTCAGAGATGAAATTACTAACCTTAAATTAGCAATAACAAATGCTTCACAAATTACCGATTTAGGTAATAAAGATGAAAAAATCAGATTATTATCTGAAAGATTAGAACTAATTGATAATGAAGCGCAACAAATTATCTTAAATGACCAAAACACAAAAGCATTAGATGCCTATGCGGCAGATGCGAATGTTGATGTTGCAAATAAAGTTCAAATGCCTTCTCATGTTTTAGAAAATCAACTAAATATTACAAATATCCCTAGCACAGTGGTATATTCAAATGTTACTCTTGAACCAAATGATATTGATTTATCATTAGTTGTTCGTTTCACACTTACATATCAAGGAGTAAGTAAGGAATATTCAAAAACAATTACTGATTTTATCAATCCAACCGACAATGCTAAATTAACACAAATCAACCAATTAAATAGAGAATATAATGCAAAACAAAAAGAGTTAACTTCATATATAAGAGAAAACTTAAATGAAGATCACTACTCAATGTTACGTGTTTCATTACCATTTAATTTATCTCAAATCACTAAAAAAGTTGATGCAGCTAAAGCAAGTTCAAACAATGATGCAACTATCTCTGCATATCAAAAAGCCATTGCAGATATCACAACATTAATTACTCAAGCAAAAACCAAAAAACAAGAAATTGATACAAATGTTCAAAACTTTAGTGATTATGCAAATAATATTAATGTTGAATTAATTGATACTCTTAATAAAAAAGCTTCTACATTAACTGATCAAGACTTCCAAATCACACCACCAAGTGATAAATATAATGTTGCTATTACAAATAAAGCAGCAGATGATGCAAACGGAAATATTACACTTACTTTAACTGTAACTGACCCAAATGCAGATTCATTAAGAAGAGAAGTTGAAAAAACATTTACTCTTAATACAAATTCACAAATTAAGCAAGAAATGAATGCTAAAATTAATCAATTTGAAAATGAAGTAAATGAAGTTCATGATCAAATTCCTAACCAAGAAGGTTTCTTAGTTCAAGTGCATAACATTGATGCCTTATATAAAGAAATCTCAGCATTAAAAACAAAAGTATCAAATGCAAATGATGATACAGAAATTCAAGGTTATAATAGTGGATTAGATTCATTAAAATCTAAACTTCAAACAATTGTAAATAACATTAGAGTAATTAAAGAACGTCTCGCAACTGAATCAAAAGAAAAAGAAATGCAAGATCTTAAAGATAACTACAACAATCAACTTGAAGAGTTATCACAAACTCTTCGTGAAAATCTTTTAGAATGAAAAGAAACAAAATCAATTAATGATCATATTTGATCAATGAAGAAAATTATTTCAAATCTTAACGAAGATAACCTTGATCAAACTACTCATTTAGATCAAGAAATCCAAAAAATTAAAGATGAAATCCACTTTGTGCAAGATAAAGATGATCTTAAAAAACAAATTGATTCATCAATTAAAGAAGGTCTTAATGACGCTGATCAATATGATGAAAATAACACAAACATCACATCATATATTCACGATATTAAGAATCTTTATAATAATGAATACCAATCATTATATGCAAAATTAAAAGCGGCTAAAAATCCTGATGAAATCTCACAATTGCGCGCTTCATTATCTTTACTTGACAAAGAAATTCAAGAAAAAAGAAACTTAATCAATGATCATAAAGATGATTCATCAAGTGGTTTAGGTTACTTATCACTTCTATTATTAATCCCAGTAATTGGAGCTGCAATTTACTTCTTTATATTAAAACGTCGTAAATCAGCTAAATAACAGCAAAACAAAAATTCAAGTATTGTGTACTTGAATTTTTTTGTTTTAATTTAGTATTTCATTTATTGCTTCAACATCTTCATTATCCAAATCATCTTTTTCTGAAATAGTATCAATGATTTCTTGTGCTCTTTGAATGTTATTGTTTAAAATTGATTTTTTGTCTTGAATTGCAAGTAATGTATTGATACCAATGAGTAGTGTAATAAATACGGAAAACACTGCAATTAAGACAAATAAGGTTAAAGTTTCCTTTGGAAATGGGTTAAAACGAATGGAGAACAAGTTAAGAATAATTATTGATGAACTAATTAAAATTGCAAGGATATTAAAGAATATAAAGAATGCTTTACTGAAAATATATTTTCTAAAGAAATCAACACTAGCATTTTTGATTTTAATTAAATTAGATCTCGAAGGGATGTTTTTTGTTTTTTCTTTATTTTCCATTTTTCTCTCCTTCGTTTGTTAATTCGTTATTTTCAGTTTCAAGTTTTTCTTCAGGTTGAATTAATTCGATTGTTCTAAATCTTTCAACTTCTAAAATTTTAATAATGCGAGCATACAATAAAAACTCTGCATTAAAGTCGTTTTTGTCTTTGTATAAGTAAAGTTTGTTTTGAAAGTATGCATATTCAAATTCCATAACTTGTAATTTAGTTTTGTAAAAAGCGTATTTCTTATTAAATACAAAGAGTGATAATAAAGCAGATAAGAAAGTAATAAATGAGTTTAAGATTGTGGTGATAATAACGTACATACTGCTTTCGTTAAGTGCTGTTTTATACGGGTTAATTCCACTGTCAAAATATTCGCCTTTTAATGTACCAGCAAGGAATAAAACTGCGATTAGACCATTAAAAAATGTTGTTAATAAGATTAGTGAATTAAAGAAGTAAAACAATGAACCAAAGATATACATTTTAGTTTTAGTTTCTTTTGCGAGTTTTTGATATAAACCAATGTATGAATCATATTTTTTCTTAGTTATAAACATTATTTTCCTTTCTTACTTAATTCATTTTTTACAATATCCAAAATAACTATTTTTGACTTAATTTTAGACTTATTAGCAATCACTTCTAATAATTGTTCAAGTTGTTCATCTGAGATTAAACCTGCTTCATATTTGTATTGAATATAATTCAGTGTGTTGCTTATTTTTTTGTATAAATTTTGTTTACTATTAGCTTTTCAAATTGCTAAAGATATATTCAAACAGAATGACAGTAAAATAAATACCGTTAGTGCTACAACCAAGTCAAAAGCACTTGATATAAATTTATCAGATATCTTTTCTGAACTGCTTTTTGGTATATCAATATTATTGTTTCTTAGTTCTACTAAAATTACTAATGCAGTGATTGCAATTGCAATTGTAGCTATGTTCAATAACATTATTAAAATTGAAAATATATTATCAACTCAGTTATATATTTTTAATGTTTTTTTATCTTTAGACATTTTCTCGTCTAGTTTATTAATAATTGATTTAATTTCGTTCATATAACAATTTTACCAATATATAAATTTAGTTTACTTGATCGTTAAATTAAATTTCTTAAATTCTTGGTTTAATAATACTTGAATCAAAAAACAAGGACTATGCCTTGTTAATGTTGTTGTATTTCTTAAATGCCTCTTTAAGAAATTGTTTTGTTTCATTATTTGTTAGAATATTCATTGCTCTTTTAATGGGGAACCAACCTAATTTTTGTAATTCCGCATTTTGTTTTTTTGGAATTTCTGTTGTATTTGTTCTTGCAAGATAGAATCTCACACTTTTATGGTTGCCATTAAATAAGTTGTAATGTGTCTCTCAAAAATGCTTTTTATCAATAGAAACATTTGATAATGATGTTTCTTCAAGAATTTCACGATAAGCTGCTTCTAATGGTGTTTCACCAGCTTCAAGATGACCTTTTGGAAAAACTCAGACATTATTTATTTGTTTAACTAAAAGGACTTTAGTTTGTTTCTTGAATTTTTTAAAAATAATGGCCCCGGCTGAATATTCACGAATTACTTTTTTGTTGCGTTTTTGTGATTTGTTGTGTAAATTTCTTCAATAATTTCAATTGGCATTGATTGTTTTTTATCGCTACATCACTTGTTTACTTGGTAAACAAGATCTTTAATTGCGTCAACTTTGTTTAATTTTTCTCATGGTAAGTCTAAATCATTACGACCAAAGTGTCCAAAAAATGCTGTTTGTTGGAAAATTGGTTTTGTTAATCCAAGATCATTGATAATTCCTTTTGGTGTTAAATCAAAAATAACTTTGATTATATCAACTAAATCAGATCCTGAAATACCACCAATTTTATCTAAGTGTGTAGCAAATGTTTCAACGTTAATTGAAACAGGTTCTGCTACACCAATTGCGTAAGCAATTTGTACTTCAACTTTTTTAGCAACTCCTGCTGCTACAAGGTTTTTAGCAATTCATCTAGCTGCATATGCTGCAGAACGGTCAACTTTAGTAGCATCTTTACCGCTAAAAGCCCCGCCACCATGTCTTGCATAACCACCATATGTATCTACAATTATTTTTCTGCCTGTTAATCCAGTATCACATAATGGACCACCTAAAACAAATTGACCAGTTGGGTTAATTAAAATTCTTTCAGGCATTTCAAAACCATATTTGCTTAAAACTGGTTTGATGATATCGTTTTTGATAAATGTTTTGAATTCTTCTTCATTGTAGCTTGCAGAGTGTTGAATGCTCATTAAAACTGTATCGATTTTTGTTTTTTCATTTGTGTAATCAACAGTAACTTGAGATTTCATATCAGCTTTAGCTCATTTAAATTCTTTTGATATTCTTAATTTTTCAGCTAATTTAACTAATTCATTTGCAAGTGTAATTGCTAATGGCATATATTCTGGTGTTTCATCAGTTGCAAAACCAAACATTATACCTTGGTCACCTGCACCGATTTGTCCATCAGATAGTTCAACTCCCATAGCAATATCATCACTTTGACGTCTAATATCTGTGATGAAGTTTGTTTCTGTTGTGTAGTATCCTAATTCTTTTAGGATGTTTCTTGCAATTTCGAGCACATCAACATTAGCTTTTGATTTTACTTCACCAGCAATAATTATATTGTGTCCGCTTGCCATTGTTTCAATGGCAACTTTTGATTGTGGATCTAAGTTTAAGTAGGCATCTAAAATTGCGTCTGATATCTGGTCACATACTTTATCTGGGTGACCTCTACCTACTGATTCACTTGAAAATAAAATTTTACTATTCTCTTTTTTCATAAAAAAATCTCCTTTTGCTTATTTACTTAGGAGATTGATATTAAGGTATTTTGCATGTTGGTTATACCCTAACTATCCACCTTGCGTCCTAGCGCAGGTTGGCAATGGTCACAGCTGTCAAGCTACCATACTCTTGATGCAAATAAGCGCTATTATTATAACATAACAGCATATGCTGTTGAATATAAAAAACGCCATTTTTCTGGCGTTCATTATTATATTATTTAAAAGCTGGTTGAAGAACTTTTTCGTATTTGTTGTATAAAATTTCATCTGTATTTACAAGATCATAAGAATCTGTTTCAGGGTTTAATTTATCTGATAATTTGATTCCTAAGTCAGCAAATTTACCTTCTAAAACATTTCTATATGCTTTTAAGTTATCTGTTGCTTCAAGTCTTTTTAAATCAAGGTATTGAGCAGTTTTTGATGCTAATTTGTAGTAAGGCATAAATGCGCTAACCATTTCATTAATAAGTGTTTCTAATTTATCTTTGATTAATGTTCAATTTCATTGATCAATACCTAATTTTGTCATAACTTCTTGTTTCATTTCTTGTGAAACTTCTTGTCCTCTTCCAAGAACTCTTGACATTACTACGAATTTTGTTTTTACATAATTTAATACTTCAAATTTTTGATCTTCAGTTTCTAACATTTGTTTGAATTCTTGTGAATCAAGTGCATTTTCATAGTTAGCTAAACTTTGGTTTGCTTCGTCTTTAACTTGTTGACGTGAGTTGATTAAGAATGCAGGAGCAGCAACTAATCCACCACCAAGGGCAAGACCACCAACTACTACTAAAAGAAATCTACCAATTTTTGACATATATATTTCCTCACTTTATTTTTCTGTTTTTATTTGTTGTAATATTTCATCAATACGATGACCTGTTTTTGAAACTTCATCAATGTAAAAGTGAACTGCTGGTACTTTTCTTCAATTTAATGATCTTGATAGTACTGAACGAACAAAACCGCTTGTTGCGTTTAAAGCTTCAATACCCTTGTGTTCGTTATTGCTTAATGATACAAATACTTTTACGTGTGATAAATCGGATGATAATTGTACATCCATAACTACGGGATCAATTACATTGGCGTTTGTGATATCGTTTGTAACAATATCTGCAATTAATCTGTGAATTTGTGCTTCTTTCCGTTTTAAGTTTATATTATTCATATATCTATTATAAACGTTTTATTATTAAATATTAATAACGATATAAAAAAGTTACCATTTTCAACAATAATTTTATTTTTCTTCTTTAACTAATTCTATTTTAGATTTTATTTTTTGTTTTTGTTGTTTCTCTTTTTCATGCTTGATTGTAGGGTGAATAAAGTAAATTGGTTTTAATTTTCTTTGACCTGGTTTTAAAATTCTAAAGAATTTACGTAATGTAAATCCAATTACTGGTGCAGACAAGAATGCCATTAAAACTAAAATGATGTCAAATAAGACGATAAGGAATGTATCACCACCTTTGTAACCAAGTGGTTGTAGGAATGATACAACTTCATAAATCACAATCCCACGATCTAATTCAGTACCACCAAATTTAATAAATTTATGTCCAAATGTATAAATAGCTACAGTAAAGAGAAGATATACCATTGGATAAATTGAGAATGATCAAACTGCCTTATTACTAATACGGATATTTTTACGTTCTCAGAATAATGTGATTAAACCAAGAAATGGTGCTACACCATGCATGATTAATGTTTTACTAAATTCAAATTTATCACTATCAGTGAATATTTTTGGATCTAAACCCACTCCAGATCAATAAGCTGCAACTACAATAATTATGTATGCCATAGATGCAAAGTAAAATCTTTGAGCACGATTTGATTTTCTATAGAATGGGAATAAGAATAATGTTACACCCATAAGTACATTAGTCATGAATGTAAATCAGTATGTTGACCCACCTCAGAAAATTAAAGTAGCATTAGGATAAATTACTTTTTGTCAATCTGGATGATCTCTTAAGATATTTGTCTTATCAAGTTGATTTTGAACTTCTGTGAAAACTTTATATACTTTGTTACTTCTAAAATGTCATTCTAAAAGTGTTACAACAATGTAAGTTATAAGTAGTGTTAGACCAATAATAAATGTAATTCATTCTTTTCAAGTGAAACCACTAAATCTATTTTTACCTTTTGCAAACATTTATTCCTTAGTTTAGAAAAACTACTAAACAAACCGCAACAATAAATGCAATAGTTGCTAATATTAAACCGGCACTCATTCATCCCATACGATAGAATTGGTGTCTTGATCTCATATTAACAAAGATTTGTTTGTGTTCTGGCAAGTCTTCGTTTTTAATTTTGTGATTTTCTAGTTGATTTAGTAGTTTTTTAATTTTTACCAAGTAATCTTGTGTTTCTTTTGGTATTTTACCTGTCAATTTTCTTGGTTTTGAAAACTTATTAATTTGTTTTTTAACATCATTAATAAACATTTGACGGTAAACACCATAATTAAAATTACTTTTTTTCATCACTAGTAGAAATCAAGTAGTACAACTTGAACGTTTTTAGGTTTTTTATCGATTAAAGCACGAACGTCTTCTTCGATTAAACCAACAAGTTCTTTAATAATGTTAGTTGGTTGCACTTTATTAGAATTAGAATTTTTAATTTTAATATCAATGTAAATATGCACATTTGAGTGTTTTTCATCAAAACTTAATCTTGGTGCATTTGCTAATTTAACAGATTTAATTGTTGAAATAGAGTTGTTAATTACATCAAGAATAGCACTTTCTTGTACGATGTAATTTTGGTTTGAATTATATGAGACATTAATTCAATTCATTATTTGTTAGCTTTTCCAACGTATTTTCCTGTTTCTGTTGAAACTGAAATTACGTCTCCTTCTTTAATGAACATTGGTGTTTCAAGTTCAAAACCTGTTTCAACAATAACTTTCTTTTGAGGGTTTGTTGTTGTGTTACCTTTAACAGCATCTGGTGCTTCTGTAACAGTTAATTCCACGTTAGCTGGTAATTCAACGTCTAACACTTCACTTTGGAACATTCTAATTTGAACATCTCTACCTTCTTTTAAGAAGTTTAATTCTCATGTTACATTTTGAACTGGAATTTCGATTTGTTCGTATGTTTCGTTGTCCATTAAAATAATGTTTTCTCCATCTGAGTATAAGTAGTTCATTTTTCTCTTATCAATGTGAGCTGGTTTAACTTTATCTCCTCCTGTGTAAGATTTGATTGTAGTTGAACCTGTACGTAAGTTCTTAACTTTTGCTTTAACGTTAGCTTGTCCACGTCCTTGTTTTGAGTGAACTGCTTCTAAAACAACAAAGATATCTCCTTCATCTTGGAATGTGATACCTGGTTTAAATTCGTTAACATTAATCATAATTGCTCTCCTTTTTTAACTTTTCTAATGTTATTTATTTGTGTTTAAATTATATTACAAATTTTGATATTTATATTCTCCTTTTCTTATAGAAAAGACATTTTAAAAATTCATCATTTTAAGTTTATTTTAGGTTCATTTCACGACTATTTTATTTAATAGTTAGGAGATAAAAATGAGTACAACAAATAATGAAATTCAAATTTTTAAAATATATCAAATCAATGCAATTTTAGGTGATTTATTATGAAAAGATATTCTTAAACCACCGTATTTAGCAATGCCAATTTTAAAAATCAGAGATAAAGTGTTTTTTGCATCATTTAAATTGCAATCAGATTTATTTATTGATGATTTAAATTGTATTGAAATCAAAATAGATAACACCATTCAAAACCATGTGGTTGATTTAAATGAAATTTTCGAAACAAATCAATCAATATTTTTAGATCATGCATTATTGGTCAAAAATGAGAAATTTAACTCCATAAATGATATTTATAAAATTGTGATTTTATCTAAATTACATAAATGTATTGAGATTAAAGATGAGAATATTAAGTTAATTCATATAGCTAAAAAACCAATTATATCTACATCATTTACCTAAAAAGATTAAAATAGTTAATAAAAAACATACAAATTTTCATTTTTCCATTATTATTTTTATACAAAATAAGGAGGTTAAATGGAAATCGCAAACAAAACAAATACTTTTAAACGTATTTTAAAACATAAAAGCATTTCATTTGGTATAAACCAATTCTTTTATGAATTGATATTTATTACTTTTTTAACTTTAGGAATTGTCTTTAGTTTTAATGTTAATGTTGAGACAGCTAATCCAGATGATAAAACTACTTGGAATGATATAATTATTTATTTCATTATGGCATTAGCAATACTTTTATTAACGTTATATTGAGCATTTGCCGAAACATATCAAACAATCAAAACACTTAGATACAAGTATCAAACGAAAAAATACTTTTTATTTAGTCATAGTAAAATGATAAATATTTTATTTTGACTAACTTCTCCATTTGCTTTATTAAGCATGGTTTACAAAATAGTTATTTTTAGTCAACATGAATTGAATAAAAAATATGAATATGTCTTAGATTATGATGAATTTGGAATGAGAAAGTTTGTAAATATTCACACTGACTCACGAATTGGTGATTTTAATGATAAAGTTTTTAGATTTAACATCACAGAAATCTCGAGTGCAGGAATTATTATTGGATTATTCTTAATAATTAATTTATTTGCAAGATACACTGGTCTTAAATATGCTGGTTTAAATTTTGAATATGTATTTTATATTGTTTTTGCAATTTTCTTTTCAACCTTTAAAGCCAGTGTTTTAGGGATTATTGCTGACTTTGTTTCGTTATTATTTTCAGGAAAATTATGATCATGATTCTGAATGTATGCAATTGTACCAATTGGAGTTGTGATTATAACAAAAGCTTTTCTTTTCTTAATCAGAAGAAAATATTCAAAAGGTTTATTGTTTAGTAATTTAGCAATCTTTTTATCTTTTGTTGCCTTAATCATAGCGATATTCTTAGTTGTGCAATCTGGAAATACTAGATTATTTAATGAAAAAACAGGAATTAGAATTACTAAAACTTTCGGGTTAAGCAGGCTTGATTTATCAGTTGTAATTTCACTCTCATCTATTGGTTTCTTAACATTGCTAATATTTAGTTTTATATCATTAGTAATATGAAAAAATAATGATCAAGATATTCTAACTTCAAAAAAACAAAAAGCATATTACACAATTCTCACATCATT
Source organism: Mycoplasma sp. Pen4 (assembly GCF_014352955.1). Lineage (NCBI taxonomy): Bacteria > Bacillati > Mycoplasmatota > Mollicutes > Mycoplasmatales > Mycoplasmataceae > Mycoplasma > Mycoplasma sp. Pen4. The sequence goes on along the minus strand of NZ_CP060691.1, from coordinate 388,949 downwards.
TGCTTTAGTTGTAATTACAATCGTTATTGGACGTTGAATTTATGGACCATATGTATTTATTAAATATGCTAATTTATACCTAAAGAGAAACTATACAATTTCTAATAACTACACTACAATCATGATTCCAATTGTCATGAGATCATTAATTTCAATACCAATCTACACACTTGTATTATCATCACTAAATGGTGTGTTAAATAAAATAAAAGATCATTTTTTAAGTCATAAAAAATACACAACGTACTAAAACATCTAGCACATACATCTAGATGTTTTTTCTTTATCTATGAAGTACCAGAGAGGAAATTGGTAAATTATTATATAATTTAAAAAACATATGGAGGCTGTATGAAAAACAATAAATCAAGAAGACAAGCGAGAATTGAAATTATCGAAGTTTTATATAAATTTGAGTTATTAGATCGTCAAATTGACGTTTCTCAAATTTTCGATGAATACCCACATTTAAACAAAGAACAATTAAAGAAATTAGAACTTATTGCTAAGAACTATAAATTCTTAGTTAAAACAATTTCTTCATTATTAAACAAGGACTGAAGCTGAAAAAGAATTTCACCATTACTAAGAGCAATTTTATTAAATGGTGCTTTTGAGCTTTATAGTGTTGATCCAAAAATTGTAATTAACGAGTCAATCGAAATTACTAAAATTTACTTTCCAAAACCAGGAGTTGATGAAACACCAACAAATGATAGTAAGTTTTACAGATTCGTTAATGCATTATTAGAAAACTACTTCAAGTTAATTAAAACATTAGATGTAATTAACGAAAGAACAAATAATGAAAAACAAGATTAATATCTTTTGAAAAGGGTTAACATATCGTTCAGGATATAAAACTTATATTGAAAGAAAAATTAATTTTACAATTAGAGAATTTTATAATTTAGGTCTTTTACAACAACCAACGTTATCAAATGAATTATCGAAAGAATATTCAGTTCGTAATGAGAGTATTAAGTGTTTTATTCAATACTTCAACTCAAAATTACTTTTCACTGAAAACGTAAGCGTAGAGCAAAAACAAATGCTTTATGATTTTTACTATTTCTTTTTTTACAATCTATTTGCTAAATATTACAATGACACTGAATTTGAATTGGATTTCAAAATTATCAACAACAGTGAGCAAGTACTTTGTAATCCAAGAAAAAATAATCAACTTATTTGTGATATTAACTTAAACAACGTAAAAAGAAGTTATTATTATGATTTCTTAGATGAATTTCAAAAAATAGAAGGATACAATCCAATTCTTAAAAGATTACTTAAGGAGGTTTTATAATGGAAAAAAGTATTAAACAACAATTTCCAATTTTACAGAACATTACATATTTTGATTCTGCTGCATTAGTTTTAAAACCTCAAAGCGCAATTGATGCAGTTACAGATTTTTATACATACAAATCAATTTCAAGTCGTACAGCCGATACTCCTTTAGGTAATCATATTAATCAAACTATTAAACAACTTCGTCATAAAGTTGCACATCTTATTGATGCTCAAGATAATGAGATTATTTTTACAAGTGGCACAACAGAATCATTGAATATTTTTGCTGAAATGGCTAAACAAATTTTAAAGCCGGGTGATGTTATTTTGTTAAGTGCACACAATCATTCATCAAACATTATTCCTTGAATGGAAATTGTTGAAGCAACAAAATCAGAATTGGTGATTTCACTTGATATCATGCAAGATATTAAACCAGGTGTAAAAATTGTTTCACTTAGTCATGAAACAAATAATTTTAATCAATCTTTTGATATCAAAGCAATTGCTCAAAAGGCACATGAAGTTGGAGCAATTTTAGTTGATGATGCAGCACAAGCTATTGCACATCAAAAAGTATCTTTAAAGCAGGCAGATGTAATTGTCTTTAGTACTAATAAATTTTATGGACCAACTGGTTTAGGTGTTTTAGCCGTTAAAGAATCAATTCTAAAAGATATCAAACCAGTTCGTTTTGGTGGGGGATCAGTTAGTGCTATTAATACCGATAACACCTGAAGTCCTAGAAACAACATTGGAATTCATGAACCAGGAACTCCGAATTTAGCTGGAATATATATGTTCAATGCTTCATTAGATTTCTTTAATCAAATTGGTTATGAAAAAACTCAAGAAATTTTAGATGACCTATCAAATTACTTACACGCAAAATTAAGTGAGTTAGATAATATTGAAGTTTCATCAAAAGCAGGTGATTATATTGCTTTAATCAATGTTAAAGGAATTAATGCACAAGATGTTGCAACATATTTAGGTTCAAAAAATATTTACACAATTGCAGGTATTTTCTGTGCTCCATATCTTAGAAATATTCAACCACATCATTCATTCCTAAGAATTTCATTAGGTATTTACAACACATATGAAGATATTGATAAATTAGTAAAAGAATTAAAAGAAGGCGGGGATTTTTATGCATTTTAATCGTGACGTATCAAGAGAATTAATTATGAATCACTACACTAAACCAACACACAAAGTGGATTTGGGTGCAATTGAAAAAACATTTTATAGTGACGTTTGTTCAGATGATTTAAAATTAAATTTAAATTATATTGATGGAATTTATCAAAATCCAGAGTTTGACGGTCATGGTTGCGCTGTCTTTATTGCTTCAACCGATATTCTTTTACAAGAAATCAACCAAAAAAGCAAAGACGAAGCAATTAACTTAATTAATTTATTTGAACGTTTCGTAAATCAAGATTCAACTTTAACTGATGATGAAATAGCTTCATTAGGTGATTTACAAGCTTTTTACAATGTAAAAACACATTTAAATAGAGTTGCATGTGCTTTATTAGCGACAAATGCAATTAAAAACAACTAGTTATGCAACAAAAACCAGTAATTTTTCACATTGATTTTGATAGTTATTTTGTTAGCGCTTCGCGTGCAAAAGATCCTAATTTAAACAATAAACCAATTGCAATAGCACGTTCAAGTGCCCATGCTATTGCTGTTTCTGTTTCTTATGAACTTAAAAGATCCGGAGTTAAAGCGGGGATGAAAGTTTATGAGATTCGCTCAATTGAACCACGCACAATCTTTGTTAATTCAGATATGGATTATTATGTACAATTATCGAATCAAATTTTTACATATATTGCGAGTGAGTTTTCGGGTAATATTTCAATTTCATCAATTGATGAGTGTTTTTTAGATGTATCAGAAATTGTATACACACAAAACATTGAACCTAGAAAACTAGCCGCAATTGTTCAAAGTCAAATACTTAATATTTTTAGCATTCCTATTACAATTGGTATTTCACACAATAGATTTTTAGCTAAAATGACAACTAATATATCAAAACCATTTGGTATTGGTTATACAGATGAGAAAAATTACAAAGAGCACTTTTTTAACTTAGACATAGAGCAATTTCACGGAATTGGTAAAAAAATAGCAAAGAAACTGCGTGAAGTTAATATTAATACGATTGGTGATTTATCGCTAAGAGATCAAACTGATATGCAACTTAATGCTATTTTTGGACGCACAACAAGAGAATACTTATCTAAGTTAGATCCAAATATCTATGAGCATGTAGTTTTCAAAGAAACTCAACCAGCAGGAATTGGTAATGAGATAACTTTTGATGACTATGATCTAGATATGAATGAAAAGATTAATAAATTAAAAGAAATGTGCAAAAAAGTCGCCTTACGTGCTGATGTAGATAATTTAGCAGGTAATGTAGTAACTTTAACTATTAGATTTAGAGACAAAAGATGAATTAGTAAACAACATAAAATATCCGACTATATCAATGATGTTGGTTCAATAACTAAAATAGCATTAAAAATATTTAATGAAAACCAGTTTGATGAACGCAATTTTATTGGCGTTGGAGTGAGATTATCAGGACTTAAAAGTGTTTTTGATATTTTTAGGCCTATCTCATTGTTTGAAACAAATTCAAAGAAAGAAATTTCCAGAGTAGACAAATTAATAACTAAGATTAATCAAAAAATGCATAATAACTCAGTTATGACACTGAGCGAATATGCTCAAAAACAGAAAAAAGAAAAAATAAAAGGTAAATATTCAGTAGCACATGCTGTTTATAGAAAGTAGAGAATTATGAAAATAGGAATTTTCGGTGGTTCATTTAACCCGATTCACAAGGCGCATTTGAAAATTGCAAGATTTGCAATTAAAGAATTAGATCTTGATAAATTGATTTTTGTACCAGCAAACATAAATCCATTTAAATCAGCAAAACAATATGTTTCTGGTATTGATCGTTACAATATGATTAAATTGGTTTTAGAAGACAAAATGGAAGTATCAGATTTTGAAATTAAACGCAATGGTGTTAGTTACACAATTGATACAATCAAATATTTTGCACATAAATACCCTAATGATGAGTTATTTTTCATCTTAGGAAGTGATAACTTACCTACATTACATAAATGAGAAGGTATAAGCGAGATTGCGGAACTTGCTAAAATAGTTGTTTTTAGACGTAGTGAAAAAATCAACAAAACTAATATTAAGAAATTCAATGGAATTTTATTAAACAACCCATTATTTGATGCATCATCAACTGCATACAAACAAGGAAATGTCTTAATCGTAGATGAAAAAGTTCAAAATTATATTCAAGAGCATACTTTTTATGCAAAAGAATTAATTCATAATATGTTATCTGCTAAACGTGCAAAACACTGTATGTCAACAGGTAATTTTGCAGCAGAATTAGCTAAAAAACATGGATATAGTGCTCGTCAAGCATACGTAGCAGGTATCTTCCATGATATTTGTAAGGAATTCAATGAAATTGAATATCAATGATTATTTGAAAAATATCAACCAGAATTATTAGATTCAAATAATCCATTACCACATTATAAATATCATCAAACAGCAGCATATTTATGATTAAAAAACTTATATAAATTACAAGACCAAGATGTTCTTAGAGCGATTTCAATTCATACATCAATGGACTCTGAAATGCAACCACTTGATAAAATTTTATTTATTGCAGATAAAATTTGTGATGGTCGTAGATTTCCTGGAATCCAAAAAGTTAGAGAATTATGCTTTGAAGACTTAGAAAAAGGTTTTGCAACAGTAGTGCAAAAAACATACGAATACAACATTGACAAAGGTGTAAAATTCACACCAGATCAATTAGAGTTATACAATAAATACCGTAAGGAAGGAGAATAATTATGCAAAAAGAAAGACTACAAAAAATCCTTTCACAAGCAGGTATTGCTTCAAGACGTGAAGCAGAAAACATTATTAAACAAGGTAGAGTTAAAGTAAACGGAAAGGTTGCGACACTAGGTGATAAAGCAACATTTAGTGATGACATTTTAGTTGACAATATCCCAATTGAAGAAGAAAACAAAGTTTATTTTGTTTTAAACAAACCACCTAAAACAGTATGTACATTAAAAGATAACTTTAACCGTACAATAGTGACAGATTTAATTGACACACCATATAAAATTTTCCCTGTTGGAAGACTAGATTATGATACAACAGGAGTGCTTATTTTAACTAATGATGGTGATTTAGCTAACAAGTTAATGCACCCATCATATCAAGTTGTTCGTGTCTACCGTGCACGTTTAAATGAGCCTTTAGCAACGCGTGAATTAGCTAAGTTAAACAAACCTGTTATGGTTAATAAAAAATGATCAAATCAAACTGTTATTCCAGCCGATACAAAGAGTTATTTTGTTGTTTTAACACAAGGTACTTATCACCATGTTAAAGAGTTATTTAAAGCTGTTAATAAAGAAGTTATTAACCTTAAACGTGTTGAGTATGGTGGTGTTACAGTTAATAACATCCCAGTGGGTAAATACCGTCCTTTAACACTTAAAGAAATTAAAACATTACGTCAATGAGTTAAAGAGCCTAAAAAACCAGAAAATCAATAATTTTTCTAATTACATTCACGCTTTGTGAATGTTTTTTAATATTTTTGTCATATAAATGATGTTTTTATACTTTTATACCTAGGACAATGGTGTAAAAGTATTTTTTCATAATCCTTGGTTTTACTGCTCAAAACTAGTATAAAATGTGGAATATTGTATAATTAAATAAAATATAATTTTATTTAGAAAGGCTTGTAATGATTGAAAAAGACAAAAAAGAAAAAATATTAGAAGATGATAAAAAAATCGATGTCATGTTGGATTCTGAAGATGCTCAGTATGAGTATGAAGAAGAAAACACAATGATTTTTAGAAAGAAAGATATTCTAGCAACTAAAGAAGAAGACGATGAAGAAGTTGTTCCACAAGATAGTGATGAGTATGTAATTCAATCTCAATTAATTGATGAACCAGTTGGTGGTTTATATCCAGTTGTTATTGACAATGAAATGAAAACATCATTCTTAGAATATTCAATGAGTGTTATCATCTCTCGTGCATTACCTGATGCTCGTGATGGGTTAAAACCAGTTCACCGTAGAATTATTTACGATATGTCAGAATTAGGTATTACACCAAGTTCACAACACCGTAAATCAGCACGTATTGTTGGGGATGTACTTGGGAAGTACCACCCACATGGTGATTCATCTGTTTATGAAGCGATGGTTAGAATGGCGCAAGATTTCTCAATGCGTTATCCACTTGTTGATGGTCATGGTAACTTTGGTTCTATCGATGGTGATGGAGCTGCTGCTATGCGTTATACTGAAGCGAGAATGTCTAAGATTTCTGCTGAGATGATTGAAGGTATTAAAAAGGATACAGTCGACTTTGTAGATAACTACGATGGTTCAGAACAAGAACCAACTGTTTTACCTTGTCGTTTCCCTAACTTACTTGTTTCTGGTGCTTCAGGGATTGCTGTTGGTATGGCAACTGAAATTCCACCACATAACCTTGGCGAAACTATTGATGCAACAATAGCGCTTGCAAGAAATCCTGAAATTACAGTTAGAGAATTAATGCAACACATTAAAGGACCTGATTTCCCAACTGGTGCAATCATTCTTGGTACAAAAGGTATTTTAGAAGCATATGAAACAGGACGTGGAAGCATTCCTGTTCGTTCTAAGTGTGAAGTTATTGAACAACCAAATGGAAAATCAAAAATCATTGTTAGAGAAATTCCTTATGCGATTAAGAAAACAACAATCATTGAAAAAATTGCTGAATTACATAAAGCAAAAGTTATTGAAGGAATTACAGATTTACGTGACGAGTCTAACCGGGAAGGTATTAGACTTGTAATTGATGTTAAAAAAGGTGTAAACCCACACATTTTATTAAACAAGTTATACCAAAAGTCAAACTTACAATCACAATTCAACTTTAACCTTATTGCAATCGTTAATAATGAACCACGTAAACTTAACTTAAAGAGTGCTTTAGAAGTATTTATTGAGCACCAAAAAGAAGTTGTTACACGTAGATTAAAATTCGATTTAAACAAAGCAGAAGAACGTGCACATATTTTAGATGGTTTAAAAATCGCTGTTTCAAATATTGATGAAGTTGTTGCTATCATTAAAAAATCTAAAAATGATGCAGAAGCTCAAGAAAAATTATCTACAAGATTTAATTTAACTGAAAGACAAACAAAAGCTATTTTAGAAATGCGTTTATCACGTTTAACTGGATTAAGCATTGAAAAAATGGACAATGAAATCAAAGACTTACAAGTTGAAATTGCTCATTACAAAGAAATTCTTTCATCAGAAGAAAAATTAATTAACCAAATCATTTTAGAACTTGAAGAAATCAAGAATAAATATAACGATCCTCGTAGAACTGTAATTGATGAATCTGGTGTTGGAGAAATCACAGATGAAGATTTAATCCCAGAACGTCCAATTGTTATCACAATGAGCTCAAATGGTTATGTAAAACGTGTTGATTTAGAAGAATACAACACACAACGTCGTGGTGGTACAGGTTCGGTCTCAATGAAAACATATGATGACGATGATATTAACATCATTTTACAAGCATCAACACATACAGATTTATTATTATTCTCAAATTTAGGTAAAGCATATACATTACGTGGACACCAAATTCCATCTGGTTCAAAACAATCAAAAGGACTTCCTATTATCAATATAATTAGTGGTCTTGATATCGAAAATGGTGAAAAAATTGTTTCAATTCTTAATGTAGATGAATATCAAGAAGATCAATATCTTGTTACAGTTACAAAACAAGGTTTATTTAAAAAGACTGATCTTTCATTATTCCAAAGCATCCGTAAAAATGGCCTTAAAGCCTTTAAATTACGTGATGATGATCAATTAGTTCGTGCATTTATTATTAATAATAATGACACTGTATTAATTGCAAATAACAAGAAAAATGTTGTTTTATTCAAATCAGATGATGTTCGTCCATTGGGTCGTTCATCACTTGGAGTTAAAGGTATTTCACTTCAAGACGGACAAGAAGTTATCTCAGCATCAGCAAGCAATGAAGGTGAATACGTCTTAACCTTAGGAAACAAAGGTTTTGGTAAACTCACTAAAGAAGATTTATTCAGACTTACAAGACGTGGCGCAAAAGGAGTTGCTGGTATTGAAAATACTAAAGCTGGAGACTTAATCTTTGCACGTTATGTTGATTTAGATGATGAGTTACTTGTTATTACATCATCAGGTACAACAATTCGTACACGCATTGATCAAATTTCAGAAGCAAGCCGTAAAACTAAAGGTGTTAAAATTATCAATTTAAAGGATAACGATTACATCGTTGCTGCCGATATTATTAAATTATAGTAAGATATCAATTTATGATATAATGAACCTATTAATTAGAAGAAAGGTTCACATATGAAAAATAATATTTTTGCTAAATCAGCTAAAGATGCTGGTTCTTCAATTAAAAAGGGTAATATGTTAATGTTAGCTATTGGACTTTTATTAGGTGCTGTATTTGGTGCTTTAGTAGGTTCATTAGCGAAAGACGTTATTGGAGCGTACATTGCACATAACTTTACAAATGGAACAGATAAAGAATGAGTTTTATCAAATGGAATTAAAATTGGAAACTTCATTGCTGCAATTATCGACTTCGTTATTACAACAACATTTGTATTTGTATTATTATTTGGTTACTTCTTAATTAGAAACTTAATTAAACAATACAAAGAAAAGAAAAACCCTACACCTGCGCCAGCACCAGCTGCGCCTACAACAGAAGAACTTATTCTTGCTGAATTACGTAAAATGAATGAATTTAATTCAAACAGATTAAAATAATTCATTTTTAGATTATGAAAAATATCCATTCGCTTAGGAGTGGATATTTTTTTCTTACAATTTTATTATTTTTGTTTTTTGAACTTAACAACAAGCCTTTCGTATAAATCATCTCTAAATACTTTGCTTGATTCTTGTTTTCTTACAAATCATTTACCAAAAACAAGTTTATCTTGTACATAGAAGATTCCACTTGCAAGAAAGACATAAAGTGCACCAAAGATAATTGATATTAATAACACAATTGGTCATGGTTTAATTACAAAAGCATTTACATTTGTGTCTCTTGCTGTGTAGAAGAAGTTTGTTTTTCATGTGAAATCACCATCAGTTGCAATGCTATCTGTTGTTCAGTTAATAATAAATGTGAAAATTAATAATCCTGAGAAAATTGCAATTGTAATGAGTGAGTCTTTAAATGTTATATTATATGGATATAAGATACCAAAGATAACTGGTATTAATATGATTAATGAGTGAATTATAATAAAGTCTCAGAACGAAAAGTTATTATATGAAATTCATGCATAGTATGTTTTACCTGCTTGAAGTGTTTGATCACTTAAAGTAATATTTTCTTTTGGTACAAATGCTATTTTTGTATCAGGTGTTCCAAACGCAATAATTGCTCCAAGGAATGCCATTGCCACAAAGTATTTCAATCATTGTGGTTTATTCATTAATAGAATAACTCCAACAAATAATGCGATTAACCTACAAAAATGCAATGGAATCAACTCTCATGGTCTTGGGTAATCTGTGATACCCAACATAACAATTCTGATAATCATTAGTGTAACCATAAAGGCACCTATTGATCTAGTAATAATAGCTTGAGTTTTTAAACTCAAGTTTCTTTTAACAAAAATTTGATGTATTTGTCTTTTGAATATTCATAGTAATAATGATGTTAAAAGTACGAGTGATAATGTAACAATAAAAATAATATTTGTGGTTGATGGTACTAGATCTTTATTATCATAAATAGCTTTTTCATTAGTTCCAATTCATCTAAAAAAACCAAATTTCATAACGCTCCTTTCGTTTAATTTATATGTTTAATTATACAAATAATTAATGCTAAACTCTCTTAAAAATCCAGAGTTTTCGTGATTTTTGACTGCTTAATTTTTGCAATAATTTTGCTTAAAAACTTTCTCTTTTTGAAAAATTTTGAAAATTTTAGCTCAAAATTACTATTTTTTAGCGATTTTTGGTATTAATTTCATACAAAATCGTACATTTTTTTATCACTATATGGTTGTGATAATGGTTTTTAAAGGTTCTTAATTTTCACAATTTTCACAGTAAATCTAACATAAATTGATCTGGCAAAAATCGTAAAAATAAAAGATGTAAAATAAAGATAACTTATGTATAAGTTACTTTATGCATAAGTGTAATGAAAGTAGATATTATAAAATATAAAATTAAAAACTAATGTTATGAAAGGAATAATTATGCCTAGAAAGACAATTAAAAGGTTTGTCTTGCCTGTAACAGGTGTTGTATCGATCACTTCCGGTTCCGCTATAGCACTTGTTGCAACAAGCACGAACTTCACTAATGAAAGTTCTTATCAGTATTCAGGATCTTTTGATGCTAATGCTTTCAAGATTTCATTTAGTAAAACGGGCAATGGAAATAATAGTTCTACAAATAACTTTTTAAATCAAAATAACCCAGAAACATTTCAATACAATAATTTCAGAAGATTTAAATATTTCTATTCTCATGTTAACGGTCAAGTAGCGGCTGAAGCTCAAGGAAATCCTACAATCGCATATGCTCCAGGTTGAGGAGATAATACACGACGTCGTAGAGGTTACTTTTATGATTCAAAACATAAAGATGAATCAACATACAAAAGTAAGTACAAAGATAATTTGGTTGCTATTTTCGACACAACTGGCCAACAATTTGGTACTTATAGTAACCCAAACAATGCAAATGGTTATGCATATGATGCAACAAAGGCAAAAAGCAGAAAAATTAAGATAGTATTTAATGAATTCTTGCCACAAATTTATCCAGGAGGACCTGATTCAACATCTACACGGACACCAGGTACTAATAAATATGCTTACCGAGATGTATATGTTCCAACTGCAACAAATTATCTTAAATTTGGTATTGCGTTAACACAAGATTTATTAATTAAGCCAGACACGTTAAAACTTACCACAATTTACCGTGATGAAAAATTCGATTGATATAAAAAAGATCAATTTACTGGTCATGTTACAGAATTTTTAAATTCTGGAAGTTGAACAGAATCGGATTTAATACCTAGTCCTTCTGCGATTGCTAACTCATTGCTTAAGGATGAACTCTTGGATCGTTTCCAAGGTGATAAATATAGTTTTACTATTTTGAGTGATGATATATCACTTAAAGGAAATGGAACGCCAACTGGTAATAAATCAGATTTAATAAGTAGCTCCTTAACCAAAGTTAGTGATTTACCTAAGGACCCAACAAATCCAGACTTTAATAATAGATCACCATTTCTTTTTGATACAAGAAATCATTATGTATATGCATGAACTAATAAATTCAATCAAAGAACCTTTGGATTAACACCATATGCTAATAGAAAGAATCCAGGTTTTGGTTACAATGCTTTTTGAAATCAAGAACAACCTACCCAAGGTAGTCAAGAATGAAATAGAGTTGTTTATTTAACTACAAATAATAACTCAACAAGCAAACAAAATATTAATAAAAAAATATTTGAACCTTTTTCAAGAAGTAGCGGAAATATCGGTAATCACAACGATAATAACAGTTTAAATGGTAATGTAATAGGTTCTACACTGAATTTAGATGTACTAAGACAATATATACCAGAAGGATACGCACGTGATGGTCTTAATGCTATTAGTGACAATGTGGGTTCATTGTTATATTTAGAAATGTATCTAGGTGGGGAAGCACCAAATGCCGGTGATTATAGAGGTTTTGGTACTTATAATAAAACGAAACGTAGACCTCTAATTGTTGCAGAATTCGAGGTAATTGATAACTTTTGAAGTAAAAATGATGACACAATTGAAAGTGGTCGTAGAGATAATTACTTCCCATTTTCTCAATTCAAGAACAAAAAATCTGCTATTTCAGCATTCGCTTCATATGGTGATCCAAATAATATTGCTACAGACCACCACTATGATTACGATTCAACTGTAGCAGTTGATACACTTATGTTTGATAGAACATCAAATAATAATATTAATACAACTACTAATATTAAATTAAGCAAACCTAATTTATCACAATCAGACTTTGAATCATTATTTAATAAATATGGTTCATTACCATTAACTGATTATAAAATCTACCGCGGAACCAAAGAATTAGGAACAATTCCAAGTAATATAATTGGAAAAATTGTAAGTCAAGAAATTGGTCGTGGTACAAAAAATATTTCAATTGATTACTTATGAAATACTGTAGTATCAGATTGAGTAAGCAATGATAATAGAAAATTATCTAATCCAACATTATTATTTAATGAAGATGGTCAAGAATTAAAATTTGTCCCTGTTTTAGATGGTGATTTAAGTTCATGATTTGACATTGTTCCGGCTTCACCGAATAATAAATATGTTGATTTAAATAAGACTAGATATACTGGTATTCTTAATTTTAATGCAAATCTTGATTATAAAAATGATGACACAACAAAACAAGCGCTTTACAATAAATTGAAATACATTGATGAAGTTCTAAAAGATCAAGCATACAATGAAAACAGAATGCCTTGAGGTTTTGATAGTGGTCAAATCATTAGAAACACAAAATTAACTCAAGCTCAAAAAACAGTATTTTCAAACAAAATGTATGCAGATTTCACTAAATCAAACTTTACCGGAAATCAACCTGTTTGAGCTACAAATATTAATAAAATTCTTGGTACAAACTTCCGTATCGAACAACATTTAGATATTGCGGCAGATTATGAACCTATCTTAAGTCAAGAAACACGTGTAAATAATCTTGATTTCATGACTTTAGATAACTACAACAATAACAAAGCAGTAGATCATGGAAAAGTCGAAGCAACAATTAATGTTGTATTCGGTAAACCAGAAGCTGTTATGCCAATGAAAAATGCTAAAAATGCATTAGCAAATTGAAAAACAACATTTGTACCAAACTTTACATCAAATAATATTAACGGTATAGTAGACAACCTTATTACAACGGTTCAACCACACATTCATGCAATTGGCGTTGCTCCTGGACGTATGAAAGAAGAATACAAACATGAAAATTCACTTAATACTCTTGCTGAAAGTGCTCCAGACTTTGTAACAAACAGATTTAATATGATTAATGATCTTAATCCTGCTTTCTTCTCGGAAAAACAAAAAGTTTTCATGAAGAATGCAATTCTTAAGATGGCTAGCCGTGCTGAAGTTGAAACATACATTTCTAAGATCAAAGAATTAGAAAAAACTTACAACGAAGCATTGAAAGTCTATAATGCATATAATGAAGTTGTGGCAAACCCTGGTGGTTATTCAGATATTCAACCTGTTGCTGATTCTGATATGGATAACTGAAATGCATACAAAACTGCATTAGCAAATGATTTATCTGCAATTAATTCTGCTAAATCAAAATATTTCAATAATACACCATCTGCAGATCCAACAAATGTATCTCTTGATGGTTTAAATAAAGAAATCCAAATTTTAACAGATAAAACAAATGCAGTTTATGAAGCATACGCATTCTTAGATTACGACATTATTAAAACAATTGATGAAATTGAAAAACCTGATACATCAAATCACCTTAGTTCAGAAGAAATTGATAAATATGTTGAAGAAGCAAACGCTATTCTTACATCCAATGAACCAGATTACAAAAAATTAAGCAACTACACACTTAGATCTGCGGCATTAACTACAATTTCAACTACTGCACTTGTTAACAATAATATTAATGGTTCATTACCATTATTAGCAAAAGAAGCACACAAAGTTTATAATGCAGATGGAACAATTTCTACAGCAAATCCTGTTGTTGATTTAAGAGCATCAATGCTTAACACATTTAAGAAATATCTTTCATCTAACCTTATAACTGATAACAATATCAACTGAAGATGATACAACGATGCATACAATAACATCAATGATGTAATTAAAAAAGTTGCAGATATTGCACAAGCAGCAGAAGATAAACTTGGTGTTGCAACAAACCCAATTAACTATGCTCAATATGCTCATATAATTGCAGAACTTAATGGTGCATTTGAAAGTGAAATGCCAAATAATGCAAAATTAGATTCTATTAAAACAGAACTTGACGGCATTATTGCTGCAATGACAGCATTAAATGGAGCATTAGGATCAGAAAAAGATGTGTTTTCAACAAATAAATACTCTTATGCTACACAAACAAATAAAACAGCATTTGATAATGCTATTGCAAATGTTGCAGAAGCAATATCGAGCAGTAGCAATGTTAAAGCAATGCTTGCTGATTCATCATTACCAAATGCTCTTAGATCAAGTATTAATGATGCAATCGCAGCACGTGAAGCTGATAAAGCAAATCACCATAACCAAACAACATTAAGTAATAAATTCCTTGATGCTCAAGCAGTTAATGCATTAAAAGATACATTAGTAAATGCATACAATGCTTTAGATGGTGATAAAAACAAATTAATTGCTGATGTTAAAGCAATTAAAACAACATTACCATTTGTTGATGAAAACAAAATTACAGCATTCTTAGAAACAATTGATCCATTTAGTGTAAATGATTTAGATAGATATTATGAAAATGCGTATAACCAAATTGTTAAACCTGCATTTAACTTAAATTCATACCAATACTTATCTAATGATGATATACAATATGCAACTAACAAGATTGATTCATTAGTAAATGGAAAATTACAAAATCTTGCACAACTTGCAACTCTTAAATCAAACTTAGATACAGCAAATACACAAAATGGTGATGTGATTTCAACAATCAACTCTAATGCAGATCTTGCTACACCTCAAAAAACATTATTAGCAAATAAAGTTAAAACATTAAACCACTTTGCTGCTAATGGTGCAGTTTCTAACCCAACTACTAACTTCATTGCGACAGAAGTTACACCAGTTGCAACAGTAACTAAGAAACTTAAAGATTACATTATATCAACAATTGATCCACTTAACATTGGAAAAACAAATGAATCCGATTTATTCAAATACTCACAAGAAGCAATTCAAAATGAATTAAAAACTGCAATTGCAGCAGTTCCTAGTTCAGTAACATTTGCAACAACATTCAATGATATTGTTCCAACAAGCATTGAAGCAAAATACAATGCAATTAAAGCTGCATACGATAAATTAGGATTCAACAATAAATTAGTATCTGAAATTAATGGAATGAATGAAGCAATTAAAAACTTCATTACACCTGATACATTAACAACAATTGCTAATGAAGCAAAATCACCATTAATTAGAACAGAACAAGAATTCAATACTAAGAAAGCTCAATTACTTGCAAAAGTATTAGAAGCAATTAAAACTAAGATTGATTCTGCACCAACCTTAAACCAAGCACAAAAAGATCAATTAAAGGCAGAAATTACTAACATTAGTACTACTACAGATAATTTTGCAGGAGCACAAACATCTGCTATTGGTGTAATTAATAAGTTAGGTGATATAACAACCGCAGATACAAAATTAGATACTGCAATAACAAAGGCAAATGCATTAAAAGAAACACCGCTTTATACAACAAGCAGTACATCTGATGCAAAGACAAATCTAGATAATTTATTAGCAGAAGCAAATAATATTAAAACAACTGGAAAAGTTAATTCATCAGATACCGCTATTGCAGATGCTGCAACAATTACATCTAAAGCTGCAGCATTAGAAAATGCAATTGCTGAATTCACTAAAGATACAGTTAGAGCAGAACTTAAAGCCAAATTAGATTCAATTGGTTCAGATGTTTCACCTCAACTTAAAACTCTTAAAGCAAGAGAAAAAAGATTATTAGACAATCC
This sequence comes from Mycoplasma sp. Pen4, assembly GCF_014352955.1. NCBI lineage: Bacteria > Bacillati > Mycoplasmatota > Mollicutes > Mycoplasmatales > Mycoplasmataceae > Mycoplasma > Mycoplasma sp. Pen4. The sequence goes on along the minus strand of NZ_CP060691.1, from coordinate 372,651 downwards.
AAGTGCAACAGTTGAACAATTAACAAATGCTAAGAATGAACTTGAAAAAGCAATTACAAGAGATCCACTTCAAAAAGCGATAAATGCTGCAAGAATGGAAATAAAAGCTAACCCAGATAATTCTGTTTACCCAAATGTTTTAGATCCAGTAAAGAATGAAGCACAAAACTTATTAAATTCAGCTGATTGAACAATGGATAAGCAAAATGCAATGATTGCTAAGTTGCAAAATGCAAGTAATAAAGCAAAACTTCAAACTCTTGTTAATGAACAAAAAGAATATATTACAGCAGCAAATTCAACACCAACAAGTGAATTAACAGCAGCTGTAGCAAAAGCTGAAGCAGATTTAACAAGTGATAATAAAGACAATTATGTTTCAGACATCGAAGCGTTAAAAACCGCTATTTCAAGAAATCAAGCAGCAAATAGTGCACGTGATGCTTTAATTGCAGCAGTAAACAATGCAAAAGCAGATGATGTTAACCTTGATGAAAACCCAATTTTCAGAGATAACATTCTTGCTAAAGCAGAAGAAGTAATTAAAACAATGCCAGTAAGTTCAGATGTAGCAACGTACAACACACCTAAAGCATTAGTTGACTTTGCTATTGCACACAAAGATGATTATGCTAAATACAGCAAAATTCAACCACTTATTGATAGATTAGATACAAATGATGTCTCAACAATTCAGAATGAATTAGCAACAATTAAAACTGCTATTGAACCAGTATTAAAAGGTACAACACCAGCTGATACAACATTTAATACAAATATTCAAAACTTAACAACTGCAATTACACAAGGTGAAGCAAAAGTTGCTGAAGCAATTGATGGTTTAGAAACAGCGGTTGCAAATGCTAAAACTGCTACACCTAAGATGCAAAGATTACAAACTGCAATCACAAATGCTGAAGATCTTATTGCAAGTCCAACATCTACTTTAAGCGACTTAGATGCAACTAAAAATGAACTTGCCTTAGCTAAAGCACAAAATGCACTTAATAATAAGATTAATGAAGTTAAAACCGATACAAAATTAGCAAATAACCTATTATTCGAGAAAAATGCATTAACACCAGCTGAAACAGCATTCAATAAACCTGATGCTACAGTTGAAGATTACAATAATGCAGAAAAAGCATTAAGTGATGAACAAGACTTAAAAGATACATATGATGCTATTTCAGATGCTGAAAAAGCACTTGAAAAAATGGATGCTAACTCACCTGAAGTTCAAAAATTAGCAAAAGAATTAAGAGAAAAAATTCAAACTGCTAAAGAAAACCTTCAAAATCAAGTTACAGCAACTACAGATGCATTAAATAACTCAATTGGAAAACCAATTGGAGAAAGAATTAGGGAACTTAAACCATTTAATGATGCACTTAATATATCAACAGAAGCAGCAAACAACTTATTAACTTCTGGAATTGATAAACTTAAGGAATTAATTAAATCTCAAGAAAATGTTGCTGACAAAACACAAAGATTACAAGATGCAATTAGCGCTGGTAATGGTGTTGTAGCAAATGAATCAACGGTATCTGCTGCTGAAATTGAAACAGCAATTCAAAACCTTAAAAATGCAATTGCACAAAATGAACTTCAAAATGCAATTTCTGCACTTAAAACAGATAATACTGAATTAGTAAACAATACTTTATTCAACACAAATGTTTTAACTCCAACTGAAACAATTGCAAATGATGATACAAAACCTGCTATTGACTATACAAATGCTTTAAACGCACTTAACAAACAAGTTTCAAAAGCAAAAGCATATGAAGATATTGAAGAAGCTGCTCGTGTTGCATTCAAACTTAACACAGCAAATGCAACACCAGATAAACAAGCACTTAGCGAAGCAGTTGCAGCATTAAAAGAAAATCTTGCTAACCCAACTTCAACAGAAGATTACAGTAGAAAATTAGCTACATTAAGTGAAAAAATTGTTGATGCAAATGATTTCCTTGATGATGAAAAAGTTGTATTACAAAATGCTATTACGGCAGCAGAAGCAATTACACCTCAAACAACAAGAATGCAAGATATGCTTCCACGTCTTAAAAATGTTGTCGCAAATCCAAATTCAACTTCATACGATTATGAATCAGGATTATCATTCTTAGAAAACATTAAAGCACAAAATGATCTTGTAAACAAAATTGCTGATGTTAAGGCTAAAAACCCTGAATTAGCAAATGATCCATTATTCAAAGAACTTGGATTAACACCAGCAGAAACAACTGCAGCAAATGATACTGCTTCAACAGAAGATTACAACAATGCATTAAACAAACTTAATGAACAAATTAAGAACAAGCCAATTTATGATGCAATTAAGAATGCTGAAGATAATGTAATTCCTAAATTAAACTCAACAGATCCTAAAGTTGTTGCAGCTAAAAAAGTTATTGAAGATGCTGTTTCAGCAATGAAACAAGGTCTTAAAGATGCAAATGCTTTAACAACACCTGAAGAAAAAGCAAAAGTGTTAGATCCACTTAAAGATGCTTTAGATAAAGCAATTGTTGGAGCAAAAGATCTTATTGCAAATGATATTGATATGCTTAAAGCTTTAGTTAAATCACAAGAAAATATCGCAGCTAAAACAACAAGATTAGAAAATGCTCTTGTTGATGCAGAAAATGCATTAAATGATCCAACTGCAATTGATGCAACCGAACTTAAGAAAACTCTTGATGAACTTATGAAAGCGATTGTTCAAAACAATCTTAAGAACGCAATCACTGACACTAAAGCAAATGAACCAGAGTTATCAAATGATCCATTATTCAAAGAAAATGCTTTAACACCTGCTGAAACAGTTGCAAATAATGATGATGCTTCAATACAAGACTTCAACAATGCAATCAATAAAATCAATAAACAAGTTGCTAATAAATATATTTACAATCAAATCAAAGATGCTCAAGATTTAGCAAGTAAATTAGATACATCAACACCAGATGTTACATCAGCAAAAGAAGCAATTGATAATGCAATTAATGCACTTAAACCTGCATTAGCAAATAATGCTGATGACCTTGCAACAAAAGCACAAGAATTAACAAATGCAACAAAACAAGCAGATAATGCAATTGATGCTGTTAAGGCAAAACTTACTGATGCTGTTGCTACAGCAAAAGCAATCACACCTGCTTCAAGTGATCTTACAGATGCTATTACTGCTGCTGAAGCAGTTAATACAGATATTGATAACAAGAAAGTATCAAAAATTGATGATGCAATTGATACACTTAATAAAGCAATTGCAAAAGCTAGGCTTGAAAACAAAATTGCAGATATCAAAGCAAACAATACTGATTCAGCAAATGATCCATTATTCAAAGAAATTGGATTAACACCTGCTGAAACAGTTGCAAACGATCCTGCATCTACAACTGCAAACTACAATGATGCACTTGCTAAATTAACTAATGCAGAAAATCTAAAAGATGGATTTGATTTAATTAAAAATGCAAACGCCGTTAAAGATAGATTAAATGTTCCAGGTGATGAAGTTGCAAAAGAAATAAAAACAAACATCACAGAGCAAGTTACACAATACACAAATGCATTAAAAGAAGCAGTTAAAGATGGTACAAAAGATAATCTTACAGCACCATCTAACTTACTTGATGATAAGATCTCAAGTGCAAATAAATATATTAGTGCACAAGTTGAAAACTTAAAAGATAAAGTTCAAGGTCAAAATAACATTGATCCAAAATCACAAAGATTACAAGATGCAATTACTGCAGCAAATGCAATTGTTGCTAAAGGTGCAGATAATGATTTATCAGCAATTAAAGCTGCTGATGAAGAATTAAGTAAAGCCATTGCACAAAATAACCTTAACAATTTAATTAATAAGTTAAAAACAGAAGCACCTACAATTGCAAATAACCCTGAATTTAAAACAAGTACATTAGATCCTGCTGAAGAAGTTGCTGCAAACAATGATGAAACAGTTGCAAATTACAATGATCAAGCTGCAAAAATCCAAAATGCTTTAGATAAGAAAGATTTATTAAAAGCAATTCAAAATGTAGAAAAAATCACACCTAAATCAGAAAACTTAACTAATACATTAGCAAAAGCAAATAATGTATACAATGGTACAGATACAACAACTAAACCAGCAGAAGCACTTAAAGAATTAGAAGATGCTGTTTTAGCAAATCAACAAGGTGAAACTCTTAAAGCAATGGAAGCGGTTAAAGATACAAATAGCTTCATTAACTCGCCAACAGCAATCCAAAATGAATTTAATGATGCATTAAATATTGCAAAACCAATTATTGATAAAATCAATAATGGTGAAACTGTTACAGATGTTGATAAAGCAAAAGCAGTAGCTGAACTTGAAAAACTTGCAAATATTAAAGACAAGATTGATCAATTCTCTAACCAAAAATTCACTGAAAATGGAAAACAAATTCCATTCATTGATAATGTAACAGGAAATGAATTAGCAAACTTAAGTGATGCTAAGAAACAAGAAATTGTTAAAGCATATAATGATGCAACAATTCCAATTGATGCAAACAAAGTTGTTACAGACGCTAAGATATTAAATGATCAAATTGCAAGTGATATAGTTAAATTAAATACAAATATCGATGCTGAAGTTAATGCAATCATTGATGCAATTAACAACAACCAACCTTTAACAAATATTGATAACAAAGCTAATAAAGATGCTGTGCAAAAGATTATTGATAAAGGTGGAAACCCAACAAACGACAAAGTTATCGAAGCACAAGATATTACAAACAAATTTAACGAGTTAGATACATTAAACAAAGCACTTAATAATTTCTTAGATGCAAATGCTAAAGATACAGCAACACTTGATGTAAATAAAGCAAACTTAGATGTTGCAATTAATGCTGCACAAGCTGCTAAATTCAAAGGTGAAGTTGCAGATAGCTCTAACCAAAGTAAATTTAATAATGCAATTGATAAATTAGTTGATAAAGCAACAAGTGCTAAAAAACTTGTTGATGCAATCACAAACAAAGATAAACAAGAATTTGAAAATGCACTTAATGAACTTAAAGATTCATTACCTGGTCTTGAGACAGTTAAAGATGCATTAATTAATAATCACTACTTCGATATTCTTAACAAAAACCCAGAAAAAGGTCCTATTACAGAACAAGATAAACAAGACATTGAAAAAGCATTCAAAGTAATTAATAATGACACAACAATTCCTGAAATTATTAAAACATCAGTAGCAAATACTGTTGCTGTAACTAATACAGAATTAATGCCATGATGAGCATGAGCATTAACTGCTTCAGGCGGTTTATGAGTTTTTGGAATGTTCATTCTTATGTTGAAACGTAAGAGAAAATAATTCCAAATTTAATAGAATTTCAAAGAGTCAAGATTTATAATCTTGGCTTTTTGTTTTATCCATTTTTCAAAAAAATTAAATCAATGCAAAAAATCTGATAAAAATGCAAATTTTGTTATTTTGATTTTTCTGATACAATATTAGATAACTTATTTATGTACATAAAGCCGAGTTATATGGATAAGTGAAAATTTAATAGCAATATTAAATGAAACTCAAAGGAGATAAAATGCCCAAAAAAAATATTAAGAGATTTGTGCTCCCAGTAGCAGGTATTACATCAATCGCTTCAACAGCGGCTGTTGCAACCGTTGCTACAAGCACAAGTTTCGATAACTTGAGTGATTACAATTACTCAGGTTCATTTGATGCAGCAACACATACAATTTCGTTTAGTAAAACAGGTAATGGACATGATTCTGCGACAAACAGCATTTTCAACCGAAGTGATGTGAATTCATTCCAATACAATGATTTTAGAAAATATAAGTATATTTACTCAAACGTAAATAATGCAGTTGCTGATGAAGCACATAGATGAGATAGACGTGCAGCTGGATATGCTCACTCTAGCGAAAATGACCGTATTGCGTACTATTGAAATTCAAAAGATCCCAATAGTGCAACATTTAAAAGTCAATACAAAGATAACTTAGTTGGTATTTATGATCTTACAGGACAACAATATGGTTCATATCAAAATCCTGGAGAAGATAACAATGGATATGCATACGATGCATCAAAGGCTAAAGCAAGACGTATTGCTGTTGTTTATAATGCATCTCTTCCTCAACTTTATCCAGGTGATGCCAATAACAATGCCTCATGACTTCAAAAAGATAAGTGAGGAAGAGGAAACTATGGAAACTTATATATACCGCCATCGGATGGATATCTTCGTTTTGGTTTAGCCTTAACAGAAGATTTACTTATTAAGCCTGACACTTTAAAAGCCACAATTGTTTTTAGAGATGATGATACTTTCCAATGGTGATCTGGAAAAGCCGGAAATCAATTCTATTTCTACAACTCACAAAGTTGAAATTCAAATGATATACATGGTGAAGCAGGTAAAAACTATACAGTTTTACCAGATAATTTCTTTATAAACAAATTCCAAGGTGATAAAAATAGATTTATCGTTCCAGACACAAATCTCATTAGAGATCATAGAACATGACAAGGTAATTCAAGAAGTTTAAGTTCTGTTAATCAACCATTAGCAACTTCAGTTCCTTCAGGAACCGATAATTCTTGAATTGACACAAAAAATTATTACTCATATGCATGAGGTAATAAGTTTAATATGCTACAAGTTGGTTTAACATCAAGAAAATTAAATCCAGGTTTTGGTTATAATGCATTTTGAAATTTTGTTCAACCTAAAGCAGGAGTTGATAATCAAGAATTCAATAGATTTGTTTACTTAACAACAAATAATGACTCAATTACTAAGGATAAAATTAAAAGTAAAATTTTTAATGAATTTAGATTAAACGGAGGACCAGTACTAGGAAATCGTGGTGATTTTAATAGTATCGATGGTTCAAGGTTTGGTAATACACTTGATATTAGTGTTTTAAACGATAAGCTACCTCAAAATCAAAGGGGCGGACTTAATCCGATTAAAAATGATGTTGGTTCACTACTTTACTTTGAAGTGTACGTTGGTGGTCCAAAACCAAACGTTGGTGGTTTAGATAAACTTGGTGGTTACGGATCATCACTTAGAAGACCTATGGTTGTTCTTCAATTCGATGTTATTGATAACTATTGAGGTAGATCAGGTGATAATGGCGGTAAATACTTCCCATTCTCACAATACAAAAATAAAGATTCTGCTATTACTGCCATTACATCATTTTATGATGCAAATAATATTTTAGTGGGAAGCCGTAATCCAAACAAAGATACAACATTAGCTGTTGATTCGATGGTTTTCAAAAAAACAAACAAAAACAATATTCATACAACAAATAAAATTTCAATGTCAAAACCTATTGAGGTTACAAATAATAGAGTTGGTAACACTGCACTTAGTGGTTTTAATGATTTATATGAAAAATATGGGGCATTACCATTAACAGATTTTGAAATCAAGCGTGGTAATAAAGTCCTTGGAACAATTCCAAAAGAAGTTATTAGTAAGGTTATTACTGGTGAAATCGGAAAAGGTACAAAGAACATTACAATTGATTACTTATGAAATACAGTAGTATCTGATTGAGTAAATAATGATGCCTCAAAATTATCAGACCCAAACATTTTATTTAATGAAAATGGTAATGAATTAAAATTCATACCTAAACTTTCAAATGGATTAGAAAATTGATATGCCGCAACACCATCAGGACCAAATAATAAATATGTTGATTTAAATAAAACTAGATATAGTGGTATCCTCACTTTTGCGACAAACTTTAATTATAAAACAGATGAAAGAACACTTAAAAATCTTTATAGAAAATTCCAAATTCTTGACAAAGTTACAACAGGAAGTGGTTTTACATACAACACTATGCCATGAGGTGAAGATACAATTACAGGAAGTGGATTTTTTAGAACTCCAACTAATCTTTTAGAAGCGCAAAAAACAGCAGTTAAAAATGCTATAAATAATGATTTCAATATTAATAATTTCTCATATGATAATCCTGTATGAGGTAAAATCGTTAATGAATTATTAGAAACAAACTACAAAATCAACACAAGTCTTATTGTAGGAAAAAACTATAAACCTATTATTGATAATCCACAAAATAATCTTGATTTCATGACATTAGAAAATTATAAAAATCGTCGTTCACAAGATTATCCAAAAGTTGAAGCAACAATTAAAGGTGCATTTGGTGTTAAAACAGAATTACAAAGTATTAGAACAAATGTTAATAACCTTAATGGTTGAGAAAATCATGTAATACCTACATATTCAAATACTGATTATCAAGGATCAACTAGAAAAGTTACTGATAGATATCAAACGATTACAAATGCAATTACTTCTTCAGACTTGCGTATCAATCGTGCTTTTAGAGAACAAGGTTCTTTATATAATGGGGATGAATCAGCAACAGATTTTGTTGATAATAGATTTAGAATGGTTGATAAATTAGAACTTTTTAGTGATACAAATAAAACATTTATTAAAGAAAATATTCTTAAAATGTCATCACGTGCAGAAGTAGAAGCATATATTACAAAATTACGTAAATTAGTTGAAGATTATAAAGCTACAAAAGATGTATATGATCAACATAAATTAGTTATAGATACAAATAATGCAACATATGCCGCTCTAAGACCTACAGAAGATGACGAAAAATATACAAAATTCAAAGATTCATTAAATTCTACCGAAAACTTATTAAATTCATTAAAAAATACGATTTATGGTTCTAATACTGGTGTAAACCCTAATAATGTTAAAAATACATCATTAGACACCAATATAGCTGATCTTAATTCTAAGAAAAAAACTATTATTAGCACATATTCGAAATTAGATACCGACATTAATAAATTAGTTACAGCAATTAATGATAATGAAGAACATCTTACAGATGAGGAAATTGAATCGTTAATTGATGCTGCTGATCAAGTTTTAAATGATACAGGAAACCCAAATCTTACATTAATTCAAAATTACTCAACAAGAAAGAAAAGAGTTCAAGATATAGATCGTCTTTTAATGTTTACTGTTAAAGTTAATACAAGAATTGGTGAATTATCTAAGAAAGATCATAAAAAATACAATAATAATGGTTCAATTACTACTCAAGTTGTAAATCTTAAAAATACAATTATTGAAGGATTTAAAACGGATCTTGAAAGAAATCAAACCGATTCTTCATTTAATACAAATGTAAACGTTCCTTGAGAACAAATTATAAATAACATTGCCCCTAAAACAACTATCTTAGAAAATGATTTATCAGAAGGTTCAATTAACTATGCTCAATATGCAACTTTTATTGATAAATTAGATTCACTTGTTAAAACATTTATTAGCAATAAAACAACAAATGTAAATGATAAGGCTCAAGAGATTTTAAATGAAGAAAGAACTCTTAAGACTGCGATGAGCAATCTTAAAACTACTTTAGATAAATATGCATCGCCATCAGGCTCAAGTTTTGCATATAGTCGTGATAAATATCAATTTGCTTCAACACCAGCACAAAATAACTTTAATCAAGCTATAGAAAAAGCAGCTGAAGCACTTAATGTTTCACTTGCAACTCCTACTGCTGAAAATAAAATTCCACAAAGTGTTGTCCAAGCGATTGTGGCAGCTAGAACTACTCGTGAAAAGGATAAAGCGAAATACAATAATCAAACATCATTAAGTAATAAGTTCTTAAATGCCGTAGCTATTGATGCTTTAAAAGCAAATCTTGAAACAACATACAATGCATTAGATGGTGAAAAGAATAAATTAATTGCAGATGTTAAAGCACTTAAAAATGTAATTCCAAGTGTTACAGATGCAAATATTGAAAAATTTGTAAATTCACTTAATACAAATTATAACCCTGCAAAACTTGATGAATACTACCAAAAAGCATTTGATGAAGTTGTAGTTCCTGCAATTAATGTTGATCAATATTCAAATTTATCAGATTCAGATAAAGCTTATGCAAAAGGTAAGGTTGCAACATTTAGAAATAACAAGTTACAAAACCTTGCACAACTTGCAACACTTAAATCAAACTTAGAAGAAGCAAATACACAAAATGGTGATGTAATTTCAAGAATCAATTCTAATACAGATCTTGCTACACCTCAAAAAACATTATTAGCAAATAAAGTTAAAACATTAAACCACTTTGCTGCTGACGGTACAGTTTCTAACCCGACTACTAACTTCATTGCAACAGACGTTACATCAGTTGCAACAGTAACTAAGAAACTTAAAGATTACATTTCATCAACAATTGATCCACTTAACATTGGAAAAACAAATGAATCTGATTTATTCAAATACTCACAAGAAGCAATTCAAAATGAATTAAAAACTGCAATTGCTGCAGTTCCTGGTTCAGCAACATTTGCTACAACATTCAATGATATTGTTCCAACAAGCATTGAAGCAAAATACAATGCAATTAAAGCTGCATACGATAAATTAGGATTCAATAATAAATTGGTATCTGAAATTAATGGAATGAATGATGTAATTAAAAACTTCATTACACCTGATACATTAACAACAATCGCTAATGAAGCAAAATCACCATTAATTAGAACAGAACAAGAATTTAATACTAAGAAAGCTCAATTACTTGCAAAAGTATTAGAAGCAATTAAAACTAAGATCGATTCAGCACCAACCTTAAACCAAGCACAAAAAGCTCAATTAAAAGCGGAAATCACTAACATTAATGCTACTGCAGATAATTTTGTAGAAGCACAAACATCTGCTATTGGTGTAATTAATAAGTTAGGTGATATAACAACTGCAGATACAAAATTAGATACTGCTATAACAAAAGCAAACGCATTAAAAGAAACACCACTTTACACAACAAGTGGTACATCTGACGCAAAAACAAATCTAGATAATTTATTAGCAGAAGCAAATAATATTAAAACAATTGGAAAAGTTAATTCATCAGATGCCGGTATTGCAGATGCTACAACAATTACATCTAAAGCCGAAGCATTAGAAAATGCAATTACTGAATTCATTAAAGACTCTGTTAGAGCAGAGCTTGAAGCAAAATTAGAATCAATCGGTTCAGATGTTTCACCTCAACTTAGAATTCTTAAAGCAAGAGGAAAAAGATTATTAGACAAACCGAATGCAACTGTTGAAGAATTAACAAACGCAAAGAATGAACTTGAGAAAGCAATTGCAAGAGATCCGCTTCAAAGAGCAATAAATACTGCAAACACAGAAATAAAAGCAAATCCAGATAATTCTTTTTACACAAATGTTTTAGAATCAGTTAAAAACGAAGCACAAAACTTATTAAATTCAGATGATTGAACAATAGATAAGCAAAATGCAATGATTACTAAATTACAAAACGCAAGTAATAAAGCAAAACTTCAAACTCTTGTTAATGAGCAAGAAACATATCTTGCAATGCAAGATGTAACACCTACACAAGAATTAAAAGATGCAGTTGCTGCTGCCAAAGAAGATTTAGATAGTAATACAGTAACAGATTATCCTGCAGACATTATTGTATTAGAAACAGCTATTGCTAAAAACAAAGCTGCAAATGATGCTCGTAATGAATTAGTTGCTGCCATAGCAAAAGCAAAAGCAGATAATGTTAAATTAGATGAAAATCCGATTTTCAAAGATAATATTCTCGCTGGTGCTGAAGCAGTTGTTGTTGCTAACCCAATTAGCAATAATCCGACAACATTCAATGATAAAAAAGCATTAGTTGACTTTGCTATCGCACACAAAGATGATTATGATAAATATGCAAGCATTAAACCACTTGTTGATAAATTAGATACAACAGATGTTGAACCAATAAAAACAGCATTAGAATCATTAAAATCAGCAATTGAACCAATATTAAAAGGCGAAAACACTGATGCTGATACATTGGCAACAAAAATCGCTGAATTAGATGTTGAAATTGCAAAAGGTAATAAAGCACTTACTGATAAAAAAGCAAAATTAAATGAAGCAGCTGATCAAGCAAAAACTGCTACAACAAAATCGCAAAGATTAGAAACTGCAATTACTAAAGCGGAGCAACTTGTTGTTAATCAAGATGCAAAAGCATCAGAATTAGATGCTGCATTAAATGAAGTTAAATTAGCTGAAGCACAAAACAACCTTATTAACAAGATTGCTGAAATCAAACAAAAAGATCCAGATTTAGAAACAAACAAATTATTCAAAGAAAAAGCATTAGATCCGGCTGAAACAGCTGCTGGTGATGCTGCTGGAACTCTTGATGACTACAACAATGCATTAGATAGATTAACTAAAGAATATGAAGTTAAAGATATCTATAAAAACATTGATGAAGCTGAAAAACTTCTTGAAAAAATGGACGCTAACTCACCAGAAGTTGCTAAATTAGCAGAAGAAATCAAAAAACAAATTGAAGAATCTAAAAACCAACTTCAAACTACAGTTGATGCTGCAAAAGATGAGTTAGAAAATTCTAAAGACAAATCAACTACAGAAAGAAATGAACTTCTTAAACCATTCAATAATCAATTAGAAACATCTATTGAAGCGGCTAAAGACTTAATTTCACAAGGTATGGATGCACTTAAAGAATTAGTTGAATCACAACAAGATGTAAATCCTAAATCACCAGAATTAGAAGCCGCAATCCAAGCTGCAAATGATGTTATTGCCAAAGAAGCAACAGCAACAACTTCAGAAATTCAATCTGCTACAGATGCACTTAGAAAAACTATTGCACAAAATGAACTTAAAAACTACATCAGTACATTGAAAACTAATGAACCAGATTTAGTTGCAAATGAATTATTTAGCACAAATGCATTAGCACCTGCTGAAGCAATGTCAAATAAAAATGATGCTACAAGAGAACAATACAGAGATACATTAAATGCACTTAAAGAAGATGTTGCAAACAAAAATGTATACTTAGAAGTTCCAAAAGCAAAAGACTTACTTGCAAGACTTGATGCAAATTCAGTATCAGATACTAAAGAATCACTTAACACAGCAATTAATGAAGTTGAAGCAATCTTAAACAAAACAGACACAACAAATAGATTAAGTGTTAAAGATGCTGCATTAGTAGAACAAATTGCTGCTGCTAACGCTGCAATTGATGCTAAGAAAAATGAATTACAAGAACTTGTAACAAATACAGATGATATTAATCCTAAATCTGCTGAGTTAACTGCTGCAATTGAAGCTGCTAAAACAGCAATTGCTAGTCCAACTTCAAAAGTAAGTGAATACGAAGTAAAAATGGCAGAATTACAAAAAGCCATTGCTAAAAATGCTCTTAAAAATGCAATTGACGATATTAAAGCAAAACACCCTGAATTAGCAAAAAATGACTTATTCAACACAAATGCATTAACACCAGCAGAAGATGTACTTAACGGCGCAGATAAAACTACTGATGATTACAAAGATGCACTTGATAAGTTAAATGAACAACTTGCAAACAAAGAAATCTATGATGCAATTGCAAAAGGTAATGAAGCATTAGAAAAGTTAGATAATTTAGATGATGTTGCAGTTACAACTGCAAAACAAAACCTTGAACAAGCAATCAACGATATGAAACAAGCATTAACAGATGCTGCTGCAGAAACTGATAAAGCTAGAAAACCTGAAATCTTAGAACCTAAGAAAACAGCATTAGATAAAGCTATTGAAGCTGTAAACGAATTAGTTAACGGTGAAGTAGATGCTCTTGATGCATTAGTTAAATCACAAGAAAATGTTGATCCTAAATCAGATAGATTAACAAAAGCTATTGAAGCTGCAAAAGCAATTATTGACAATCCAGACAACAACGATGTCGAAACAATTAGAAATAATATTGCTGACTTGAAGAAAGCTATTGCACAAAATGAGCTTAAAAACTTAATTGCAAGTACAAAAACAGATCATGAAGATTTATCAAATGATCCATTATTCAAAGAAAATGTCTTAACTGATGCTGAAACAACATCAAATGATGATGCTGCATCATTAGAAGACTACAACAATGCAATTGATAAGATTAAGAAACAAGTTGCAAATGAAGCAATCTATAACCAAATCAAAGATGCACAAGCATTAGCCGATAAATTAGATACTCAAGCAACAAATGTTGCTGGAGCAAAAGAAACTATCGATAATGCTATTGCCGCTCTTAAACCTGCATTAGCAGATAATGCAGATGATCTTGCTGATAAAGCTCAAGCATTAACAAATGCTACAACTCAAGGAAACACAGTTCTTGATGCTACTAAAGCAAAACTTGATGATGCCATTGCCGCAGCAAATGCTGTAACACCTAAATCACAAGAACTTACTGCCGCTATTACTGCTGCACAAGAAGTTAAAGATGCTGCTGATGATAAGAAAGTATCAGAACTTGATGCTGCTATTGCTGCTATTGAAAAAGCAACAGCAAAAGATAACTTAGCAAACAAAATTGCCGATATTAAAGCAAACAACACTGAAATTGCTGAAAACCCATTATTCAAAGAAGTTGCTTTAGATGCTGCTGAAGCAGTTAAAGATGACGTAGATTCTACAACACAAGATTACAAAGATGAACTTGCTAAATTAGAAGATGCATTAGCTGCACAAGATGATTACAAAGCAATCACAAATGCTAAAGCAGTTGTTACTCAATTAGATGATAACTCTGATGCTGCAAACATAGCTAAAGATGCAATCAATGAAGCAATCACAAACCTTGAAAATGGATTAAAAGAAGCTTACAACAAAGGTACAAAAGCTGAAAAAGATGAATTAATTAATCTATTAACAGAAGCACTTAACAATGCCGTTGATAATGGAAATGATGTTGTTGCAAACGCTCTTAGCGAATTAGATAAGACAGTTGCAACTCAAGAAGATGTCACACCACAAACACAAAGATTACAAGACGCTATTACAGCCGCTAAAGATAAGGATACAAATAACAAATTAACCGAAATAAATGCCGCAAAAGATGAATTAGACAAAGCAATCGCTCAAAATGATCTTAATAATTTAATTACTAAATTAGAAACAGAAGCTCCAGAGATTGCATCTGATCCAGACTTTATCGCTAATACATTAACTCCGGCTAAAGAAACTGCTGCAAACAACGATAAATCAATCGCTGATTACAACGCTGCTGCTGCAAAAATTCAAAATGCTTTAGATAAAAAAGAATTATTAAAAGAAATTAATAAAGATAAAGCAATTGATCCTAAATCACCAAACTTAGAAGCTGCATTAGAAAAAGCAAACAATGTGTACAATGGTACAGATACAACAACTACACCAGAAGCCGCACTTAAAGAATTACAAGATGCTGTAACAGCATTAGAAAATGCTGGCACATTAGACCAATTCAAAGATGTTAAAGATACAAATAAATTCATTAACTCACCTACTGCAATTAAAGATGACTTCACAAGAACATTTGATGAAACACAAGCAATCCTTGACAAAATTAACAATAACCAAGCAGTTACAGATGAAGAAAAGGCTAAAGTAGCACCAAACTTAGCTAAACTTAAAGAATTAAAAGATAAAATCGATCAATTCAAAGATCAAGAGTACAAAGATGCTCAAGATAACCAAGTACCATTCATCGATAACTTTACAAACAATGATTTAGGAAACTTAAGTCCAGAAAAAATTAATGAAGTACGTCAAAACTTTAATAATGCTACTGAACCAGTAGTTGCTAAAGAAATTGAAAAAGCTGCTGAAAACTTAAATGCAGAAATTGCAAATGATATTGTTAACTTATCAAATGAAATTACAAAAGAAGTTAATAAAGCACTTAACTTAGACTTTAGTGATACAACACAAAAAGACAATGTTGCAAACAAAGCAAAAGTTGATGAAATCACAAACAAAGGTGCAAACACTGAAAATGCTAAACTTCTTGAAGCAAAAGCAATTACAGACAAAATGGATAAATTATTTGACTTAAACAAAGCATTAGAAAACTACTCAAATGCTAATGTAAAAGATGCAAATTACGACGATATCAAAGAAGCATTGGACAACGCTATTCAAGCTGCTAAAGATGCTAAATTTGAAAATGCTACAACAGCAGATTCAAATGAAGCTAAATTCAACCAAGCAGTTGATAAATTAACTGAAAAAGCAATGTCATTAAAATCACTTGTTGAAGCAATTCAAAACAAAGACCAAGCAAACTTTGATAATGACGCAAACCAACTTGCTAAATATCTTGACGATATTACAGAATTCAAAGATGCATTAAACAACAATAGATATTTTGAAATCTTAAATAAAGTTGGAAAAGAAGATCAAGTTGTAACTGAAGAAGACAAAAAAGCAATTGATGATGCCTTTAGATCAATCAATAGCATTAATAACCTTCCAAGCGTTCTTAAATCAGCTGTTGTTGAAACAGTTGAAGTAACAGATACTTCATTACTACCATGATGAGCATGAGCAATGATTGCCTCAGGTATTTTATGAATTATTGGTATGGCTATTCTTGTTTTCAAAAGAAAATAATCAACCCAAAATTTAATAATAATTAACAAAAAATCAACATGAAAATGTTGGTTTTTTGTTTGTGAATAATCGAAAGACATGTTTTGTTCTTTTTTAGTTCCTTTCTAACATTTATAAAAATATTTTTTATAATTTATATGAGCAAAGAAAACAAGGAACTAATATGAACAAAAAAACAAAAAAGAAAATATGGTTATCACCATTAATTTTAACGTCGTCTTTAACTTTTTTAGCAATGAGTTGCTCGGAACCCAATGTTAAAAATATGGATAAAGATGATCCAAAAGAAAAAGAAGCATTAATTACTCAAATAAATAACTACAAAAATAAAATTAACAATTATAAAACTCTAAATGATGCAAAGTATAAAGATATTAAAAAGTTAGCAATTAATAAAGTTATTGAATATTCAATTTTTGACAAAAAACAAAAATTAACTCAAGTTCTTGAAGAACTCAAGTCATTTTTAGCACATTTATCTCAAATGAAACAAAACATTGATAAAGAGCCTTCAATTACAACTCCTATTATTGTTTTAAATGAAAAAGAATTTGATGAAGTAAATAATAAAATGCAAAGTTTCAAGAGATATATAGCGACTTTAGATAAAATTGAATATAAAAACATTATTGATAATGCACAAATATTTGTATCAAATTTAAATTTTAATAATACTATGTCAAAAAATGATTTGAATGTGTTTTTAAATTTAATTGAAACAAAATATAATTCCACAAAAGAAGAAGTAGATAAAATTGATAAAGAAATTCTAAAAAAAGAGACACTATTTAGACAGGTTGATGAAAACTTCAAAGAAGTTCAAAAGAATGCTAATCAATTATCAAGCAAGTATGATGATATAAAGAAATATATAAATACAGAATTAAGCAAATATTCATATTTAAAAAAATTGTCTATTGATGAATTAAGTGCAATCCAGAAACAACTTAACATATTGCAACAAAGTATTACTGAAGGTATTAGAATCGTAGATGAAACTAATGATCTTGCAGAGGCACAAAGATTACTTAAATTGCAAATAGTAAAAATTAAAAAAGATAAAATTAAAGATTTTGCAGATAAAACAGAGAAAAAGTATTCAAATCTTAAAAGAAAAGCCCAAGAAACTTTGAATATGAATTTTTTCGAAACCAAAACACCACTTTCAACCTTAAAAGTAATTGAAGTCAATTTTGATTCGAAACTAGATGAATTGGAAAAAGATAAAAAAGTTATTGATATTGAAATAAAAGAGAAAGAAAATATTCTTAATGAAATTAATTCTAAAAAGACTTTAATTCAATTTTATAAAGAAACATTAACAAATTCTGTTTTTGATGAAGTTAAAAGAAACATCGATACATATCTATCTTTAATCAATCCTGTTTTATCTAACACTAAAGAACGTTTAGAAATTATGAAAAATGAGTTAGATAAAAAGTTAACAGATTTTAAAACAGAAGTGGAAAGAATTAGAACAACAGATGAACTTTCAAGAAAAAATCAAATTATTAACACTATTAATAAAAAGAAAAGTGAAATAATAACTTTCATTTCTAATTTAAATTCAAATCCCGATTATGAGTCTATTAGACAAAGAAAAACACAAATTGAAATCACATTTGCTAATTTAAATTTAACTACATCAATTAATGAATTAAATTCTAAATTAAATCAAATTGAAGCAGAGTCAACTAATATAAATCGTGAAATTAGCAGCATAACAACAAGCATAATTGCAACTATTTCAAGTATAAAAGACAAAATTGCTGAATTTAATCAATATATTGCTACACTTATAAAACCAGAATATCAAACAATTGTTGAAGACTCAAAGATATTTATTAATGGAATAAGTTATGACGATACTAAACCATTAACTGAATTAAAGATAGTTTTAACATCAATTGATAATAAAAAAACAAATATACTACTTGCCATAAGTAATATTGATCACCTTGAAACACAAAAGAATCAAATAATTAACGAAATCCAAACTAAAGAATCAATAATTACAAATATAATTCAAACTTATGACTCTAAATATGAAAGTGTTAAAGAATTCTTAAGAAACGAAAAAGAAAAACACACATATTTAAATACTGATACTGTTGAAAAATTAAATGACACAAAAGCGGCATTTGATGAAATTATTGAAATAGCAAATTTAATGATTCAGAATATTAAGCTCCAATTAAATGAAATGGAATCAGCAAGACAACTCAAATTAGCCGAAGTAAAAAGAAATAAAGAAAAAATCAGTTACTATACAAGATTAACAGAATTATATTATCGATCACTAATATCTAGGGCAGAATCTGTTTTAGCAGCAAATATATTTAAAAATACAGATGAATTTGATGTGTTGGATGCTATCAATAAAACATTTGTTAGCGAGTTAAGTATTCTAAAAAATCAAAAAATAGATATTGATTTTGAAGTTAAAGAAAAAAATCAATTAATCAATGAAATAGCAAAGAATAAAAATGCGATTAATGTCTATAAGAATAATTTAACAGATTTTGATTTTGATCAACTTAAAGAAAAAATAGAACAATATTTAAAGTCTATAACAGAACCCTCATTAGATTTAACTAAACAAGAGTTAGAAGCAATTAATAATGCTTTAATTATGGCGTTACCAAATTATATGCAAGAAGAAAAGGAAATAAAAGATCACGCTAAGAAGCAACAAATTTTAAATGCAATAGTTTCGATTGTTGATGAATTAGATAATTTGAAGTCCTCATTAGATAAGGATAATGCATATTCTAATGTTAAAGATGAAATTGAAAACGCCTTAGCTAAGATTAATATTTCAGATACTGATACAATTGCAACATTGGAAAATAATTTAGAATTTATTAGAATGCGTGAAAATGAGTTAAGACAAAAAGTTAATCAAATTAATGAACGATTAAGAGTGGAAAAACAAAAAGTTTTTGAAGAAGTTAATGAATTGATTACGCAATTACAAACTTATATTAATTTGGAAACATCTAAATATCAAGAAGTAATCGAAAAAGCTACTGAAATTAAATCAATCAACACAATTAATGGTAATTCTACAATTAACGAATTAAGAAGTGCTAAAATAGGAATTACAAATGGTTTACAAGAATGTGAAGAGTTAAAAAAACAGATTGACAACAAATATATCAAAACACCAATTATTGATGAAGAAGTTGTTGTTTCAGAGTCTGCAAGTTTAGAAGAGAAACATAACGCTATAGTCATAAATAAAACAATTCTTGAAAAAACTATTGATAAAGAAATGGAATTACATCCAGAGTATTTAAGAGATTACCAAACTGCCAAAATGATCATTTCGCACAATATAAATAATGAAATGAACATATATAATAATGCAACTACCGAAGAGGCTAAACGAGAATCGCTTACTTACTTAAGAAATTATTATAAAAAAGCCAAAATAATTGTTCAACAACTTCAAAAAATAATTACAAATGATACTTTACCTTATAAACTCGAAGATAAAGAATATGTAGCAAGTAACGAAGAAGATGTTAGAGAACTTGTTAAATTCTTTGATTATATTGTCTCGAACCGAATAATTGGACCAATTACATTTGGTAATGCAAAAGTTCGAGCAGATGCCTTGGGTAAAGCTTATGGGATTTGATTTAGAACACATTGAGTTAAATATCCATACTTAAGCATGACTAATGGTTTATTCATTTTTAGTATTAAAGGTAATGAACAAATTATTTTCCCTAATACAGCAGAATATCTTTTAAATGGAAAGCCATTATATGTTGATAAACTTGAAAATGGTAGATATGCAAATTCATGACTAAAGGACACTATTTTCCGCGAAAATTTTAAAGATTTAACAGAAAAAGTAACCTCTTTAATTAAAGAGGGAATGACTGATTACGAAAAAGCGGCCGCATTGTTTATGTTTACATTACAACATTATTCATATACATTTAAAGCAAATATGTCATCGGATTTAGCTTACTTTAATTATGGTGGTGTTTGTGCTGACTATGGTTCATTTTTTGCATTAATATGCAACATAGCTGGTCTTGAGGCGCTTCCAATGAGTGTTGGTTTTGAAAGCAAAAGAACAATCAAAACAAATATTACTGATAGTGATAATAAAGAAGAAGGCAATCAAGACGATATTAAGAGTGAAGCAAATGCTGAGCTTCATGAGATTGCTTGAGTTAAAATTAAAGCAACTAGTGGAAAGTATTATTGAATGAAGTTTGATCCAACTTGAGCAGATGATTTAGCAACACAATGAAAGAAATATCCATATTCACATTACATTGGTAGGTGGGATATGAAAAATAACTTTTTTGAAGTTCTTGGTAAAAATAAATTTGAACCAAGAGATAATTCATATTCAGAAAGAACACAATATAATTGAAATAACTTTTGAGGTTTACCATATACCGAACCAATTTTAGATGATAGCGAAATACGTGGTTTATACGATGAGAATAAAACTGAGCTTGGTTTTGATAATAATGACAATTTATTTTTATATTTACAAAATTATATTAATAAAGAGAAAAAGAGTGTTTCTACTCCAATCTTCTTTGACGGATATTGACTTTATGTCGAGAATGAAAGAGAGACAAAAAGTAGTGGTTTACTTGGTCCAATTGAGTTTAAATTTAAATATCGTAAATTCATTGATTCAAATGAACCTAAATCATTGAAATTTAATCCACCTTTAAATCAAAAATCTAAATTATACAAATTGTATCAAGTGCTTACAAAATATGAATGATTGATTAGTGCGCAAAATAACAGTGCTTATTCTAATCCAAATATTTTTGAACGCAACAATAAACTATTTATACCAACATATAATTTCTCTGAGTGAGACTCAACAAATAAACCAACACCAAGTATATTTGTATTTGACTTAGATAATTTAGATAAAGACCCATTAGAAATAAAACTTCCATTACCTCAAAACAGTACAAAGCGTAAGTTGATATCTAATTTTTATCTTGATCATAATAATGAATTATGAGTATTTTATGATGAAACAGATAGGCATGAAAAAATTAGTTTAACTTCAGAGCAACAAGAATTTATTAATAGTAGACTTTATAATCAACAAGATGTTGAAAATGTAATTAATAAATATAGTGCTATTATAGGAGTTTTATTAGAAGATAATTCACGTGATAATTTACCATCCCCAACTCATGAAAAACCTTCATATAAAGAGAGTTACTATAAAGTGTTAGATGATATAAGAGCAAGAATTAGTTTATCAAAAACCTCAGATGATAATAAAGAACTTATTAATGAGGTAATAAATAAATATAATTCAATGATAATGAATAATATAATTCGAGATGATAATAAGTTTTTCATATCAAAAGATCTAGATGATAGATATGGTATTACATTGGATAATTTCAAAAAATATGGTCTTACCTCACTTACATCATTTAATGTTTTAGAAAATGCTGATAATTTATTAACCAAAAATGAAACTTTTAAATATGATATTTATTATTCAGAAACAAAGGAAAATCCTAACTATAAACTCATTAAAAGAAATGTATTCTTTGATAGTCTTAAAATCTCAAGAGATGAACTTGGGAAGGATGATCCAGAGGGATATTATTACATTGAAGTCTATAAGCAAGGAAAAGAAGATCAAAAAGTTAAATCTAATATTGCATATGTTTATAGTACCAATGGATTATATGCTAATGAGTCACACCTTAATTCATTAAAAGTTGCGCTCAACGGAGAGAGAGAAGGTGTTTTCGTTACTAATATTCAAAGAGATAGTATTAAGGTTCGCCAAGAAGTTCCGAATGAATTTATTAACTCAGTCGAAACCAGATCTGTTGCATTCAAACCAACAGTTGTCCTTGATGAGGAAGGGGTTTCATCATTTAACTATAAAATATTATTTAGATCATTTGCTAACCCAATGGAAGTAAAAGAAATAGCTTCAATAAATAATATTTCCTCAACGATAACAAAATTAGGAACTATAGATATTAATGCTAATGAACCTGGAATTTACTATGCTGTTGGTGAATATGTAAAAAATGATCAACAATATAAAATATATTCCGAAACATCTTTTATATTTAATGATTACGATACAATAAATGAAACATTAGTTGATTTCTTCAATAAAGAAATTGATATTCATAAGTAAATTTTATAAAACGCCAATTTTAAAATTGGTGTTTTTTTCTGAAAAAATTCGAACTAATTAAATTTATTTAATTTAATTAATTAAGTTTTTGTTAAAAAAAATTAAAATATAGACATAAATAAAACAAATGGAGGGCTTATGGCAAAAGAATCAGAAAAAAAACCATTTATTGATTTAATTAAATTTAGACAAGAAGAAATAGCCAGAGCTAGAGTTAATTATGAAATAAAAGTTAAAAAAGCAGAATTCAAAGAAGAACAAAGTAATCTTCCTTGATTTAAAAGAGAACTTACAAGAAATATTTTTGGAACAGTATTTTCACTATTAATTATGGGATTAATAATTTTAGTCGCATTTTTAGTTGGAAACCAATAATGATTCAAGCAATTATTGTGATTTCATCAATTACATTATTTGCACTTATTTTATTATCTATTTATATATTATGACCTATTCTTTCTGGATTTATCTCAAACAAATTTAAAAAGAATAAGTATGAAAAATTAGGTAAAAGTTCACAAATTCGTTTAATTAACCAATTACGTGAAAGTGTTGAATATTTATCGAAACACAAGATAGGCGCATTAATAACAATTGAAAACAATGATAATATTGACAACTTACGTACTGATGGAGTTGTCTTAAACGCAAATATTTCAAGTAGTTTACTTATTGCTATCTTTAATAAAACATCACCTTTACATGATGGAGCTGTAGTGATTAGAGATAATAAAATCTATTACGCAGCTACTTTCTACAAAATAACTCGTAAAAGTGTCGATTCAAAATTTGGTTCACGTCACCGTGCCGCTATGGGAATTAGTGAGCAATGTGATGCAACAACAGTAGTTGTTTCAGAAGAAGATGGAAGCATCAAAATTCTCAAAGGAAGCATCATTCAACCAGTTAAATTAGATCAATTCCAAGAACAATTAATTAAATACTTAAGGGATTAAGATGGAATTTACAGAAAAAATTAAAGATGATTTAATTTCAAAATTACGTGATTTAATTGGTCAACAAAAAATTATTGCAGTTCGTGAATTGCAAGAAGAATACCCGGTTGCAGACTTTGCAGAAGCAATTGAAACTTTAAGTACTACTGAACAAATTTATGTTCTACGTGTACTTAAAACTGCTGAAGCTGCAGAGGTATTCTCATACTTTGAAGATGATGTTAAAACAAAATTAGTTGAAAGTTTAAGTAATGATGAAGATATTATGAATATCCTTCAAAATCTACAAACAGATGAACTTGTAGATGTGCTTGAAGAATTACCTGTCAACATTATGAAACGCATTATCTCTGAAACACCAGTTGAAAAAAGAGATAAAATCAACAGTTTACTTGCTTACAATGACGATCAAGTTGGAAGCATTATGAGTGTTGATATTTCAACATTGCATGGAAAATGAACAACTAAAAAAGCGATAGCAAAAATCAAACGAGATTATCAGAAAAAAATTGAATTAGCTCATAACTTCTATATCGTAGATGAAAATGGTATCTTATTAGGAGATATCACATTAGAAGAACTTATATTCGCTAATGATGAAGATGCTAAATTAGAAGAAATTTATAACGTGGTTGCCTCTGTATATACAGTTGATGATAAAGAAGAAGCAGCAAGAGTTTTTGCTGATCACGATAGATCGTCATTACCAGTTGTTTCGAAAGAAAAACGTTTAATTGGTATGATTACTGCCGATGATGTTATTGACGTTATTCAAGAAGAAGCAACAGAAGATATGTATAAAATGGCCGGAATTAACCCTGATGCTGCAGAAGAAAATTATCTTAAAACAACAATTATGTCGATTGTTAAAAGTCGTGTTTTATGATTAATTATTCTTATGTTATCTGCAACAATGTCGCAGTTCGTTATTCAAAAATTTACAGACATCAGCGAAGATGTTATTAAAGGTTTAGGAGTTACAATTTCAACTGCAATTATTGTTTCTCTTATTCCGATTATCTCTGGTTCTGCAGGTAATGCGGGATCGCAAAGTTCCACAACAATCACTCGTGCAGCTGCACTAGGTGAGATAGAAAGAAAAGATGTTAAGAAAGTTATTTTCAAGGAGATATCAGTTGGAACTATAATTGGTGTTATTATGTTTATCATCAACATAGCAAGGTTATATATATACTTTGCAATACCATCATTTAAAGATGGTGATACTGAATGAGGCCCATTATCATTCGTGATTATAGCAAGTTCGTTTTCATTATTTATAGTTGTTATATTCTCGAAATTCTTAGGTACAATTATCCCGATTGTTGCTATTAGAATGAAAAAAGATCCGGCAGTTATGTCTGCTCCGATATTAACTACACTTTCTGATGCTTTATCAACATTGATATTCTTTGCATTAAATATTGGAGTTTTAACACTAGCAAGCCACTTTGGCTGAATTTAAATAAACATGTCAAATTTATTTTTGTTGTGTTGGAAAGGAATTAATGAATAATAAAGCAGTAGATTTAGAAAAAGTAAAATTACTTGCAGAAAGTTATTTACATCACAAAAAAGAATCTCAAGAATTATTAAAAATGATTAAAGAGGAATTTGCTGACACAACAGTATCAGTATCAGAGGCACTTAGTGAAGGTGGAAAATTATCTTATACACAAGTTGCTCCAAAACCACGTATGGATTTTAAAGGGTATAGTGCATACCTTCAAACTGCAGTGGTTAAAAATATTAGTTATACAGAAGATGAATTAGTCCAAATCATGGAAGAATTCATTGTTCAAAAAGAACCTAAATGAGTTTTAAAAATTACTAAATAAGCAATGGAAAGGAGGTTTTAAGAATGACAACAGTCAAAGTTACAAAATTATTTGCCGAGAACAACGCACAAGCATCTAGTTCAATTGGAACTGGTATTAATTCGAGTGTTATTGTTTGAATTTTATTCGGTGTAATTGTCTTAGCATTTAGTGTATTTATTTTATACCAGTACATTAAAGATAAACTTGCACACAAACGTTCTAAGCAAGCGGCACTTGAATTAGCACGTGATGCAGCAGTATTTGTTCGTGATTTAACAATTAAAATCAACGAGTTATTCGTTTTAAATAGAGAACAATTAGAAAAGTTTGTTCCAAGTATTGGTGAGTATAAAATGTCTGAAATTAATCAAAATACAAAAGCAATTATTGTTGAAATACTTAAAAGCCCACAATATCGTTCATATTTACATGAAAATCCAAAATATGGTGAATTAGTTACTAATTTAATTGCACTTAAAGATTTAAATGCAAACTTATGAGATACTAAAGCACCTATGGTTATTGAGTTTTTTGACAAAAATATTCAAAAAGCAAATGATGATCTTAAAAAATATCAAGACATTACAATTGAAAACCTTTATAATGATGAAGAACAATTAAAAAACGAAATGAGGAATTCATATGAAAAACAATTCACAAAAAACCAAGAAGGTTAGAAAACAAAGAAAAGGATTTGTTTCCGCAAATACTTTAACTTTATTTAGATTAATCTTAATTATTCCAATGATCTTTTTAACAGGAGCAACATACTACTACCACGGATGAAGTGGTAGCACAGACTTTGGTTGAGCTTTCTTTGGATTAAACCTTGCAATTGCTTTACTATTTGGATTAGCAATGGCAACAGATTATTTTGATGGCAAAATTGCTCGTCAAACAAACACAGTTTCAAAATGAGGTAAAATTTGAGACCAAACAGCTGATAAATTAATGACAAACTTAGTATTAATTTATGCAGCATCAGTTGAAATTGTTCCATTTTGACTTACAGCATTATTCATTTTAAGAGACATTACAGTAAGCTCATTAAGAGCAACAGCTTCAAGTAACGGACAAGTTATTGCAGCAAACAAATTAGGAAAAATAAAAACACTTCTTTTATCAATTGGTATTTTAATAGCATTAATTCTTGTTCCGCTTTTAGCAAAAATATCAAGCAACTTTCAATCAGGAATTAGATACTGAGTATTAATCGTCGATGCACCAATTATTGCAGCTGGAGTGTTAGCAGTTATTTCTGGAATTCAATACTACATTATCTCACGTGGATACATCAAAGTAGTTGATAAAAAATAACAAATGCAATTTGTTTTACATAATAATTTTTTATGAGAGTTTTTTATAGCAGAATACTTAGCAGTTTTCTTCTTAGTATCAATGTCATTTGTATCGACATATGTTGCAAATAAAAAACCTCGTATTAAATACATTTATGCATTAATATATTCACTAGCAATTTTTGGATCAGCATTAGTTTCTTTCGCGGTCCTAAGGTTGCTAGTTTTCTTATTTGAATCAAACAATTTATATCAAAAAGTAAACACTGATCTACCACCCGTTGTCAATCCACTTGGAACAATATTTTATTTATTGCAATGAGGTTTTAGTAACACAGAAGTAACAAACAGTTTTTACGTTGGAAACTTATTCCTAGTGTTATTCGCACATTTATTAGGTGCATTTAGTGCTGTTGTATTATTTATCTTTATCAATAAAAAATGACCACACTTCAACAATTATTATGTTAATTGCAAAACAACAACACTTAAAAACATATCAATCAATAACATAGGTATTATCATCTTAGTTTCATTATTATTCATTACACAATTTGTGATCTATAATGATAACCTAACACAAAACTTTATTTTTATCAGTGCCTCAGGTGCTTTGATCACATTAACGTTACTATTAACTACTAGATGATTGGGAGATATGAATTTTCCAACAAATATTTTTGTCACTTTTGGCTCATATTTAACAGTTCTATATCACAATCGTAAAAGTTGAAAAAATAATACAGTACTCCTAGGATATACTGTATTTACATATGTGATAACTGCATTAGTTGCAGTTGGGATATATAGTTCGGTTATTGTGAACTAGTGCTAGTTTATGTTGTGGTTGATTCGACAGTTGTGCCAAATCAATTATCAACTAAACCTACAATAAGGATGCTAATTGCAGCGATTATTAAAATAATTACAATTATCGCAAGGATATAAGCTAATTTATTCGTGCGATATTTTTTTACTATCATTTTATCTTGCTCATTTTCTAAGATGATGTTATCAATTAATTTTGTAAATCTTTTATCTGATAATGTTCCAAGATTAGCATCCATTTCTAATGGTGCAGATTTTTTTGTTTTTCTTTTAGTTGTGGTTGTCGTTTTTTTCTTTTTCGTAGTTTTTTTATTAGTTGTAGTAGCCATATTTACCTCACAATTAATTATTTTAATTTAGGCATAACGGTCACAGCAAAAGCTTCTGGTCCCGTATGTATAGCAATAACACTTGATGTAATTTGTTCTGTGTTAAATGAGATATCAAATGAATTAGCGTTTTCTAAAACCATTTCATTAATTTCTTTATCGATACCATGCATTCAATTAAATTCATATTTATCAATATCTTCTGTAAAGTAACAAGCTTTTTCAACTGCCTTAGCAACTGCTCCAGGGACTGTTCTTTTTAATCCTGTTGATGAAACACTTCCATCAACTGAGTATTCAAGCACTGGAAGCATTGAGATTTTAGACATTAAGAATTTTTTAATACCTGTTAAACGCCCACCTTTAATCATGTAGTTTAATGTTTTTGGTACTAAAAATGTAGCTGATTCAGAGTTAAGTTTTTCAAGTAATTCAAATACTTCTCTCATGCTTAAACCATCTTCTTCATATAATCTACGTGCATATTTTGCTGCATTGATTAATTGAATTCCACTAAAGTGATTTTCAAAAACAAAAACATTTTTAAAATCACTTGCAACAGTTCTTACGTGGTTTGAAGTTGATGAAAGTTTTGAACTAATTCCAAGAAAAATAACTTCTTCGAATTCTTCTGCTGCTTGTCTAACTACTTCATTGATAATTTCTAATCTTGGAGATGAAGATTTAAAGTTTGTTGAACTACTTAATTTTTCTAAAATTTCTTTGTGGTTGTCAATTCCGTCTTGGTAAACCACACCATCAATTTCAACTTGTAGTGGTAAGAATTTAAACCCTTCTTCTTTAGCTTGTTTTTCAGTATAACCTGAAAATGAGTCGATAATAATTCCTAATTTTTTCATATTAGAATTATAAACAAAAGTTTATAAAATATATGCTTTAATATGCCATTATTTCCCTACCTTGTTTTTGAAGAATAAATTTAACCTTTTATCACTATCTCCAAGTCGTAAAAAGCATTTTATTCAATTAGCTGCTTGAAAAATGTGTTTCATCAGCAAAAAACTCTTTTTTAGGCAAAAAATCAATATTTTTTTATTCTATGAATAAAACTTTAAAAAATCAAGGACAGATTTTAGTAAAAAAGTATAATTTACATATGAAGAGAAATAGATTTACAATTGTTTTTTTAACGATAATTACATTCGGACTTATTTGAATTAAGTGAAATAAACAAACCCAAAAACAAAAGAACACAATTTATCAAATCGATAAGTTACCTTTTAACATCTCAGAATTAATTAGCATTTTTGAGAAAGATAACATTGAAAAAACAGAAGTGAAATTAAACCGCTTAACAGTTTTTGTTAAAGAGATTAAAAAAGTGAAATTAGATTCTTTAAAAACACTCAATGGAGTAAAAGGAGTTTTTGCTAAATCAAATTCAGTATCAATCATTTTTGGTGAATATACTGAAGCGATTAATAATGCGTTAATAAAAACGCTTTAAGAAAGGTGGATAAAATGAATGAAAATTCAAAATACAAAGTAATCCTAGATAACTTACTTGATGTATCACAAAATGATTCATCGATTTTCACTAAGATTAACAACAAATACTTTATCGATTTATACTCATTAGTTGGCGAGAATAATTTTGAGAAAATGTATAAATCAGACACATTTGAAATTTCTGCTCTTGATAATAGAATTGTTGAATTCATCAAGAGAGTTAAGAATATTACAAATGGTGAGAATCTTGCTTTATACATGGAAAAGAACGATGAAGTTGCTAAAGCATTAGGAATTAAATATAATGCTGAAAATATTAGAGAAGATTATGAATATAACCGTGAAAAGATTCTTAATCAACTTGAACTCAAACTTCAAAAGTCACTTTTAAAATGAAAATTATTAAATGATAAAGTAACAAACATTTTAGATGAAACAAATATTTGACCATTACACATTGGTTTCTTATTTGTAAGCTTTAGAAAAGATGATAAAGCAATTTATGCACCATTATTCTTAAAAGAAGCTACAATCACATTTTCAAATGGTAAACCAAATATTAAATCAGAAGGTGATATTAAAGTTAATGAAAAATTATTATTCTTCCTTAACAATAACGAATTCAATATCAACATAGACACAGACTTCAAAGATTATAAAATCGAGAGTTTAATGTCAAAACTTAAAGAAGATTGAGAAAACCTTTATGAACTTCCAAAAACACTTGCTGAACCATTTAATAGTTTAACAATTGACGAAATTCAAAATGAAAACCTTCGTTTCTACCCTGGTTCAGTTTTAGGTATTTATCAACCATGAGGTGGTTACTCACGTAATCGTATGAAAGATATCATCTTAAATGATGAAATGGATGATATTATCAAAGTTGAATTCAATAAGAATGTTTATAAAAATGTTGTTAATTCATTAGTCTTTAATCCAGATTTAAAATTATTTAGAATTACCCCATCAAACCTTTCACAAGATAAGGCAATTTTATCTGCACTTAATCAAAACACAGTTATTTGAGGTCCACCCGGAACTGGAAAATCACAAACAATTGTTAATATTCTTACAAACATTTTATTCTATGGAAAAACAGCTATTGTTGCATCGCAAAAGAAAGCAGCATTAGAAGTTATTCGTCATCGTATGGAATCACTTGCTCCATTTTGTTTATTCATTTTAAACTCTAAAGAAATGAAACGTAAGACATTCTATAAACCAATCAAAGAATACTTAGATATGCTTGAAAACTTCAATGATCAACGTAAAATCGAAACATTTGGAATTGTTTCTAAGAAAGAAATCGAATTCATCTCAAAAGCATCAGAATATCTTAATGATTCACTTTCGCAAAATGTTTTAAAAGCATACTTCTATATCAAAGAACACCAACCAAACTTTGATTTACAAAAACAAATGGACTTTTTACTTAAATTACCACGTGATTTAAAATATCCAGACAAACCTACAACAAACACTTCAAAAGAAATGTTAAGACTTGCTAAATTGCAATTTTTCCCATTTATTAAGAAGTATTATGAAATCAAAAAAATCGGTCAACAAATCGATCACGAAATGCCTAATTTCGATGGATCATTTGCGGACTTAATGAACTTTATTAAAACAATTGGATTCAATAATGTTGATTCAGAATATAGTCCATTCAAAAAACTTAATAATTTAATTAAGTTAAATAAAGAATTAGCACACAAACCAATTGTTTCAAACCAAGAAAACCTTCGTTTAATTATCACTGAAATGATTTTCGAAAGAATTAACAATTTTAATGAAGAGCAAAAGAGACTTTACCGTGAGTTTGCACAATCTGTTCGTATTAACAATCTTGAACCATATCGTTTTGTTAAAAAGTACTCACAGATTATTAAATTAATTTATCCAATTATTATTGCAACTCCAAATACTGATTTATCAGGTTGATCAAAAAATGAATTTGATTATGCGATCCTTGATGAATCAAGTCAAATTTTCATTGAAAATGCTTTACCAATTTTATACTTAGCAAAAATCAAGATTCTTGCTGGTGATACTGAACAAATGAAGCCAAGTAACTGATTTGGAATCAGATATACTGATGATTCTATCTTTGGTCAAGTTGAATCTGTCTTAGATTATGCGCTTTCATTAGGTGTACATAATGTTATGCTTGATAAAAACTATCGTTCAAATCATGCTGCATTAATGACTTATTCAAGCAAATACTTCTACGATGGTAAATTAGATGTGCTTGATTCTGCATCAGTTTGAAATGATGAACCAATTGAAGTTTTCCAAGTTGATGGTAAGTGAGAAAATACACAAAATATCGCTGAAGCTAAATTAGCAATTGATAAAGTAATTGAAAACTTAGATAAATACAACAAAATTATTCTTTTATCATTCAACTCCAAACAAGCAGAATATATAACTAATTTAATTTATCGTCACCATCCACAACTTGAAGAAGCAATTCATGATAAAAAACTTTTAATCAGAAATATCGAAAATATTCAAGGTGATGAAGCTGATTTAGTTGTTGCTACTGTCGCATATGATAAAGATACAAAATTAAATTCAACATACGTTTGTCGTCCAGGTGGTAAAAACGCCTTAAACGTAACGATATCAAGAGCAAAAGACAAGATGATTATTGTCAAAACAATTATGTCGGATGACGTAACATCAAATGGAGATATGTCAGATGATATGAAAATATTCAAAAAATGACTTGAATATTTAGAAATGACTACATTAGATAGAATGAAATTATTACAAAAATCATTTGCTAATAATCATAATGTTATCTCTAACACAATTGCAAAAGATGAATGATTTAAAGATCTTGTTTTCAACAAAATTAAAGAAAGAATTCAAGATGATATTCGTTTTGAAATCTTTAAAAACTACACTGTTGGTTCAAACGATATTGATTTAGTTGTTACATTCAACAAAATCCCATTTAAATGTATTTGTTTTGATACATTTAATTACGCAAATTCAATTGAACAATATGCGAAATTATATGATGCAATGAAGTTCTTAAAATCTAAGCAGTACGATTTAGTTATTGTTAACCCATTAAATTGAATCGATATTCAAAACGATGTTAAAGAATGATTTAATGTTGATAATCTTGTTAGATTCCAAGAGGATTCAATCAATAATAAAACACATACATACATTATTAACAAGTATGAACAAACAGAAACAATTCAAGATGCAACTGCAGAAATCACAAGTCAAATTGAACTTGTAAAACAAGATGATAAATTCTTTTCAAGTCACTTCGCTGATGATTCAACAGAATTAGAATTCACAAAAGAAACAAATCATAACGATGCAGCTGATACTTTAGATAATGTTTTCAATCCAATTGAAACTAAAGAAGTCACTCATGAAACTACTCAAGAAATTGAAAAACAAGCTGAATTAGTTGAAACTTCTGAAATTGAAATTAATGATAAAACTATTGAAACTCATTTATTTAATGAATTTGACTTATCAGACTTAGACAAAGGCGCAGAAGTCCAAGAAACACCTGAATTTTTTGAAAATAGTGAAGAAAAACTTATTGAAGAAGAATTTTTAGTAGATCAAACAACGATTGCTCCAACTCAAGAAAATTTAGATGTAGAAAATGATGAACAAATTAATGAGCAAGATGAATTCGTTGAAGATCATTTAGACAGCACTGATGGTATTGAAGAGTTAATTAATAATTTTAATGAAAACGAAAACATGGAAACACCATTAGAAATGGATGAAACAAACAACATTGAAGTATATGAAAAAGAAGTTGAAATTGATAACGTTGAAAATCCTGAATCAAGCAAAGTTCAAGAAGAACAAAATATTGATAATTGATTTGATGATGAAATCTTAAATACTTCAGAAAATATCTTTGGTTTTAGTGCTTATGAAGACGAAGAAGGCAGAACTAAAAACATTGATGAATTAGATAATCAAAATCAAACTACTTCATTAGAAACTGAATTAGACAAAGAAACTGTTATTGCTGAAAATGAAGAACAATTTGTGGTTGATGATGAGTTAGTTGCTCCAGATTCAGATGAAGAATCTAGTGAAGAAAATCAAGAGCAAAATGAAGGACAAGAAGAAATTCTATTCAATGATGAAGAAGATGAAGCAGATGATGAATTTGTCTTAAATTGAGGTAAAAGTACAAAAGAAATTCAAACCAACAAAGAAACAACTGAAATAGATGCACAAAAAGAACAAGAAGTTTTAGAAAAATTAAATGTTAAAAATTCAAAACAAACAGTTAACCAAAATGTGCCATCAATGAGTGATGCAACAAAAGAATGAATCTTTGACTCATCACTTGATGACGAGTTTTAATGGAGGAAAATATGAAATTAAGTAAATTATTAAAAATATTATCATCACCAATAAAACTTAAATTAATAATTCACCTATATACATGTCACGAACGTGAATGTGATGTTCATGAATTAGTTGAGCTAATTGGTGGAAAACAAGCTAATATTTCAAAACACTTATCAAATTTAAGAACAGAAGGTATAGTAGCTGTTAAAAAAGATGGTTTATTTAGTTATTACTATATTTCACCAGAATTCGTAAAAAAATATGGTGTCTTAATTGAAGAAATAATTGATCTTGAATCATTTGATAAAATATTGTGTAAATGTATTAATGATGGACATGAGCAACAAACGCATGTGCATGAAAATAAATGTAACATAGAAGGTAATAAATAATTACTTTCTTTTTTCTAAATTAAA
Organism: Mycoplasma sp. Pen4; assembly: GCF_014352955.1. NCBI lineage: Bacteria > Bacillati > Mycoplasmatota > Mollicutes > Mycoplasmatales > Mycoplasmataceae > Mycoplasma > Mycoplasma sp. Pen4. The sequence continues at coordinate 338,477 of NZ_CP060691.1, read as the reverse complement.
AAGGAATAAAAATGAAAACAACTAAAAATAAGGAAGTCTCATTTTGGACGCTAACTAAAGGTGTTAGATTATTTGCGGCAATAACTATTATCATTGGAATCATTGAAGTTATTTCACAAGTTGCTATGCCTGGTTTAGCAGGTCAAATTATTGATGAAATACGAAAACCATCTGACCAAATTGTGATGAAACACATTTGAAAAAATGCAATTTTATTAATTGTTTTTGCCTTTGGCGCCTTAACCACAGGTATATTAAGTTCATTTATGTCGGCAAAAGCCTCGTCGAGATATGCACAAAACATTAGGAATCATATTTTTGCAAAAGTTCAGATTTTTTCATTTAATGACATAGATTATTTTAGCAGTGGCGCAATCTTAAACCGCTTAAATAATGATGTAAACAACATTCAGATGTCTTTTAACTTACTCATTAGAACACTTATAAGACTACCAATTATGTTTGTTGTTGCACTTGTTTTCTCAATTCACGAATCGGTAGAATTGTCTGGTATATTCTTAGTTACAATACCATTTATTGCTATATCAACACTTTTCATATGAAAAACAACTAACCCTAAATTTAAGCGTCTTTATAGACAATATGACAAATATAACCAAAAAGTTCAAGAAAACCTTTATGGAATTAGAACGATTAAATCATATGTTACAGAAGAGTTTGAATTCAAACGTATGAAAGAAATTACAAACAAGCTAAGAGATACAAATACTGAAGCAGAAAAAAACATTACATGAAGTACATTAGTAATTATGGGAGCAATTTTCATGAGTGTTATTGCGCTTGCTGTAATTGGTACTAATTTATATTTATCTAAAAAAATTCAAATTGGTTCAATTATTGCTTTTAGTTCATACATTTGAATGGTTTCGGGTTCATTAATGGGGTTAATGAATGTTATGGGATTTGTCTTAATGGCAATACCTACTAAGAAAAGAATTGATGAAATTATCAAACGTGACCCAAGTATTAAAAATAATGAAAATGCCTTAGTGGTAGATTTAGATGGAAGTATTGAATTTAAAAACGTTAATTTTTCATATCATAATACAACTGCAAAGGCTTTAAATGATATCAATATTGATATCTTACCAAGTGAAACAATTGGAATTATTGGTGAAACTGGTTCTGGTAAGACAACATTTATCAATTTAATCAATAGATTTTATGATCCTGATAATGGAACAGTATTATTCAATGATATTGATCTCAAAGATCTTGATATCCAAAACACAACTTCTCAAATAGCAACTGTTTTCCAAGATAATATTTTATTCTCTGGAACAATTAGAAGCAATATGAAATTTGGTAAACCTGATGCAACAGATGAAGAAATTTATCAAGCATTAAAATACGCAAACATCTATGATTATGTAATAAACCTTCCAGAAAAGCTTGATTCTGTCGTTACACAAAAAGGTTCAAACTTCTCGGGTGGACAACGTCAAAGATTATGTATTGCACGTGCTTTAATCAAACAGCCTAAAATCTTAATTTTAGATGACGCTACTTCGGCAGTTGATTTTAAAACCGAAGCAGAAATAAAACAAGCATTAAATAAAATTAATTCATGTACAAAAATTATCATCGCTCAAAAGGTTTCATCAATTAAAAATTGTGACAGAATTGTAATTTTTAAAGATGGAAAAATTGAACAAATAGGAACGCATAGCCAATTATTTGAAACTAACGAATTCTACAAAGAGTTATATGAAATCCAACAAAATGCGGGAGGTTTAGATGAGAATACAATCGACTAATGCTAAGTTTGAACAACTCTCTAGCAAAGACAAAAAAAGCACTTTTAAAAGACTTTTTAGGATCATTTGAGCAGAACACAAATTAAGTTTATTGCTTGTTGGATTCTTAATTATTTTGAGTACTAGCGGTATGTTATACAATCAAGTATTTATAGGTCAAATCATCTACCAAGGTTTATTAGTAAAAGTTAATGATGCAGCAGATCGCACTAGCGCCTTTGATTATCAAAAATTCCAATTGATTATCTTTGGATCTGCAACACTATTTTTAGTTGCTGTACTCTCTGGTTTTGCTGCCAATAGAATAATGATCAATGTGACATATAAAGTTATCACAAAGCTTCGTAATGACTTATATAAACATGTTCAAAACTTAGCAGTTCAAACTTTTGATGGAACTGCAAAAGGAAAACTTTTAGCTCATTTCACTTCGGATATTGATACACTGAAACAATTCTTGTCAAAATCATTTCCATCTATGATACAGTCTTCAATAGTTATTTTTGTAGCTGTAATTGTTATGTTTGTATTTAGTTGAATATTAGCATTGATTATGTTAGTATCAGTTATATTTATATTTTTATCAGCTTATTTCATTGGTAAACAATCATCAAAAGCATTTAGAAATAAACAACAAAAAATTGGTGAAATCACTGGTTTTGCAGATGAAAATATTGCTGGTTTAAAAACTATTAAAATGTTTAATCAAGAAAATGACGCTATTCAACAATATCAGAACCATAATGCTGAACTAGCGAAACAAAACTTCCGTTCAGAATTCTTCTCAAATATTATTTTCCCAGTTGCACAAAATATAGGTAATATTGCCTATGCCATAGTGGTTTTAGTTGGTGCATTAATAACGATTTATGTCTCACCAACTGCACAAGCTAATTTATGAAGCATTATTGGATTAACAATTGGGACAATTATTTCATTCACACAATTTGCTAAAAGTTTCTCAGGTCCAATTTCAACCATGACGCAAAATGCAAATATCATTATTCTTGCTCTTGCTGGAACAAAACGTGTTTTTGACTTACTTGATGTACCAGTTGAAATTGATGAAGGTAAGATTAAACTTGTAAAAGTTGAAGAAGCAAATAATCATTACATTGAAATACCAATGAGCGAAAATTATGGTAAATATGCATGAAAATTCCCTAAATCGAGTGATAGAAAATGTCAATATAAATTTGTTGAAGGTAAAATTGAATTTAGAAATGTTTGATTTAAATATCAAGATCATTGAACCTTAAGAGATATTTCATTTATTGCAAACGCTGGTGAAAAAGTTGCACTTGTTGGAGCAACCGGTGCTGGTAAAACAACAATCGTTAACTTAATAACTCGTTTTTATGAGGTCTCTAAAGGAGATATTTTCTATGATGATATCAATATCAAAGATATTGAAAAAGCATCATTAAGAAAATCAATTGGTTATATACTTCAAGAAGCACATTTATTCACTGATACCGTTAAAAACAACATTATCTATGGTACAGAAGGAATTGATGATTATTTACTTAAAAATGTAACTGAAGCAGCTAATTTAAACACACACATCAACAAGATGCAAGATGAATATGAAACAATATTAGTAAATTCAGGTTCGAACCTATCTCAAGGTCAAAAACAACTTGTTGCAATAGCAAGAGCAAATTACAAGAACCCACCTGTTTTAATTCTTGATGAAGCGACATCAAATATCGATACGCACACAGAACATATCGTGAATAATGCAATGAATAGATTAATTGAAAATCGTACTTCATTCATTATTGCACACCGTTTGAGCACAATTGTTCATGCTGATAAAATTCTAGTTTTAAAAGAAGGTGAAATCATTGAAAATGGTTCACATGATGAATTAATGAATTCAAAAGGTGCATATTGAAAACTTTGAGAAAACAATAAACAAAAGTAAAATAAAATCCACGTTATCGTGGATTTTTTAATTGATTTTGAATGAATCTAAATCGTTTAAAACACAATAGAAAATTCTGCTTCAATATAACAATGAAATTAATTCACCTAATGCCTGTTCAGAGTTGTTTTGGATTTCGATTTGTATTGATTTTAAGTCACTATTATAACTTGTTAAGTAGTTATTAAACGTTGTGAAACTCTCAGCATTAAATTGATTAATTGTTAATGGTTTTAATTGATCAATTAAATCATCATTTTCTAAGTTCGATGAAGTTTGATAATCAAATAGTTTTTCTTTAATTGTAATAAAGTTAACAAAAATTGAATCATCACTAGTCAATAGTGTTTGGCCATAGGTTGAAATTTGTGTTGGAAAATCTAGAGCTGAATTTAATACACCTAGTTCTAAGGTTGTTTTATTAAACATATATGAGAAAAGTTTTGCAAGTTTTTTAGCAAAGACATCATATGCAATAAAAATATTATTAACTCCATGATGTTCTTTTTTGCTTAAATTAGCATTGAATACCATTGCTAAATCAAGTGCAACGTTGAAGTAAATATCTGGATTAAGAATCTTTTGACTCATATTTGCATATCCATCGATCATGTTTTGAATATTTACGCCTTGAGTTGCTAATAAAATCATACTAAGTTCAGATACAAGCGAATATTCACTATGAATATCATCTGAGACAAAGAAGATGTTTTCATATGGAACATTTACATTTGTTATGCTTGTGTATGTTTTTCTGCTTCCGATGTAGTAAATTGATTTTTGAATTAAGAACTCACTCGCTTGATGATTGAATTTTGAGATAAATGTTTCAATAGAATATTTTTGTGATTCATTGTTCCCAAAACTATCTAAAAATAATAATGAGATATTTTTGTCTTGATTTTTATTTAATTGATATGTTATTTCTTTATCAATATACTCAGGTGTTTGTTGTTCATTGATAAACACTAATTGGATTTTTTTATCTTGATTATAGTCGTATTTACCAAAAATAAATTCTAATGCTGCTTCAATTCCAATTTGAATTTCTTTTTTAGTTCAGATTATTAAGATGTCAATATTTCTTTTATAAAGTTTATCAACGAAGCTTAATATTTGATCAACACCATTTAAGGTGAAGTTGATTGCAATATCATCGAAACCCAAAAAAGAAGAACCTTTGAAATTTAATGATTTAATTTGCTCGATTATTTCATTAGCTTTATTTGATTCTTTTTCTTTTTCAGCATTATTTTGAAAGTAATTCTTTCTTAGAGTTATTAATGACATTTTGCTCCATTTTAATTATTTTATTCTACTTCGTTTGATATTTCTAGTTCTATTTTATTGTTTGATTCGTTATTTTCTTCTAATGAACTCATCATATGAGTGTACAAATTAGCAAATCCACTAGATGTTTCTTTAAGTTCTGCACATTTTTTAATATTGCAGATAACATCACGTTTAACGTGATTTGGGTGATTACGTTTAAATGATCCTTGTCCTTGAGATTTTTTAGGATTATATGATAGTACTATAAAGTTAATTATTTCACCTTGAGTGAAAATGTCTGTTAACTTGTTTTTAATATAATCTGTAACTTCTTTTTTATAAATTATAAATTCATTACTAAATCTATCTTGAACTACGATGAATTTTAAACCGGTTTTAATAACCTTTCCAGTTGCTACATCACCTTGTTTATAGTTAATGTTTTTTATCATATATTTATTATAAATCATTTTACAAATATTTGTATTATCAAGTAAATAACCAATAGCTCTGAATATTTTTATTCCTTATTTTAGGAATTAAAAGGTAAAAAACATCATTTTTTTCAGTCGTTTTTATATTATTTCACATATTTTTATGCCTACACAGTAGTTAAAAAAGGTTTTTTTACACTACATATAATAAAAATGTCATTAAATAATTTATAATTATGTATATATATCTAAAAATAACTATTTGAGCCTATTAGATAGTTACATTAACTGAAAGAGGAATTAAAATTATGAAACGTTTACAATGTTTATACAGACCTAATAAAGACAAGAACTATCCTTGAGCTTTAAAACACCCTAAGGTAGACAGTCCTCTTGCATTATTCAAAACACGTAAAGATGCAATGACATGATTCTTATCACTTGGTTATGATTGTGCAACATGATTCCAAACAGATAAGAAAATCTGAGGTGGACTTTTAATTGATGAAGCAGAAGTAAGAGACGGAAAAGAAGTTAGAGTTTATGAATTCAACGTTGATAAATTCGACGGAAACTTAGATCACAACGAAACTGCAGAAGAATTAAACATCGACCCAGAAACAGGATTAAGAAAAACAAAACAAGCAAACAAAGATTTAAAAGCAGTTGTTGACTTTAAAATCTTAAGAGATCACGAAACATACTTCCCAGTAGAAGATGATTTCAAAATTGAAAGAAAAAAATCTGCCAAAGACTTATTAATTGAAAAATTAAATGCACAAATTCTTGAATTAACAACATTATTAAAAGACAGAACAGACCAAGATTATTCACAAGAAATTCAACAACTCTACCAAAAATTACAAGATTCAAACTCAGATAAAGAAGAATTACTTAAAGAAATTGAAGAACTTAAGAGAAGATCACAAGAACAACCAGTTGTGGTAGAAGAAGTTGTAGAACAACCAGTTGTTGAAGTGGTTGAAGAAGTTCAACCAGAAGTTATTCCAGTTGTTGTTGAAGACAAAATTACAGAATATAAATATGTTCGTGAATTACCATTATTAGAACAAATTAAAGTATTAGCAATTTATGCAAGAAAACTTGAAAAATTAACAACAAAAATCACTGAAGAAACATTTACATCAGTACAAGATGTTAAAGATATCGAAGCTAACTTTGAACACGTATTAGAAGAAGCAAAATACTTAAGAGAAGAGTTCAAAGATGATGTTTACTACTCAAAATTACTTGCAGGAATTACATATTCATTAACAAAATCAATTGGTGAATTATCAGAAAGAATTATTGGTAAAAAAGACATTGAATATTCTGCAGAAACAGCATTATATTCAGAATGTTGTTTAGTTGGAAACATCAAAGTTTCACAAAGAACATCATACGTATTATTCAACCACATGCATGTTGGATTTGTTCCACAAGAAGCATACATATATGCAATTTTCTTAGGATACGATGCACGTAGACAACACTTCTTAGTATTTGATACACCATTCGATAAAGAAGTTGTAACAGTTGAAAAAGAAGTACCAGCTGAAACACAACCAGTTGTTGTTAAAGAAGCAACTCCAATTAGCTGATTAGCAGTGTTCTTATTAGCACTTGCATATGGAATTTTAGTAGCACTTGTAATCTTATTTGCATTCGGAATTATCGACCCAATTAAATAAGAATTTAACTAAAATTTGACCACTCAAAAAATGCACTTATTTTCAAGTGCGTTTTTGTTTTCATGAATTTTTCCATCATTAAAAAATAATATTTTTTAAAAAAGTAAAAAGTAGTAAAATAGCAATATGCTAAATAACAAAGAAAAAATGCAAAATATTGTTAACCATTTAAAAGTAAGTGGTTTTGTTTTCGCAGGAAGCGAAATCTATGGTGGTTTATCAAACACATGAGATTATGGGCCTGTTGGAGCTTTACTTAAAGACAATATCGAAAATTTATGAAAAAGAGAATTTGTAACAAAAGAAGGAAATAATTTTTTAATTGATTCAAAAATTTTAATGAACCCTCAAGTTTGAGTAACAAGTGGTCACGTTTCTAATTTTTCAGACCCATTAATCGAAAACAAAGTTAATGGAAAAAGATATCGTGCTGACAAACTTATTCAAGAATACGATGAAACAATCATCCCCGAAAAAATGACTCATGCAGAAATGGCTCAATTTTTAAGAGACCATGTTACTAAGTATGAAGGTGATAAAACAGATTGATCAGAAATCAAACAATTCAATTTAATGTTTGAAACAAGTCAAGGTGTTGTTGAAGGAGCTAAATCAAAAGTTTATCTTCGTCCAGAAACTGCACAAGGTATTTTTGTTAACTTCAAAAATGTACACCGTGCAACACGTGCTAAATTACCATTTGGTATTGCACAAGTTGGTAAAAGTTTCCGTAATGAAGTAACACCTGGTAATTTTATTTTTAGAACTAGAGAATTCGAACAAATGGAATTAGAATTCTTTACAAAACCAGAAGAAGCAAACCAATGATTTGACTACTACGTTGATAAAGCTTATAATTTCGTTCAAGCTTTAGGTATTCAAAAAGATAGCATTAGAATCAGAGCACATGATCAAGAAGAATTAGCACACTACTCTGCGGGTACAAGCGACATCGAATTCCAATTCCCATTTGGATGAGGTGAACTTCTTGGGATTGCTAATCGTACAGATTACGATTTAAAATCACATATGGCTGCCACTGGAGAATCTCTTGATTACTTAGATCCCGAGACAAACAAAAAGATTGTTCCATATGTTATCGAACCATCAATTGGACTTGATCGTTTAATGTTAGCTGTAATCGCTGATTGTTACAAAGAAGAACAATTAGCAGAAAATGATCAAAGAATCGTTCTTTCATTCCCTTATGACGTTGCTCCATATAAAGTTGCTGTACTTCCATTGGTTAAAAAACTTTCAGAGAAATCTCGTGAAGTGTTTAATAAATTATTAGATTTAGGTATTGCAACAACTTACGATGAAGCAGGTACAATTGGTAAACGTTACCGTCGTCAAGATGCTATTGGTACATTCTGATGTTTAACAGTTGATTATGACACATTAGAAGATGGTAATGTAACATTACGTCATAGAGATACAATGGAACAAGTTAGAATTCCAATTGAAGAAGTTCCGCATTTTTTAGCAACACACAAATAATTTTTTAATTCACGCAAGGAGAGTTAAATGGTAAAAAAACATTTTCCAATAGAACTATCCGAACAAATAATAAAACAAGCCGACATAGTTGAGATAATATCTGAATTTGTTAATTTAAACAAAAAGGGTAACAACTATGTTGGCCTTTGTCCGTTTCACCAAGACTCAACACCAAGTTTTACAGTCTCACCAATAAAACAAATTTTCAAATGTTTTCCTTGTGGTGCTGGTGGAAATGTTGCTAGTTTCATTAGAAGATTTAAAAATCTTAATTTTATTCAAGCAATTGAATATTTAGCTCAAAAACAAAACATTGACTACGATTTTAGTCAACATCAAAACCAAGAAATAAATAACTATACAGAAGAAGAAATTCAAATTTTAGACTCACTAGAGCTCGTTAATGCTTACTATAAAACTCAAATCTGAGCAAATCAAGCTGCAAGTGATTATATTAAACAACGTGGTTTAGATGATCCAGATATCCGTGATATGTTTGATATCGGTTTTGCTCCAAAGGGTAGATTAAAAGATGCTCTTAAAGCATTAACCGCTGACAATAACATTCTTGTAAAAGCAGGTTTATTAAACCAAGATCATAATGAAATGTTTTGAGATCGGATTACTTTTGGTATCAAAAATGCAAAAGGTGAATTAGTTGCTTTCTCAGCACGTGCTTTAACTAAAGATACACAAGCCAAATACATCAACTCACCTGAAACAGAGTTGTTCCATAAGTCTAAAATTTTATACAACTACCACAATGCTAAAGAAAGCATTGCTAATAAAAAAGAAGTAGTAATTGTTGAAGGTTACATGGACGTTATTGCTTGCTATAAAGCAAATATCACCAATACAGTTGCTATTATGGGTACTGCATTAACTAAAGATCATGTTCAATTGATTAGAAATAATAAAGTTACATTATTCTTAGATAATGATAATGCAGGTATTAATGCATCGTTACGTAGCATTAAAACTCTTTTAGAAAACAATGTTGAAACTGTTGTTGTGCTTAACAAATTCCTTAAAGATGCTGATGAAATCTTAAAAGAATATGGTGCAGAGACATTACAAAATCTTGTTACTCAAAGCACACAATCATCTGTCGATTTTGTTTATGAACAACTTAAGAAAATTCATAATTTAAACACAAACGTTGACTTTCAACATTTAAATGATTTTATTAAAGAATTAGATCAATATTTAGTTCTTATGACTGAAGAACAAATTCAATATATTGCGCTTCGTCTCGAAAAAGATTTTAACTATAAACTCAAAATTGATTCAATTCTTAAATTAGCACAAGCAAAAAATAAACAATACACAAAAACAAGTTATGAAAATGAATTTCAAAATTATGAACCAAGTTATATTCCGAGTTATGATTTTGAAACTCAAATTGACACACCGACTTATCAAACTCAAGAACCAGTAGCATATCAACGTGCATATGATAAATTCTGATTTGATAAAAAGATCACAAGAATTAATGTTCTAATTGGTATTTTATCTAACCCACAAGCATTAAAGTTATTTAAACAAATAGAAAATATTCAAAGTTTATTTATCTATCCAGAGAATGTTAAAAAACTTTTTGATGAGTTAGTCGCTATGGATGAAAATCAAATTTCTCCTGATAAAGCTCTTGAAATATCAAGTGAAGCATTAAGTGATTACTTCTCAGATATTAATAACCAAGCAATTCAAGAAGAGTTTACTAATATCTTTATAAACAATGCCATTGAATCATTTAACCAAGCATTTGAGACAGGTAAAACACTTCCTGTAAAAGCAATGCTCAATGAGTTAAATCAAGAATGAGCAAAATGATTGGATATTAACTATCCAACAAACAATCAAGCAAAAAACATTGTGGTTCCGCCATATCGTTATGAAATTATTAAAAAAATCAATGACTTTTGAAAAAATAGAACCATTAAATTAAAACCTTAAAAGGAGTAAGAAATATGCAAAAATTCGAAACTTTAATTAACTTCCTGAAAAAGGAATTAAATAAAAGCAAAAAAGACCACTTCACACAAGAAGAAGTTTTTGACATTATCTTGAAAAAGAACTTTTTCGTTGATGAAGATAGTACAGATGACTTAATGTTGGAGTTAAAAGACTCAGATATTATTGTCGATGATGTTGACTTTGGTGACGATGATGATTACACCGAAGATGATTTTGATTTATCAGGTTCAAAAAAATCTACTAAAAAATCTAAGAAAACTGAAGAAGTTATTGATGAAGATGAAGAGCCAGATTATGAAGAATTATTAGTTGATGATGACGATAGTGACGAAGACGATTTCATCGATGATGATATTGAAGATGAACACTACTTAGCTAAAGATGATGAGACAGAAGAAGATGATTCTGATGAAGATGAAGAAGAATCAGATGATGATGATATGTTTGCTGATCACTCTGATGAAGACGACTTAGATTTAGACTTAGATAAACTTTCATTTGACTTCAATGATACTGTTGACTTAGGTGAAGACACAAACAAAAAACTTAACCTTACAAACAAACTTACAGAAACAAACGATATTGTTAAATGATACATGCGTTGAATTGGTAAGTATGGTGAATTGCTTACAGTTGATGAAGAAAAGAAACTTGCAGAACAAATGGAACTTGGTGGTTTCAGAGGAAAACGTGCAAGAGATAAACTTATCCAAAGAAACCTACGTTTAGTTATTAATAATGCTAAAAAATACAAAAACAGAGGACTTTCATTTATTGATTTAATTTCTGAAGGTAACTCAGGTATTTTAAAAGCAGTTCAAAAATACGACGTTAATAAAGGATTTAAATTCTCAACATATGCAACATGATGAATTCGTCAAGCAATTACACGTGCTGTAGCGGATCAAGCTAGAACAATTCGTGTGCCAGTTCACATGGTTGAAACAATCAACAAGATTTCAAAAATTGAACGCGAACTTCAACAAGAATTAGGTAGAGAACCAAGTGACGAGGAAATCGCAGAAAAATACGGAAACGGATATAATGCTGAAAAAGTTAGATACATCCGTAAAATCAACATTGACCCAATTTCTTTAGATAAACAGGTTGGTAAAGAAAACGATTCAGCATTCTCTGATTTTGTTAAAGATGACAATATCATTTCACCAGTTGAATTTGCTTCACAAGAAGAATTAACTGAAGTTTTAATGGATATGATTGATACTTTAGATCCAGAAGACCGTAAGTTAATCTGTAAACGTTTTGGTGTAGGTACAGATGAATTTGGTGAACGTTACAGAGTGCACTCATTAGATGAATTAGCGCAAGATCGTGGTGGTGTTTCAAAAGAACGTATTCGTCAAATTGAAAATAAAATCTTACGTAAATTAAAAACAAACTCAAAACACGGTAAAAATTTAAAGGACTTTATTAAATCATAATTATGGCAGTAAAAAGATCAATGAAAATTAAGGATTTTATTGAATTAGTAAATTCATGATATCCAAATGAATTAAAAGAAATTTGAGATCCATCGGGATACTCAGTTAAAACAGTTCAAGCGAAAAAATTTACTGGTGCAGTACTTGCAATCGACTTAACAGAAGAAGTATTAAATGAAGCAATTGAAAATGGATGTAATGTTATCTTAACTCACCATCCATTCAAGTTTGAAGCAATGTGAAAAACAGAAGATTACAAAGCACCATACAAACGTGAAATCTTAAAGAAATTACGTCAACACCAAATTACATCTTATTCAATGCATACAAACTACGATTGCAATGAAGAAGGAACATCATACCAAATTGCTAGATATTTAGGAATTCAAGATAAATTAAACAAAGAATTAACACAAAAATATTCAGCAGTAATTGATGCTAATTTATCAGTTAGAGAATTAGCTCAATTACTTAAATCAAACTTAAAATTAGATTCATTTAGAACTAATGTTAAAGATGATCAATTAGACAAGAAACAAGCAACTATTGCTTTCTTAAGTGGTTCGGGTTACATTGGACAAATTGTTGATTTATCAAAGAGTATCGATCTTATTGTAAGTAGTGATTTTCGTTGAAGTGATTGAATTGTGTTTGATCAATGCAACATTAGCATTTTAGAAGTACCACACTTAGATGAACAAGTCTTTGCATGACATATGTTTGAAAGATTAACTCAAGAATTACCTGACAAGAAATTTGTACTTAAAGAAATTCCTGTTCCATATAAAAATTTATAATAACATTTAACGAACACAACAATTGGTGTTCGTTTTTTAATGCTTGCACATAGTCAAAAAATATTAAAAACATCCTAGATGTTAGGATGTTCTACTTATTATAAGTATGATTTTTTAATTGGGAATTCTTTTGTAAGAACAAGAACTTTGTTTTTAAGTTCTTGTAATTCTTCTTGATTATCAACTAATTTATCATGGTTTGAAAGTGTATAGTGAATAATTTCACAAAGTTCATCTCATTTTGTAAAGTCTCTACTTGTCATTGCTGCAGTACCAAGACGAATACCGCTACCTAACATAGGTGAAAGTGTATCGAATGGAATTGTATTTTTATTAATTGTGATGTTGATTTTTTCAAGAATGGTTTCTGCTTGTTTACCATTAATATTGTAAGTTTTTAAGACATCTACCATGAATAAGTGGTTATCTGTACCGTTTGAAACAATGGTTGCACCTTTTGCTTTAAATGCGTCACAGAATTTTGTTGCATTGTCTTTAATGTTTTTGGCATATTCTTTTCACATTGGTTGTAAAACTTCATAGAAAGCAACTGCTTTACCAGCAATAGCGTGGAATAATGGACCACCTTGATATCCTGGGAATACTCAACGATCCACTTTTTTAGCAATCTCTTCATCATCTGTCATGATGATGCCACCACGCCCACCACGTAGTGTTTTATGTGTGGTAGATGTAATAATGTGTGCGTGTCCAACTGGCGATGGATGTTGTCCACCTGCGATTAAACCTGCAATGTGAGCAATGTCTGCCATTAATTTAGCACCGCATTTATCGGCGATTTCTCTAAAACGCTTGAAGTCAATTGTACGTGAGTAAGCTGAATAACCACAAATAATTAAATCTGGTTTTTCTTCCATTGCCATTTTCTCAATAGTATCATAATCTAAAACACCTTCTTCAGAAAGGGCATATGAAACTGATTGGTAAAAAATACCACTAAAACTAATTTTATAACCGTGTGTTAAGTGACCCCCACAGTTTAAAGCAAGTCCCATGATTTTCCCGCCACTAGGCACAACTGATGCAATAGCAGCTGCATTTGCCACTGAACCTGAATATGGTTGAACATTAGCATATTTAACTCCGAAAATTTCTCTTAAACGATCGATTGCTGCTTGTTCAACAATATCAACGTTTTCACAGCTTCCGTAGTATCTTCTACCTGGATAACCTTCTCCATATTTGTTTGTTAGAACACTACCTTGTGCTTTTAAAACATCTTCTGATACATAGTTTTCTGAAGCAATAAGTTCGATGTGATCTTCTTGACGATGTAATTCATTATTAATTGCATCTTGAACAATTGTGTCATGTAATTTAATTTTTGAATACATATTCCTCCTACTTATTGAATTCTTTGTCGATTAATTCAATATTGTCTGATGTAGCAGTAACTCTTAAAGTTACATTGTGTGTTGTTTCTTTGTGATAATCATCAATTTGTTGAATATCAAATACTTTTGCAGTTGCTTTAATTTTATTAATTTTATCTGCGATATAGTCTTTTTTGTCTAATTCGAATGTTAAGTCAATTGTTTTTAAAGGTTCTGAATCAATTGCTTCAAATGTGATAACAGGTTCGATATTTTTAACAAGAATTTCAGCATAGAATGCATCAGTTTGATCATAACCTGGGTGTAATTTACCAATTCATCCAATCATTTCGCCGTCGTAAAGGATTTTAGCTGAAACATTAGGGTGGATGAATTCATTATCTTTAAATGGAATGAATTCTAAATCAAGTTTAGTAAAGTTTAAAATATCTTGTTTTAAGGCGTAAAAGTCTTTTGTTGTAGTTGCAAAACCATAAACTAAGACATTATTATTAATCATTCCTTTTTCGAAAATATTAATGTTTGTAATTTTACGTTTTTGGTTATATTCAACAACTTCAGATAATGAAGTGATGATTGAATTTCTGATTGTTTCTCTTTCTTTTGAAACGAATGTCATTAGGTTAATATCGTTTGCAAAATTAAATGGGTTTAATTGAGCTTTTTCTCGTGAAACAAGTGTAAATGTTCTTGCTTCTGAATAACCTTGTGCTTGAATTAAATTCTTTGAAATATCTCTATTTTGTGTGATTAATGGAACAGATTTAACTGCTTGTGGTTCAAATTTATCGTATGAGTAATATCTGAATAATTCTTCAATAATATCTTCAAAGATATTAACATCATATCTATAGTTTGGAACTAGCACATAGTCGTTTTCGAAAATGTAACCTAAGTTTGATAATTGTGATTTAGCTTCATCAAATTTAGTAATATCGTGTGAGTTTGTATATTTTTGTAATTTACTTGCATCAAATGCAATCTTTTTATGTGAGCGGTAATCAACAGGGTTAATAATTTGAGAGATTTCTAAACCTTCTGCGTTCATACGAATGTATTGCATAGCTAAATTAGCTAATTGTGGTGTGATAACTCTTGAACCTTGTGATGCTGAATTAGAGATCATTTTTAATTCTTTAGCACTATGACGTACTTGTGAATGATCAAAAACTCCAACTTCAAAAAGATAATCATTTGTCTCTAATGTTGTTTTTGATTTTTCAAGCCCCATTGCACATGCAATTGAAATAGGTTCTTTATCATCGTTTACAACTAGTACATTATTTAATTCAACTTCTTTTTCACCAAGGATTGTTAATTTACCAGTGTATGTTGAAGTAGTTAAGTTATTAGCAATTTTAGTTCTATCATAAACGTGTGCAGGCACACCAATGTTTAATAATGTTAAATTTGTTAAGTTTACTGCTCAATCAAATTTTGCATCAATACCATGTTTTGCTAAAAGCATTTTATCTTCTAATGTTGATGCTTTTTTACCTTTAATTTCTGTGAAAGTTAATGCTTTAGCAATTCCGTTTGTTGCCTTGACGTCGCTATTAAAAGTTGATTTAGTATCTTTAATGTGGAATGCTAAACCTAAATCACCATAGTATGCAGCGATTTCTTGTGCAATAACATAATATGAGTTTGCATCATTACGGTTTGCTGTTGTTGAGATTTCGATTATAGTATCATCTAAACCTAATTTTTGCATTGGATCATCATTGATTGTTGCAAAACCATTTGGTAATACTAAAACTTGATCTTTTTCAGATAATAATGTTCAATCATATCCGATTTCAGATCATGATGCGAACATACCTTCAGAAATATGTCCTTGTAATTCAACCGCACCAAATACCATATCACCTTTTGAAGCGCCAACTGGGAAGCAAATTGTAATATCACCTGGTTTTAACACTTTGTTATTGGTTTGGATGGTTTTATTACCGTCTTTTGTTTTAATTTCAACAATATCAAGACGTGGTTGTTTTGGGTTGTCACAAACTTTTAAAACTTCAGCAAATAAAAGTCCTTTAACATCGCTGAATTGTTTAATTTCTTCAACTTCTAAACCAAGTGCATTTAAAGCGTTTGATACTTCTTCGGCACTGACTTTCCTATTTTTAAAGTAAGTATTTAAGTGATTTAATGATAAATACATTTATTTACCTCCTTCTAAATTTCAATCAATTGGTTGCTCATTGTGTTTTTTAAGTTTTTTGTTGATTAATTTAAAAATACCTGAGTTTTCAAATCCTTTTTTGTAAGAGTATGGACTTGGGTGAGATGTCGCAATAACATTGTCCGGGTTGATTTCAATATCTTTAGCAAATTTTTGCGCTTCTTTACCTAAGAGAACTAAAATCACATTAGGGTTGACTTTAACAACTTCTTGAATAACTTTTTTGGTAAATGATTGTCAACCAAAGTTTTTATGTGAGTTTGGCTCACCATGAGATACTGTTAGGACTGTATTTAAGAGTAAAACACCTTGTTTTGCTCATGGAGTTAAGTCTGTTGAATCTAATTTTATTTTAGGATAATCTTTTTTAAGTTCTTTAAAGATGTTTCTTAATGATGGTGAAAGTTTATTATTACCTGTTGAAAATGCAAGACCATCAGCATAACCATATGTGTGGTATGGATCTTGACCAAGAA
The DNA here is from genome assembly GCF_014352955.1 of Mycoplasma sp. Pen4. Classification (NCBI taxonomy): domain Bacteria; kingdom Bacillati; phylum Mycoplasmatota; class Mollicutes; order Mycoplasmatales; family Mycoplasmataceae; genus Mycoplasma; species Mycoplasma sp. Pen4. Next base: position 321,643 of record NZ_CP060691.1, on the reverse strand, counting down.
TAATTACTTTCGTTTCTGCAACTTGGAAGTAGTCAAATGGACGGAAAATTTGGACTTGTTCTGGATAAATAACTGTTTTTTTACCTTCTTCTCTTAAACCGTTAATAATGTTGTCAAAGTAAGGTTTTTTACCCTCGCTTTGTAAAATTTCAATAAAACTATTTTTCATTTTTAAATTGCTCCAATACTCTTAAATCATTACGGTATAAGTCCCGAATGTCGTTAAATCCATATTTAATCATTGTGATTCTTTCAATTCCAATTCCGGCTGCAAAACCATTAAAATCATTGTTATATCCTGCTAATTCTAAAACTCTTGGATGTAACATTCCGGCTCCAAGGATCTCGATTCAACGATTTTTGTAGAAAACATCAACTTCTACAGATGGTTCAGTGAATGGGAAATAACTTGGACGCAGTCTGATTTCAACTTCTTCTTCAAGTACATAACTAAGTAAACTTTTAAGTGTTCAAATTAAGTTAGAAAAACTTACATGACCAACTGAAACGAAATCAACTTGTGTAAATTGGTGTGAGTGAGTTGCATCATCTTCATCATTACGGTAGACTTTACCGATTGCAAATGTTGAAATTTCTTGATTTTTATTTTCTTCAAGAACTTTAGCTGTAATACCTGTGTTATGTGTTCTTAATAATGTGGTTGCATTTAAATAAAGTGAGTCGTGCATTGCTCTTGCTGGGTGGTCACTTGGTATGTTTAGGCGCTCAAAATTGTACATATCAGATACAATTTCACCTTCTTCTTGTTGGTAGTATCCATGTTGAATGAATCAATCTTTTAATCTTTCTTCAACGATTGTGATTGGGTGCAATGAACCAACTTGAGAAACCGGCTTTGTAACATCAATAAATTCTGAATTGATTTTATTTTCGATTTTTAATCTTGCAATTCTTGCTTCTGCTGCTGCAAAGAATTCATTATATTTATTTTTTAATTGTGTAATTTTTTGTCCAAGTTCTTTCTTTTGTTCAACGGGTGCTGCTTTAAGTTCTTGTTGAAGTTTAAAAATTTCACCTTCATTAGAAAACACTTTAGCTTTTGCTTGTTTTAGGTCTTCTAAATTATTAATTAATTCTAATTTTAATTCCATATTTAACTCCTTATTTAAATTGTTTTATTATCTCTCAATATTTTTGGTATTTTTGTTCATTATCATTATCACCAGGTTGATATAAATTGACATCTTTAAGTTGTCTTGGTAAATATTGTTGCTCAACTCAATTGTTTTTGTAATCGTGTGGATATTTATAACCCTTACCATCACCCAATTTTGCAGCAGATGCATAATGAGCATCACGAAGATGTTTTGGTATTTCATAAATTTTCCCTGCATCAAGTAATGAGTTAGTACGCTCAATTGCTTCGATTACCGAATTACTCTTAGGTGCTAGCGCTAAATCAATAATTGCAAATGCAATTGGTAAGCCTCCTTCAGGCATTCCGAGTCTTTCATATGCTTGAATTGCTGCATTAACTCTTAACGAAACATTTGGTGATGAATGTCCGATATCTTCGTAAGCAACGCATTGCATTCTTCTAAAAAGTCCATCATAATCACCTGATTTTAAAATTAATAAACCATAATACAATGCCGCATCGACATCTGAACCTCTTAGTGATTTGTGGAATGCAGAGAGATTATTATAATGCGCTGATGAATTTAAATCACTATAAAAATTGATATTTGGCACAATGGTTTTTAAATCATCTTTTGTCACTGGTTCATTATCATTTTTACAAAATGCTAACATTTGTAAATTGTTAATACTTGATCTTAGATCTCCTGATGAAAAACGTGATAAATCTAACAATAAGTTATCGCTAATATTTAGATTTTTATAATGATCATTAATTATTTGTCTTAATTTTTTAACGATATCTTGCTCTGAAATTTTGTTAAATTGCAGTATTTGCATTCTGCTTCTAACAGCAGGGTTAACTCTAAAATATGGGTTTTCAGTAGTAGTTGCATAAACAATAATTTTGTCAAACTCTAAATATGAGAGCAGAATATCTTGTTTATCTTTATTAAGTCGATGAATCTCATCAATGATAATTACTTCACATTCTTTAAGTAATTTAGTTAAATCTGCTTTTGAATCAACTGATGCATTAAAGTAACCGCTTTTTAAACCTAAATCGTTAGCCAAGCAAAATGCTGTTGATGTTTTACCTGTTCCTGCTTCACCAAAAAACAAAAAACTAGCTGTTACATTATTTTTAACAACTTCTTTCAGTAAATTAATTACATGATATTGACCAACGATATCATTTAGGGTTGACGGTCTAACTAAATTTGCTAAATTTTTCATAATAAATAAAATATTTTAATATTTTATTAAATTATACATTTTTTTATTTTTTGAACTTGCATTAAAATGCAGAAGTTTATTTGATTATTTTAAGACTAAAACATCAATGTTTAAGGTTTAAATGAATTAGTAATTAAGGATAAATATTCTGAAATTTTGAATATTTTTCAATATTATATCAACTTTATCTGAGTTTTATTTTTAAACAACTTTTTAAGCACATGCTTGATTTAAATAAAACTCAAAAATATTCAATATTCTTGTGGTATTTATACGGTTATAAATGCGGAAATTTATCCACTAGTTTTGCGATTAGTTTATAATTTTATTAGTTAGATATTTAATATAAATATTAAATAGAATAAAACAAATTAAACTAGAAATAAGGAATTTATGTCAGAAAAAGTATTATTTGATACAAGTTATGAACTAATTAATGATTACAAAAATAAATATAAACCATTACACATTGAGAATTGTTCTAACTTTATTGATGAATTAGCTAAAAAAGCCGAAATAGATCTAGATCAACATAGATCAACTTGCAAATCATATTATAAAGAGGAAAAGAAGTATAATGACGCTCACTCCGTAGAAGTGGGTTATATGATAGGTTTCATCGTGACACTTGTTGCAGCCGTTCTACTTGGATTGTTTTCACCTTTAGTATATAAACAACTTGAAGCATTTATACCTATGGTGGTTTTAGCAATTTTATTACTAATTATATCTTTTGCATGATTGCTACCTAAGTATTTAAAATACAAGAAAATTGCAAAAGGTTTCCGTAATGTTATGGAAAAAATAAAAGCAGAAGCAAAAGAACAACTTTCCCCTATTTTTGGACGTTTTGGTCTAGATATTAAAGAAAATTTAATGCAAAAAACTTTTCCACAAATTACATTGGATAAATTTACAAATCAGACTAGAATAAATCAATTTATAAATGTTGATGATGGTAATGCATATGATTATCTTCAAGGAATTGACGATAGAACATCAACATTATATTTACAATCAGGTGAAATTTACTCATCACCATTTATCTACAAAGTTTCTAAAAATCACATTATGGGTAAAAAAACATATACAGGTTCAATTACTATTTTTTGATCAGAAACAGTAAGAGATAGTGAAGGTCATTTTAAAACGGTACAAAGATCACAAGTTCTTACTGCATCAGTAACAAAACCATTTCCAGAATATTACAAAACTATTGATTTAGTTTATCTTAATAATGCTGTACCTAATTTATCATTCTCACGTCAAGCTTCTGATGCACATTTAAAAACAGAAAGCCAATTAAAGAAATTAATCAAAAAACGTTCAAAACACTTTATAAGTTTAGATGAACATGCACTAAAAAACAATTCTACTTTTAAATCTATTTCAGGTAATTTAGAGTTTGAGTCATTATTCAATTGTACTGATAGAGATAATGAAGCAGAATACAGAATGATGTTTACGCCTTTGGCACAACGTAAAATGCAAGAAATCATTACGGACAGAACAGAAAGTTTTGGTGATGATTTCACTTGAATTAAACAAAAGAAAACCAATATTTTACAATCAGATAGATTATCTGAATTTCCGTTTTTAGATAATGAATTTTTAAGATATTTAACTCACTTTGATTTTGAAAAACTTAAAGAAGACTTTATTAAATATCAAATTTATTACTTTAAAACAATTTATTTCTCACTTGCACCATTTTTATCAATTCCAATTTACACACAAACTAAATTTGATGATGAATTTGATTCAACATTTAGATATGTTTCTGAATTTGAGGCAGAAAAAATAGTTAATGCCGCACATTTAGGAACTATTATGCACCCATTGTGTCAAACTGAAGTAATTAATAAAACTAATGCTATAAAATCACATAATGGTCATGAATTAGTTCAAATAAAATCATATGGATATCGTACCGAAGAAAGAGTTGATTACATAATGCAAAAAGGTGGTGATGGTAATATACACACCATTCCTGTTCCTTGAATTGAGTATTTACCAGTTACAAGAACAACTATCGGTTCATTCAAGACTAACCTTGAAAGTGTTGCTGATACTGATATTAAGTACTTTAACGGTGAGTTTAATGACTCATTTGTAGATTACTTTGATGATGTTTTGGATACACTTGATGCAAAAGAAGAAAAACCAGAAACTGAACTTCAAACAAGATGAGTTGATCATTTTAAATTTAATTTATTTAGTGACTCATTATATATCAAAGATGATGAAGGTCACATTTAATACTTAATACATAAGTTTAAAAATCTTTTATAATATTTATATATAGAAAAAGGAGATAACATGGCAAACGAATTAGATGAATTAACAGGTACAGTAAACGAAAATGGACGTGACATCAATGTTATTGAAAAGCAATTAAAAGTTGAAGTAGGTAGGGGTTCATTAGTATTTCAAATCTTTTTATGATTCCCATTAATTATTCCAGGACTTATTTTCTTATTTATGAAAATAGGGGCAAGAAACCACTTCAGAAGATTACAACAAAATATTCAGCACAATGCATCACAAATTGATAACTTTATTGAACAAAGAGTTGTTATTTTAGAAAATGTTGCTGCAATCGTAAGACAATCAATTCAGTTAGATAAAGACGTAATGCTTGGTGTAGCTGGATTAAGATCAGGAATTGTTCCTGGTGGTAATAATGATGCAGTTAGATCAGAAATCAACTCACAAGTTGATGCATTACTTGGAAATATTAAAGTTCAAGTAGAAAGATATCCAGAATTAAAAGCACATGAATCATTAACACAAGCAATGCAACAAAATTCATATCTACAAAAAGAAATTACAGCAGCTCGTGAAATTTACAATGATAGAGTGCTTCAATGAAACCAAGATCTTTTCAGATGACCTACAAAAATGATTGTTGCTGCTAAAGCAGGATATACAACAAGAATTCCATTTACAACTTCAAAAGAAGTTAAACAAAGATCAAGAGAAGTATTTTTCTAAGAATAACTTGAATAAAAGACACAGTTTTAAAACTGTGTTTTCTTATTAACTTTTTAGACTTTTGTAACTTATTCCTAGATATAAAAAAAGAAAAGCCGATAAGACTTTTCTAATTAGTATTAATAGAAGTTAATTACAATTGTGTTTGAAGAAACTAATTCTTGATCATTTGGTGAATATAAATCAATTTTATTTAATTGATCAGGTTTATTCTCTGCTGCAAGAACTTTAATTTTATATGGAATTACTAATTTAATAATATCTTGATTTTGTTCATTTGTTTCTGTTGTTAATGTTGCATTTGAAAGATCATATTCAACTAAGTTGTTTGATGGAAGAGTAAATCATTTTTGAATAAATGCAGGTCTTTCAGAAACACCTAAAGAACTATATGCTGCATAGAATTCTGAGAATCTTGTAAATTCTTTTTTAAATGCGTCTTTATCTTTAATTTTTGTAACTTCAACATCAATGAATTGGTCATATTTGTTGATTTGATTAATTGTTGCAAATCCCGAAAGTTCATAAACATGAATAATTTGTTCGTTCTTAGTTTGATCTTTTTCATCTTTGTTTTCAAGTGTGACTTGAAGGTATAAAGTACCAGTTAAATCATTAGCAAATGATTTGAAAGTTATGCTTTGGAATGATGATCTTTCAACATTAAATAATGCACCTGTATTTTTATTTACTAGAAGGAAGTCGTGATTGTAGTTGTTATCACTTTCAAATTCTTGTTTTGTAATTTGAGTTTTGTAAAAGATTTCTTTACTTCATTTTTCATTATTTCAAAGCGTTGGGACTGAACTTATTCTAGCAAGTGGTTGTGTAGCAAATTCACTAGCTAAACGTTTTAACATGTTTTTCTTAAAATTATTTGAGACAATCAATTCATATTGCGCTAATTTTTCTTCTTTTGTTACTTGTGTTTTTTGTTTATTAGCAATTACAGCAATTCCTGTTGATAAACCAATTACAGTACTTGCTCCAGCAAGTGCAAATGCTATTGATAATAATTTTGCTTTCATATTTCTCCTTATTCACCTAAGATTTCATTTAAGTCTTCTATTAATTTATGGATATTCATTTTACTTTCACTTGAAACTATGAAGTAGTCAAATTCACCAAATTCTTGATAATATTGTTTAATCTTTTTAGCTAATTGTGCTTTGTCTTTTTGTTTTAATTTATCAGCCTTAGTGAAAACAATTGCAAATGGAATTTTGTTTTCAACCAAGAATTCTAGAATCGGAAAATCTGTACCAGTTATTCCGTGCCGTGAATCAATTAGTAAGTATAATGATTCAAGATTTTTACGGTTAAGTAAGTATTCTTCAATCATTTTCATCATTTCAATACGTTTAGTTTCAGACATTTTAGCATAACCATAACCTGGTAAGTCAACTAATACTGCATTGTGTTCGTTTTCAAAGAAGTTAAGCAATTGTGTTCTACCTGGTGTTTTTGACACACGTGCTAATTTTCCGTTTGAAACTATTGCATTGATTAATGAACTTTTACCAACATTAGAACGTCCCCAAAAAGCAACTTCTTTATTATTGTGTTCGTATCAATTTTCTTTTTTGGTTGCTGATTTTATAAATTTAAACATATTATTTTAATCTTTCTTTGTGTCTTTGTAAAGTTGATGAAAATTCAATATTTTCATAGTCTGGCATTATGAGAATTGTTTCTAAATTTTCATTAAGGTATTTATTACCTGCTGCTAATTCTAATTCATACTCATAGTCTTGAATGTTTCTGGCACTACGAATTAGATAAGTTGCGTTTAACTCTTTTGCTAATTCTGCAGTTAGTTGATTTTTATTTTTTATAACTTTAATATTTTCTTTATCACTTAAAAGATTTAATACTATCTCATAGTTCTTTTCGATATCTTCTAAGTTATTTTTATCTGGATTAAATGATACAACTACATATAAAGTATCAAATAATTTGCTTGCTTTATCAATGATTGACAAATGTCCCTTGTGTATTGGGTTAAATGAACCAGGATAAAGTGCATTTTTTTTATTTTGCATAAACTTTTAATGCATTTCTTGCGATAACTAATTCTTCATTAGTTCTGATTACATAAACTTTAACTTCACTATCTGGTGTTGAAATTAATTGGTAATCACCGATTTGACCTTCATTAATTGAATCATCAATTTTAATGTTTTTAAAGAATAATTTATCAATAATCATTTTACGCATAAATGCTACGTTTTCACCGATACCAGCTGTGAATACGATTGCATCTGGATTTCCACCGATTTTGTTTGAATATAATGCTGTGTAATCTGCAACTCTTTGTGCAAATAAATCTAATGCAAATGCAGCATCTTCATTCCCGTTTTTAGCAGCAGCAGTTACATCACGCATATCTGATGAAACTCCTGATACACCATATAATCCACTTTCTTTGTTTAAAATGTTTGTGAATTCATCAATTGAGATGTTTTCTTGGTTCATAACAAATTGGTGAATTGATGGATCGATATCTCCTGAACGTGTCCCCATCATGATTCCAGCAAGTGGTGTAAGTCCCATTGTTGTATCAAATGATTTTGAATCTTTAACAGCACATAAACTTCCACCGTTCCCAAGGTGTAAGTTAACAAATGTAACTTTGTCTTTGTTTAAGATTTCTGATAATTTTTCAGTAATGAAATCGTGGCTAATTCCGTGTGCTCCATAACGTTTGATTTGGTATTTTTCGGTTAATTCTTTTGGAATAGCATATGTTGAGTTAACTCTGTTGATTGTTGTGTGGAATGCAGTATCAAAATCTGCTGATAATTTAGCAGCAGGGAAAACTTTTTTGAATCCAAGCATTGCTTGTACTGCTCCAGGATTGTGTAATGGTGCATAAATTGAACATTTGTCAATTAAAGCAATTTCCTTATCTGTTACTTGAATTGTTTTATCAAAGTATGTTCCACCTTGTACAACTCTAAATCCGATGTATTCAATTTCTTCTGGTTTAGTAACTAAGTTAATTTGTTGCATTAATTTATAAACTTCTTGAACTGCAACTTCATGGTTTGGCATTACTACTTCAACTTCATGTTTTTGTCCTTGGTATTTAATTGCAATATTTCCCATAGGTAAAGTGATTCTTTCAGCAATACCACTTGCAAGTAATTCTAATGTGTCTTTAGCAAAAAGACTTAATTTGATTGAACTACTTCCAGCATTAATAACTAAAACTTTTTGATTGTTCATTTTGTCTCCTAGTCTAGTATTTTGTTTTTCTAATTATTATGTAAATTATACATTTTTAATATAAAAATGTTGGGTTTGATAACTGAAAAATGTAGCTAATAAATTCAAAACATTGAACTAATTTTCAAACCCAAAATCAGGTTTTTTGAATTTATAATTTTGCATAAGATAAAAAACTGTGCTACATTAATAACATAAAAATGAAATAACACCCCCCTCCCTTTTTTAAGTGCGCTTAAATTTGGATGGGGGTGTTTTGTTTAAAAAGGGGGAAATAATGAAATATGAATTTGTAACAGAAAAACAAACTAAAAAAATCTGAAAGAAGATTTCTAATCTTTAGCTATTCACTTGACTTATATATATATATATATATATATATATAATTTTAAAATGAAAGGAGGGAAAATGTCTAATAAAAATAAAATTAGTCCTAAAAACAATTCTTCAAATATGAAGAATTCAAACAAAGGGACAAATGGTTCAAATAGACAAAATTCACAAGTTCATGGAAACCGTGGAAGTCAATTGAACCCAAATAATAAAAAGTAAAATAATTTTACATATTAAATAATTAAGAATGCTAAAGAAAGGAATATATGTCACAAAACAAATACAAATTTGTATAATACAGTAAAGTCAAAGAATATAATGAATTTTTTGTTAATGAAATAATTCAACCTTTATTAAAAAAACTTAATAATGACAAATTTTTACAACACCATTTAAAATTTGATCATATTGAAAAAGTTGGTTCAGCTAAATTAAATATTGTAACCCAAAAAGAAAAAAATAATATTTTCGATATTGATTACAACATAAATTTTCATGTTATAGATGAGTCATTATTAGATAAAAATAAAGAAAACAAAAAAATTATTCGAAAAATTCAAAAATCAATTTTTGATGTTTGTCAAAATCAATTATCAGAAATTTTAAAAAACTTAAACAACTATAACGATCAGCTAAAAATAAAGAATGAAAGACTTAATTTATCTCGTAGTAATAAAGTTTTTTCAGTTAAAAGAATTAAAAATGATGATACAAGTCAATTTGTTAAAGCTGATATTATGATCACATGAAAGCAAAAAGATTCTTACATTGCTTTTTTAAAAAATAATAATGTTGTATTAAACATATTTTCTAAGAAAGTTCGTGCAAATAATAAGGTTGATATTGTTCACGAACTTAAAAGAACTCCTGGAGCTTGAGAGAAATTTAGAAAAGTTTACATAAATAAAAAGAATCAAAATCTAATCAATTGTGAAGAAGGTGACATTATTTCTAAAAAATCCTCATATATATTAAGACAAGAAGCTCTTCAAGAGGTTTATAAAAATATTGGAAGGGTGAAATTAAGGTGTGTAGGAACGTATATATTTCCTGCTTCATTCTAATGTTACATCATTTTCGCTTTTTTTCGTTATTTTTTGAAAATTTCCACAAAATTTTCCGCATTTTTGCTTCAGCAAAAATAACGCGCACGCATATGCGCGTCCTTTAAAGGCAAGATAAGGTGCGCACCACATACTTACTGTATGGCGCATTATCTTGTTTTTTAATTATTTATTTTATAAATAATTACTTTGGTAAAAAATTCAAGATTTTTCTTTTTGAAATTTGCATCAGTATTATCAAATTTGCATCACTTTTGCACCAACACATTTTTTATATACTATGTATATACATATCTTAAAAATGCGCACCAAATTTGCACCACTATGCAAAAATAGTTGCAAAACCATTTACCAAGTTATTGTACATAATCTTTAATTTTGTTAGATTTAAACCAAAGAAACTATGTGATTTTTTGATGTTCTTTTTGCATTTGTAATACATAAAATGTTCAGTATAACATCTTACAATTTTTCTTTTTCCATCTAAATCTCATATTCCGTTTTCATTATTTTTGATGTATCTAAATAATTCTTTTACGTGATTTAACAATTTTTTATCATTGAATTTTTCTTCTAATACAGCTAAAAAATCATCTTTCAATTTCATAAAATCATCTTTATTTTTGTTTTCCAGAACATACAAAAATACATCATATCAATACTGATTATGATGTTCAACTTTGAGATTTTGAAAGACTTTTTTGAATGGGTTTGATACATTTCTTTGGTGTCCGATTGCACCTTTTATTTTCTTTATGAGATGAAATTTATCAAGGTAAAATGATGAATTCTCTCACAATAAAATCGAATTTTTTATTCATCTTGCGCCATCACCTTTCACTAAAATTTGCGATTCTTCGTGTACAAATTCAGATGTTTTTTCGGCTAAAATATCGTAATATTGTGATGATTTTTTAGTGTGTTCTTTACCTTTGATGAACTCATTAATTTCAAGTAAAACGACACCTTTTTTCTTAATATCTTTATTGGTAAAATCAGTGTGAAAAACAGCCGTTCTAAAGCGTACTTTTTCCTTTGATTTTCCATAATTTATCTTGTGGTACGTATCATCAATTTCAATGTTAATTTGCTCGTTTTTCTTATTGATTTTTTCCTTTTGAAAGTGCTCGATTAACTTGTTATTTTCATTAATTATCTTTTCTTCTATTGCATATTTTTTCATTCAAAATCTTGCTGTGCTTGGTTCTATTCTTTTACCATTAACGGTTGGCAAACTATCATTTTTTAATATCGCTTCTATTGTTTCTTCTATTATTGTAAAATCATATTTTTGGCGTGATAATTGCTTTAATAAATCGTGATGATAATAAACAAATCTCTTTAATTTTCCATTCTCTTGTTTCTTTTCATACATAGTAATGTTCAGTTCAAAAACACCAAATTTAGTGATATATTTTCTTTTCTTATATCTACAAATTTTTCAATTTGGGTGTTCTTTTTTACGAATTACTTCTCTAAAATGTTTTTCTAATTCATTGATTTTAGCAATCTTTTCTTCTAATGCTTGTTTAATGTGATTTTTATTTTCTTCGATTTCTATAATATTTCTCATAACAAAAATATTATATTTTAGTGTTTTTTCAGTAGAAAAACATTTCCGCATTTCAAGTAATTTTCCACATTTTTATTAAATTTTTGCATAAAAAAAGTGCTCCTTAAATTTTGGGAGCACTAAAGCAGTACATATATTATAATCTATTTCCTACATTATAGAAGTAGATTTTTTTGTTTGACTAGTAATGGTTTGATTAGTTTCATCTAGATATTCTTCATCAAAAAGATTTACATCTATTTTATTTTCGGCTTCTGTTTTCCTTTGTTCTGCACAATATTGTTGCACTTTTAATTCTTGTACTTGTTTCTTTTGTTGTTTTAAAAACTCAGGTTTATTAAAACAATCTGGTAATTTGATTTGATTTGTTTTATAGAATGTACTTACAATTTCATCTCTTTCACTTGAACTTATATATTCCATTCATTTTTCTTCTGCTTTGTCTATATCAACTCTAAGAGCATTTTTCTTCTCATTGTACATATGCTTTTTGATATATTTCATAACATCATATATATCATCTTTTTGTTTGTTTTGACTTCTATAATTTCTTATATAAATTGCAGTTCTAATATATGGTAATGTAGTGTCTTTAATTTTGTTTTCTAATGCATCAAAAACAAAATTCTTATTCTTCTCTGTCTTATATAAATCAATGTCTTCGTTTAGATACTTTTGCGCTTCTCGTAATGAAGCAGAAACCATTTCAACACTAACAAAATTCTTATTTTTGTTTATAAAGTTTATTTTGTCAATTGCTGTTATATATTGCTTCATTAATTTTGTTTTAGTTTTTATATCTTTTTCATTGTCTATATTTTTGGTTGCTGCTACAGATTCAATATTTTCTAATGTTTCTCAACAATATAAAATATTTGGAACTGTTTTAAGTTCGTTATTTTCTTCTTTAACACTAACTTCTGTAATACTTACTTTTGGTGGTGTGTGATTTAAATTGCTGATTACCTTATCTAAAATTTTCTTTGATGTTTGAAAACCTAATGAATTTAAATCTAAATAATCATTATCAGGGTGTAATTTTTGAAAATCATCTTCAGACATTACAAAAATTTGTGCACAATCTACATATGATGTATGCTTAATAAAACTAAATTTAGATGTACCGTTAATTTTAATTTCTTCTTCTCAATCAAATGCATTACGACTTTTTAATTCATTCGACTTCTTAGAACGCATTTTTAAATAAAAAACTTGTCTCGAATCAACATCGTAATAAATCACTAATGGGTGTTCAGAGATTTTTTCTCCAAGAACATTGAATATCATTCCCTTATCATCTTTACCAGATATAAATTCTTTTAATGTATTTTTGCGTTTTAATAAATTAAACATATATTCACCACCTTAATCATATTTTCTTATAAATATTATACAACAATAATTATTAAAAATAATTATTGTTATTTTGTTCCGCAAATAAAATCTCAACTTTTACGTTGAGACTTATTTTATTGAACTTTGTTCTTATATTTTTTCATATATACAAATCAACCAAGTAATGCTAACGATATAAAACTAAGAATTCCAACAGGTATAAGGAAATATGAAACTGCTTTTTTGAAAGCTTCTTTTTCTCTATTTGTTTCTGTTGATGTTATGTTATTTTTATTAATAAATGGAATACTTGTTTTGTTAGCAATTAATACATAACCATTTTCATCAGCTTTATTATCTTTTGAATGTAAAATAACTCTACTTGTATGAACTAAATCATCAGGTATTGCTATTGCTTCAATAGCATTGTTTAATTGTGTATCATCAACTTCATAATGCACATTTAAATCTAGTTTATAAATGTTTTTAATATGAGATGATAAACGCTCTAAGAAAAGTCTTTTTATGCGTTCCTTATCATTTTCTCTAAACACAAATAAATCACCATTAATTGCACTTAAAGTTGCTTTTTTAAGACTATTTCCATAATCTATTGTTTCATCTAAATCATCAATTATTTGCTTATCGGTTTGGTTAGTAAAAGTAAAACTTTTAGTGTTAATGCTCTTACCTTGAATTGGGTAAATGGTTATTGTACCATTATGTATTTGATTATCACTAATCATTACTTCATTTATTACTTGATTGATTTCGTTTGCATTGAATTTATAATCTTTGAATAAAGTCAAATTATGTTTTTCAAGATATGTTGTTATTGCTTGAATTAATTTGTTTCTTAATTCTTGTTTTGAATTTTCTGAATAATTTGCATTTTCTCAATCAGGAATAATAGATAAATCTACAGGTTCTTTTAAGTCATCAATTACATTCAATTCAGAACTTATTGTGTTTGTAAATTTTAGTTGTTTCTTCCCGATGGTTTTACCAAAAACAGATATCAATGTTATAACACCTTCGTGTTTTAAACCATCATTTTTTGAAATATTTCTAAGAGTGTTTCTTAGTTCTTGATTATCAATTAAATAATCAATACCAAAAACATAGTTGTTATCAGTCATATAACTAATAGCAGAATTGATTATTTTTGTTTCAATTATGCTTATTCTATTTTCTGTATAATCTCTTGTTTCTCAATCAGGAATAAGTGCTAAATTTCTAATTTTTATACCATCAACAACTAAATCAGTTGTATCTAAATCATCAGTTATTTGTTTATCTGTTTGATTACTAAATGGTAATTCTTTAGTGCCTTCAGTTGTACGATTATCTCCTAAAATTCTAATTGCACCAAAGCGTTCTAGATTATCAGAAATAGAAATTCCTCTAATAATCTCATTTAAATCTTTGAAATCAATATTGTAATCTAATAGAAAATCTAATTGATATTCATCTCTTAAAAATTTAACTGCTTTATCTACTACTTTTTGTCTAAGTATTGATAAGATGTTTTCGTTAAACTTAGTGGTTGTTCAATCTTTAATTAAATTCAATGGAATTCTTACTAATTTCGTTGCATCGAAATCAGTTTCGACATTAAAACTTGTTTCACCAACTATTTGTCCATTTCTATTTGGAATAACTGTTAGTTTAACTTTTGTTTTGCGTTTTAAAATAGAAATTTGAAGATTAATATCATTTCTTAATAAAACATCTTTGGGAATAGAAATACCAAGATTTCTACTTGAAAATTCATTATTAATGTGTGTGTAAATAGCATTACGCATTGTTGCTTCATCACTATTTTCAATTTTAATTGGTGGAATAGTGATGGTTGATAAATCTATTTTATCTTTGATAAGAGTTTTTGTTCAGTTGAAAACTGGAATTTGAAGAACACCAATATTAGGTGATTTAGCAGTTAAGATTAAATATGCTTTATTAGTTGGTTTAAATTTTTCAGAAAGTATATATTCTGGTTCCCTTAATTGTTTCAACACTTCTTCAATGTTGCTAATTTCGTAGTCTTCATCTAGTCTAAGTGGGTTAGGAATGTTTTCTAAATGCTTTTCTAATTCTTCAGTTATAGCATCTTCTACATAATCATCATTATCTTTGATACCTGGTATATGTATCTCGAATGGTTTAATTCCGTCAAAAATGTTCTTTGTATTTTTGTGATTTCTTGAGTTTTGTTGTCTTCAAAATGATGAAACATCAAATCTAAATATAGTTGTAGGAAATATTCTAATTCATGTATTAGATGGAATTAAATGAATTGTTAATGTATCATTCAATCTACTTAAATTAACTTCAATATCGCCACTTTGAATTGAATTCAAGAATTCTTCACTAGGTTCAATAAATCAATTATTACGATTACTATTAATTTGTTCTATAAATTCATCATAAGTTCTAGTTTGTTTTGCTACTGATGTAAAATAATCTTCATTTCAATTTGCAGTATAAATTTGTATTCCGTTGCTATCTAATTTTGAAAGCGGAATATAAATGGTATTTGTAGTCAATTTATGATTTATATTGTATGAATTTAAAACTAATGTAAGTTTAACTGTATCGTGTTCTACATCTGAATCACTTTCAACACCTTCTATTGTGTGTATGAATTCAACGTTTTCAACATCGATAATTTTGTAAGAATTATTTTTTACAAAATAGTATTCTTTAATATCATCAAAATTTCATTTTGATGTTTCCAGATTAAAGAAATTTCTCTTGAATTCTTTTTCTGTTAATCTTCCAAATCTATCTTTCAATCTCAATGATGCATTGATTTTATTATCAAATTTATGATTTCTTCATATTGCGTCCATAAATAGTTTGTAATATTCATTGAGATTTTCATATGACAAGTTATAAATATCTTGCTCTTTTAAATGAAATCTATCAATAATGAAATTATAAACTTGAGCACCAATTGAAGTCTTTCAAAATGGCGTTAAGTTAGTGTTATGTATAACATCTGCGAATAAAGTTTGTGGTGAAGTGTTTGGAGTGACATAAACTAATTTATATTGTGATATAGTTTTTTCGCCGCTAATAGCAAATAAATATAAACCTTCGTCAGAAAAGTAAGACGAATCACCACTAACAGTTGTTAAATTTATTGGTGAACCTAAATAAGCAAGATAATCAGCTTTTGCTTCAAGCATTCTATCTAAACTCTGGTCTCCTACACTTATTTTGAATATTTTCGCATTAGATATGTTTCCTACAAATTGTCTTAAACCACCTTTACCAAGAACTACAGCTTCAACCGGAATTCCAACTTCATCATTTATTTCGGTGAATGGTACCAAAAGTGTTTTTGTATCTTGTGGTAAAAATGTTTTGTAATAATAATTATCTTCGTCATCACTTCATCTTGCTCTTGCAGGTATATTTTCAATTTGATTGCCTGGGTTTGTTTTTCAAATGTCAAGAAAATCTTGTAATGTACTAAAACCACTCAAATTCAATCAAAGAACTTGTTTTTTAGTACCTGTTTTCGGGTCAATGCTCGAATCGTATTTTGGGTTAGGAATGCTATTTCCATTTTCGTCTTTAATGACATTGCCTTGTTCATCAATTAAAAATGGTTCAATTAAAATTCTTTGATGGAAGTTTTCTTCCGGTTTTCAAGCATATCATTTAAAGTCTTCTTGAATTGCTCTTGAGTTGATAACAAGAATTTTGGTATATTTTTTCACTAAATCAGATTCTAAATTCCCTTTACCATTATTGTTGTATTCATAAACTTCAATTGTATATTGGTTTTTAGGGTGTGAATTTTCTTCGGTTTTTGTAACTTCATTACCATCACTATCAGTAGTGCTTACACCTTCATTAAAAACTCTTTCATTATCATCTGCGCTTGTTCTGTTATCAGTTAATATCTCATTAAATCTTTGATTTAAAACATCGATCTTTTTACCATTAATAACCAAAACTTCGTTTTCAGTAGGTTTACCAATGAATGATATTTTTAATGGTGTGTGAACTTCTCATTTACCTAAATAAACATCTTTTCCTTTTGTTCCAATTGGTTTATCATTTGGAACACGAACAGGTGTATCAGCAACTAATTCAGTGGTTCCGCTCTCAAAATCTACTCATCTACCATATTCAATGTTAATTCTTTCGTTCATTCCCTGATCTAATGCTGCTGTTGATGCAATAAAGTTTATAGACATCATTCTATAAATCGGGAATTCATATTCATTGTTTGTTTTGCTACGTAGATAGATATCGATTAAGTCATTTTTGTTTGGAATGGTTTTGTAAACAACTTCTAAGATATCATCGTCATTTTGAATGCTCAAGTTTGACTTAATTTTTGCTTGAATTGTGTTTAAACTTTGAAATAATTTATCAAGTTTTTCGCGATTACTTTGAAATAAAGTTCCATCATTTATTGTGTTTAAATCACCGCCAGTATCTGAAATTAAATTCAATCTATATCTATCTCTTGAACCAGATTGCCTTTGAATAATTGGGACACTTGAAGAACCATTTGTTTGAATTAAAGTTCTATTTGTTTCTAGTTCTTTTAATTCACTAATTCATTGAACCACTTGTTCATCATATTTTCTTGTTATTTTCTCATTACTTGGAATTTGAAAATCAGTTTTAAATGTAGCACCAGAAAAAACAATACTGTTTAAATCACTAGAACGACCATCATCATATGTTGCAGCATCGAATGATAGTTCAATGCTTAAATCTCTGAAATAAACATCAAAAAATCTTTTCATTTTCTCTTTATTACCTTTTATTTCTTCTTGTAAGAGTTTTGAAACAAAAACCTTAGGTAATTTTAAGTATTTCGTTGATATACGTCTACCATTTCTATTGTTTAAACTAATAGAAATATTCCCATAATTATTTTTTGCAGATGTTATGAGTAAATTTACTCATTTTTCTTTATCAGTCTCATTTTGAATTAAATCAGACATCTTGTATATTGCTTTTTTTCTTAAAAAATCATAATTAGCACTATTTTCAAAATCTCTTCCTAGTGTTTGGGGTAGTCTAGTTGTTTTGATGCTATTTCTACCAGTAAGTCTTGGTAATTTAATTTGCTCAGAACCAGAAACAACCAAAACACCACCATTGTCACTTGGGTTAAGAATTCTATAATCTAATTCATTTAAATCTTTATTTAATTCATAATTAAAGTTTTCACGAGAAAAACCATTATATCTTCATTTATCAAATTTATCATAGGAAGGTGCAGAATCACCAACATAATATAAGTTTCTGCTTAAATGTTCAGAATCTAAATAATAATATGTTGAAAATTTATACGCTTCATCATCTCCGTCGCGATCTTGTCTTCAAAGTGTTGCAGATATAGTAGTAAGTGGTACTACAAGAGTACCACCTAATAATAATGTTGTTAAGATTTTCTTTTTATTCAAATTCAATAATTTCATCGTCTACCTCGTCTCTATAAGTTTCGGTATCACTAGATTGACTATTATCATATTCAACAAACTTTTGATATCTAGTTTCTACTTGTTTGATTGCTTTGCTATCGTTTTTTTCTAATTGTTCTCTTAATTCTTTTAGTTCATTAACTTTGTTATTGATATTTTGAATTGCATCTGATGTAATTTCTTTACCTGTTAATGCATCTAAAATCAAGTCTAGTTTCGATTCAATAATCGTTAGTTTATCTTGATTGATAAACACTTGTTGTGTAATACTTTTGGAAAAAGGCACCAATGAAGCATAAAATGCTTTTCTAAATGAGTAAAACATATCATTTTTAAAAGTCTTTAACAATGCTTCTTTATCTATTTCATCAACCGCATTAATTGCAGCTTCGGAAATAAAGTTAGAAAGTGTTTCACCTTTCTTTTTAAGTTCAATTTGTAATTGTTTAAGTCTTACAATATCACTTGCATTATAGAAACGAACTGTTGTTGATAAACTTGTTTTCTTACGTTTCTTTTTAGTTTCTACCTTCTTTTTCGCTTTTTCAATTTTAATAGCGTCATTAAGAATTGTTTCGCTCATTTTCGAACTTGTCTCAAGTTCATTTTTTAATTCTTTTTCCATCTATTCCTTTCCGAAACTTCCTTGTCTAAATAAGATTGACTTTTCAAATTCATTGTAATAAACTTCAGCTTGTATTTTAGAGAATTCGTGAAGTGATGCTAAGCAATCACCTATTTCAGCTTCAGCTAAAAATCTTGTTGTTGAATTGTTAAGTCCACCAGAGTTTTTAAATAATTCTTGTACAGCATTTAAGTCATTTGCTCTAAGTCCAAAGAAATATGAATATTGTGAGTTCATCATAATTGCTTCAGACTTTTTAGATGCATCAGCACTTGATAAGAAATCTGAAGGATTTTGTGTAGCAAATAACATTCCAGCATTATATTTTCTTACTGTTTTTGTCATAAAGAATAAAGCATCTAGTGTTAATTTATTGTCTTTAAATCTATGGAATTCATCTACCAATATTGTTGTATTAACTTCTTTATCAAGAATAAAATTGTTAAATATTTTAGTTTGTAAATAACTAAGTAAAACAAAGATACCAACAGCAGATAATTCTTCATCAGCAATTGCTAATTTAGAAATATTAAAGACTAAGAAGTCGCCATCTAAATCTAAATTTGTTTTACCATTATATAAATATTGATATTTACCATTATTTTCAAATAAATATTCCAATGTTTCGATAATATCAACCAACATTATTTCTTTTGTTTTTGAATTTATAGCATCATCAATCTGATAATTATGTGCGAAAGCAATCAGTTCAGAAATTGTTGGGTAGTCAAAATCAATAACATCATTTATAGTTTTGAAATTATAAATTCCAAACTCTTTATACAATGCTTTGATTACCTTAATAAGCATCATAATGTATGAATTATTCCATTCTGGAGCAACTAATCTAAAGTATTGTTCTAATCACTCAATGTGTTTATTTATGATGAGTTTTACACTCGTTTCATCAATTTCATCTTCATCATATAATTGCACTCTAATTTGGAGTGGGTTTACAGTAGTTTCTTTACCACTTCCTAAATCTAATACATCACCACCAAATTGTGATGCTAATTTTGTATATTCACCTTGAATATCAATTACATAAACTCTTTGGTTTTCCGCAAGTAAACTTAAAATTTCTTTACCTAAGAACGTACTTTTACCACGTCCTGAACTACCAAGTGTAAATGAATTGTAATTACTTCTCTTAGATGAATTTTTGAAGAACCTATTAATGATTAATGGTTCACCAGTTTCTTTAGTTAAACTTTGTAAATTTAAATTACCATCATTATTTAATGCATTATCAAATGCTCAACCGTGTGTTAGGTTATAACTACTAATTTCAAGTTGTTCTTTTAAATTATTTGTTGTAATTAGACACATCTGTGCAAAAGCATCAAATTGTTTAAACGGTAAGGGGTTAAGATTAATCTTATATTTTCTACATAATCTATAGTTTTTATTCTCTATTTCTTTTAATTCTTCTATTGTTTCTGCTTGATTAATAACTAGGAAATGCAAATCATACAGTCCTTTTTCGTATAACTCTTGCATTGCCTTTTGAGTTTCATCAGTCTTCATTCCTAATGAAATACCTTTCTTAAGCAATGTACTTGTAATGAAAGGTTTAGGCGGTTCTGTGATAGTCTCATCTTTTGTAATTTGATTAATCAATTTAAGATTAATTCCGACAGGACAGGGTTGTTCATTCAATTCATAAATGATTTCCTTTAAATCATCATTTACGTGTGATGCTGTTACATTATTTGAAATATCATCTTTGAAAATTGCTTGATATTTCTTTTTGATGATTTCAATGTGGTTTTTAATTTCTTTTTCTCGATCAATAACCAATTTTAATGCAACACCTTGCACTCTACCAGTGCTTGGCACATTTGCAACTTTTCTTACAGCTCTACTTCCTTTATAACCAATAAGTTTGTCTCCTATTTGTCTCAAAAATTGAGAATTTATAAGATTTTTATCTAATTCTCTAGGGTTAGCAATCGCGCTTTCTACAGCAGATGAAGTAATTTCATTAAATGTAATTCTTTTGACAATTCCTTTATCTTTAACTTTCTTTGGCAAGCATCATCAAACGTGAAAAGCAATTGCTTCACCTTCACGGTCCGGGTCAGTAGCAATGAAAATTTCGTCATACCATTTATCTACATTTTGAATAATGTTGTTTCAATTTTCTTTTTTGTTGTCGCTAATGACAAAATCAGGGTTAAAGCTTGCATCAACTCCAATATTTGCTTCACCTTTATTCGATAGTTCTCTAAAGTGTCCAACTGTTGCTTTCACATCATAACCAGGTCCCAAGATTTCTCTTAGTTTTTTAATTTTGTTCGGACTTTCGATGATGAAAAGTTTCTTACTCATCTTTAATCTCCTTTTTTAGTCTTTTAATTTCATTCCTGAAATCATCAAATTCATTAGGTTTAAATAAATTTCATTTGTTAATTTCTTTTTCTTTTTCTAGTTGTTTTGCGATTTTAACAATTTCGTTTTTGATGATGATTGTTAGATGATATTTTGCTAGATATAAGTCTTCTTTACAATATGTATCTAATAATTGATATATTTGCTGAGCGGTTAAACTCTTAACTCATTCATCTACATCTGAATTGACTTTATTGATTAACTTGCATTCGCTATCAAATGAGTATTTTATGTCGTGAGAATTTATAAAATCATCATAACCAGGTCATTGCATTGATTGCAAATAGTGATTTAATGCATCTTTTTTAACTTGTTTTTTCATTACTACATTTTTGATGTTGAACTTGATGTTTGTTTTTTAGTTCATTTTTCAAGAAAGTACTCAACATTTCAATTTGCTACTTCTCGGAAGTAATCGTTAACATCATCATCACTTAGAGCAGTGGGTTCGATACCTTCAAGAGTTTTGCAATCTACATCGTTTAACATAATATAGTGAGCATCTTCAATTAATTCGGTTAATTCGTTTTTTAAGCGATATGCTAAATTCACATACTCAGATTTAATTCCGTTTCTAGCAAAATCATCATCAATTACTTCTTTTAGTGTTTCACATAAAATAAATTCAGCACCATACCATCCTCCATTCTTAGGTTCAGATAAATAAGTAAATTTTTCATATGTATCACTAATATTAAAAACATTTGTTGCTTCTAAAATCTCATTTATGTCATTGTTTGTGAGTTCTTTATTTTTTAAAACATTAATAAACGCTTCTCTTGCTGTTTCTTTTGCTTCTTCTTGTTCAAAGTTTTTAAATATTTTCTTTAAATTAGGAACAACATCATTTGTTAGTTGTGTCTGTTTAAGTGCTTCAATTATCAAATCTACATCTGCATTTTTGAGTTTTTCCATAAATGAAGTTAATTCTTCAATAATAAATTTCGGGTTTAGTTTTTCGTTAATATTATTCATATTAATCTCCTTATATTTTGGTTGTTGAACTTGATTTTTGTCTTGCTTCTTCTATGATTTTAAAAGTTTCATTAACATAATCAGATATTGCATCATCTCTTAAATTTCAAAATTCTTCATCAATATCAATTTCTTTTAAATCATTTAAATAAACATTTACTTTGACATACTCAACGTTTTCACTAACATTTCTTGTTAATGGGTTTATTAAATATCTATATTGACTTTCTAGTCCATTTTCTTTTAAATCAATATCAACTATTTCTAATAAACCATCATATGAAATAATGTCTTCATCGTGTTCAAGAACAAAGGTGGTTTTATCTTCAGTATTAATGATTTCAAGTAAATCACTTACGTTTTCATCGGTTAATTTACCAGAGCAACACAATGATGTAAAATCGGTAAGTGTATAATCACTACAAGTATCACGCATAGTATTAAGTAATTTAAGGAATGAATTAATATCAGCTACTTGATTTGTATTTTCTATTGCTTCATATAAAACTTCATCATCTAAGCCATATTGTAAATAACCAGTATAAAGTCACAATGCATCTTTTAATTCTTTTGTTAATTCCATAGTATCTCCTTGGTTTTATTTATTATTTTTCAGTCATTAACTTGAATGTTTCATCACTATGTCCAATCTTGTTAAAAATTTTCAATGCTAAATCAAAAGTTTTTTGCAAGATTTCAATTTTGATGGAATTCAATTCATCATTATTTAAAAAATTTAATAATTTTGTTAATTTTGATAACTTTGCACTATTTTTTAGGTGCGCATTATAGAATGAATGTAATCAAATTAATGTCATGGTAGTTGTTTCTTGATTATTAGCATTTCAAAAGTCTTGATTATTTTTGAAATTTAATGCAATCTCAGCTAAAAGCAACAGCTCTATAGTTTTTGTTTTTTCAAATACGTAAATTTTTCTATTGTCTAAATCAATCGCTTGTTTTTGGGGAGACGAGCACTCAAAAAAGTTGTAATACTTTGATAAATGTTCTTTTAGTACATCTCAAATATTTCTTAATTTTGCTTGTTGCATTATCATACGATATGAATTTTGTCTAGTTCTTTTAGGTATCACGCCTATTATTTGATACTTGTAAAACTTCTTAGTAGTGTTATTTTTCAATGTACAAACACCAATTATTTGTTCTTTGGTTGAAGTTTCGTACTCTGAACCAATTTCTTTTGCTTGTCATTCATATAAAAATACTTCATTTTGATTATTATTAACAATTTGTGATATGTAGAATAAGTGTAAAAGAGTGAATAAGTCAAATTGATTAACTTGCAGTTTAACAAATTGAATAAATGCATTGAAAATAAAATTTGAAGCAATAAAAGTATTTAAAACATATTCAGCATTTTCTATAATCGTATTAAAGATACCTTCAGATGATTTATATTGTTCGTTATTCATCAATGCTTCTTAAAAGAACTTTTGCATAACTATAATTTTGTTGTGCAAGTAGTTCAGGTGGGGTATCTTGTTGTTTTGGAAGTGCAACTTCTGGCAATTTAATTCGATTATCTGAAGTGTTTTTAGCGATTTCTTCATCATAATGTGATGGGGAATTTTTATTTTCTTGAGTTGGTAATTCTTTTTTAACTTTCTTTTTTAGCATTGATGAGTAATCGAAACTAAATATTGAATTATCTTTATTTTCATTTCATTGTCTTTCAACAACATATTTTTCTAATTTGCTTAAATCGTGCATCTTATAAAAGGGTTTTGGTTTAAATAAGAATGGTTTATAACCAGCAGTAAAAACTATCATCTCATCAGTATCTTTTGTTTTAAGTTCATCAACAGACATTAAATCTTTTTCTATGATTGATGTACTTTCTGATGTTCCATTCTTAGATGCGGTTGTTGAAACTTTTTCAACTTCAACCTTTCCTAGAAGTTTAGAAATTGTATTCATCGAATCGACTGAATTAGTATGCAAGTAATAAAGTATTTGTGCTTGATTTTTAATTAATTCATCTCCTTTGCGACCATTTGCATATTTTGCTAATTGTTCAAAATCTTGCAAGATTAACATAAAGAATATTTTTCTTGAACGTGATATCGCCATTCAATCAGCAATATCTATATTTGCTAAAGTGTTAAATTCTTCCAATAAGAAATAAAGCGATCTTGGTAATTGATTATTCTTAATTGTTCTTGTAAATTTAATTGCAGCATTATAAACTTGAGTAACAAATATTGTTATCAAGAATTTAGTTGATGCTTCTGCATCGTTATAACGAATATAAAGTGCAAAAGGTTTCTCAGGACTTTCTTTGAATAATTCCGATAAAACAAAGTTGTTTCTACTTGTTAGTGTTACTAGTTCAGGGTTTTTTGAAAACGGCCCAATAATATCTGTTGCATTAAATAACGTAGAAGTCAATGTATCATCATTGATTGATGCTTGTGTTTTTCATATATCAAAAAGACTTTTTCAATATTGTTGTTCTTTATTTTGTTGAAGTATTTTTGTTCAAGCACCATTTTTAAATTGTTGCAATTCTAAAAATTCAAGAACTGATGATAAATTGAAGTTTTCAAGTTTAAAACTTGCTTCTTGAATTGAGTAGAGCAACATAAATTTAAGAATAATATTTACAGTTACCTTTCCATTACGTTCTCAAATATCTCTTTTACTTCCACCATCAGATATACCGATTGCAATTGCATCAACTAAAGTTTCTATTTCTTTAAATGCTTCCGCAATTTCTCATTCAGATACTTTCATTGTAATTTCTTCATCAGCATTCTCATTTTCTTGTTCTTTTAAAGTTAGGTTTAGATTTTTTGGCGACTTATGAATTGCTTCTCAGGCGGGGAATAAAGGGTTTCAGAGAATACTATCTTTGATATTCATTAAATCAAGCACCTTGATGTCATAACCGTTTTCTTTTAAAATATTTCCACTAAGACTTAGAATTTCGCCTTTCGGGTCGGTTAAAACTAAGTTAGGTTTATGATGTGTCGCCATATACTCGATATTGGGTAATAAAACCTTTTGTGTCTTACCACTACCTGAAGTACCAAGAACAATTGCGTGATTATCTTTTTTATCAGAATAGAATTTTTTATTTAATACACCAAAACAAAAGTTATCGGTTGGTTCTTTAAATGTTTTGTGGAATTTTTTTCAAGAACCTAAATGTTTAACTTGATTTCATAATCAACCACATTTACTTTTTGTTTTTTTGTTTCCTTTTCCAGTTGTAAAGAAATATAAGAAAGAAATGATTGCTATTGCTAATGGAATGCCGATAAGGTATCAACGATAATAAGAATGGTTTTTAGCAGTTTCTCATAAAATGAAATGAGTTTATTTTAATGAAATGTGTTTATTAAGAACATTAGATAAAACTTTTGAACCAAAATGAACAATATGCAAAGTCAACGAGACAATTATGAAAGCAAGTGTAGGAAGAATAATAAAACAAAGAAGTGCTTTTAATACAATTCAAAGTATCGAATCTTTTTTAAACGTCATATTTCATAACTCCTTTATCTACCTTGTGCTATGTTGTGCTTATAATTTTGTTTTGCTTGATATTCTTTCTCATCTAGAACTCTGTTTGCTTGATAAATTCATTTTTTAATTAAATAATCGAGTGTATTTTTGCGTTTATTAGGGTTAAACCAGTCTGATAATTGTTGAGTTGGTGTATTAACAACTAAATTCAAGACTAGATTACATAAAGCGCTTTCTAACTCATTAAATTCACTTTCTAAGAAATCTTGTTTTTGCTTTTCTAAAAACTGATTATTGGTTTTTAAATTAATTAACTGAAAGATTTGGTTTTTGAAACTTTTATATTTATTTGAAAGGGAAGTATCAGTTTCTAAAAGTCAATAAGCAAGTTCTTTGATAAGTTTTTGTGAATTAGATGATTGATTTTTATTTAATCAACCATAACTTGTTTTATGTTCTCCTTGTTCTTTGTAATACTCGTGTTTAATTTGTCTAATTTTGCTAAGAACATTAAAGTCGCTTGAGAAATCATTTAATCTATTTTTTAAATCAGCTTTAATCATTTTTTTATCATTTCAAATCGTTGATTTAATATTTTGAAGTTTCGCTAACTCGGTGGGGTTAGTAACTTCAGCTTTAAACATTTGTGCAAAATGACTAATGCTTTCTTTTTTAAATGCCCCTTTTGGACGATATGTGCCATTTCTAAATGATGGTTTGTTTTCATAAAAACACAAATGTAGATGCGGTTTACCGGTATTAGCGTGTAAAGTGTAAAAACCATCAATGTCTTTTGGTTTAAGTCCATTGTTTTTTAACAAACCACTTAATGTTCTCGACAAAACATCATTTCATTGGTTTTTATCTACAAAGAAATATTTCTCGCCATCAACATCTCCAAGGTTGATTATCATTTCTCAGATATTTTGTTCTTTGCTCAATTTTTTAACGTGATTATTTAATTCTTTAATTTCTTTTTCATTTAAATCATCAGCACGATCGCTAAACAGTTTATAAACACCACTTTTATCACTCTTGCTTGCTGCTTTTGTTTTTGATTTATATCATTCATCAAAAGTTAAATTTGATGTTAGGTAATTTCTTTTCAATTCTTCTGTTGATGAATTGTTATCTTGAATATAAACAGCTTCTTCACGAGAAATGTAATTTAGGTAATTACCAGATGTATAAAATTCAAAGTCGTGAACACCTTTTTGTCCTACTTTTTGTTTTTTATCAACACCAAATTTAGTGAATTCAAATTGAACAAAAACAGCGTCATTAGAATTACTCATTTTAATGTCTAATTATCTTTTCAAGATAAGGTGTATTCTTTAGTCTTAACCATATTAACTTTAATAACACTATTCAAAATGGTGTTATTGTCTAGTTTGTAAAAAAGTTTTAATAGTTTTGATAAATCTTTTTGATTTTTGAATTTTAAGTGCAATGATTTGTTATTGTTTCCAAATCTATTTTCCAAAAGTTCTATGTTGTTTTCGATGCATAAATGTTGAAAACCAGATATTTTGCATTCTATATCATCGCAAGGAGGTAAAACCTTATCAAAAGCATTGAAATTAAATTTTTCGAAATTTATTCAACAAAAAACATCATCTTTTCTATTTGAAATGTCAAACATAGTCTAATTCCTTTCTTTTTTTAGTGGTTCCGCAACAAAACAAAGCATAATATGTGCAAAGCACGTATTATATAAATATATTTATATATTTATAATGGGTAATAATTTGCTAAGCAACACTATTTAAAAAAGTATTTACATCTATTGAACGCTTTCTAGTTCAACGAATAGAACTTGGTTCGTAGTTGTAGTGTTCCATTGATGGTTGATGAATGTATGTTTTGCAACTTTTATTTTTGGTTCATCAAATGCACTTACCATCTCTTGAGAAAAAGTGTTGATAGTGATTATTTTGTAATGAAAGTTTTTTTGAAGAACATTTAATGCAATTTAAATAACTAATATTCGATAATAAATTTCTTTGTGAAGTTGGTGTGCTTCTTGAAATAATTGCATTTTTATATTCTTGTAAGGTTAGGAAATTTTTTGTTATTCTTGCTCTCTTTAAAAATGATTTTTTGTTTATATTAAAAATATTTTTGTACTTATCTTTAAAAACAAATTTAGCGATGATTTTCAAGTGGTTATAAATTGTCTTTCTTGAGATTTCATCAGTGTATTTTTGTAGTTTTTTATTTGAGAGATTTAATGTGATTTTATTGTGAGATTTTTTAGCGCTTGAAATTATGAATTGATACAGTTTAACAGTAGTTAGATTTCCTTGCAAAAATAGCACTCAATCTGTTTTAGTTTTAAGTTCTAGTCAATCGTTAGTTTGTCCTTTAATTCTTGATGCTCTAACTACCTTGTATTCTCAGTAAAGATTTTTAACTCTTCTTGTTTTTCTAACAAAGTTCATCTTTTCGAGTTTCTTCATATTTTTTTGTGTACTGTCATACTTTAAACCGAACTCCATAAATGCTTGTAAAGTTATGGTGATACCTTTCTCTTTCATATGGAGCATTAAAGCAAACATAATAATCATTATTTTGCTTCTACCAATTCTTTTCATTAAATGTTTGCTAATTTTAAAATCAACAGTTGCTAACGCTTCTCACAATTTATCTTGCATTGCCTTCTCCTTTTTTAGAAGCAGCAAGTATAAAAAAATGTTAGTGTGTATCGCTACACACCAACATTTCTCGGTTCCATAAAAATCAATCATAACTTGTTTTATGTTCTCCTTGTTCTTTGTAATACTCGTGTTTAATTTGTCTAATTTTGCTAAGAACATTAAAGTCGCTTGAGAAATCATTTAATCTATTTTTTAAATCAGCTTTAATCATTTTTTTATCATTTCAAATCGTTGATTTAATATTTTGAAGTTTCGCTAACTCGGTGGGGTTAGTAACTTCAGCTTTAAACATTTGTGCAAAATGACTAATGCTTTCTTTTTTAAATGCCCCTTTTGGACGATATGTGCCATTTCTAAATGATGGTTTGTTTTCATAAAAACACAAATGTAGATGCGGTTTACCGGTATTAGCGTGTAAAGTGTAAAAACCATCAATGTCTTTTGGTTTAAGTCCATTGTTTTTTAACAAACCACTTAATGTTCTCGACAAAACATCATTTCATTGGTTTTTATCTACAAAGAAATATTTCTCGCCATCAACATCTCCAAGGTTGATTATCATTTCTCAGATATTTTGTTCTTTGCTCAATTTTTTAACGTGATTATTTAATTCTTTAATTTCTTTTTCATTTAAATCATCAGCACGATCGCTAAACAGTTTATAAACACCACTTTTATCACTCTTGCTTGCTGCTTTTGTTTTTGATTTATATCATTCATCAAAAGTTAAATTTGATGTTAGGTAATTTCTTTTCAATTCTTCTGTTGATGAATTGTTATCTTGAATATAAACAGCTTCTTCACGAGAAATGTAATTTAGGTAATTACCAGATGTATAAAATTCAAAGTCGTGAACACCTTTTTGTCCTACTTTTTGTTTTTTATCAACACCAAATTTAGTGAATTCAAATTGAACAAAAACAGCGTCATTAGAATTACTCATTTTAATGTCTAATTATCTTTTCAAGATAAGGTGTATTCTTTAGTCTTAACCATATTAACTTTAATAACACTATTCAAAATGGTGTTATTGTCTAGTTTGTAAAAAAGTTTTAATAGTTTTGATAAATCTTTTTGATTTTTGAATTTTAAGTGCAATGATTTGTTATTGTTTCCAAATCTATTTTCCAAAAGTTCTATGTTGTTTTCGATGCATAAATGTTGAAAACCAGATATTTTGCATTCTATATCATCGCAAGGAGGTAAAACCTTATCAAAAGCATTGAAATTAAATTTTTCGAAATTTATTCAACAAAAAACATCATCTTTTCTATTTGAAATGTCAAACATAGTCTAATTCCTTTCTTTTTTTAGTGGTTCCGCAACAAAACAAAGCATAATATGTGCAAAGCACGTATTATATAAATATATTTATATATTTATAATGGGTAATAATTTGCTAAGCAACACTATTTAAAAAAGTATTTACATCTATTGAACGCTTTCTAGTTCAACGAATAGAACTTGGTTCGTAGTTGTAGTGTTCCATTGATGGTTGATGAATGTATGTTTTGCAACTTTTATTTTTGGTTCATCAAATGCACTTACCATCTCTTGAGAAAAAGTGTTGATAGTGATTATTTTGTAATGAAAGTTTTTTTGAAGAACATTTAATGCAATTTAAATAACTAATATTCGATAATAAATTTCTTTGTGAAGTTGGTGTGCTTCTTGAAATAATTGCATTTTTATATTCTTGTAAGGTTAGGAAATTTTTTGTTATTCTTGCTCTCTTTAAAAATGATTTTTTGTTTATATTAAAAATATTTTTGTACTTATCTTTAAAAACAAATTTAGCGATGA
This sequence comes from Mycoplasma sp. Pen4, assembly GCF_014352955.1. Classification (NCBI taxonomy): domain Bacteria; kingdom Bacillati; phylum Mycoplasmatota; class Mollicutes; order Mycoplasmatales; family Mycoplasmataceae; genus Mycoplasma; species Mycoplasma sp. Pen4. The sequence continues at coordinate 291,386 of NZ_CP060691.1, read as the reverse complement.
TTTTCAAGTGGTTATAAATTGTCTTTCTTGAGATTTCATCAGTGTATTTTTGTAGTTTTTTATTTGAGAGATTTAATGTGATTTTATTGTGAGATTTTTTAGCGCTTGAAATTATGAATTGATACAGTTTAACAGTAGTTAGATTTCCTTGCAAAAATAGCACTCAATCTGTTTTAGTTTTAAGTTCTAGTCAATCGTTAGTTTGTCCTTTAATTCTTGATGCTCTAACTACCTTGTATTCTCAGTAAAGATTTTTAACTCTTCTTGTTTTTCTAACAAAGTTCATCTTTTCGAGTTTCTTCATATTTTTTTGTGTACTGTCATACTTTAAACCGAACTCCATAAATGCTTGTAAAGTTATGGTGATACCTTTCTCTTTCATATGGAGCATTAAAGCAAACATAATAATCATTATTTTGCTTCTACCAATTCTTTTCATTAAATGTTTGCTAATTTTAAAATCAACAGTTGCTAACGCTTCTCACAATTTATCTTGCATTGCCTTCTCCTTTTTTAGAAGCAGCAAGTATAAAAAAATGTTAGTGTGTATCGCTACACACCAACATTTCTCGGTTCCAAAATATTTTAAACAAAGCATCTTAACCCCCCTCATTATAAAAAAATGTGTCTTTAGCACATTCTAAAATGTAAAACAGCAACTTGCTTATTGCATTTTAAGACACTCGATTAAGAGTGTTTTTTTATAATTACCTAAGTTTAAGTGACTACATATTATTAATATCAATCACAAGACACACTTTATTAGTTTCAATTAATAAATCCAAGTTAAGAGTATGAATTATAAAATTTAAAAACAACTATTAAGTTTACTGCATAAAGCAAACACTAAAAATACTATTTTATGAATCAAAAACACCCATCAAGGGTGCTTTCAATGTGATATTACACTATTTTGTAAATATTATCATTTAGAAATTACTGCGCCACTGCCATCTTTCATTTTTCCGGCAACAGCTAAAATAAAGTCTACAAGTGCTCAAATTCCTCATCCACCAAATGTTAAGAATTTTATAATACCTAACATTACGTTACCTGCGTAAAATCTATCAACACCTAATGCTCCAAAAAAGAAAGATAAAAGTGTTAACACTGTTCTACTTTTTGATGATTCCATGTTTCTCCTTAAAATTTAATTATTTAGATAATTTATTATATATATATATATATATATATATATATTAGTCAAATAATTTCTACTTTTTTATGGAATAGTGTGCAATAATGTGGAAAACCAGGCATGCTCAAACTTCAATGTTATTAAAAACAATAAGCAAGGTATAAAAATGCAAAGCATTAATTTTGTTTTGCTGTTATGAATGCATAACAATACATTTTTTATAATTTTACTCTTTTTTTAGTTTCAAACTGATAGTCAATTGCATATAAATCCCCATCAGAAAAACTTAATTTAATACCATTTTTAACAACGTTTTTTGTTGCATAATATACTTTTAAACGTTTGTCATTAACAAATGTATAAGCGCCAGGATTAGAGCTAAATGCTCTAATTTTATTAAATGCTTCTTCACGTGTTGAATTAGGGTCTAAAAAAGCATTTTCTTTGAGTAATTTAGGTGATAAAACAACTTGTTCTTCATCTTGAATAATATTGTCAATGTTGTTAGTTTCAACATCATGTAATCATGATGTAATTTTACTTGCAGCAAGCGCTGAAAGTTTAGCAAATAATGTATCTGAAGTATCGGTTTCTTCAATATCAATTGCTGCGGTTTTTAAAATATTACCTGCATCCATTTTATCAATCATATAGATAAGTGATAAACCTGTTTGTTTATCACCATTTAATAATGAATATTGAATTGGTGCTGCACCACGATATTTTGGTAATAATGATCCATGAATATTAATTGCTGCTTTTTTAGGTAATGCAAGAATTTTATTTGGAATGAATTGACCAAAAGCACAAGTAAGAAAGATACCAAAATCAAGTTTTGCTAATTCATCATATACTTCTGAAATTTTATTAGGTTGGAATAAAGGTATATTGTATTCTTTTGCTAATAAACTAACTGGTGTTGGTATTACTTTATATCCACGATTTGCTGGACGATCTGGTTGTGAGATAATTGCAACAACTTCGAAGTTTTCAATTACTTCACGAAATGCTGGAACAGCAAATTCTGGAGTACCTGCTAAAACTATTTTCATTTATTCTCCTATAAAGACTTCGACTTTAGTAAGCGAAATAATAAGTTTTATTATTTTATCAATTAATGGTTTTGTTAATTGTGAACCATTTTGAGACTTACGCTCATTAATTAAATTATTTTTTAAGATATTCAATGGGTAGTAACTTCCAAAATAAGTTATTTTTTTAAGTCGAATTCTATTTTCTAATATTTTAATCATGAATGTTTCAAGGAATCATTGTGTATATTTATTTAATCCGATTTCATCTAAGATTAAGATATCAACATTTGAAAGTGTATCAATTAAATACTTTCTTGATTCAAAAGAAGTTTCACTATTTTCGATTGTTTTTTTAGCTTCATTGTTTAAATCATTGATATTAATGTATGCAACTTTATTATCTGTTAGTGCAAGTGTATTTGCAAAACGATATAAGTATTCACTACGTTCGCTATTTGCCGGTCCATAGAAAAATACACCATATAAATCACTTAAAGGTAGTTTTTTATCAACTACATTTAATACTTCTTGACGCATGCTGTTGAGCTCATAATATTTGTTTTCATCAATAAAGTAGTCTCTCAATGTTTCATCATGAATTGGACTTGATACATCTTGAAGCAACATATTATTCATTAAACGAAGTTGATTTGCTTTTTGATTATCTGCTAATTTGCTTCAAAAGACTAATTTACCTTCTTCATTACGTTTTGCATGCAAGTGATAAGGGAATTCATCTGGTTTTTCACGGTGAATTTTGTAGTCAATTAAGTTATTAAAAGAATCTCAAATTTCTTCATCTGAGATTTTTAAACTTTTAATTAATGGTTTAATAATTTTTTCTTCTTTAATTGAGTTAATAAGACTATCACGAGAAAAATTATTTGTTGCTAAAAGATTTAATGAATTAAATTTTTTGTTCATAATTTCTCCTTAATTAGTTATTAACCATTTAACATCATTTTGAGTAATTCTTTTTTCTGGAAAATATTTGTTTCTTTTTCATTTTTGATTTTACCATCAAAATATTTTTCAACTTCATCAAAAGTCAAGATGTTTAATTGAGTAATTTCATTAATCATGCTGTTTGTTGCTTTAAATGCGGCTGATAATGTAGTTGTTTTATTTAAAGCGATATAGAATAAGTAATTTGTAATTTGTGAATTATCAAGATTTGCTTGTCATGCTAATAAAATTGATCTTTCATCCATTGTTGGCTCTTTACCTACCATTTGTTTAAAGAAATCAAATGTGTTAAGTTTTAAAATTGCTTCATATTCATTTGAATATTTAGTGTGTCCAATTTCTAACTTGATAGCAACATTTTGTGCTTGATTAATTTTTGGTGCATTATTATTTGCAATTTGTCTTGATTTACCTAATTCAATAATACGTTCAATTATTTTTGGTGAGTTGTCAGGTGCGAAAGCACTATCTGATACTGAAAACATATCAAAGAAGTCAGTTGTAACATCTTCAACAAGGTGTGTTTCTTTGTAAATTGATTGACGAAGTTTTGCATCAACAAGGTTTTTATAATTTTCTGCTCCAATTCTACTTCTTAATAAATCAGAGATAAATTTATTATTTTTAATTCCAGAAGCATTTAAAGGTTTTTGAATACTAAAGACCATAATGTTTCTATTATTATCAGCAAAAGTATTAATTAAACCTACAGCTTCAAGTTGTTTTCTTGACTTATCAAGTTGTTCTTTTGTAGTGTTTAAAAAACTTGTAAGAGCAAAAAAATCATAGCTTGATTGCTTGAAAGTAAAACCTCTAACTGAATCAATTAAATAATGATATAAAAACACGGGATCAGCACCTAAAAATGGACCATAAAATTCTCTAAAATTACTTAAATCATCACTTGTAATGTCAACAGTTTTTTCAACTGCAAAATACATAAATTTCATGTCCATATTTAACTCCTTATAAAGCATCTTTGGCTTTGTCTCATATGTATTTTATATGGTTATAAATGACGTTCAATTAAATACTTAATTTTTTGTAAATTATCCCTTTTATTCAATGAGATATTCACAACCTTTTTTTGATTGTAAAATTCTTTTTCACCTCAATTATAGGAGTTTTTGTCATCAAAAATTTTTATTAACAACTTATTCACACCCCTATTTTTCAAGAATTTTCCCCTTTGTTTGTCATCAATTTGCATGTAAAAAATTACAGAAAAATATTTGGAAAAATCGAAAAATTTATTATGTAAAATAGGTATTTCGACAAGGTCATATTCATGAGTTTGAAAATGCTTATCTAAATAAGAAAATGCGATTTTTTCTAGTTTTTCTAGGTTTTTTGCATCTTTTAAAATTCACTCTTTAATTTTTGGTTTTGAAACTTGATTATTTTCAATTAAAAACTCACCAATTTCTTGTTTAATTTCGGAAATAATTTCATAATTATTTGCATATAAATCTGCAATAAATTCATCACAGATAAAGGTAGAAAAACCAAGCTTTGCAGCTTGTTTAATGAATGTGGTTTTTCCTGATGCTAATTTGCCGACTATAGCGATCATAAGTCTTCTAAGTATGAAATTACTGTTCTTAATTCTAATTCTTCTAAGATATGGTATGCATTTGCTAAATCTAGATTTAATAAATATGAACCAGAATTATTATTGAAATCTGTCACATTTGGATTTAGTGTTGCCATTTTAAGACAAAACATTGCATCATCTTTACCTTCGGTGAGTTTTTTAATGACACTTTTTGTAAAGTGTTGCTCTCATGTTGCTTGATTATTATATAAATTAGTAACATTGTAATATTCATTAAGAATATTAATAGCTGTTTTTTGCCCGATACCACGAACTCCTGGTAAGTTATCGCTTGAATCCCCGCTAAGTGCCTTGAAATCTGGAACTTGTAATGGTGTAAAACCATATTTGTCATAAAAGTTTCCATCATTTAAAAGTGTGTAACTACCACGTTCACTAACAATGATTGAAACATATTTATTAATTAACTGATGTAAATCTTTATCACGTGAAAAAACAAATTTGTATTCATCTGGTGAGACAAATTTACAATATGCAGCAACAAGATCATCTGCTTCAAAACCTGGTGTTTCTTGGTGTGGTACGTTTAATTTAGTTAAAATTTCTTTAATTAATCCAAATTGTTGAAAAAGTTCTGCTGGAGCTTTTTTTCTACCGTCTTTGTAACTATCATATAAATCATGTCTAAATGATTTTTCTTTTGAATCAAATGCAACAAAGATATGTGTTGGGTTAAAGAATTTAATTAATTTAATCATTTGTAATAAGAATAAATTAATTGCATTTGTAGTAACACCATTTTTATTTTTCATGATGTATTGACCTTGTTGCACCATTGATGCATAAAATGATTGAAACATTAAGTAGTTTCCATCAATCACTAAGTGTTTATTATTATTTTTCATTATTTACTTCCTGTCAGTCTAAGAATGTATAGTAACCAGATTTATTAACTTTTAATAAAGCACGAATAATTCTTGGCGTTGTTGCATTTAAAATTTGTGCTGCTCGTTCAGAGAAACCGTATGACATAACTGATGTGCTACGATCTGAAATCGCTATTCTTGGTCTTCCTTTTGGATCTTTTGAAACCTTAGACATATATACTTCAACTCAAGTCGGTTTATCACCAACTGATGCAAGATTAATTAAATTATCCATATCATCTAAAGCAGAGAAACAATTATAGATATCACCAAGTAATTCTGATTCATATTGCAATTCTTTTTGTAAGTCACGCTCTCTTTTTGGGATTGTGTCAACAAATTGTGAGATTTGTTCTCTGAGCTTATCGAACTCTTCTTTGATATCTTCCTCAGATAATTTTTTAATTGATTTTTTAAAGAAGTCAATATATTGTTTTGATTCTTTAGTTCATAAAAGTAATGTCTCAACATTTCCAAAACTTCTAAATGTGTTTGATTTAATTAGAAATTCAAGTACTGAATCAGAGATATTGGCATTAATTTTTAAACGAATAAATGCATCAATAAATGATTTAAACTCACCATTTGTTATTCTTTCTTCAACAATTCTTTGTGCCGCTACTGCTCCAACTCCTTTTACCATTATGATTGGTAAATAAAGTGTGTTGTCGTGTTTTGTGACAACATCTGTTGAGATATTGATATCTGGAGATTTAACTTTAATTCCCTGAGCCAAGGCATCTGAGACATATTTTTTAATTGTGGTTTGATCCGATGAATAATTAGAAATTAAGATTTTATAGAATAAAAATGGATAATGTGCTTTATAATAGGCTAATTTGTAAGAGATTACTGCATAAGCCACAGCATGCGATTTATTAAAACCATATGCTGCAAATCTTTCAATGTTAGCATAAATATCATCTAATACTTCACTTGGTACACCATTTGCAATTCCACCATCAAAAAATGCTTTTTTGTAACTGATTAATTTTGATTCATCTTTTTTAGAAATTGCTCTACGTAATAAATCCGCTTGAGCGAAAGTCATGTTTGCAACTCTTTGCGCAATTTGCATAATTTGTTCTTGGTAGACAATAATACCAAATGTGTTTTCAACAATTTCATCATATAAGGGATGAAGTTTTTTAATTAAGGATGGATTCTTCTTATTAGCTGCATATGTTTTAATATACTGCATTGGTCCGGGTCTAAAGAGAGAAATGATAGCGTATAAATCATCAAATGAGTCAATACCAACTTCTCTAATAGCATTTTGCATTCCTGGTGATTCTAATTGAAAAATACCATTTGTAAGTAATTTGTTAAGCAATTTTGACGTTAAAGTATCAAAGAATTTAGCATAACTTTTACCAATGATATAGTCAAAATTTTTGTTCATTGGCAATTCTTCTTCGATTTCTTGAATAATTGTTAGGTTTTTTAAACCAAGAAAATCTATTTTGATTAATCCGAATCTCTCTAAGTAGTTTAAAGTGAATTGAACTTGTGGCAAGGTGTTTTGGTTGAAAGTAACCGGCACAACATCTCTAAGTGGTCGATCACAAATAATAATACCAGCAGCATGAATTCCAATTTGACGCGGTAAACCTTCAATTGATGAAGCGAAATAGTGCAATTCAGGATATTCATCTGCAAATTTACGGTATGCTGTGTTGTTAAAATATGCTTCTTCAAGTGATGTATCATCATTTTTTAATGAGTTACATACTTTATTAATTACAGCTAAAGGAATATTGAGGTATCTACCAATATCACGTAGACTGTTTTTAAGCGCAAGTGTTTGAAACACTGAGATTAAAGCAACCTTGTCTTCACCATATTTGTCTTTGATATAGTGTAATACTTCATCACGTTTATTATCTTGAATATCAATATCGATATCAGGAAGTGAAACTCTATCAACGTTTAAGAATCTTTCAAATAACAAGTCAAAGTCCAACGGACATACATCTGTGATTCCGATTAAGTAAGAAATTAATGATCCAGAAGCACTACCACGACCTGGTCCAACTGAAATATTATTTTGCTTACAGTAATTAATAACACCTTGAATTATGATGAAATAGTCTAAAAATCCTAATTTATCAATAACTCTAAATTCATAAGCAACTCTTTCACGAACATTTTTTTCACCAAAATCTTCAAATAATTGCAATGCTTTTTCTTTGTTGATTAAGCTGAGTAATTTCGTTCCTGGGTCATCTGAAGTTTTAGCAAGTTTAATTGATGCATCTGGTGCTTGCACATTGCAATTTTCAGCAATATAAAGCATGTTTTGATAAACATTTTCATCAATACCAACAAAGTCTTCATCTGCAAGATACGCAGTATAGTAATGATATTCTGCACCACCATTACCCGCAATGCTTTGTAGCACTGGAATGATTTTGTTTTGATCTTCAGTTAAAACTTTTTTAACAGGCGCATAAACTGTTTGGTATTCTAATGGCGTTTTTGAATTAAGATAAAAATTATTTGGATAACTATCAACTTGGATGTTTTTTGCTTTTAAACCTTCGTGTAAGTGATCAATGATAAAACAATCTAATGTTGAAAGTTCATTAAAGTTAATCATTTCACCCTTACTACGTCTATAAACTAGTTCATTTAATTGTTTATATCCTTCATAACTTTTAGCTAAAACAGAAACAATAAAACCTTCTGCAAGATTTAAATCAATTCCAATTAAAGGTTTGATATTTGTTGTTTTTTGCATTTCAAAATAATATTGCAATGCATATAAGTTTTCAAAGTCAGTTAAAGGTAGGAATTCTAGATTATTTTCTTTAGCTAATTTGATTAATTGTTCAACTCTAATTGTTGAATTTAAGAATGAATATTCTGTATTTGTATGTAAATAGATTTTCTTCATACCTAAATTATAAGGGACTTAAATTGAAATATTAATATTTAATTAAATATTAATAGTAATTAGGGTATAAAAAAGCATGATCTCAATAGATGTTTACCTATTTTGATCATGCTTCTATAGTAAGTTTTAAATTCAAAAGTAATTTTGATTAATAATTTTAAGAAAGATTTCCAATTTAGTTATTTTGTGATGATTGTGAATGCAATTCATTGTATGTATCAATAAACATATTGATGTTTAAAGGTTGTTTGTTTACGGTTGTTTCATGATAATTTTGAACCATTAACAAGTATTTGAAATAATTATTACTCAGTATAATCAAAGGCTTTTTAGGAACTGTAAAACTTGTTTTAATTCATATAAAAACTTTAGGAAAATTGTATTTTTACCATGTAAACTAACAAATGATAAAAACACTATTCTTCATGGGTGAGTGAAACGATATCTTTTCTTAAAAATCTCAATTTGTTCATATTTATCTCTAAGACTAAAATCTAATCTATTTTCAATAAGATTTTCATCATTTAGTTTTTTATTTTCTGCTCTTCATACTTTTAACACGATCAATGGATATGTAACTGTGTGAAGAATGATGAAAGCTCCCAAAATTTCAGAAATTCCATAAGCAAAAAATATCATAGATAGATTACTTGATGTTCATGGGGCTATATTAAAAATATCTAAAGCTCAACTGATTGATAAAGAAATAAATATAGAACTATAATTTAAAATCGAAAAATGTTTATTTAATTTACCTATTCTTTTTAGGTAAAAGTCTATTAGTTCTTCTCTTACCTTGATCTTACTAGAAGTGTAATAACTCGCAATGTTGGTTAAGATTCATTTCAACATTTTTAATTCAAGACTAAAGCAGTAAAACAAAATACAAATATTGTTGACATATGATTAACCTAAAATATCTTTCTTTGAATTAATCGTTTTGATATCAAGGGTTTTCAAAGAATGTCTTTATTACTTAAAATAACAATGTTGTTTGCAGTTTTACTCATATTGCCTCTTTCTAAAGGATTTATTTAGCTTTGTGTTAAGTGCGAAAAAATATTTACATTATATATAAAATGTGAAAAATTCTTATTTATTAAAAAAGTGTCAAAAAGATTATTTATTTTTACTACTATATAAACTTTTTTGTGATTTTAGTCTACTTAAAAAAGTTTTGTTGTTTTAATTGTTTTTCCATATTTTCCACAAATAAGCGGAAATGCTTGACTTATATATATATATATATATATATATAATGGAGTTATGAATAACTTAAATTAAAATGAAAGGAAAAACGTAATGAAATTAAAACAATTTCTATTGTTATCAACGGTTACGCCAGTTACAGCCATTGCACCAATCTTAGCGATTAGCTGTGGTAATATCAAAAAAATAAGTAAAGAAGAATTTAAAGATGAAATAAGAAATTTAAACATCAATGAAAAAACTAAGTCAAAAATCTTAAATAATGATGAAATATTATCATTATTATTCGATCAAAAACTACATCCTGAAAAATATATAGTGATGAACGAAGAAAAAACAGAAATGCTTGGTTTTGCTGATGCAAACAATCTTGAATGATTATATATTCCAGAAGGAATAGTGAATATCAATCGTGATTTACATATTCCATATTTGAAAGAAATTAAAAATATACTTATTCCAAGTATTGAAGTATTAGCAGTGCAAGATACTTTTTTTAAAAATTTAGGAGTTGAAAATATTTATGCTCCTAAAGTAAAAGAAATAGGTCCGAATGCATTCAAAAGAACAAAACTAACACACCTAGATTTTCCTGAGTTAGAGATAATTGGTTATCAAACATTCGGAAATTCAACCCTTGAATCAATTGATGCACCAAAACTTAAAGTAATTCTTTTTGAAGGGTTCAGGGGAACAAAACTCAAACACGTAAACTTCCCTGAATTAGAAAGAATAGATTTCGCATCTTTCAAGGATTCAACACTTGAATCAATCAACGCTCCAAAACTCAAAGAAATAGGCAGCAATGCATTCGCAAATACAAAACTAACAAATGCAGATTTTCCAGAGTTAGTGACAATATACCCAGAAACATTCAAGGATTCAACACTTGAATCAATCAATGCTCCAAAAGTAAAGGAAATTGAAGAAAATGCATTTAGAAACGCAAAACTCACACACGTAGATTTCCCTGAATTAGAAAAAATAGGTAATGAAGCATTCACGGATTCAATCCTCAAATCAATCAACGCTCCAAAAGTTAAAGAAATAGGTGATTTTTCATTTGCAAATACAAAACTAACAAATGTTGATTTTTCTGAACTAGAAAAAATTGGTAGTTGAGCATTCGCAAGTTCACCACTCAAAGCAATCAACGCTCCAAAAGCCAAATGAGTAAAATCTAATGCGTTTGATGACACATCATATCTTTATCAACTTGGAACTATTATTTTAGGTAATAGTTTATTAAAATACAACAACAATAAAATCATTGACGCTGTAGTTAATTTACCCGAAACAATTGAATACATTGCTGAATCGGCATTTAAAAATAATAAAATAATAAGAACAATAAATGCACCGGGGGTAAAATTTATAGATAATAATGCATTCGAATACTCATCGCTAGAAACAATCAATGCTCCAAAAGTTTATACGATATCTAACGAAGCATTCAAGGATTCAAAACTAGAATCAATCAATGCTCCAAAACTTAAAGAAATTGGTGATCTTGCATTATCGGGAACAAGATTAAAACATATAGATCTTCCAGAATTAGAAAAAATAGATTCAAAAATATTCATGAATTCAACACTCGAATCAATCAATGCCCCAAAACTTAAAGAAATTGATGATCTTGCATTCGCAAATACAAAACTAACAAATGTAGATTTTCCAGAGTTAGTGACAATATACCCAAAAGCATTCATGAATTCAACACTCGAATCAATCAATGCCCCAAAACTTAAAGAAATTGGTCGTCTTGCATTCTCGGGAACAAGATTAAAACATATAGATCTTCCAGGATTAGAAATTATTAAATCAGAAACATTCGAAAATTCAACGCTTGAAACAATCAACACTCCAAAAGTTGAAGAAATTGGTCTTGCTGCATTCGCAAATACAAAACTAACAAATGTAGATTTTCCAGAGTTAGTGGTAATATACCCAGAAGCATTCAAGGATTCAACACTTGAAACAATCAACGCTCCATGACTTAAAAAAATTGATAATCTTGCATTCGCAAATACAAAACTAACAAATGTAGATTTTCCAGAGTTAGTGACAATATACTCACAAGCATTCATGAATTCAACACTCGAATCAATCAATGCTCCAAAACTTAAAAAAATTGATCGTCTTGCATTCTTGGGAACAAGATTAAAACATATAGATCTTCCAGAATTAGAAATTATTAGATCAGAAGCATTCAGAAATTCAACACTCGAATCAATCAATGCTCCAAAAGTAAAAGAAATAGATTGAAATGCATTCGAAGGAACAAAATTCATCGAAAAACCTGGAATGGTTATTTTAGGCAACACATTATTAAAATATAACGATAGTGAAATGAATAACAGTGAGATATTTTTACCTGAAACAATTGAATATATTGCTCCATTGTCTTTCAAAGATAATAAAACAATAAGAACAATCAATGCTCCCGGATTAAAAGAAATAGGTTCAAGCGCATTTGAGGGAACAAACATCACACACGTAGATTTCCCTGAACTTGAAAAAATAGGTTATGAAGCCTTCTATGCTTCAACTCTTGAATCAATCAATGCTCCGAAAGTAAAATATATAGCATCAAAAGCTTTTAGTGGAACACCACATGAAGCAAAATTTAACGAACAATTTAAAGATGTAATAAGAGATTAATGATAATAATAATTAAATCATCGACATTCAAACCAGGAAACATTTTAACAATGTTTCTTTGTTGTTTTTGCGTCTAAAAGACTATAACTGCATATTAATTTCCATTGTTTTCATGTATCGATGGGATTTACTTGACTTATATATATATATATAATGGAGTTATGAATAATTTAAATTAAAATGAAAGGAAAAACATAATGAAATTAAAACAATTTTTATTGTTATCGACGGTTACATCAGTAACGGCTGTTGCACCGATTTTAGCAATTAGTTGTGGTAATGATAATAAAGAAAAACATCAGAAAGATGATGTTGACAAACCAAAAAAAGAAAAGGACGAAAACAACGATAATATTTCTGTAGATGTAGAAACAAAAGACAAATTAAATAACACAGATGAAAATAAAAAAGAAGAAAATGATAAAGAAAACGATTTAATTATTTTGGCAAAAAACGAATTTAAGAATGAAATAAAAAATTTAAATATTAATGAAGAAATTAAAACCAAAATTATAAATGATGATAACATTCTATCATTGTTATTCGATCAAAAACAACATCCTGAGAAATACATCAAGATGAATGATGATAAAACAGAGATGAATGATTTTGCTAATGGTGAAGATCTTGAATGATTATATATTCCGGAAGGAATAGTGAATATTGCTGATTTTAAGATTCCATCATTGAAAAAATAAAAAATATACTTATGCCAAGTATTATTGAAGTATTATATCGACACAGAACTTTTTTTAAAAATTTAGGAGTAGAAAGCGTTTATGCTCCAAAATTAAAAGAAATAGGTTCGAGTGCATTCAGCGAAACAAAACTAACACACGTAGATTTCCCTGAACTAGAAAAAATAGATGATTATGCTTTTTTTAATTCAACACTCGAATCAATCAATGCTCCGAAAGTAAAAGAAATAGCTCGGAGCGCATTCGGAAGAACAAAACTAACACACTTAGATTTTCCTGAACTAGAAAAAATTGGTAGCTGAGCATTCGCAAGTTCACCACTCGAAACAATCAATACTCCAAAAGTAAAAGAAATAGGTGATGGTTCATTCGGAAATACAAAAATCACACACGTAGATTTTTCTGAACTTAAAAAAATAGGTGGAACCGCTTTTATCGATTCAACACTCGAAACAATCAATGCTCCAAAAGTAAATGAAATAGGTCCGCGTGCATTCTGAAACGCTAAACTCACACGAGTGGACTTTCCTGAACTTGAAAAAATAGGTTATGAAGCCTTCTATGCTTCAACTCTTGAATCGATCAATGCTCCAAAAGTAGAAAAAGTTGACCTTGAAGCGTTTGCTGATACAAAATTCATTGAACAATCTAACATAACTTTAGGTAAATGCTTAGTAAAATATGATGATAATCAAATAGTTGATGGTGTAGTGACTTTACCAGACACGATTGAATGTATTGGGAAAGATTGTTTTAGTGATAATAAATCAATAAGAATAATTAATGCGCCTGGGGTAAAAGAAATAGCATACTCTGCTTTTGCCAATTCATCTCTTGAATCGATCAATGCTCCAAAAGTAGAAAAAGTTGACTTTAATGCGTTTGCTAATACAAAATTCATCGAACAACCTAACATAACTTTAGGTAAATGCTTAGTAAAATACGATGATAATCAAATAGTTGATGGTGTAGTGACTTTACCAGACACGATTGAATATATTGCGTCAGATTGTTTTTGAAATAATAAAACAATAAGAACAATCAATGCTCCTGGATTAAAAGAAATAACTCACTCTGCTTTTGCCCATTCATCTCTTGAGATAATCAACGCCCCAAAAGTAAAAGAAATAGGTTATGTTGCATTCAATAAAACAAAACTCATGCGCGTCGACTTTCCTGAACTTGAAAAAATAGGTGGTAGCGCATTCCAAGATACAACTCTTAAATCAATTAATGCTCCAAAAGTAAAGGAAATAGGCTCATATGCATTCATGGGCACAAAACTAACAAACGTAGATTTTCCTGAAGTTGAAAAAATAGAAATGCACGCATTTGGATATTCGACTCTAGAAATGATTAATGCTCCAAAACTTAAACAAATGGGTATGGGAGTGTTTGCTGGAACAAAACTCACACACGTAGACTTCCCAGAATTGGAAAATATTTATTACACACAGGGTGGTGAAACAGGGACTTTTGAAAATACCCCATTAGAAACAATAAATGCTCCAAAACTCAAAAGAATAGGAAGTTTTTATAGTTTTGGTGCTGTGTTCAAAGGAACAAAACTCACACACGTAGATTTCCCTGAACTAGAAGAAATAAGTAGCGCTGCTTTTGCTAATTCAACACTCGAATCAATCAATGCACCAAAAGTAAAAAGAATAGCTCATAACGCATTCAAAGGAACAAAATTCATCGATAAACCAGGAATGATTATTTTAAACGACACATTATTAAAATATAACGATAATGAAATGAATAACGGTGAGATAGTTTTACCTGAAACAGTTGAATACATTGTTTCTGCTGCTTTTGAAAATAGTAAATCAATAAAAACAATCAACGCTCCTGGATTAAAAGGGATAGACACGGCCGCATTTGCTAATTCTACTCTTGAAACAATAAATGCTCCAAAACTTAAATGAATAGGGTCATATGCATTCGAAGGAGCAAAACTAACACAAGTAAATTTTCCTAAATTAGAGGAAATAGGTGATAATGCATTTAAAGGAACAAAATTTATCGAAAAACCAGGAATGATTATTTTAAACGACACATTATTAAAATATAACGATGATGAAATGAATAACGGTGAGATAGTTTTACCTGAAACAGTTGAATATATTGCTCCATCGTGTTTCAAAGATAATAAAATAATAAGAACAATCAATGCTCCCGGATTAAAAGAAATAGGTTCAAGCGCATTTGAGGGAACAAACATCACACACGTAGATTTCCCTGAACTTAAAAAAATAGGTGAAACTGCTTTTGCTGGTTCAACACTTGAAACAATCAATGCTCCGAAAGTAAAACATATAGCACAGAATGCTTTTAGTGGAACACCAAATGAAGCGAAATTTAACGAACAATTTAAAGATGTAATAAAAGATAAAGATAATAATAATTAAGACAATAACATTCAAGCCAAGAAACATTACTAAAATGTTTCTTGGCTTGCTTTTGTACCTAAAAGACTATCACGACATACTGATTTCCATTACTTTCATGTATCGGTGGCGTTTACTTGACTTATATATATAATGAAGTTACGAATAATTTAAATTAAATAAAAGGAAAAATGTAATGAAATTAAAGCGATTTTTATTGTTGTTTGCAGTTACACCAGCAGTAACTACGACACCAATTTTAGCAGTGATTTATGGTATTAATATTAGGGCAAAAATTGATTTCAAAAAAGAAATAAGAGACTTAAATATTAATGAAGAAACTAAAACAAAAATATTAAATGATAGTAGTGTCTTTTCATTATTATTCAATTAAAAACTACATCCTGAAAAATATATTAAGATGAACGATGATAAAACAGAAATAATTGGTTTTACTAATGATGATGACCTTGAATGATTGTATATTCCAAATGGAGTGGTAAGCATAAATAATGATTTTAATATTCCGAAAATAAAGGAAATCGAAAATATAATCTTTTCAAGTGTCGAAGTTTTAAAAGCTCATTCATTTTTTATAAAATGAATGTTAAAACTTTTTATGCACCAAAACTTAAAGAAATAGATCAAGGAGCATTCGTGGAAGCAAAAATTAACTTATGTAGATTTTCCTGAGTTAGAAAGAATAAGTGATAGTGCATTCAAAGATTCAACCCTCAAATCAATCAACGCTCCAAAACTAAAAGAAATAGGTGATTCTTCATTTATAGGTGCAAAATTAACGTACGTAGATTTCCATGAATTAGAAAAAATAGGCAACAATGCATTTTATAATTCATCATTCGAATCAATCAACGTCCCAAAATTAAAATATATAGAATTAAATCCTTTTAGCCGGACTCCTAATGAAGAAAATTAAATGAACAATTTAAAGATGTAATAAGAATATAATCAAAATAATTAAAACGGCAATATTAAAATCAACAAATACATTAAGTGTGTTCTTGGTTTGTTTTTATAGATATTTTCATTTATTATGTTTGCATAAATTAATGGGTATATAAATGATTATTGTATAAACATTTATTTTAATATCTTTTAAGACTTTTAACTTTATGTAAATTTTTGATTGTGCAATAGCAAACTTCCATATATGTGCTCTAATTACCAGATTTATTTATATATTAATATATAAATATATAATTTAGTTATAAGTAATTGAAATGAAAAATAGGAGGAAAAGATAATGCAATTAAAAGACGAAGAAATAAATGAAAGTATTGTGTTGAAACCAACGATAAATGAATTTAAAGAAGAAATAAGAAATTTAAATATTAGTAGTGAAATAAAGTCAATCATTTTAAATGATGATGAAATATTGTCACTATTATTTGATCAAAAAATACATCCAGAGAAATATATCTTAATGAATGAAACAAAAACAACAATGGAAGGTTTTGTTGATGATGCTGATCTTGAATGATTATATATTCCTGACAATATCAAACGCATTTGATTTTATAAAAAAGAAAATTCAAATGCATCAAAGAAGAATGGTAATTTTTCAACTAAAACACGTAAAAAAGAAATCAAAAGATTAATTATTACAGCTGTAGATTGACTTGACGATTACGCTTTTTGTAGTAATTATATTTTTGGTGAAATATATGCACCAAAAGTTACATTCATAGACGATTATATTTTTTATAAAGGGAACATAAAACACATTGATCTACCTAAATTAACTTTTATATCAGAAAGTGCATTTGAGAGCTCAACTCTTGAAACAATCAATGCACCTAAGGTTTCTGAAATATTTATTGACGCATTTGTGAAATCAAAAATCACTCATATAGACTTTCCGGAGATAGAAGAAATAGAAGGTGGTGTATTTAGGAGGTCAAAACTTAGGTCAATCAATGCACCAAAGCTTAAAGAAATTGGCGGTTGAACATTTGAAGAAACAAAATTAAAACATGTAAATCTCCCAGAATTAGAAATCATTGGTCCGGGTGCATTTGAAAAAACACCACTTGAATTAGTTAATGCACCAAAATTAAAAATCATTGAATCAGAAGCATTCAAAAGGACCAAATTAAAACATGTAAATTTTCCTAAATTAGAGAGAATCGAAGAAGAGGCTTTCGCAGATTCTTCATTGAAGTCTATTAATGCACCGTCATTATTAATTCTTAAACCAAATGCTTTTGAAGGAACTCGGAACAAAGAAACGCTACTAGAAAAATTTAAATCAATACAAAAGTAGATTATAGGTATAAACATACAAACCAAGCTAACAAATTGAAATGTTTCTTGGTTTGTTTTTTAGTTTGTTATTCTTTTTCTTATAAATTTTCATATGAAAATTCGTCTCTAAAGTTGTTTATATCTACCCTGTTGATGTTATGGTATTTGAGTGGAAAATACATCAACTTTTTATGATTATTATTTGAAGGAATGATGTTTTTTCATATACAATAATTACCCCGGGGTATTTTACATTAGAAGAGATTTTAGACCAAAATAACTTCTTGTAATTTTCCATATATTAAATGAATTTATGGAAACATAAAATGAATGTTGATTTTATATATAAATGTAAATTTTGATTTTCAATAGTTTGAATATTCTGGGAGATGTTCTTACAATCTATACTATTGCATAAAATATTCACATTAATTTGTTTAATTATTTGTAGTTAGAATTTCAAATAATTATTGAATAACAAAAAAGATTGAAAAATAGTAATATTTTTTAATAATTTTGCATTTTTTAGAAAAAACAAGAAAAACAACGCGTCAAATAAAAGTTAATGTTTTTGAAGTTATCAAACTACCTAAAAATTCATTTTGGGTTGATTTAGTTTACTTTTGATAAAAGTTTTTTTGCTGAAAAATAAAAATTTAAAGCAAAAAACCATATTTACAAAGATTATTTTGGTGCTATTAATCTTTTAACAAAAAGGCAAAAATGTGGAAACTTTTCCAAGTCAGATTGTAAAAACTTTATAATTAAATTAGTAATAAAAAAGCGGGAGGACAACATATGAAATTAAAAAAATTACTAACAAAATCACTGGTACTACTTGGTTCATCAACTGCGATTTTTGGTATTGTTTCATGTAAAATGGAAACTGATAAAAATAATACTAAACAGCAGGATCCAAAAACTGAATTAATAGATACTCCAGAAAAAGATAAAAAAACTGAAACTACAAGTTCAGAATTAGATCAACTCAGACAAGAAATCACTCAAGATGTTAAAGAAATTAAACAATTTGCAAAAGAATTTCAAATTGTAATTCAATACTATGAATTAAAACTTCAAAAAGGTGAAGAATTACCTAAAAACATAACCGTTGAACTTTTAAATCAATATAAAAATCAAGAATCATCATTTGCTTTAGTAGCAAACGTTGATGAAAGTTTAGTAGGAAGTATAAGTGATTTAAATCAATTAAAATCACTTAAAACAGCTTTCATACAATCAAAAGGTCAAATTCCAACAATCAAAAGTTTATTTTTCCCAGGAGATATCGAAGTTAAGGATATAGATTTAGAAGCACTTAAGAAGTCTATCTCAGACAAACAACCTGAAACAGAGTTGAATAATAGAGGTGATAACTCTACACCACAACCAAAACCAACACCAGGTTCAACTGGTGAAGATACAACTCCATCTACTCCTAAAAACGATGATGAAGAAACTGTTACACAAAATACAGTTTTTGCATTAAATCCAGAAATAAAATTTAATACTGTTCGTGAAATGTATGACCATGCAACTTCACAATATAATGATTTAATAACCGAACACGGTGTAATCTTGCAATATTACAAAAAATCAAAAGCATTTAGCATCCTTAGAAGTGGTGGAAAAAACATAGTTTTAAACTTCGCAGATGGTTTTGATATCGACAGAATCCAAACTGTAAAAGATAAAAGCACTTTATACATTAAAAGTAGTTTAAATATTGACACTAAAACACTTAGTGTAACATACAAACTAAAAGATAGTGATGAAGAGCATACAGAAACATTTACTATCCCTTCAGACGAGACACCAACACCTCAACCAGGGACAACAGACAACTCAAATGAAGAGACAAATACAGATCCAGTTGCACCTCAGCCAACACCTGATCTTGAAATAAATGTCGAGAATCAAGGAGATGCTTTTACACTTGATTCTGATATCACATTTGATGCTTTAAAAGCAATGTATAAAAAAGCGATTCAAAAGTACTCAAATTTAATGGAAGAAAAAGGAGTGCTATTCCAATACTATAAAACCTCTCGTGCATTTAGTATTTTAAAGAGCGGGGGTAGAACAACTGTTTTACGTTATAAAGATGGTTTTAATCCTGATGATATGGTTCTTGTCGAAGACAGAGGAACCTTATACATAAAAGGAACCTTCTATGAAGCAAATAAAACATTTGTTATTAAATATAATTTAAAAAATGATGATAAAGAATACACTCAAGTATTTAAATTATCTGATGATACTTCTGCTTCAGGTGATTCAAGTAATTCTGGTGATAATGAAACAGGAACAAATACTACAACTGAACCACAACCACAACCTGAACCAGAGGCACCAACAGATGGTAATACAGGTTCATCAAATGAAGAAAATGTTGAAGTAGTTCCAAATACATCAGAAAATCTTTTAACTTCATTAGCTGAGTTAAACCTTGCAAATGAATATTTAATCAAAACAACACATAAAACCGCATATGTTCGTCCACCATTTGGTGCACAATTCACTGTTAATGCACTTGGAAGCGGTTCTGCAACAATTACAACAATCTTTGATCACTTAGATAGTCCAGGTGCTAAGTCATCTAAAAATGTTAAAGAACCTGCTGTAAGTAGAAATGAAGGATTACCAATAGCTTCAGGTGCTGGCCAAGGCGCACAAGAATTTAGTGAATTTATGGCTTTACCTAATGTTGCGGCACATTATCAAGGTATTTCTAATCCAAAAAACTTAACAATTTTTGGTGGGGATACAAATATAAAAACTAAAAACTTCTATTTACAAAATTATTTTGAACCATATTTTAAAGCGGTTATTACACAACCGAAAACCGAGTTAAAAACATCTCTTAATACAAAAGGCGGATACTCTGAAATGTATGACAAAATGTTTTATGCAAATAAAGCAAGTGATACATTTATGGTTATTGATGATAAAGTTAATCCATTATTAGAATTTAAATATGATATCTATCGTGTATTTATGGATGGACTTGTAAGTGAAGAACTTAAAAATCACCCAAGCTACAGTGGTGGTACAAGTTCAAATAATGCAGTATCTGCAAGAATTCGTTCACGTTTATCTGATCATGCACCAGTTTTCACAGATGTTGCAATTAATAGTGCAAACTTCAATAATCCAAATTTAGATATGCTTACAAATAGTAAAAACGCAAAATCACTTCGTATAGCTCACTGAAATATTCTTAATTTTGGAACTACAAATCCAAGAGAAAACATTGCTGATAAATATGCATTTAAATATATGGGTATTGCAGCAGTGGCTAAAGCGAAAGGTTTTGACATCATTGGTCTTACAGAAGTTAATGAAGGTGCACAAAACAATGTTGAATATATTGTTCAAGAATTAAACAGATTATATGGAAGAAATGTTTGAAGATCTCTTATTACATCACCAGGAAGCATGTTGCACAATAATCAATATGCATTCCTTTCAAATGGTGGTAAAGAAGAAACTGCAATTTTATATAACTCAGAACTCGTTTCACCAACACAATTCACAACCGGAAATGTAACTGAATTATTTAAAGGTGAAATACCAGCGATTAAACCTGTTTTACCAGGAAGTTAGTAATAAATTTCATATTGCAAATCTCAACAATTATTTGTTGGGATTTTTCTTGCTCTTTGCAATAGAATTTTTAAAAAATATTTGTAATTTTGCTAAATATATATTATAATAACTACATAAATATGGCGAATGTGGTGAAGTGGTTAACACAGCGGGTTGTGGTCCCGTCATTCGCGGGTTCGAATCCCGTCATTCGCCCCATATCATTACGAACTGTTAACGCAGTTCGTTTTGTTTTATTTTTTTTATTTTTATATTACTAAAAAGTAATTTGTGTAATATAATATTACTGTATAGTAATTTAATAAACAATAAAAAAGAAGGAGAACAATGAAAACAAGTTTAATTTATTCAAACTTTGTTTTTAAACTTTTATTCAAGAAAAAAAGTAGTTGAGTCTTACCACTGATTCTTATTATTATGGGTTTAGGACTAACTACAACATTCGCGATAGTTAATATATCTGAAAAAATAAGTTATTTTGTTATGTATGCCATTGTCTTTGTACAATTGTTATTAACAATAATCTTTGCCGGATTAAAGAGTTTAAATATATACAAAGATTTGGAAGATGATGGAATAGAAATTTTAACTTATGCCAAACCATTATCACGTAAACAAATTTTCACAGGTAAATTAATAAGCTTCATCAACTATGGTCTGATTTGAAGTTTAATTATTATGTTAGTAAACTTAGTTTTAGCTATAACACTTAAGTTAAATTCATACTTGATAGCAATAACATTAGTAAGTTTTGTAACATTCATATTTGCTTATTTAATCTTTGGTTCAATCACATCATTAATAGCATATAAAACAAACCAAAAAATAGCATTAACTTTACCTATTACAGTATTTACTCCATTATTAATCGGGGGTGTTGCATTTGCAAGTCAAAGCACTTCAACTGTTAATAATATGGGATATTACTTAAATTTAAAAAACAAACAAATACCAGCTGGTAACCAAGCAAATTTAGAAGGTTTCTATTTAAATAATAAAGAAGATAAACTATTCTTAATTCCAAATGGTTATGATGCACAAAACTTGAGTGAAAATCAAGATGCATACATTAATAAAGCATATGATATTTCTAAAAACTCAGCACTAGGATGACAAGCATATTCATGATTAGTGACACCATATCAAATGTTAGATATATTTAACTTTGAAAACAAAAACATTATCAATGCATTTACTAAGGAAGATGAAAGTAACCTTAATAAATACATTTATTACAATAACCAAGATTCTAGTTTATACAACTACGAGGTAGTCAAAAACAAATTCTTAAAAGAACGCACAATTGCAACTAGAAATAAAACGGTTTGAAGTGCAAGAAAAGGATATATTGTTCCATCTGCACTTAAAAACCAATCTGTTATTAATTTCCAAAATCAAAATAATACAGATATTATTTATGCTCGTGAAAAAGCAGATAACATTGATATCGAATTCCCAGAAGATAAATTTATTTTCTCAATTGAAAAGAACTTAATCGGTAGATTAAAATGAAACAATATTAAAGAATTATTAGGATCAAAAAGTTTCAACTACTTGGCTTCAAACATTTTCAAGGATCTTTATGAACAAAAACATCAATTTGAAAACTTAGTTGAAATGAAGCCAAAAAGATTAAAAGATGAACTTTTAACACTTATCCAAAGTCAAATTGATGATAAAGATTCTGAATTCAATAAATTAATTGATGAACAAGTCTCAGTATTACGTAGTGATGCATTTGAAAACAAAATCATTGCATCAGAACAAGAAAGACAAATTTATTTAGTAACAGCTTTAATTTACTACTTATACTTCACATTTAATGATTCAAAAATTCAAGATGCAATCTTAATTGATGAAAACTCACTTTATGAACAAGACAACTATGCTCCGTCACAGTTTACATTTAGATTTGGTGAATACAACTACAACATAGGTGGCTATGCATCATATCATGTAAAACAACAAGTTGTAGATAATAAAGTTAAAATGCGTTTTGATCTAGTAAAAAGTGATAATTACTTATTCTCCACTGTAGATGATTTTGCAGTAGTTTCAAGAGAAAAAAGAATTGTAAACAAAAACTATTACATCTTAATTTGAGGATTATTATCAGTTATGTTGTTAATTGCAAATAACTATTTATACATTAAAAAGGACTATAAATAATGAATATTTTAGAAGTAAAAAACCTTGAAAAAATTTATCGTGATAAAAAGCAAGAAAGAGGAATTTTTAACCTTAATTTTGAAGTCAAAAAAGGTTCATTCCACGCTTTTATCGGGGAAAATGGAGCAGGTAAAACTACAACAATTAAATCAATTATTTCTGCGTATTCAAATTATGATGGTTCAATTATCATTAATGGAATCGATAATAAAAACCCCTTAGCTAAAGCAAAATTGGGTTATGTTCCAGAATATGCTAACTTTGCAAAAGAATTAACAACATATCAATATTTATATAACTTGGCGTTGCTTAATGGTTTAAGCAAAAAAGAAGCAAAAGCAAAAATCGAACAATTACTAGAAAAATTTGACATCACAGATTTAAAGAATTCACACCCATACTCATTTTCATCAGGACAAAAGAAAAAGGTTTTATTAATTCAAGCATTAGTTAATGAACCTGAATTACTTATTCTTGATGAACCAGCAGCAAACTTAGATCCTACTGCAAGATATCAACTATTCCAAATCTTAAAAGAACTAAATAAACAAGGTACAACAATTTTCATTAGTTCTCACGTTTTAAGCGAGATCGATCAATATGTTGATTCATTTACCCTTATCCACAAGGGAAAAATAATTGCAAGCGGTAAAAAAGAAGAATCACTAGAAAAAGTATTTTATGAAAAAGTTATTAAGAAATAAAATTCTTTTCTTAGCTTTACCGCTTTCTTTAATGGCAGTTGCAACATCATGCCAAATAAAACAAGACTACACACCCCAATTCAAAACAAACAAAGAAATCACACATAATGAATTAATGATGCAAAAGATTTTAGATGACGATACATCACTTTCTGAAAAGCAAAGAGAAGTATATGTTAATGAACAAAACAAAATTGATAATAGCTTAATTACAGAACTTAAAGCAGCATTAATTCTTGGTAACTTGTTAAATACAGATGTAATTGAAAATGCATCTGGTTCTAAAAAAACACAAGTAATACAAGCACATAGCAAAATTAAACAAACATTAAGTGAAAATTGATATTGATTTTTAAATCATTTAACTAATGCAAGATTTATGTTAAACCCATATGGTGACAGTTATGATGACCAAGATGAAACAGAAAACAATCCTGCAACTATTAAATACTTTGATTATGCAAATGAACATTTAAAAAACTATATTTTACTTTTAGATAATCCTAAAATTCAAGATTTCAAGGTTACAAAGTTAAATAATTTATCAGCCGATATACACACTGATAAGAAAATGATTTACATTAAATTAAATGATCGTTATTGCTTAATGCTAGTTAGATTCGATCAACCAGATAAAGCATCAACATACTTACTTCTTCCCGATGTTTTTGATTTCAAGAACTTAAATATGAGTTTTGAAAATTTTGTAGAAATGATGCAAGGTAAAATTGAAGAAATTAGATTATCACAAATTAATAAAGAAATCGATTATTTCTCCAGCTCATTTAGAGAAGAAGGTGTTTCAGAAGAGGAACATAAGAGACAAATTTCAGAAAGAATTTATAAGCAACAAAATGATGAAAAATTATTTTCATTACACCAACAAAAGAATTACAATGAAGTTTTCAAATTAATAATGGATGACATAAATAAAAAAGAGATTAAATTATTAAGATACACATGAGGTTACATATATGATTAAGAAACTTTTATTACTTTGTACTAGTGCAATTGGTACAACTTTCCCAATTATTGCAACATCATGTGCAAATTACACTGCTAAAGATGAATTTAATAATTTAATCGAACGAGACAAAATCATTTCACTTGATACTACTTCACAAACAAAAAAGATTCATAATGATATTATTGAGAAAATTCTGAATTTAGTTTATAAAAACAACACAGAAGAAAAGCAAAAATATTTAATAGCTCAAAAAGAAAACAAAGATCAAATCCTAAAAGAATTTCAAGAAATAACAAAAGAGTACCACGAAAAATACAGCAAAATTGATGACTACATTAAAGAAATTAATGATATTAGAAATATCTGATGAGCCTTTAGTTCGGCAGAAAAAGTAGAAAAAAATAAAAGAATTCAATTTTTAAACGAGCAAATTGCATTACTTAAACAAGAACAAACAATGCCTGCAATTGAATATGTAAAACAATATCGTGATTTCTTTTATAAAAACTGATATTTTATTCTTAATAATTTAAATTTATTTCAATTCACATTCATTGATTGAGTTAGAAACCCGATATTTACTAGCTCAAAATTATCAGATGATTATTTAAATAGATTAAAAGAATTAAAACCATATCCAGTTCTAAGATTTGCAGATACCTATATTGATGAAATGAAAATCGGTGATGAATCATCCGAATTGTCAAATAGTGACATTTATTACTTACGTAAAGGTAAATTGGTTTTTAGAATCCAAATTACTTATTCAACCGAAATTCCAGTAGTTAAATTAGAACCAATCAATATTTATTTTGGTGGTTCAATTACAAATAATATTTCACTTAATTTACTTTCATCATCTATTCATAGTGGTTTTATTCATGACTATGAGGTAGGTTTAATACAATTTGAACGTGATATGGTTAATAAATTAGGATATAAAGAACCTACATTTGTATTTCCATTTGTAGAAATTAAGAAAGGAGAAGCTAATGGCAATTAAAAAAACAATGAAAAAAGTCTTAGTTGGCGTTGGTTTCTCCTATGCAGCACTTGGAATCGGTGCAATTATTGCATCACAATTAAAAACAAACAATCATACAACTCCAACAGATTTTAATTTTGAAATAAATAATGAAACAGAAGAACATAAAGTTTCAAATCAATGAAAAAACTTTCTTAATCAGAGTGCAATCTCACAAATTTTAAATGATGTTTTTCCCAATGAATATGATCGTAGAAAATACATCAAATCACAAATGGAATTAGGCGAAAAATATTTATCAGAAGTACAAAATGCATATCGTTATACTAATAACATCTCTCAATCTCTAGTAAACTCAAGAATGTTTTGAAATCGTAGATTACCTTTTACAGTTAAGCATGGTAATGAAGTTATTGATACTTTAACATCACAGAACTGACTATGATTTTTATTCAACATTAGTAAATTTAACTTAATCCAAGATAACGAAGAAGATCTTTCAACTCATACCACAGGTGAATTTGATAGATTAAACTTAGTACACAATACCCTTTACAACCCGTTTCAAAATATTGATTCTAATACTTTTATCGATAGTTTTAAATCGATAAGCACTGATGGTGAAACTAATTACTATTTATTAACAAAAGATGGTTTTATCATCCTGCTTACTAATGGTAGTAGATATGATTACGAAACAAATGGATATGTAGCAGTCCAAAAGATTAATACATATTTCCATAGTTTTCCAAAAATACTTAAAGCAAGTAATATAAATGATGTTTTTGATCTTAGAAAATACGGAGATCTATTTGCTACCTTGGGGCTAGATACATCTAGAACTACAGAAACAACAAAAATTTTATTTATTGATAATTTAGGTGGGACTAGATTACGTTACACACCTGTTTATGTAAATGATAAAAATGAAAAAGATATGAAAAACAATTAGTTTCTTAGGTTTAGGTAGTTTATCTTTTATTCCTATGTCAATGATTGTTTCGTGTCAAAACGAAACTACCGAACAAGGGTTTAAAAAGTCTCAATATCGTGAAGAAAACATCACACTTCTTAAAAGATTATTTAATGAAAATGGAGTTAAATTAACTCAAACACAAGAAGACAACTTAAATAAAATTCAAAAACCAAATGATTTAATTGAATTATTTGATCAAATTAATGCTAATAATGAAAAAATAGATGAAGCTTATAAGAATAAGAAACCTGAATATCAAGAATTACTCAACAAACAAAGAGAACTCTTATCTGACAATATTCTAGTCGTATTTAAATACTTATTCTTCTTTAGAAGAGAGTTCCTTGACTATTTCCTACTCACAGATAATACTGATAGTAAAAATGGCAAACCATTTCATACTGCAAACTACTTACATTTAGCAATTGGAAATGTGCCGTCTTCTACTGAATCAAGCACAATAAGAACACATGTGCACACAATTTATCGTACTGGACCTATATTTTTTGATGGTTCCTTCCGTATAGATAACTACACCAAAGAAGCAGTAGTTGATAAGCAAAACCCAAATCAAAAACTTTTATACATTATCAGTGGTAAAACTGTTTTTATGCTAGAAATTATTAATAATAGAGTGTTTTTAAACCCGGTTTTAATTGATTTTCAAAATGGTAGAATCAATAAAGTCAAAGCCGACGAAGTTGATGCATTTTTAAACAAAAATAAAAATGACTTAACTCAAGACGATATTAGAATGTACGAAGAAAGATTTACAATTCAACCTGGTGTTTCATATCCAAATTTAGCACTTCTTTTCGGTGCAAAATAACCCAAAAAATCACTTGGGTTATTTTTTTATTTTATGACGTTAAAATTTAACTTTTATATTTATATAAATATAAAATTTGTTATTTATTTTATTTTCCATTGTTATAATTTATGCATGAAAAATAAAGCGATATCAATTCAAATTATTCCGATTAAAAATGTAATGATTACATTTTGCGATATTAGCTATCCTTCAATGCAATATCAAGTCGAAGAATACTCAGAAAATTTATATGATAGAGTCTCCGTTAATCTTTAATGTTTATTAAAAATGAAAGGAGAAATATTTATGGCTATTAAAAAGAAAATAAACAAAAATCAACAACCAGTCATTGAATTATGTGACGTTGTTAAAGAATTCCAAGATAAAACAGTTTTACACAGCATTAATCTTGCAATTACACGTGGTGAGTTTGTAACATTACTTGGTCCATCTGGTTCAGGAAAAACAACTATCCTTAGACTTATTGGTGGTTTTGAATGAGCAACACGTGGTGAAATTAAATTTGATGGTTATGACATCAAAGACTTAGAACCTTATAAAAGAAATGTATCAACAATTTTCCAAGATTATGCTTTATTTCCACACTTAAATGTCGAAGGTAACATCGCTTATGGTCTAAAACTTAAGAGAGTTCCTCGTGAAATTATTAATGACAAATACTATGACTTATTAAAGCGCAAAACAGCTCAATGAGAAGCTAAATCTGCCGCTAAAATGAAACAACTTGATGAAATTCAAGAAAAATATGAACAAGAATTAACAGAATTAAAAGAAGGTACATACCAATACCGTAAACGTCAATCATGACTTGATGATTCTGACTTTAAATATTCATATTGAGAAAACTACGTTAATTTAAAAATTGAAGCGTTTAAAAATAAATACTTCAAACGTAAAATGACAAAACAAGAATTACAAGAAAGAATTGACAAAATCATTGATATTGTTGGTTTAACAGGAAACGCAACAAAAAGTATTAATGAGCTTTCAGGAGGGATGAAGCAACGTGTTGCACTTGCTAGATCACTTGTTATTGAACCTGAAATTTTACTTTTAGATGAACCTTTATCAGCACTTGATGCCAAAATTAGACAAAGAATGCAAATTCTTTTAAGACAAGTGCAACAAGAATTAGGTTTAACATTCATCTTCGTTACACACGATCAAAATGAAGCACTTGAATTATCAGACCGTATCGCAGTTATGCGTGATGGTAGAATCGAACAATACGACACACCTAAAAACATTTATGACTATCCTGTAAACATTTGAGTAGCTAAATTCATTGGTGATTCAAATATCTTTGATGCTAAGTTCACAAAGAGTGGAAAAGTTAAGTTATTAGGAAAAGAATTCAAAACAGTTCATGATCCTGAAGAATTTGAAAAGAACGAAGTACTTGATTGTTTAATTCGTCCTGAAGATATCGATATTAATGCAAATCCATCAACAACATCAGATAAAATTTCTGGACACATTGTTGATATTTCATACCGTGGTAGTTATTACTACATTAAAGTTGAAATTAACGATGATGAATATATTTACGTTGAAACTGCTAAGAAATTTGATTTAGATGAAAAAGTTTACTTAAGTTGAACTATTGATTCAATTCACTTAATGAAAAAAGACGCTAAGTGAGATTATTCAAATAATGATTTCCAAAATTAGACAAAGAATCAACTTAGATAAAAAAGTTTCATTATTAATTCCATATTTAATCATCGCAATCTTATTAATAGTACTGCCTGTATTATTAATTGTTATCTCAGCCTTTGCAGTCAAAGGCGTTGAATTTGATCCTTGATCATTAGTAAAATCAACCAATACATGATCAATTATTGGACGTAGTTTATGAGTGGGGTTAGTATCATCATTTTTATGTTTATTAATCGCTTTCCCTTATGCTTATTTTATCTCTATGTCTAAGTCAAAAGTGTTTAGAATCTATGCACTTTCACTTATTATTTCACCAATGGCAATTTTCACAATTGCTCGTATTTATTCATTAAAAGCTTTATTTTTAACTATGTTTGCTGCAAAAGACTTAAATAATGAATTATTTATCATTATTGGTCTTACTTATCTAAACTTACCATTAATGGTTATGCCGCTTTATACAGTTTTTAAAGACATGCCAAAAAATATTATTGAAGCAAGTAATGATTTAGGTTACAACAACGCACAAACAATTTTCAAAGTAATCATTCCTTATGGGACAAAAGCAATTTTATCTGGTTTTGCAATGATCTTCCTTGCAAGTGCAACAACATTCGTTGTTTCAACAAAATTATTACCAGATGCATCACAAAATCAACTTATTGGTGATGTAATTAACTCTAAAATTAACCCAGGAAACAAATTTGATTTAAGTGTTGGTTCATCACTTGTTATTGTTGTTTCTGCAATCTTTATTAGTATTTATGCTTTTGTTTTATTTATTCCACGCTTAATTTTCAAAATGAAGAGAGGTGCACATTATGAGTAGACTTTCATCATTTTTAAGAAAATCATATATTTATATTATTCTTGCTATTGTTTATATTCCATTAATTACAGCAGCAGTTTTATCTTTTAATACTCCTACACCAAAGGGACAAGCAAGAACTGCGTGGGATAAATTTACATGAGAAAACTGAGCAGGTTTATTCCAAAACGAACGTGATCAAGCACTTGTTACAACAATTTTACTTGCTATTATTGTAAGTTTCTTAGTTTGTGTGCTTAGCTTAATCACTGTTTATGCTTTATATAGGCAAAAAAATAGAACAGTTAGAGCAGTTGTTTCATCAACATCTAACATTCCATTAATCAACCCAGACAACATTACAGCCATTGGTTTAGTTTTAGTATTTGGATTATTCTTTGGAGTAGTACAAACAAACGAAGAAGGTTTTGGGCGTGTGGTAATCGCTCACACAATTATGGCGCTACCTTATGGTATTTCATTAATGTTGCCTAGAAGTGAGAAGTTCAATAGCAACTTCCTTGAGGCTTCACAAGATTTAGGATATTCAAAAATTAGATCATGATTTAAAACTTATTTAGTTTACATGATTCCATCAATCATTATGACTGTTGTAGTTTCTAGTGTTTTAAGTTTTGATGACTTCATCATTACAAGAAATGTTTCTAACACACAAACATTAGGAACAAAACTTTATGAAGGTTCATTCGAACCATGAGCTCTTGTTTTAGGAACTATTGTGCTTAGTTTAACAATAGTTGCAAACATTATTTATACAATTGTTAAGAAAAAGAAGGGCAACTAATGAGAAAGTTTCTTAGAAACTTATCAATAGCAGCTCTTTCAATTACAACAGTCGGGCTTTTAGCAACAACAATTGCTTATAAAGCAACACACCCATACAAATTACCATTTTTCAACTTCAAATCATATATGTCTGAAGATAACAGAAGTAAAATGGAACAAGAATTTAATTACAAACAATTCAACGAAATTAGTGAATTTGAAAATGCTTTAATTAATAATAAAGCTGCAGCGGGTATCGGTACCGATTTCCTTGCTGCTAACTTAGTTAAAAAAGGTAGACTTCAAAAAATCGATTATGCTACTTTATTTGACATGCCAGAATTAGAACATAATCAAGAACTTAAAGAAACAATGGTTAAATTAGTTTTACGTAAAGAAGTTTGAGATCATATGGCAAGTTATGATGAAGTGCTTAAAACTGATTATGATGGTAAAGAAATTAATGCGCATTTATGAGAATACTTCTTCCCATACTATTCTCAAGATACTGTTATTGCTTACAACATTCACAAAAACCCAATTAGTAAAGAAAAAAGCACAGAAGACGGAAGCATTAATTTAGATCACTACAAAAATAATCCAGAATTTAATGGTGATGGCGGTGTTAGAACATTTATTAATGTACTAAAAATACTACACGATAATGGTTTTGATAATTGAATCATTACTGATGCCATTCGTGATAATATGCTTTATGGTTCATCTTATTGACTTCTTGCAAATGGTTCAAGAACATCTGATGAGTTTACTGGTGAAGTCACAAATGATACTTATAAAAAACTTATTGATAGTTTTAAGTCTTTAATCAAAGATGGAACCGGTTTTGATGTTACAAATGCTAAAAATATTTCATTTGAAGGTGATGGTTTAGAACTTTTAAATAATTTCATCGATCATAGACGTGATGATTTAAATGCATCTATTATGTATAATGGTGATGCAATCGATGCATATTATGGATCTGATAACTTTAGTGAAAACAATAAAGTTGAAGATGGTGAAATTAGAGTTATTAAACCTAAACAAAATTTACTACTTGTAGATGGTTTTGTGCTTTCAAGTCAAAATACTGATGCTGATAATAAATTATTTGTCAAAGCAGCTAGAAATAGTTTCTTAAATAACTTTATTGCCTTAAATAAAGAGATAAACGACTTTAATACGCAACATGCAATCTCTGGTGTTTCAGGCTTAACCGATGTAAATAAAAAGTTATTTAATGAATTTGTAATTTCAAATGTTTGAAAAGATTTAAGATTTAAATCATTTGATTCATTAGCCGAAGTTGAAGAAAACGAGACAAATGATCAATTAAAAGAAAGTTTTGTTGAGAAGTATACAAACTTAACCAATTTATCTACAGCACAGAATAAAAAGTATTTTGATGAATATTATCAAGCAATAGCTGATCATGAAAAATACCTTGATGGTAAAATGGATCAAGATGTTGATATTGATACTAGAATTAACATTTATCCAAAAATCATTAAAGATTATTTAGAAAACAATTTTGCTGATTTAATCCAAAAATTAACAAATGTACTAGAGAACTCGGAATATGATTTCGAATTCAAGAATAGCAACGAACTAGAATTTGAAATTAGTGTTTTAGAACAAATTTTCAAAGATAATTTTGATGATCTTAAGAAATACATTGCAGATAATGAAATTCAAACAAACGAAGATAAAGCAGATTTTGTTGCTACTTTCATCGCACGTAAAATTTCATATCTTGATTTAAGTGATGATGACTTAAATGAAGGTTATGGTCAATTAACAAACTTTAACTATGTTAACTATGTACCAACACAAGATATTATTTATTTATTAATTTTACGTAATTACTTTGCTGATGCTTTAGAAGGTCAAGATGCTAATGTTATTGATATTTTTGAAATCAATAATGACAAAAACACCATACACAAAGCATTATTACCAATTAATGATCAACTTTCTACTGATGCATCAGTTTACTATTACACACAAACAAAAAGCTAAGACAATTGCCGTAAGGCAATTGTTTTTATCTATGTGCTAGTGGTATTAGTAAAATAATAGCACCTTTCAACACACCAAGATTTTCAACATGATTAATCTCGCAAATAATATATGTTTATTTTGATAAACTATGCAATAAAAGTCTTTATAATTTAAATACTTAAATTACAAAAAGGAGTAGTATGAAAAAAACAATTAACGATTTACAATTAAACGATAAAAAAGTTTTAGTTAGAGTTGATTTTAACGTTCCTGTTAAAGATGGTGTAATTTCATCAAACAAAAGAATTGTTGCAGCATTACCAACAATTAACAAAATTATTAATGATGGTGGAAAAGCAATCTTATTCTCACACTTAGGAAGAATTAAAACAACAGAAGATTTAGCATCAAAAAGCTTACGTCCAGTAGCAGTTGAATTAGCTAGATTATTACAAAGACCAGTTATCTTTGTTCCAGAAACAAGAGGATCACTTTTAGAAAATGCAGTTGCAAATATGCAACCTGGTGATGTTTTATTAGTTGAAAACACACGTTTTGAAGACTTAAACGATAAAGCAGAAAGCAAAAACAACCCAGAATTAGGTGCTTACTGAGCATCTCTTGGCGATGTGTTTATTAATGATGCTTTCGGAACAGCACATAGAGCACACGCTTCAAACGTAGGTATTTCTGCAAACATTAAAGAATCAGCACTTGGTT
The DNA here is from genome assembly GCF_014352955.1 of Mycoplasma sp. Pen4. Classification (NCBI taxonomy): domain Bacteria; kingdom Bacillati; phylum Mycoplasmatota; class Mollicutes; order Mycoplasmatales; family Mycoplasmataceae; genus Mycoplasma; species Mycoplasma sp. Pen4. The sequence goes on along the minus strand of NZ_CP060691.1, from coordinate 257,432 downwards.
ACTTAATGGAAAAAGAAGTTAACTCATTAAACAAAGTTATCACAAACCCAGAGCATCCATATGTAGCAATTATCGGTGGTGCTAAAGTTTCAGATAAAATTCAAGTTATTGAAAACTTAGTAAAAATCGCAGATAAAATCATTATTGGTGGTGCTATGGCTTACACATTTATGGCAGCCAAAGGTGAAACAACAGGTACATCACTTGTTGAAAAAGATTACATTGAATTAGCAAAAGAATTCTTAGCTAAATATGCAGACAAAGTTGTATTACCAATTGACCATGCATGTGCTAAAGGATTTGAAGATGTTGAACCTTCAATTCAAGAAGGAAACATTCAAGATGGATGAATGGGACTTGACATTGGACCTAAGTCAATTGAATTAATTCAAAAAACATTAGAAAATGCTAAAACAGTAGTATGAAACGGGCCTATGGGAGTGGCTGAATTCGTTAACTTCCAAAAAGGTACATTAGCAGTTTGTGAATCAGTTGCTAAATTAAAAGGAGCATACACAGTTGTAGGTGGTGGGGACTCAGTTGCTGCCGTTGAAAAACTTGGTATGGAAGATAAATTTACACACGTTTCAACAGGTGGTGGGGCAAGTTTAGAATTGCTTCAAGGATTAGAATTACCTGCTGTTGCAGCTGTACAAGATAAATAATTTTTTATGGAAATCTAATCATTTTGTGGTTAGATTTTTTCATTTTGACGGCATCGAAGTTTTTGAATAAAAAATTTTGATTTTATTGCTTTTTATATAAAATAGATATAAGAGTTATTTTTAAGCAGTTAAAAGTAATACTCTTAGATCTGTAAATTAAATTACAGTAATCATGGATTCGCTTGGGTGTGCTAATAATAGTGCTAGGCGTTAGAAGTGATTATGAAGAAAAAACAAACTAAAGGAAAAATAAAATGACAAATACAACAGAAAACAAAAAAGAAGTTAAAACTTCTACAAGAGAAGCTAAAACTCCAATTGTTCCAAAATCAAAATTATTAGAAGCTGGAGCTTACTTCGGACACAAAACACACTTATGAAACCCTAAAATGAAAGAATACATCGTTCCAAACAAACGTAACAAGGGTTCACACATCATTGACATTACAAAAACACAAAAATTCTTAGAATACGCTTACTCATTAGTAAACACATTAGCATCTAAGAATGCACAATTCATCTTTGTTGGTACAAAGAAACAAGCTCGTGATGCTGTTAAAGAAGCAGCTGAAAGAACAGGTTCATTATACGTAACAGAAAGATGATTAGGTGGTACATTAACAAACAACGCTACAATTATGTCGCGTGTTGCTAAAATGAACGAATTAGAAGCTAAAGCAGCTAAAAACTTTGTTGGATACACAAAGAAAGAAGCTTTAAACTTCCAAAAAGAATTAGAAAAATTACACAAAAACTTAGATGGTATCCGTAACATGAACCGTTTACCACAAGTTATGATCGTTGCAGATCCAAACGAAGACGAAATCGCAGTTAAAGAAGCAAGAAGAAAGAAAATCAAAGTTATTGGTATTTTAGATACAAACGCTAACCCAGATTTACTTGACTTCGGAATCCCTGCAAACGATGACTCAGCTAAATCAATCGCTTTAATTATGACAGTATTAGCTGATGCTATTGTTAAAGCAAAAGGTGGGGAAGCTAAATTTGCTTACCAAGACGAAGAAAAAATCGTTTTACCTACATTCGCTAAAGAAAGAAACAACTAATAATCTTTAACGTTAAAAATTAAAATCAAATCTACATTAGGAGAAAATATGGCAGATAACAAAATGGAATTAATCAAAGAACTACGTGCTAGAACAAACTCAGCATTAGTTGATTGTAAAAAAGCTTTAGAAGCTACAGAATATGAAATTGAAGCAGCTATTCAATGATTAAGAGAAAACGGAATCGTTAAGGCAGCTAAGAAGGCTGGTCGTGTTGCCGCTGAAGGTGCAGTTGCAGCTATGGGTGATGACAAGCACGCTGTGTTAATCGAAGTTAACTCTGAAACAGATTTCGTTGCTAAGAACGAGAAGTTTATCTCACTTTTAGACGAAATTGCGAAAGCTGTATTTAATGCTAACGTTAAGACAACAGAAGAAGCTTTAACAGTTAAGTTAAGCGACGGTCAAACAGTTGAACAAGCTTTAGTAGAAGCAACAGCAGTTATCGGAGAAAAGATCTCACTTCGTCGTATCGCACGTATTGACGCAGCAGATAACCAAGTATTAGGTGTATATGTTCATGCTAACCAACGTGTTGCATCAGTAGTAGTTGTTAACGGAAACAACACAGATGCAGCAAGAAACGTTGCAATGCATGTTTCAGCTATGAACCCTGAGTTCGTATTAGTTGAACAAATTCCTGCAGACAGATTAGAATCAATTAAAGAAGGTTTTGAAAAACCTGCTAACTTTGAAGCTAAACCTGAAAAAATCCAACAAGCTATTACAGAAGGATGATTAAACAAACAATTATCAGAATTTGTTTTAGAAAAACAACCATTTGTAATGGAAGATTCTTTATCAGTAGCAAAATATTTACAAAACCACGGATGTGTTTTAGTAGATGCTATTAGATTTGAAGTTGGAGAAGGAATTGAAAAAGTTCAATCTAACTTTGCTGAAGAAGTAGCTGGAATGGTTACAAAATAATAAAATCATTTCATTTAATTTAATATTAATAAAATAATTAAATTATAGTTACAAAAACACACTTCACCAATACTTTGTTGGTAAAGTGTGTTTTTTACAGATCTTTTGCCAAATGTGGAATGATTAAAGACTTTCTTATAATTTGGTAAAATTTATATATTAAAATATGCAATAAATTAGAGGTTAATTTATTTACAAAGAAAAGGAAATCATAATGAAAAAAATATTAAAAACCTATTAACAGCTAGTTCTGTTTTAGCATTATCACCAGTTTTATTAGTGGCCTCATGTGGTAACACAGAGAAAGATAACGATGCTAAAGTTAAAGAATTTGCTAATAATAAAACAACATTACTTAGCAAATTGGAATCTAAATTAGATGCTTTAAAAACTGAACCAGAATTCTATAGATCACAAAATAAATTATTAAGTGATAAAGAAGATGAAATTAATGCAAAAATTGAAAATAAATCATTAAAAATTGAAGATATTCTTGCTTTTAACGCATTTAAAGATCAATTCGAAAAAACAATTGATGCAAAACTTCAAGAATTATTATCAGCAGCTAAAAAAGACTTAAGAAATGCACAAAAAGAACTTAATGACTTAAAAGAAAACGGTGTTGTAAAACCTGGTACAGAAACTCCAGGAACAGGTACAAGCACAGGAACAATAGATAACCAAGGTGGTCAACCTACAACTAATCCATTTGATAAAAATGAACTTGAGAAAAATGATCTTAAATTAAAAGAAAATGAAATTGAATCATTAAAAGATAGAATCGAATTCATTGAACAAAAATTAATCAAACGTTCATCATCTACAAAATATGCAATTAACAAGTTATCTAAATTCTTACAAAAATTCCTTGAAGCTGCAAAAACATCTCAACCAGAGTTATATCAATCAAACCAAACAATTATTGATAATACAATTGACAAGATCGAAAAATCAATCGAAGAAGTTAAAACAGTTGAAGAAACATATGAAAACAGAAACTTCTTACGTCAAAGACTTCGTTTCTTAATTGACAATATCGGAATTATTTTAGCTGAATACTTACACGAATTAAGAAATGCAGATATTAACTATCCAGCTGAAAAATTCATGGATGAATTAGCACAATGAAGAATTAAAGATCTTGAATTAATCGTTTCTAACTGAGATGCAAATGGAGCTCCTGAAAAACAAGAAAATCTTCAAGCTGTAAAAGACACTATTAAACTTTACCAAACAGTACTTTCAACAAATACAGAGAACCAAACATTATATAACCAAGTAAAAACATTCTACAGTATAGAATTAAACGTTTGATATAGAGCAATTCAAAACCCATTCACTTTTGGTGATTTTGATTATAACAAACTTGCAATCCCTCAAACAATGAAAGTATCAGAATATCCGCTTAGTGCAAAAATTAATGATCAAAACGTTTTTGACCAATTAAGTGTAGCAGCACAAAAAGTTATTGCTAAATTCCAAACTTTATATACAACAAAAGCTAAAGATTACTTAAATTCAGTTGCATACGGTAAGTTATACGCTAAATATATTTATTTATTAGTTAAACTTACTAAATTCCAATTTACAACATCAAATGTAACAGTAAATGATTTCCTTTACTCATTCCAGGAAATTGAAAAAGAATTAGCTGAATTTGATAAAGACACTACAAATGAATTAACTGGCTACCAAAATGAAATTGCTTCAATGCTTAATTTCTCAGGTAGAACAGGTACAGTGTATGATAAATTCAGAACAACAATTGATGCAAAATATAGAGAGTTAAACGTTGAATTTGAAGGTGATGAATCTGCATCAGCTGAATTTAGAGAATATAAAAAAGCAAGAACATATGTATTTGGACAATTAAGTGAAATTAACAGAATGCCAGAAGATACTGTTGTAAGAGCAGTAGATAAATTAATCGCTCTTAAACGTATTGATTCAATTATCACAACATTAGATAATTTATTTACATACTACAAATTACTTTCAATCGACTTAAATGATGAAACAACAAGAACTACATATGGAATTAGCAACATTAGTACAAGATTCACAAGACAAATTGAACAAGAAGAAGCATTAATCAATGAATACAACACTGTTATTAGAGCAGGGTTAAATCAAGATATGGCGGCTTTAAAAACTCTTGATACTAATGCTAAAAGTGATTTAGCAACATCAAAATCATATGCAACAGAAACAGTTGTTCCTAAACTTACAGAATTAGTTAATAAATATACAACTGAATTAACTAGTGAAGAAGGAAAATATCACTATGAAACTTCAGAGTTTAGAGATACTCTTGATGGACAAATTAACACAATTTTAAGAGCACTTTTAGGTACATTTACAACATTAAATGCTGATGAAAACGCAACAAAAGAACAATATGACCAAGCTTATGCAAAATTAAAAACAGATATAACATCACTTCAAAAATTCTATGGTAAAGCACCAGTTGAAGGTGAAGAACCATATGATGGAACAACATTATGAGATGGGTTTAAAAATGCATTTGCTAATGCAGAAACTGATGGTAGACAGGATCTACTTGCAAGAAAAGATACTGTTAAAGCTCTTGTTGAAGAATTTGCTAACTTATTCCCTACATTAATGCATGAAGAAAACTTCACAGATGCAGCAGTTGCAAAACAATGATTTACTGATACATATGCAAAATACCAAGAAATTTACAACAAAATTAGTCAAGCAAATGATGAAAATGGTGTTTGATATGGTTTAAGTTCAATTGATTATGATTACTTTAGAGATTTACCAATGGACTTATTAAATGATCGTGCATTTAGAAAATTCCTTAAAAAAGGAGCAAATGAAGAGCACACACTTGAAGATTTAAACTTCTACTTATCACTTATTAATACATTTGTAAAATCTAAATTATCAGCGCTTGGTGATGAAGATACTTACCAAAACAATTTAAATGCACTTATTGATAAAAATATTTCAGATTCTAACGACCACATCAATGGATTTAGAAGAAGAATTAGAAAATTAGAAAAAGAATACGCTATTGTACCTGGTCAAGAAATCTTTGCTGCTATTAGACAATTTGAAATTTCTAAAGGTAAAGAATTAAATGAGTTAATGGATGCTGCTTTAATTAGTGACTCGATGGAAGATAAATATGTATTTGGTCTTACATCTGAATTTATTAAACAATTAAGATCAAGCAATAGAGTTTACCGTGCTGTAACAGATAACTTACAAAACAACATTGAAGCAACAAATGCTGATGGTGAAGATGATGTTGTAAGACAAAAAGAGTTATACACACAATTCTTAGGATTAGAAAAATCATTCAATGATGCAAACTTAGCTTACTTAAATGCTAAAAAATCAAATAATTCAGATAACCTTGAAACATTAAAATCAACATTTGAATCTGCAAGAGATGCTTACTACAATTTCTTAAATTCAAGAGATGGTTATGTTATTGTTTCAAATGGTTTCATGAAATTCTCACCATCAATTTTCAATAATGATTCAGAAAATGGTGATGTATTTACATCATTTGATTTAGCGAAATTATATGCTGAACAAAAAGCAACATTAGATATTGTTGAATACATTAAAAATACTTTAATGGCTAATAAATAATAATTAAAAGACACTTTCCAAAAAAGTGTCTTTTTTATCTATACCGTAGTGTTATAAGTTTCGAAACTTCTTGAACTCTCATTAGAAATGTCTAACATTTTTTCGAGTAAACTTTTGGTGATTTGATTGTAAAAATCATATTCACTTTTACGTTTTTTAAGAATTAATAACTCACTTTCTATAGCAGAAATTTCTTTCTCATTTTGTTTAATTGTTTCTAACGCATCATCATATTCATATGAATTATGTTCTAACTTAGAAAGTGACTCAGTTAATTTAATATTTTCATTTTTTAACTCATGAAGATTTTTATGATTTGAATTAATGATGTGATCGATATTTTTATTAGCGGCTTTTAAAAGTTTTATTGCAAAATTTTGTTCAGAAAGATTAGCATCTTTAAATACTTTTACATATGTGTTGTAGTCGTTAACGATATTTTCATTTTCAATATATCATCTAGAAATATTTACTTTATGTTTGTTTATTTGATTTAATATTTTATTTTCTGCATCCGAAAATGAACTTAAAGACATTGAACTTTTATCAATTATATTTATTAATTTTGGTCAATTGTCAATGTTTGATTTTCGTTTATAAGAATTTACTAATAATCCAATGGTGTAGTTTAATTGATCGAATTTTACAATTAATGAATTAATTTCTTTTTCATTTTCAGGGATATAAATATCATACATTCTGTTTTCAACATCGTTTAATTCTCTACTGTAAGAATCTATAATATTATCATTTGTCTGTTTTTGTTCTTTTAGTTTATTAAGTTGTGATTTTAGATTATCTAATGAATTTTGATTCACTGATATTTGTGGCTTATTTTTAGGGTTTTTGAGTTTAAAATCATTATTAATTTTGGTTGTTTCTTTGATGTTTGTTTCTCAAATATTAATTTGATCATCTAGAACTTCATTATCTAATTTAGCTTTATTAATGTGATTTAATAATTCTTCTTTTTTCTGAAGATTTAGTGTGATGTTTCTTTTTTCATTTAAAAAGCGTTTTGATAATTTATCAAAATTTATATCAAAAATACTATTCATTGCAATGATTGTGTCTTCAATTTCAGTTAAGAATTTTATGGTTTCATTTTTATATGAGTTATTTAAATCTTTAACATTATTTTTATTAGTAAAACTTGATGCTAAATTACTTAAATATTTATCTCCAAGGCTTAAAAGTTCATTATTTATTACTTGATCGCTAGATTTAAGTTCTGCAACAATTTTGCTTCATATATTTTTGAATGTTGTAAATTTAGCAATTAAATATTTAGAAAGTATATCTGCTATTTCTTTATTTTCTTGCATCTTATTCAATAATTCATCATTAAATCTAAAATCATTTTCAATGTGATGAATAAAAGAATTTATATTGATTCAAAGATTAATCCTGTTTAAAAACATTCTTTGTTTTCAATATTTAATTTGAATTTCATTTTTTAATGCCTTTAATTTATCTGTTTCAACTGCTTGGATAGTTTCGATTTTAGTTAGTAAATCATTAATTGAATCACCCATATCGTTCATATCGTTTTCAAGTTTATTTATAACTTGATCGATGTTGTTAATTGTGATATTTATAAGATCGTTTTCATGCTTTTTAGTTTCATTCAACCTATTAATGTCGTTGATTTTTTCTTTGATTTCGAAAATTAAATTATTAGGTTTTTTATCTATAAGTAAATCATTAAAATCTTTTTTTAATTTTCACTGTAAATCGGTTAAGTGGTCCATTAAATATTCTTTGTTAATGTTGTAGAAAAAATTCAAAACAGTTCTCAATTCTCTACTGATATCTTTGAGATTAGTAGTATCTAGTGATCTTAATGTATCAAATGCTTTTATTGATTGATATTTTTTAAAAAGTTTTTTAAAACCATATTGATCAAATAAATTTGTAATTGTATAAGGTCTTAAATTTGTCACATCATTTTTAATTGAATAATATGATTTAACTTCATGAGTCAAAATTTGATTATCTAAAAGAAAATCATCTGAAATATTTTTGATATTTTCATTACTTAATTTTAATTCATTGATTAAATTTGAAACCATTGATTGAGAGTTTTTATCTTGCTTAAAATAAGGTGTTTTCATTGATAATATTTTTGTGTAGTTGTGATCATTTAATATCTTTGGTGTGTTATTTTTGTTTTTATTAATATCTCCATCTAATGTAACTGTTTTTACATCGATATTTTCGAATTTTTCGTCATTATTTTTGCTGTTTTTAAATGCTATGGTGCTACCTAGGATTAAACTTGTAACTGCAATACCTGTAACAGCACCAAAAAGTGTTAATTTCATTTTTTTCTTCATATTACCTCAACTAATAAATATCTTTTTTATCTAGTGAACTAAAAAAATACTCTTATGAAATCTCTCGTTTTTTGGTAAAATTGTTATATTAATATTATTAATATAAACCATTACAGAAAAGGATGTGCAAAAATGAAAAGACTAAAAGAATGATCATTGCCAAAAAAAGTACTTTTAGCATTAGGAATATTAGCGGTAGGTTCAACTATCTCAGTTGGATCCCTTGTTGCATACGCTGATAGTTCTGACGAAAAACTAGGACCATTATCACCTGCTAATAAGGCTTTATTTTCTAACGATTACTCAAAGATTTATGAAAGTAAAGATAACAAGATATTAAAACCCGAATTAGCAATTTTAAACCGTGATAAAAAACAAGTTGCTTCAGTTAATGATGAAGGTACAGAGTTTAAATTTAATGATTCAGATAAAAAATATTCATTCGATGAATTCTTTAACAAATATGTTGAAGAAAATAATGATGAATTCATTTTAGAAGTTAAATATGGTTCATTTAGTTTCTTTGATGAATATGTTTTAGCTGTACGTCCAAAACAATTTATTGAATTTACTAAATGGTTTATTCAAAATGTTGCATGAGGACCTGATCTTTTAACATTAGACAGTTTTAGAATTGTTAAAGGAGTTGAACAAAATGGTAATGCCATTACACTTGGTTCACACTCTACGGCTCATAAGGAAACTAGTGAAATTAAATTCTTCCCAGATGCCTTCTTTGGTTCATTGCCAATATTCTCAAATAACGCAGGTAGAGGTAACGCAGAAGATGCATTAACATTTAGTGCCTTTGGTAAGGATGCAACATATCAAGAATTATTAAATTATTTAGACAGTTTACCAACTGCTTCAGTACTCAAAAATGAAGCTGTATTCCCTTCTAACGATGCATTTGGTTCAATCCAAATCCCAAGAAAATTATTAAATAAAAAATTCAAAGTATATAAACAAGTTATTGGTACAAGTGAAAAAGTTTTTGTTTTACCTGACAACATTGAACAAAGTCAGTTAAAAGAGTTTGGAAATAAATATGGAATCGATTTAAGTTCATTAGATCTTAAACTTTTCAAAGAGTTGACAGTTACAAATGTTGTAAGTAATAGAGCAACACGTGAAAATCAAGATTCTACAATCACAGTTACACTTGCAAATAGAACCGATGAAACTTCTATAGTTTTACTTCACTTCAACTTAAGTGAATTAGAAGACTTTGCTAATGCTGATTTTGATTCGACTAAATTCCTTTCATATCAAGTGTTATGCGATGCTTCAAAACAAACATTTAGAAGTTTCTTAGACTTACATGACTTAGATGGTTACTTAGATGAAAGAATCTTTGTTTATGCAGGTAATTTCTATGCATCATTTGTTGAAGCAATTGACAAAAATGCTGAATTACAAGGTTTATCATATGAAGAACAAAAAGAATTAGTGCAACAATACAAAGTTGTTTCATTTGAAGTTACAAATAAGAAAGAAATCAACACACATATTCTTGAAGTTGGACTTGAAAACATAGAAACACAAGAAAAAATCTATGAATACTTCAAAGCTTCAAAATATAATGATTTTAATCCAAAACATTTTGATGAATTTAAAGATGCAATTGGTTACCAAGGCGCAATTACTCCATTAGTGTTAACAAACACTCCTGAGGATCCAACTGCAAAAGATAAAAATGGTAATCCAGCAGAAGGTCTAGCAAAAAGACATTATCAAGTTTATAACGAAGCTTATGATGGTTTAATTAAGAAAGTTCTTAAAAAATACCCACACTTAAATAGAGGTAATTTAAGAAATGGACCACACTTTGTTAAATATGTTGATGAAAATGGAATTACAAGATACAAAGTTGAAGATGGAAGTTACTATGGATTTAGTGCTACAGATAGAATTGGACTTCCTTTAGTTCTAGGCGCATTAGTACCAGGATTCAATGGTATTCCAACAGACTTCTTAAGATACGTTGCAACTCACGAATATGGACACCACCTTACACTTGATCAAGGTCAAGCATGAGAAGATAAATACAACCCAATTTTAGTTGGGGGACTTTCAACACGTGCTGGTGCTTCTGATTCATCTTACTACTCATACTCAGCGTTAAAAAATTACCTTGATGCAAGAACTAACCTCGAAATTGAAAGAGTTAATGCGTTAGGTCATATTGATCCTGAAGATGGAAAATTCATTAGATTTAAATTTGGAAAAATTGGATCAGATGGTTTAGTTTCATCATATGAAAGAGAAAATATTAAAGATATTTGAGGTTCAGAAAACCCTCGTGCAAGTATCTATGAAGTACTTAAAAATAACAAACGTCGTTTCTTACAAGACTACAACGGAATGGTAGAAGCAGCAAAAGCTAGAAATGTTGCTTTAGGTGATTTATTCATTGCTAACTCATTCGACTCTGATTCAGGTACATTAAACCCACAAATTATTGGTGTTTCAAAAGTATTCAAAAAAGAAATCGACCCAGCAACAAATCAAGTTACATACAAATTTAATGAAGTTAATGCACGTAATGTGCTTGGTCAGTTAAAAGACGGGCAAGGTAACCCAATTACAAATTCAGTTACTTTCACAGATGACAACACATTTAGAATTAATGTAGTTGAAACTGCACTTATTGATAATCCGAATGCAAAACCAAACCCAGATGGAACAAGACCAAAAGTAGAAGTTTATACAAAAGTTAACTTACTTACAAAAGATGGAAAACCAGTTATTAATGTTCCTTTAAACGTACCATTAGATGAAGAAAGTAAAACATACATTAATAACAAAATCGCTGTTATAACACGTGCTTTCGAAGGAGTTATTGATAGAAACTTATTTGACTCTGGTTGAAATAATGCCACAACTTCATTAGGTGGAAGTGTTAATGCTAAATTCAGATCATTACTTGACGAGAACATTGATGAATCAATTATTTATAGAGATATCTACAAGAGAAGTGGAATTAATGAAATTAACCCACATGCAAACAATATTGATGAGCAAGCAGAAAACGACCCACGTGAAGCATTTGCTTACTTTGCTTTATCAAGTAATTCATTACGTGCTTATCATGATCTTGTTGATGATGTTCTTAGCACATTTCAATCACTTAATAGAGGATTCGGACCACATGGTTTTGGAAAACAATATGCAAATGTAAATAAAACACTTGTTTTAAGAACTGCAAATCCAAATGATAATGATGTTCTAAAACTAAAAAGATTTGCATTCCCTAATATTCAAACTTCACCATTTTTAAGAAATATGTATGTTGACTTTAACATTAAAGCAATCGGTGAAGCCTACAACATTCCAGTTACAAATGCTAAAGTTCAAGGTAGTTTATCTAATTCATTTGCATATGTATATGGTGTTTTGGGCGCTGAAAATAGAAATATATTCCAATCACAACCTTTTGCATATATTAGTTCATTAAATGAAATCATTCCATATGACTACGCTGCACTTGCAACAGTTGCTAACCGTGGTATTAAAGAATGAAATGCAAATGTTAAAGGTATTGCAATTAACCCATTCTTCTTTGAATTCTTAACCCCTTCAAAAGACGAATTAGCATCATCATCTGAATCTGCTAAAGCAAAACAATTAAACTCTAACTTATTAAAAATTGTTAACTCATCATTATTAACACAAGTATTCTTACCTCAAAACCCAACAAATAAACCAACTGTCTTAGCTAAAGATTTTGATTCATTCTTTGATTTTGTTTCAATTGACTATTCAAAAGCAATTTATGATGAAACTTCTAAAACATATAACTGAGATATTGAATATGTAAAATCAAAATTTGACTTCATTAAAGCAAGACAATTATTCCTTGCTTCAAATGATTTAACAAACGAAGAAAAACAAGCAATTACATTTGATGATCAAAAATTAGCAAATATTTTAATGAGACAATTTAGAAAATCAGGTTTATTCAGTGCTGTTAAAGATTTCTCTCCTGCAACTGATTTAGTAGCGAATAGAGCAATCTTCTCAAGTGAATACGGTATTAGTGTATCTTCACCAGAATTTACAAAATACTATAATGATGCACCAACAGACCAACTTGAAGGTCTACAATTTAATGCAGAAAAATTACAAAATTACTTCGCTGCTCGTGTTGCTGCATACAACCAAGGGCACGATGAAGCTGCAAAATACATGACTGTAAATGATATGTTATTTGCAATTGGTGAAATTCAATATGCCGCAGATCGTGGTAAAGATTTTGATGCAAGAACAAATAGAGGTGTAATCAACATGGTTTACTCAATTTGAAATTCAGGAGAACCATCATCTGATGCACAAACATATAATGCAACAAGAATTGAACCATTATTAAATGATAAATTTACCGATTATATCTACAGTATTGCTGAAACATTAACTCGTGACTATGTTCAAGTTACATATGTTCCGGATTCAAAAGATTTTGGAAATGTTCCAAACTTCATTTCAGGACTTACTGAAGCTAACACTGGACTTGACTTTGTTGTTGATGGTACAGAATTAGAATTCTTAAATCACAAAGTCGGAAATCACGAAAACATTTCAAAATCAATCGATGGAGCAGTAGAATCAAAATTAAAACAAGAGTTCTACGCTAAAGCGCTTAAAATACGTGATAAATATCAATTACAAATTGACACAGTTAAAGATAAACGTGACGCTTTAATTGAGCAACTTAAAAAAGAAAACATTACTGATGCTGAAAAAGCAACATTAGAAGAAGAATTAAATAAACAAAAAGATTTATTAACTCAATTCATAACAAATGTTGATAAAGAAATTACAGCACTTAAAAAAGAATATGCATTTGACTGAAGTGATGATATTACATACTTTAGATCAGGAGCACAAAGAAGAAGATCAAACTACTTTGGTAACTTCTTATCAAATAACAATGGTTTCTTCAAAGATAGATGAGAAAAAGAAACAATCGGAATGCTTCTTTACGATGATGAAAGAAACCCAATTATTGATAACAACATTCGTCTTTTAGATTTTGATGGAAACAAAATTAATTCAAGACCAAAAGCATTCTTTGTTTCACAAATGCTTAACTATGGTGTTGGTTCAAGAACTATCTCAGGTATCTTTAGAAATAAAAACCTTGACGCACTTGCATTATATGGTTACATGCCTAATGAACTTGCTGAAAAAGTTAAATACATTAAATTCACTGATGTAGTTACAAAAGAAGAAAAATACTTACCAATCAATGTGCAAGATACAAACAACTTATTCTATTTAGAAAAGCAAGGTGATGTAACAAGTAAAGTTACATTGAAAGACTTAGGTTACTCATCATGAATTTCTGACTATGGTTTAATGAGTAAATATCGTGATACATTATTAGAACCAAAACATGAATACTATGTCGAATTTGTTGATGCAAACAAAAATACAGTTGATGGATTTACAATTGGTGACTTAAAATTTGTTGCCGAAAATGGTAAAAATAAAGAATCAGCACCAGTCTACATCGAAAATGAAGATGCGACAGAAACAAATAATGGAAATAGTCCAAAACCAAAAATTAAAATTAATTTCCAATTCAATATTTCACACTAATTAAGGAGAGCAATGATCAAAAGAAAATTAAGAAAAAAATTATTAATACCACTTACAGTTGCTACTCCATTAACTGTTTTAGCATCTGTATCGTGTGTTGATATATCTAATACTGAAAATACAAAATTACATTCAAATAGACCTGCTGGTGTTAACTATGATTTAGGACTAGCAACAGAGCCGATTAACAACTTAAACTACGTAAAATATAAATCAATGGATAAAATCATTCCATCACTAGTGGATTCATTCATTAAAACTGGACCAAATAGTGCCTTAAAATCAGTTCTTACAACAAATAGATTCAACTTTGGATTAGTCGAAAAACAAAGAAGTGATAAGGATGGTGAAAATTTAGGTTCATCTAATTTTGATGATTTCGCAAAACAAAATGAAAAAGCAATTCTAAGAGATTCAGGAACAGGATTGATTTCAAGTGGTTACTATGAATTAAGTAACTTTGGTCTCGTTGGTGGTATTGGAGCCGCTACATCAAGTTCAGTTATCACAGAAGGATCAACAATTTATGGATTTGTTAACCCACGCAATGCCAATAACTACATGGCATTCACTGGATTTACAAACGCAAAGAAAAATCGTTGAAGCAATGGAGATTTTGTTACATCACAAGACGTGCGTGATTACTTAGAGTACATTCTTGATATTAACACTGGTTCACAAAAACTAGATACTATTAGAAAATACGGTATTCGTGGTGCAGATAAATTTATTGATGCACAAAAAGAATACATTCAGAAATTCAACCAAGCATACAAAAATCCATTCGGCAGAAGAAAATACATTTTTAATGAAGAATTAAACATGTACATCCAAGATCCAAATGATGAAACTATCTGACAAAGTCAAATTTTTGATGAAAAAACAAATGAACCGAAAGATGCTCTTGAAGTAGCTAAAATTAAAGAAGCTGCATTAGAGTTTGGTTTTTATACAGGTCAAGCATTTCTTGATTATGATAATGAAACAATTACAAAAGGTTTAGAACTTGAAGAAAACGCTAAATTTGATGCTAATTTAGAAAAACAACCATTCACAATTCTTCAAGATGGCAAAAAAATCCAAGTTACACTTGTAAAAAATCCATTTGTTAACCCATACCAAAAATTTGAATTCAGACGCGATTCAAAAGGTATTATTAAATCATATTCAAGAGATGAAAACTCATTTACTATGATTTTTGACGAAAACCATACACCAGAACTAGGTTTCTTAGTTTCGACAATTATTACTCACTTATATCCGATTAATAGAAAATATGTTGAAACTCAAGCAGGTGGAATTGATATTTATGGTTCAAAACCTGGTGAATTCCTTACATCTGGACCATTTGTTATTGATGGTGGTAAAAACGGAATTTTACTTGGACCTAACGGATACATCAAACTAGCAAAAAACAAAGAATACTTTGATGTTGAAAACGTAATTTCAAACAAAATTGAAATTCGTTTCTCAACAAACAAAAACTCAAACTCAATTTTCTTTGAAGATGGAATTATTTCACAAACATATATTCCTGCTTCAAAAATTAACGGTTATTGATCAAATGCTGAATTTAAAGAATACCTTAACAAAAACCAAGGTTATGGAACGATTGCATTTGGATTTAACTTAGATAATGAAACAAATGCTGATAGTGCAGTACAAGATCAAGATTTAAGAAATGCAATTTATTATGCAATTAATAGAGAGCAAATTCTTAAAGCAGTGCAATGAGATTTCTCATTCCCTGTAACAACTTGAACAGCATATGGTCAATACAAAACATTCGATGGTAAAAATATCGAAATGTTCTTTGGAGACTTAAAAACTAAAGCAAAAAATAATAAAGAATTCGCATTACAAAACTATGATTTCGTAGAACACTTATCTAAACAATTCAACTTTGAACATACAAAGAGAAAAGATATTGTTTACGATCCGCAAACTGCGAAATTCTACATCGAAAGATATAAAGCAAAACATCCAGAGATCAAAAAAGTTACATTACGTTACATTAACAATGGAACAGATGAACAAAAACAAGCCGGAGCATACTTAAAAGAAATTTTAGCTAAAGAATTTGATAACTTTGTTGAAATTGATCTTAAGAGCTTACCTGAAAATATCTTTGCAAGTTATATTGAAAATGGTTCATACGATATTATTTATCAAAACTATGACCGTATTGGTGGAAATGGTGCTCAAGATTATGTAGCAACATTCTTTAAAAAAGATGAAATTGACACAATCAACCAAAAAGCAATTGCATTTAAAGAAAACCCAGTAGGTTCATATAGCTATGGTGATTATGTTGTACAACTTTACGTTGAAGCAATGCAAACACAACATCCAGAATTTACAAAAGAAGATATTATAGCAAGTGATGTTGCAGCTGCTCAAGCAATTATTAATAATAACGCAACAATCAAAGAAGCTTATGACAAAGCATTAGAATCACAAAGTGCTATTGATATTGTTGAATTTTCAGGACTTTGAAACTCATTAAAATCTGAATTTGAAGCAAAATTCCCTAATGCACATAGATTTACACAAAGATATATTTCTAACTTATTGGAATATCTTGTGGTAAAAAATCCAAAAGTTAAAGCAGCAAGATTAGCAAGAATAGTTATTTCTTACTTACAAGACACAAAAACAGTAGAAGAAATAGCAACAATGACAAATGATACAAATATTAGACTTGATTTCAATAATACAAAATTAAAAGAAGCAAACCCGGATCTTATCATTCCAAACTTCTGAAATAAATTTATTGAATTAGCTTTCATTAAACCAAATGAAACTGTATTTGATTATTCATCAAGAATCAGCTCATTCTTTGCGGGTAACTTTAATGATGAAGAATTAATTGCAAAATGATCACAAGACTATGTGTACTTATTTATAGGTGCATTAGAAAAAGTTGTACGTGATGCTGCAATGGTTATTCCGCTTATGGAAGTTGATACAAACTGAGAAATAACAAAAGTTGGAGGGGTAGATAGTTTATTTACATTCTCACTTCAATATGCTTATGATTATACACGTCCACCTAGAATTGGATTACCTAAGAAAAGACAAGGGTAGAAAGGAGTTTATTTAATGTTTAAATTTAACAAAACAAAATTATCAGATAATGAGGTTCGTTTTTCTAATAAACGTTCACTCACTCTTAGTTTAAAAGATAAACTACTTGCTATTGACTCTCCATTTCTAAAAACAGCGTGAAGAACTTTCAAAATTATGCTTGAGTTCTTTATCATAGGTATAATCGTTATTTCAATTACATTTTTCTTAATCAATGCAGTACCAGGTGAAAACCCTGCATTAAAAGGACTAGATGAACAAGCAAGAAAAGCAAAAGAGATTGCTTTAGGTTTAGATAAACCATTAATTGTTAGGTACTTTAATTACTTAAAAGACTTATTCCATGGTGATTTTGGAGTCTCATTAGTTCTTTTCCCTGATCAACCAATTAACTCATTTATTTGAGAGCGTTTCTATAAATCATTCTTAGTAGGAATTTTCTCAGTTTTATTAACTGTTACAGTTGGTATTTCATTAGGTATTTGAGTTGGTAAAAATCCTGGTGGATGAGTTGATAATATTTCAACAATCGTTGTAAGTATTTTCTCATCAGTTCCATCAATCATTTTTGCCTTATTATTGGTATTCATCGGTAGAGAAGCAGGAATTCCATACGTATTTGATGATAAAAACTTTGCAACGTTCATCTTGCCTGGTCTAGCCTTATCACTTGGAAGTATCATTGTTTATATTAAATACATCAGAACTGAATTAAACCGTGAGTTGAATTCAGTGCATGCTAAATTCGCTTACTTAAAAGGTGTTTCAAGAAACCGTTTCGTTTGAAGACACGCACTTAAACCTGCATTATTCCCAATCGCAACATTCTTCCCCGCTGTTATCTTTGGTTCATTCTTAGGAAGTATCTTTATCGAACAAATCTTCTTAATTCCTGGATCAGGTAACACATTACTTGATGCAATTCAAGGAAAAGATTATCCAGTTATCTTGTTCTTAATTGCTATGTTTGCTTTATTAACTGTTTTATCATATGCATTTAGAGATATTCTTTATGAAGCAATTGATCCTCGTATTAGAAGGAGAGGTGCATAATGGATAAAAACATTAAGAAAAAAGGCAAATTAAACAAATTTGTCTCAAATTGAGCAAATAAAATTCGTCAACGTCAAGATCTTGGTGAAACAAATAAAGAAGCCATGGCTGATATGGCTGCACCAAACCCAATTACACAACCATTTAACTATCAAAGTTGAAAAATAGTTGGTAAAATAATGGACTTTGAAAACGACTTACACATGGGCTCACAAACACGTGCATTCAAAGAGTTTATAAATCGTTTCTCACGTTCATTTGCTGGAGTATTTGGATTTGTAACTTTAATGGTAATTATCTTATTATCAATTATCATTCCATTTACAACTCAAGATCCTAACGCTACAAACCACAATGATGGTAATTTAACATTTAATTCATACGATTCATTCAATATCTATCACTGATTTGGTACAGATGCCGCAGGACGTGATTATTGAGCTAGAATTTGATGAGGTTTAAGGTACTCACTTGCCTTAGCACTTGTCGTTACTGTTATTGAGGTTTCAATTGGTTTAACAATTGGAATCATGATGGGTCACTTTGAGTTCTTTGATAAGATTATGACATTTATCATTAAGGTTATCTCAATTGTTCCAACGATTATTATCTTAATTTTAATGACAATTATTCTACGCCCTAGTTTCTGAGTTATTGTGTTCTCATTATCATTAACTTCATGAACGGGTATGGCAAACCAAATTAGAGCTCAAGTTAAAAGAGCAAAATACTTTGAATGAGTTTCAGCATCTAAAATTCTTGGTACACCAACTTGAAAAGTGCTTAAAAACTACATTCCAGTTATCTTACCAATCTTAATTACACAATTAGTTTTTACAATCCCAGGTGTTGTTTTATCTGAAACATCACTTGCATTCATTGGACTTGCGATTGATGATGTTCCAACATTAGGAAACGTTATCTCTGAAGGTCAAAAAGTATTCCCTGATTACTTAAGATATGTATTTGTTCCATCAACATTCTTAATTTTAATTACAACAAGTGTGCAGCTTATTGGTTCAACAGTTCAAGATGCACTTAGAAGACAAAGATAGGAGTTATATTTATGCAAGATAAAAACAATATTGATACAAATGTAACTACTACAAAGGAACCAAAGAAAAATACATTCAATAAATTAGGAAGACACATTAAAGTTTGATTTGCAAACAAATTCTCATTTTTATCAAATAAGAATGACTTATTTGATTGAGATGAATTCTTAGCAACTACTGAATATCAAGAGTTCGCAGACGGTACAAAATTACCTATTGCAGCCGAAATTAGAGATATTAACCTTAGTTTCACAAACCCTTCACGTCCAGGTGAAAAGAATAAAGTTTTACGTGGACCAAGTATTAAAATTTACGAAGGTAAAGTTCATGCTATCATCGGTGAATCAGGATCAGGTAAATCAGTTATTACATCTCTTTTATATGGTTTAACAGGAGATAATGCTGTTATTGATTCTGGTGAAATCATGTTATACGGAAATCATGTTGAAAAATTCACTACTAAAGATTGAGAAAAATCACACTACCGTGGTAGAGTTGTTTCAGCAGTATTCCAAAACCCAATGTCAACATTAAATCCAACAATGAAAGTTGGAAAACAAATTATGGAAGGTATGCTTATTAATAAAGTTGTTAAAACTAAAAAAGAAGCATACGATAGAGCTGTAGAATTCCTTAGATTAACTAAAATCAACGACCCAGAAGCTGTTATGAAGTTATATCCTCATGAAATGTCTGGGGGAATGATACAGCGTGTTGTTATTGCCGCAATCGTTGCGCTTGAACCTAAAATTTTAGTTATGGACGAACCTACAACAGCACTTGATCCAACTGTTCAAGCCTTAGTGCTTGATGTAATTAAAGAATTACAAGAAAAATTAAAATTATCAATCGTATTCATTACTCACGACCTTGGAGTTGTTGCTTCGATTGCTGATTACATTTCAATTATGTATGCTGGTCAAATTATCGAAGAAGGTAAAGCAAGAGAAATCTTAAAATACCCACAACACCCATATACATGAGGTTTAATCTTAAGTATGCCTGATGTTAACAAAGGTGAAAGACTTGCTACAATTAGAGGTTCAGTACCATCTAGCTTAAATAACATCGTTGGTGATGCATTCGCAGTCAGAAACGATTATGCCTTAGGTAGAGACTTTGAAGTAGAACCAGACTTCTATTGATTATCAGAAACACATAGAGCTAAAACAGCGTTACTTGACGAAAATGCAGAAGAATATCAACCACCTAAGCATATTCTTAAATTATGAAAGGAATTTTTAGCTTCACAAGAAGTTAAATAATAGTTATGCCAAAATTAAATGAAAACATCTATTATGAACAAACTAAAAAATTCCCATTTCGTACAGTAACAACATACAGAAACCTTACAAAAGGTACTGATGAATTAATGAAAGTCGCCCCAGGTAAAGAAGTTTTAGCAAGTTTAAATAATGTTGATATTACTTATGGAACCGGTTCACATGCATTTAGAGCTGTAACTGATTTCAATATTAACATTTACAAAGGTGAAGTTTTAGGGCTTGTTGGTGAATCTGGTTCAGGTAAATCAACAATTGGTAGAGCAATTATCGGACTTACACCACACTCATTTGGGGAAATTAAAATTTTAGATCAAGTATTGCCACACAAAATGAAACGTGGTTTCAAATTTGGTAAAAAATTACGTGACTATAAAAAATTAGAAAACTTTATGGTCAATAAAGTTCAAATGATCTTCCAAGATCCTGCTAACTCATTAAACCCACATAAAAATGTTGAAGCGGTTGTTTCAGAAGGTTTAGTTAATACTAAAAACGCAAAAGAAATTTACATATATAACTATGATCAAGATGTAGTTAAAGAAGTTTATTCATATTTAAATCAAGAAACACATCCAGAATTATTTGGATGATACAAAAGAGAATTAGATAAAGATATTGCTGTAGATGAAAATGTTGCATTTTCAAGTTTATATCATGACTTCTATGCTAAATTAAAGAAACAAGAAGGTGTTGATGAAGCGCTTGAAGTTCTTAAAAAAGCATATGAAGAAAGAAAAGAACTTAACAAATTATCAGAAACAGATTGTCGTAAAGTTCTTGTTAGAAACATTCTTAAAAGTGTTGGTTTAGATGATTCAGTTCTTAAACGTTACCCACTTGAGTTCTCTGGTGGTCAACAACAACGTATTGGTATCTCACGTGCAGTTGCATTGCGTCCACAATTATTAATTGCCGATGAACCAATTTCAGCACTTGACGTTTCTATCCAAGCTCAAGTAGTAAACATCTTTAATGATTTAAAAGAAAAGTATAATTTAACAATCTTATTTATTGCTCACGACTTGCGTATGGTTGAATATATTTCAGATCGTATCGCAGTTATGAATAAAGGTAGATTACTTGAAGTTGGTTCAACAGATGAAATCATGAACCATTCACTTCATCCATATACAAAATCTTTACTTGATTCAGTTCCATCAATTGACTCAGATAAACAAAGTTTAATTGGTTATGAATATAACCCTTCAATTCATGAATATAGTTATCAAAACCAACCTGAATGAATCAAAATTAATGATGATCACTTTATTTTAGCTACACCAAAAGAACTTGAAGAATGAAAACAAGGTATTTATAAATAATAATTAAAACTAGCTTCTGTAAGCTAGTTTTTTTGTATGTAAAACAGAAGCTTTTCAACTTGTGTGTAGTGATAAAAGAGATAAATACAAAATACACTAAGTAATAAATAAGTAGTTATTCAGTTCAATATATAGTGCTGTTATATATAAAAGTTATTAATTTTTAATAATAAATTTCATATTTCATTTATCTTCTCATTACTTAATGATATACAAAAAAGCACCCATCCAATGCCGACAACAGCGGGTGCATAAAAACGTTTACCCCATTCTTTTAACGTGCCCGGGCTGGGAGTTGTTGTCAACTAATCACATAAATATTATAATGTATAATTCAAATGAATTTACAAAATTTATATTAACTGAGATGTTTTTGTGAAAAAATATCAAAATCAAGAAAACAAGATATAAAAATACTCACTGGATTTATTTTACAGTGAGTATATTTTAATAATTTGATCTTATTTACCACTAATTAGACGATATTCATTAATAAACATATTAATGTTTAAGGGTTGCTTATTTACAGTGCTTTCGTGGTAAATTTGCATCATTAATAAGTATTTGAAGTAATTCTTATTTCACATGATTAAAGGTTTTCTCGGAACCTTGAAACTTGATCTAAAAATTCGAATTCATTTAGGAGAATTATTCATTCTAGAAGCGATATTCGGAGTTGTAATAAAAACAATTCTTCTTGGATGTACGAAACGATATGATTTTTGGAATAATTGGATTTGTTCAAAATTATGTACTTGATCAAAATCAATTTTATTATCTAAAAGAAATTCATCTGAAAGACCTTTATTTGTTTTTTGTCATTGTTTTAGTATTAATAATGGATATTTAATAATAAATAACTCAACAACCAATGAAAATGGAGCTAATAATGCATAAAGCATAAAACCAAGCCCAATAAATAATTTTGTGCCGCCATTTTTATCAGCAAGGATACCAGCAATTAAGAGAAATATACCAAGAATAAGAAGTGTAAAACATAGAATAGAAACAAATATTGTTAAAATTTTATCTAAATGCTTTAATTTTGCAATGTAGTAATCTAGAGTGTTTTCACGAACTTTAATTTTAGATCTAACATATGTTCTAGCAATGTTTGTGTAAATTCATCTAAGCATTTTTAATTCAGAGCTTAGATAATAAAATATTAATAATATTATTGTTATCATACTTTTAAACCTTTCTCCTAGTTGTTTTTAAAAAAATATCATTATGAATATTTGTGCTTGTTCCTAATGATTTAACTAATAATACAATTATAATGTTTTATTATTAAAATACGTTTTATAAGTTAAAAAACCACCACAAATGTTTATTAACTAAATTATGATTAATTTGTCTTAAAAGCAACAAAGTTATTAAAAAATAGGCTATAAACCTATTTAATTTCTTATCTCTCTATTTGCGGCATTATATGCATCATAAAACATATTAATGTTGATTTCATTTTCATTATATGTTGCATTCTCATAATCTTGAATCATGCATGCGTAAATTTGGAATTTATTTGACAAAATTTTTGATTTAAATAATTTTAATTTAAGATCATGTGATTTTAATCTACTTCAATCAAATTCAGCATTTTCTACTTCATTTTTCTTTATTGCACTACCATCGAAAATAATTGTTTTAGTTTTAATGATAATATCATCAGTTTGATTGATTTTAAATTGAGTGTAGTTATCTTTTTCTAATGAATCTAGTTGATTTTCAATTAACCGATCATTTAATAATTCTTTGTTAAAAATTTCTCATTTTTGAAAGAACTTTAACATCCTCAATGTTTTTACAATTGGTGCTAATAATAAAAAAGTAGGAACCATTGTGACAAAAACAGGAACAACACGTTGAAGAATTATAAATCATGTTGTTGTTTTTGTTTCTTTATCAAAACCAAGAACATTAAAGATAAGGAAAACTGAAACTGTAATTACTATAGATATATAAAATATCATTAAAAATATTTCAATTAAAAGTAATCTTTTAATGTATTTTTTTGCTGTTGATAAATATTCATCAGAAACTTTAAGATTATTTTTGATTAAATAACCCCTTCCAATAGTTGAGTTATTAAATAATGTTTCAATTATTGGATTATTTCTGAAGTAATATCAAAATATAAATGCCAGCATTTTACTCCTTTTTATATTGTGTGTCTTAAACAATAAAAGTATTATATATAATTACACGAGTTTTAATGTTAAAAGAATTTAATTCATCTTAAAATACATCATAAAACAACTTTTTTCTAAAAGTTGAAATATAAAACCAGGTGAAGACCTGGCCTATAGAATAAATGAATTTTAATTAAGTTATGAATTATAGCAATGTAATGGCTCTTAGATTTATTAGTTATATTAAATTATGGTTTAATGTCAGGATCAGCTTTTCCTGCTGCTTTTCATTTATTTAACAATCCAATTCATTGTTGCTCATTTTCACAAGCTAAATATTCAATTTGATCACCATTGATTGCAAGATCAAATTTAGGTGAAATTTTAGTGTTTGTATAATGTATATATCACTCTTTAACTTTTTTAATATCATCAATTGCATCTGCTTCATTTAATTTGAATGCATATGTTTCAATATCACGTTGATTAAGATTGATTAATTCAGGATGTTCGTAATCACCTTCATCTGGTTTTAAGAATAATGCAACAATTGCATACTTATCAGCGCCTTTAAGATATGAATATAATTGTGCTTGTTTACGGTATGAAACATCAACACCATCTTTTTTTCAAATTTCTTTTTTCTTTTCTTGTGCTGTTTTAATTTCAAGAATCATATTGTATTTTGGAATAAATCCATCAGGAACCCCACCAATGATTGGATCATTTTTGAAGTAATCATACCCAAAATCTTCTGCGACAAAATTTTCAATTCCATAATCTGGTAATTTTGCTCTTAAGAAATCGAAAATTTTTGGTTCTAATTCAACCCCAGCCTTAACATATTTTTGTGTTAAAACGGGTAATTTTAAACGTGTGATATGACAAAAAGCGCTAAATTCGCTTTTGAAAGCATCTTTGATTAATAAGTCAGAGATACTGCTACCACCCATTTTTTTGTATTTTGTTCATTGATTATTTGAATGAAGATCATCATACATTTTGTCACTTAGGATAATAACTTGGTTATTATAGTCAATTGTATAATGTATATTGTTATAGTATTTTCTAGCCATATAAGTATTGTACAAGATTAATTGAAGTAATTGCTTAAAGAGTTAAATTAATCGCTAAATCATTCAAAAAATGAAAACAAGCGTCCTTAGAACACTTGTTTTTAAATTTATAATTATGCTCCGTGTGTGTGAGCTGGATCTGAAGTTGTTTGAACTGCTGTTTTAATGTTTGTTGATCAATTGTCTTCTGCATTATAAAGTTGTGAATCACTGTTTGCGTAGTAACTTCATTTGTGCATTCCTAAAGCATCTGTAGGTGTTTTACCTTCAATTTCACTTAAGTATGCTCCATATTTTTTGAATGATGCAACTAAATCTTCATATTCTGCTGCTAATACAGCTGTAGATTTAGGATCATTTAATTTAAGCATTTGGTATTGGTCTCCACCAGCTGCGATAAAGTCGTTTGTTGCAATGTAGTAATTTTGTGTTGGAACAACTGCTTTTCCATTAATTAATAATGAATTTTCTTTAAGAATAAATCTGTTTTTTACTCCTTCAGTTACTTCTGGGTTTGGAACAATTTCAAATTTAACATTGCTTGAGAATTGTCCGTATCCACCTGAACCAATTTTAGAGATTGAGTGTTTAATTGTTTGGATAACAACATCACCTGAAACTTTAACAACTGTAAGACGGTTACCAAATGGTGCAATACCTGTTAATTTTCCGTTTGTAATGTCTCCAGCATCAACGTTTGATCTAAGACCACCACCGTTAGCTAATCCGAATGCATTATCTAATGTAATTGGTTCTGTAACTCTTTCAGAAACAGTTTGGTTACTATCTCCAAAGTCTTTAAGAATTGCATCTGCAGCTCATGTACCTAAGTTTGTAGGTCTAATACGTCCTTCTCAGAATGATTCTTTGTAAAGTTCAACTCTTTTTTCTGTGATATTTGTAAATGCAATTGGTGATTTGAATGCAACTACAGAAGCATTTGCAGTGTATTCTGCTTCAAGTGCTTTAACTGCTTTTTCAATTTCGGCATTTAATTTTTCACTTTGAATTTGTAAAAGAATTTGGAAAATATTTCTTTGTGATTGGTGTGGTTCACCAACGATTTGTTTTGTGCTCTTTTGAACGAAGAAGTCTGTTTCAAAGATATTATCTAAGTGAGCTCCTGTTTGAGCGATATATGTCACATTATTTGGTGTAATGTTGTTTTCTTTATAAAGTTTATTAAATGTGTGTGAGTGACCATCAACGATGTAATCTAAACCAGGAAGGTTTTGAGCCAAGTATTTTGATTGTCATTCTGTTTTTGTAGATGGGTTAACTCCTAAGTGAACGATAGCAATTGTAATATCTGCTCCATCTTTTTCAAGTTGTTTAACAATTGGTTTTGTCGCTTCAACTGGATCAATAATATCTAAATATTTAGAGTTTCTTGGGTGTGATGTGAATTTTGCTTCTGGTGTTGTTAAACCAACAATACCAATTTTAAGACCTGAAGGTAATTCAATCATTTTGTGTGTAGGGAATGCTGCTTCACCTGGTTTTGCATTAGGGAATTTTTCTTTAAGTTTTAGTGTTTCAGCATCTGTACCGTTTACCGCATCATTTCATTTAATGTTTGCAGATAAGAATTGTGTTTTGTTTGTGTTTGTGCTACTTTTTGCATATGCATCTTCAATGCTATTGATGTTTTCGTAACCAAAGTCTAATTCATGGTTACCAACTGCTAAACCATCATATCCAATGATTTCAGCGATTTTTGCAATTGTTTTACCGTGGTCATGGTCACTAAGTGGTAATCCTTGTGTTGTGTCCCCACCTGAAAGTAAAAGTTCTTTGTGTGATGTAGCAAGGAATTTTGAAAGGTTTTCCATTCCAATTTCACTTGTATATTTACCTAAGTTTTCTTTAATTCTTCCGTGTTCATCGTTTGTTTGGAATAATTTAACAATTTGAATATCATTACCTTTTAATTTGTCTTGTAAAACTTTAAATTTAGCATCTGCTGTTTTTCTTAATTGTAAAATTTCTGGACTTTTTTCTTTTAATAATTTTGAATATTCATCGTTTAATTTAACTTTTTCTTCATCTGTTTTAGCTTTATTTTTTGCTTTGAATAAATCTTTTAATTTAATAGCATTTTCATCAATTGTTGTATTGTATGCTGTAAATGCTTGTTTGTAATCCTTGTATTCTGGTGTTTCTTTAATTTCATCTAAGCTTAAGTTTGTTTGCTCTTGTTTCTTTTGTTCTTGTGCACATGATATAACAGCTAATGGCGTAGCAACCATAACTGGCAGTACCATAGATAAAGCGAATTTTTTGAGTTTCATTTATGTGGCTCCTAATAAGATTTTTTGAAATAAATAATTATTAATTAAGACTAAAAATAAGTAGTAAAAATGAGTTAAGTGTCTTAATTTTTTGGTAATCAACCTAATTAATTATAAGTAAATTTTTTATATGTTGTTTTATTCTGCATATAAATGTGGAAATTTTTTCATAAATGTGGAACAAATTAATGATTAGATAATATTTTTTATTTTTCAGATCACTATAACTTTCATAAAAGTTATAAAAAACCACAATGCGAAATTGTGGTAAATTATTAATCATTATAGTCTTATTGTGCTTCTTTGTTTGTTTCAAGCTCTTTTAATTCTTGAGCCATTTGTTCTTTTCTTGCTTTTTCTTGTCTATTAATATCAATTAACGCCATTATCATACCGACAAACGATACAATCGGAACCCCAAAACCAACAAGTACCAAGATAAAAGGTGTTTGGTTTTTGAATTTAGAAATTCTAATTGTTATAAGTACTGATAAAACGAATACAGCAATAGTTAACCCATAGAATGATGTTAATAAACTTAAATTACTTGAAATTGTAGTTCAACTTGGGTTTTTTAAATATTCTGTAAAAATAAGTGAAAATGCTGTAATTTGAAGTGCAAGAGAGAAAGTAGCAACAATAAGCCATATGATAATAAGATTTTTTGTGCTTGTTTTTTTCATAAAACTCCTTTATTTCCCCTATATTCAATTGTATTCTTTTTTGTGTTTATTCTAATAAATTAGCGTTTAATGTTTTTTGGTAATAAAAACGACCCAATAGGCCGCTTCATAAATTACATTTTGATATTTCCTGTTGCTCTTGGATATGGAATTGCTTCACGAATGTTTTCTGTTCCTGTCATATACATAACAAGTCTTTCAAAACCAATTCCAAACCCAGATGTTAACATGTGTCCGAATCTACGTAAGTTTAAATATCATTGTAAATCATCTACAGGAATGTTAAGTTCTTCAACTCTTTGTAATAATTTATCATAATCACTTTCACGTTGAGAACCACCAATAAGTTCACCTACTCCAGGAACAAGTAAGTCAAATGCAGCAACTGTTTTTCCATCTTCATTTTGGTGCATATAGAATGCTTTAAAATCTTTAGGGAAGTTGATAACAGCGATTGGGGCATTGTAAACTTTTTCAGTTAAGTATTTTTCATGCTCCGAACCTAAATCAAGTCCAAATTCAATATCTTTGTTTTCAAAGATATCTTTAACTTTTGCTAATTCTGTAATAGCATCTTTATAATCAATAATTTGTAATGGTGTATCAATAAAATGTTGTAAACGATCAATTAAACCATTGTTTGTTACTTGATTTAAGTATTCAATTTCAAATTTATTTTTAGCAAGTGTATTACGAATAACAACTTTAAGCATATCATCAGCTAAATGAATAATGTCTTTTAAATCATAGAATGCTACTTCAGGTTCAATCATTCAAAATTCTGCTAGGTGACGTTTTGTGTTTGATTTTTCTGCTCTAAATGTAGGTCCAAAAGTATAAATCTTATTCATTCCAACCGCATAACTTTCACCATGTAATTGTCCAGTTACACCTAATGTAGCTTTTTTGTTTTTACCAAAGAATGGATCTTTTTCAGTTCCATCTTGAATCATAAATGTTTCACCAGCACCCTCACCATCATTTGAAGTAATAATTGGGCTTGCCATTCAGTGGAAATCTTTATGAATAAAGAATTTATGAATTTCTTGCGCTAATGTTGAGCGAACCAACATAACTGCTCTTAAAATGTTTGTTCTATGTCTTAAGTGTGGTAATTCACGTAATGTTTCAAGGTTGATTTCTTGGTTTTGAATTGGATAATCTTCATCGACTTTTTTGTATCCAACTAATTCATGCGCCATCATTTCGATTGGTTGTGGTGCATTTGGTGTTGCGTTTAATTGACCTTTAATGATTACCGCTGAACCAGGTTTTAATGTGTCAAGTACTTCAAAATCAAAGTTTTCACCTTTAAAAACTACTTGTAAGTTTTTAACTGTTGAACCATCATTTACTTCAATGAAACGAATTTTCTTGTTTCCACGGTTTGATGAAACTCAACCTTTAACTTCTACATCTGTTCACTTGTCATAAAAGTTTGGTTTTAATAAAAATGTTTTTACTGAATGTGTCATATTTAAACTCCTAATTTATTTAATTTTAACTTTAATTATTAATTTCTTTTTATTTGGATAGTTGCTATCTGTATTTAAAACTTTGTGTAATTCTCCAGGGAAAAATAATGCAAAATCTCCTTTTGATACACGAACTTTATTACTATATGTAGGTGTTTTAATAAAAACAACATCATTTGCAGGTATTGCATCTAAAATGTCATTTTCTGAGAATTTTGGTTCAGAATCAAATTCAATAATTTCATCGATATCATTTGCAAATAAATGAATATCAACATGTTGATCATGTAATTCACCAAAATTTACATCTTCATAAAAGGGATTAAAATTCCGTTTAAAAACTTTAATATCTTTTTCTATTTCAAAAAGACCATCTTCATAATCATCAATATTGATGTTTTGCGCAATTTCTAAAGCTTTTTCGAGCGCTTTATTTTCAAATTTATAGTTTTTAATATTGCTTAATTTATCAAAAATCATTTAATCTCCTTTTACTTATTTTTATAAGTAAATTAATTATATAAGTTTTATCTTTTGTTATTAGTAAAACTTTAATTTTTCAAGTAAAATTAAACAAAGGAAAATTATATATGGTTAAAACTTATGATTCATACCCACGTAGATGGGCTTATATTTCAATTTTTTCATTTATTTTAATAGTTGTTTTAGCAATTTTGGCTGGTGTTTTTAAATCATATGCAGACTGAAATAGTAAAGGTTCTGCTAATCCAAACCCTGATTTCCATACTGGAACATTATATTACTATGGACTTATAATCACTGGACTATTATGTGGAATGACAATTTTATTTTACCTCTTCTCAATAGCTGTTATTGCAGTGCATGCTAATCTTTTAAAAGATAAAACAACTTATTGATTAGCAATTATAGGAATTTTATTTGTGTCATTTACAATGATTGTTGCAGCATGCAGAGTTCTTACATTGGAAGAAAAACAAGAAACACCATACAACAAGATGAATATAAATGAATAATTAAATCTAAATTAAGACAGCAAATTAAAGTTGCTGTTTTAATTTTTGTTCTAAAAATAGCTAAAATATGGAAATTAATGGAAACTTATTGACTAGAGTTACTTATTTGCTAATATTTAAGTATAGTGAAAATTATTAATAATACTAGGAATGACCCAGGTGTACTAAGGGTAGTTTATATTATATTTTCACTATCACAATAAAATTATTCTAGTGGATTTTTTAAATTTTAGAAAACCAATAATTATATTATCTGACGATAAAATAAATCTTTTTTATTAAATAATAGTTTTATAATTAATTTTTATCCCTTTAGTGAAAATGAGATTTATCTCATCAAATAATATTAATATGCAAGCATATCCGTTTCTATGCTTGTTTTTCATTGCCTTTTAAATTGCATAATTTGGTAAAATTTAAGCATTAGGAGAAATATGAAATTTGCCAATATAAATTTTGAGATAAATAAGCATAATTCAAAATTACTTAAAGAGATGTCGCAACACTCTCATATGCTTAAACAAATTGAATCTGATTTTGCTAATCAACAAGAAATTATGCAACAAATACCATTGGTTGCAGACTTATTCAGTGATCAAATAGATAATATATCAAGTATTAAAAGTTATCTCAAATTACTTAGAGATATGAAAATTAATACAATTGTGATTATTGCTGATGATCAAGCATCATTGCTTGCAAAAGCAATTTTTGAGATTTTCTTTGGTAAATATAGCAACAGAAAACCACAATTTGAATTAATTTTTATTGATAACTCAATTTCTTCTGAAAATTTGGTAGGTGAATTATTAAATGTTAAAGATAAAATTTACGCAATTAATTATATTTCTAAATCTGGAATTGCAGTTGATACAGGGATTGCATTTAGAGAATTTAGACAAAAATTAATTGATAAATTAAATAAAGATGGCTATGATTCAAAATTCGTTAATCGCTTAATTTATATAACAACAGATAACCAAGATAATGTTTTAAATTCACTTGTTAAATTACATTATTATCCAAAATTCTCAATCAGTCCTAATTCGTCACTGGTTTATAATGCATATAATGCTATTACAATTTTTACTTTGTTAGCCTATGGTGTAGATATAGATGATTATTTGGAATACTCGAAAAGACTTTATAATGAGTTTATTAATACTAAATATAGTAATAATCCAATTTATCAATATGCTTTAGCTAGATATGTTTTATGTGATAAATTAAATTATTCAAATGAGTTTTTAATTGTGAAACAGTTTGAACTTTTAAGCCTAGGAGAATGAGCTCAAATGCTTTTAACCCAAACTAAAAATAAAAATACAAATGCACTAATAACTCAAGCTTTTTTAAATGATAATGATTTTAAAAACAAACAATGAAACACTGGGCAAGAGAATTTTATTTTTAAAACATATATAAATAATTCTGAATTTGATAATTTACAATTTAGCGAATTTATAAAAGGGTATGATATTCTCGAATTTACAAGATCAAGAAAGGAAGATGTTAAAAAACAATTACAAAACATAGATATTGCTGATGAATCTAATTTATTAGAATTACAAATCAATATTGAACGCTTTGATTTACATAATATTATTGATTTAATATTCTTTATTCAATTCAGCTCAATAATATCAGCAATGTTAAGGGGTGTTGATCCATTTAATCAACCTGGTATTCATGTTTATAAACGTAATTTCTATAACATCACATTAAAATAATATGAAACAAGAACGTTTAGATAAATATTTAGCCTTTGCTTTAGGTTTTACACGAAGTGAAGTTAAAAAAGTGATCAAAGATAAATTGATCACTGTAAATGGTGAATTAGTTAATACAATCATCAAAGTTGATCCTGAAAATGATGAAATCAGATACGATGGTGAATTCCTTGAAAATAAAGATAAAAAAGTTTATATGGTAATGAATAAAGCAAAAGATTGTGTATGTGCTAATTGAGATAATATGCATGAAACTGTTTTTGAATATCTTTATGAAGAAGATTCATTATATCGTGATTTACATACAGTTGGACGTTTGGATCTTGATACAACAGGAATTTTATTAATTACTAATGATGGCAAATTCACACATAAGCTTGTAGCTCCAAAAAAACATGTTGAAAAGAAATATAAGGTGACTCTTGACAAAGAGTTTGATGCAGAGTTGATTAAATATTTCGAAAAAGGCTTTGAAATAGATGAAAACGAAGTTGTTAAACCTTCTAAAATCAAAGTTATCGAACCAAATGTTGTACATTTAACTCTTACAGAAGGTAAATATCATCAAGTTAAACGTATGATGGCCAAATTCGACTACACTGTAGTTGAATTAGAAAGAATTGAGTTTTCTTTCTTAAAATTAAATGAACTCAACTTAAAACTTGGTGAATATCGTTATTTAACAAATGAAGAAGTTAAAGAACTATACAAATTGTTTTAAAATAAGCCAACCACAACGTAATAGTTGTGGTTTTTTGTACAAAAAAGTTGACAATTAAATGTCAACTTTGTATTCAGGAATTTATTTATAGTAAGAAACTATTTTTGTTTCTTTTTAGCTTTAGAAATAATAAGTATAAATCCAGAAATTGCTGCTATTATAGATCCGATATATAATCATACTCATCAGTGAGAAGTTCTAAGTGCTTCATCAACTCTTGTTTCTAATGCAGAAACAAATAATGTTGGAGCACCTTGATTCTTCTCAAGGTTAAGGATTTCGTTTAACTTGTCTGATTTTTCTCTATATTTATATTCTTTTCTAGTTGCTAATAAGTAACCATAGTAATCATTATCATTTAATGTTCTAGCAAATGTAACTGCTTGTGGGAGTTGTGTTTTGATACTTTCAACATCTTGATCAAGAAGTGATTGTTTATTTACTTGAATATCATTTACGAT
Source organism: Mycoplasma sp. Pen4 (assembly GCF_014352955.1). Taxonomy (NCBI): domain Bacteria; kingdom Bacillati; phylum Mycoplasmatota; class Mollicutes; order Mycoplasmatales; family Mycoplasmataceae; genus Mycoplasma; species Mycoplasma sp. Pen4. The sequence goes on along the minus strand of NZ_CP060691.1, from coordinate 223,839 downwards.
ATCCATAATTTTATCTAACTTAACTCCAAGGACATCGATACCCTTATTTAAGTCTTCAATACCAAAATCAATTGGTTTATTTGGGTTAATTTTTGCTTTTAATGCATTTGCTTTAATTTCTTTAACATTAACAACGATTTCATCGTAGTTAAATTCATTAACGCTTGTATTTAAGTAATTATTAATTGCATCATTTAATTCAAATGCTTTATCAATTTCTTCAAAAATCATATTGATTGCATTTTTATCTTCTTCTTTGAAATCTTTAGCAAGTGTTTTGTATTCATCTTTAAGTGTTTTTTCACCTTTTGGATTTAAGATGAATGTATTTTTATCACTTGTTGTTGCAGAGATATATGTTTGAAGTTTTTTGTAGAAATCATTAAAAATTAAATCTTTATCATTCATGTCGATTGAATTTTGAACTTCATTGATATTTTGTTCATATTGGCTTGCTTTTGCAGCAGGCATTGCAATCACTTCTTCAAGCATAGCAATATATTTTTCTAATCTTGTAGATTTATTTGAAATTGCTTTGGCTTCATTAAGTTTTTGAATTGCTTCATCATGAAGATCAGACATGAATTTTTCACCTTTTTGAATAATTGGTGATAATGCTTCATATTTAGTTTGATCAGAAGCTGGATTAAATCCTTTATTTTTAATAATTGAATCTTCAAGTTCTTTAACTTTAGCCGCTAATTCATCTTTAATTGCTTTTGCATTTTCTGTATCTAATCTAGGAAGCAATGCATTTGCTTTATTTAAAGTTAAATATACATCTTCATTATTTAATTGTGCATCTAATACAAGAAGCATATCATCAAGTGATTTTGAAGTTCTTTGAGGATTTTGTAATTCATCTTTAGCAGCTTTAAGTGGTCCATTTTTAAATGCATTACTTGAAACTAATTCTGGTTTATTTGCTTCAATGTCTTTTACTTTTGCATCTAATTTTTCATATGAATTGGCATATTTAGTTAATCCTGCGATTTTTGGTGCAAATTGAGTGATTTCACTTAATTTAATAATATCTTTATTTTCTAGAAGTTTCTTAATTGCATCAAAAGTTTTTTGATCCTCTGTTGTAAAGACTACTTTTGTTTCTTTAATTGGAGCAAAACCTTCTTCAAAAGCATTCACTTCTGTATTAAGTAAAGTTAATGCTTGTGCAACTGCTTCATTTGTTGTGGCAAAATTTTCTGATAATGCAGTGTTTGATGGAATGAATTCATCAACAATAACTGAAACTTCACGGTCTGTTCCAATTGTTTTATTGAAATCAGTGTTGTCATATGCGTTTACGTAGTTAACTTTATATGCACTATTAATTGTTTCTTTGAAAGGTACAGAATTAGGATAATTTGCGTCATCATCTAAACGTGGTAATACTTGATCTGCTGCAAGAATATTCTTTTTGTATTTAGTTCTAAGCATCATTTCACATAATGTGTTAATTTGTGTACGAATAGAAACTAATGTATCTTGATCTGTTGGTGTAGATGAATCTTCTTGTGGGTTAACTGCTTTGTATAATTCATTTAAATATTCTTCTAATGAATCAACATCAGCATCAGCGTCTGTTAAATTAGTATTTATTTTACCTCATTCGACTACTTGATCTTCTTTTCCTTCTTCTTTAATAGTTAATGTTTGAGAATTTTTAAATGCTTCTGAAGTAGCTAAAGCTTTGTTGTAAGCATTTTTGTATTCTTCGGTAAGTTCTAGACCTTTTGTATAGTCCTCTGCAAGTCTAGTTAAATATAACAATTGAGTTAATGAAGTTAAAATATTTGTTTTGTCTACATTTAATTCAACATATTTGTCGCTTAAGAACATACTTGCGTTTAATGGATCGATATTTGAAGTTAACTGTGTATTTTTGAATGCTTCAACTGCTTCTCATGCTGCTAATAATGATGCTGGAGTTGTAATTGAAGATTCTGATGTTGTGTTGTTGTCTTGTAATTTTTTAAACTCTTCAGCATCAGATTCAAATAAAATTGTTTGCATTCTTTTAATTGATGCTCCTAATTTAATTTTGTTTACATTGTTTTTGAATTGTTCTGTGAATGCACGTGCATATCTAGCATCTACTAATGCTGATGATTCTTTTTCGCCTTGTGCATTGGTATCAACACGATATGGTACGCCTAATCCGGTTTGTAATATAATAGTCTTCTTAAATTCACTTAAATATTTATTTGAAGATGATTTTAAAAGTTTAACACTAGCAAAGTTAGGTCCATAAGTATCTAAATCATTAGAGATTTCGTCATAAACTGCCTGTAAAGGAACAATAGATTCCAAGATTGTACCAACACCAAAAGCTAATTCTAACTTTTCTTTATATTTAGCTTCAAGATCTGCTGCTAATTCGTCTTCTTTTCCTGTGTAGTCTTTTTCGCTTTTTAGTTGTTCTTCAAGAGTCTTTGTATAAACTTCTTTATTGTTGATCATTTCAACTTCTGCTAAATATTTATCAAAGAATGCTCTATCTGCTAATCCCGGATATTTATCTAGTTCTTTTTTAGTGTTTGCAATAATATTATTTATTGTATTTTGTCTTGTAGTAATTTCGTCAGTTGAAGTTGCTTCAGCTGATATCAAAGTTGTTGCAGCAATAATAGGTGCTCCAACGGCTGATAATGAAATTGCCTTTCTTATCGTTTTTTTATTCATCATATTAATAAAGTAACTTTTGAGTAAGTTACCCTCCTTTTTACTAATCATATTTTACCATTTTTTCACCTTATTTTGCCGTACCATACTCAAAAGCATGAAATCAGGCATTAAATTAAGGTTTTTTGTTAGAATAATGCTTTTTATAAGTCTCAAAGATATATAAAAAGCAGCATTACTGCCGCCTTTATTATTTAGCTAAAACTGTTTATTAAACAAGTTTTTCAAATACATCATCACCTGTTTCTGTAATGATTTCAACTCCGAAGTTTCTTGCAACAATGTTTCCTAATGTTCCAAGACCTGTGAAGTTAGGTAATACTTTAGGTGATTTAAATGATTTAGAGTAAATTGTAGCCGGTAAGAATTCTCTTGTGTGGTTGAATCCTGGATATAATGGATCGTTTCCGTGATCACTTGTCATGATTAATAAATCATCTTCACGCATTGCGTTGATTAATTTTCCTAATTTAACATCTAAGTCAGCGATGTTTTGTGCATAACCATGAACATTTCTTCTGTGTCCAAAGTGTGAATCGAATTGAACTAAGTTTGTAAAGATAAATTGGTTTTCTCCGTCTTGTTCTGCTAATTCAATTGTAATGTCCATTCCTTTTGCATCGCTACCACTTGGTAAGTGACGAGTAATTCCTTGACCTACGAAAATATCATTGATTTTTCCAACAGAAATAACTTCAACTCCAGCATTTTGTAATTCGTTTAAAATCATTTCTCTTGGTTTGTTTGCATAGTCATGACGGTTGAATGTTCTTGTGTAGTTTCCTTCTTCACCGATGTATGGACGAGCAATAATTCTACCTACGTTTCATTCTGGACGTGATGAACAAATTTCACGAGCAGCTTTTGCGTATTTGTAAAGGTTGTCAAGTCCTGTTCATTCTTCATGAGCACAGATTTGAAGAACTGAATCCATTGATGTATAAACAATGATTGCACCACGTTCTTTTTCTTCATGTGCTAATTCATTGATGATATCTGTTCCTGAAGCAGCTTTATTACCAACGATTGGTCTTCCATCAAAAGCTTTTGATAATTCGTCAATTAATTCTTGAGGGAATCCATTTTCTGTGAATGTAGGGAATGGAACAAGTGTTTTAATACCCATCATTTCTCAGTGACCTGCTAATGTATCTTTAGCATTTGAAACTTCTTGAACTTTAGCCATGTATGCTAAAGGTTGTTTAACATGGTAATTTCCATTTAACTCTGTTATATTACCAATCCCAAGTTTTTTTCATGTATCGATTTTGAATTCTTCAACCATAGAAGCTGATCTAATTGTGTTAGCTCCTGTGTCTCCAAATTTGTTTTGGTCTTTATCTGGTCCGATTCCAAGACCATCAGTAACGATCATGAAAACACGTCTAAATTTTGCCATAATTTCTCTCCTATTCTGGACATTATACTAAGTATAATATCGCTATAATTTTAAAACATTTATGAACTTTTTTATTAAAAAATAACTTTTTTAATTAAATTGAACTAGTCATAATTCACTGATTTCATGACTAAAATATCAATCATAAAAAGTTAAAAAAGTAGTATTTTTTTATTATTAAAATGATTTTTTAAAGAAAACTAAGAAAAAATAGTAGAATTATTTTGTAAAAATTAGGAGAAAAATGAAAAAAATACTTTTATTAGATGGTAATGTTATTCCAAATGAACAATCTCACTTATTCAATATTATGAATTACATTGAAACTCAATATCAAAATCATTCAGATTTTGAAGTTGAGAGACATAACTTAAACAATACAAAACATGCTGAAATTTTCTTAACAGCAAACAACATGTCAACATATTGAAATGATATTGATTCAGATATGTGAATCAACAAACTTAAAGAAATTGATACACTTGTTATTTCAATGCCAATGATCAACTTTGGACCAAGTGTAATTGTTAAAAACTTTATTGATTCAATTGCTGTGGCTAACAAAACATTTAGCTATAAATATTCTAAAAAAGGTGATGCAATTGGTTTATTAACTAATTTAAATGTCATCATTGTTGCAACACAAGGAGCACCAGAAGGTTGATATTTATGAGGTCAACACGTTGAATGACTTGAAGGTACATTCAAATTCCTTGGAGCACAAAGTGTTAAATCAATCAAACACTTTGGAACAAAAGTTAAACCATTATCTGATATTGCTATCGAAGATACTGCTACATCAATTAAAGATAAAATTGATGAAACATTAGATCTAAATTAGTCTGCTATGCAGGCTTTTTTCATAAAAAGGTAAAATTAAATTATGAAAGTACTAGATAAACTTAAAAATGTTCCAAAGAAACCAGGTGTTTACCTTTGAAAAGATCAAGATAATAATGTAATTTACATTGGTAAAGCAAAGAATTTATTTAATCGTATGCACCAATATTTTCAAGGTTCGATTAATTCATATAAAACTAATTCAATGGTTGAACAAATCAATGATTTTGAAATCTTTGAAACCGCATCAGAACGCGATGCATTTCAATTAGAAAAGAAGTTAATTAAGAAATATGCTCCTAGATACAATATCAAACTTAAAGACGGAAGAAATAACATATATTTACATGTCAAGATTGATAGAAATAATATGTTAATCATCGAACAAACCTATGCCTTAGGTTGAAATAATGATTCAAATTATTATTTTGGACCATTGACAACTAATTTAAAACCAAAGTTATTAATAAGTACTTTACAACGCTTTTTTACCTATAGGAACGGATTAAAAATCGAGAAATTTAGTCCAAAAGAAGCAAGAGATAAATTCAACGAAATAGTTGATATTCTAAATCTGAAAACAAATAAATTCGTTAATAAACTCATTGAAATTAGAGATGATTTAGCTAGTTTTGAAAAACAGCAATATGAACTTGCTAAGGAATACCGAGATGTAATAGAGGTATTTAAGAATATCAAAGAGACTCAGATAGTTGAGTTGTCTAATTTTAAAAACATTGATGCTTTTTCATTTAAGTTTTATGATGACGTACTTAGTATTCAAGTTTTGAGATATCACTTCGGTGCTTTATTACATTCATTTAATCAAATAATGCTATGAGATAGTACTCAAAGTAAACAGTGAACAATCGATAATTGTTTAAGTGGTTTTTATTTAGAGAATAATTTACCAAACAACATAATCATAAATAGTGAGTATGAAAATTACGATTGAGATGCTTCATTTTTTCATAAAATGTTTATTTTTCCTAAAAAAGGTAAAAATAAAACCATAATAGATTTAGCAGATGATAATAATGAAAACAACTTTAAACTCAATGGTACAAGATTAATCGCATCATTAAGACAAACTAAAGAAACACAATTAAGATTAAACTATACCTTAAATCAAGGTAATAAAATCAATCATATTTATATGTTTGATAACTCTCACACAGGTAATAACTATTTAACTGGTGTAGCTATTTGTTATAAGGATTTCAGTGAATACTTTAATCATTTTAGAAAATTTAATCACGAAGAATTTATCGATGAGATTAAACATTCAGATGATCATTATATGTTTTTAACTATCTCTCGTTTTCTTGAAGAAAACCCAAATATCACTAACAATCTAAACAGTAATGATATTTTTATTGTAGATGGTGCTAAAAGGCAAATAAACGCATGTTTAAAAGCACTAGAAAAACATAATATAAATAACGTTAAAGTATATGGTTTAGTTAAAAATCAACACCATAAAACACGTAATCTGCTCGATTCTAATGGTGTTGTTATTCCAATTACACAATTAGAATATGATTTCTTTAGCGGCATGCAGGAGCGTGTTGATGCTTATGCAAAAAACAATATGAGACTCAAATATGTAGCGGGCACTACTAAATCAGTTCTACAAAACATCCCTGGTATTGGTAAAGAAACTGAAAAGAAACTACTTAACCATTTTGAAAGTTTCAACAAAATATTTACTGCTGATATTACCGAAATCAATGAAGTTATTGGTGCCAAAAAAGCAAAAATTCTAAAAGAATTTTTAAACAATTTTGAAAAGTAATTTAAACCTTTACTTCTAATTTTAAGCAATATTAAAACACATCACGTTTAAATTGTGATGTGTTTTGTTTTGAACTTCTTTATTTTTAGTTAAAGACTATTAAATTGTTGTAGTTCTATATTTACTTAAATCTTTTGATTGTTCAAATATTTTTGTGTGAGCAGCTTTATAGTTTTCTGTTGTTGATCCTGGATCATTAAGAACACGTTCAGCTGGTTCAATTACTTCAGACATAAATTCAGAATTACTTGTTAAATCTGCATTTTCAGTTTTAACTTTAGTAATAAAATCTCTTAATTGTCCTTTTCTATAAAATTTTGTTAATTCATTTGTTTTGTTTTGTATTTGAGATATTCTGGCATTATCAATATTGCTTACTAATTCTTTTGCTTCTCTAAGTGAATTTTCTAAATCAAAATCTTTTTCTTGAACTCCAGTTTCAGCACCACCAATAACATCTTCTAATCGACTAGTAAAGTGATTATAAATTACATTTGTTTTAATTGCATTTATTACCGTAGTAACTTGTTCAAGTTTTGAATTTAAACCATCTTGAGGAGTTGCAGTTCCATTGTAAATGTTTTGTAAATCCATATTAATACCATCGATAAGAGGTGTTATGAATGGACCTTCTACTTGTTCTCTAATTTGAGGAATGTCAAGTCTAGAAAGTATACCGTTTAAATCATTGATTTTATTGTATGCATTTTCATATGTAGGAGCTAATTCAAGTTTATGTAATGCGGCTTCAATATCTTCATTTGTTGAAGTTGGATTATCAATAACTTCTTTAACAGGAGTTAATAAATATCTTTCAAATGCTTCATTAGTTAATAAAGTTGCATGATCTTTTTCGAATGCTTTAAGCTCATGGAATGGAGCGATTGCAGCCTTTAAATCATTATTAGCTTTGTAAATTTCTGAGAAAGTTGCATTATCTTTTCCGATCATTACTTCTTTTGCTTCATTTAATGCAGTCTGGATTTTTGGTGTTGAATCGTTTCCAAGTTCTTCTGCACTTGTAATTGTTTCTTGAAGTTTAGTAAGTTCAGGTATAAATAATTCATTTTTTGCATTTTCAATATCTTCTGTTGCAGATCTATCCGCTTCATCTTTTGCTTGAATATTTTCAGGTGTTGCATCATTAATTGCATTTGTTAATGCAGTGTTTAATGCTTGTGCTTTTGCTGTTAATTCTAAAGCTTTTGAATGAATTTTTTCTCTCGGAGAACTCGGTTTTTCGGAATCAAGTGGAAGATTTTCATAATCTAAATTAAGTAAAAGATCACTTAAAGCGCCTACCGTTGTTATTGTAGAAATATAATCTTTAGATTTTTCAAGTTTATTCGCTAGTGCTTTGTACTCTTCTGTTGTAACACCAAATCCATTTATACTATTCATAATTTCTTCAGTTACAAAAGTACCAAATGCACCATTATCACGATATGTAGGTTCAGTTAATGTTGCATTTATATCATCTTGCAATTTTTGACGGTAGTATGCATGTTCTAAATCATTAGTTTTAGCAACTATTTCATTTAAGTTATTATTTGTGCCATTATTTTGAACTATTTTTGCAGCTTCAAGTGCATCAGTTGTTTCTTGTAATGTTTGATTACTATTTAATTCTTCGGTTTTTGTAATTAATTCACCAAGTTTTTCTATTTTACTAATAATAAGTGTTTTTACTTTTTCTATATCTGTTCTAACAAATTCTTGATTTCTTGTAATATCATCAGTATTTACATTATTTGAATCTGTGTAAAGTGTGGTTAAAATATTGCTTAAATCTGTCATTGCAGTAGTAAGTGAATTTTTTAATTCTGTAACTTCTGGATCATTAGTTACGTTAAGTTTTGCAAGAGCAACTGAAGCATCTGAGAGTGTTTGATATTTATCTTTATATGATTTCAATGTTGTTAATTTTGTAAATGCTTCTTTATAATCTGATGGTGTTAAATCATCATCGTTTGCAATAGTTTCAATAGGTGTGAAAATATCTCTTACAAATGATGAATCGCTCATGAAAACATTTTCAGATGGCGCTCTAAATTCTTCGACAAGTGCTTTAAGTGAATCTTGGTAAGCAGCTTCTTGAAGAGTTGTCACTTCATTTACTAATGTAGAAAGATTTTCTGTATCAGCATTATCTACTACTGTTTGTGCATGAGCAAGTGCAGCTTCTAATTTAGTTGATTTATTTGTAATTCTGCCATTTGTGAATGCAATGAAGTCTTCTAATTCTTTTTTATATTTACCAAATATCTGATCACCTTGAGCAAACGCAATAATTTTTGAAATATTTGTTGTAGCAGCTTCGATTGCTTTTTGGTTTTCAGCATTACTTTCTTCGAATTCTTTATTCAATACTGTTTTTAATGTTTGAATATTTGTCTCTAAAAGAGGTTTTACTTGCGCAACATTAGGATCTCTATCAAAATCTAATCTTGCAACAGTTCTTGCACCATTAATTAATTGAGTAAATGAATCAGCATATCTTGCCATTCTTGTTATTTTACCAACTGAGTTTTGGAATTCTGAATCTTCAAGATCATCTCTATTAGCAAGTGTTTCTAATGGTTGTAAAACAATTGCCATGAATTCAGAGTTTCCTGCTAAATCAGGATTGTTTCGTTTGAATTCATCAATTTCTGTTTTTAATTGTTCTTTATATGGTATACCTCGTGGAACCATTGCTATAATAGCTTCTTGTTTTGCTTCTTGCAATTCTAAAAGAGCAACTTTAATTTCAGAAATTTTGTTATTTAAGTTTTTAGCAATAATGGCATTAGCATTTGTAAGTGCTTCATTTAATCTTGGTGTTCTGTTCGCTTCCGGAACATCATTTTTAGCAGATGTTGTTTCAGAACTTAAACTATCAACTTTATTGATAATTAATTGTTCTGCTTCTGCGATTTTGTTATTTGCATCAGAAACTATGTCAGCAAGTGTAGCGTCGGGTTGATCATTTGTTGATCTTAATGCGTTAATAAGTGCTGGAGTTAATTTTTTATTAATTTCTTTTAAAGCATTTGCGATATCTACAACCTCTTGAGAATCTGTATCTAACTTAGCGAGTGTATTGGAAATATCAACACTAGCTGCGAACCCGTTTTTATTTAATTTTAATTGATTTAATCTTGAATGCGATGCTTCATATTGTTTTTCAGATAAGTTATCATCTGAAGCAATTTTTTCAATTGGTAATAAGAAAAAGTTCATGAATGTTTCACTAGTTAAAAGTTCTGGGCTAGTTTGTTTAAATGCTTCTAGATCTTTTTTCAATTTATCTTGAGCTGAAATGTTTTTAATTTTTGTAATTGCTTCTTCTACATCTGATAAGTTGTTTTCTGAACTCTTAGCAATGATATTTGTTGCTTCTTCTAATGCAACATTAAGTCTATCTGATTTTGGATCTACTTCAGTTTTTGCAGTTTCAGCTGTAGTGTTTAATAATGCAACTTTATTAGTTACCATTTCATTTGCTTTTTGAATATTTGTAGTAAGTCCATTAACAAGGTTTTGGATTTCTTGTCTTGTGTCTTCTGTTGTTGTATCTGGACTTTGGTTTAATTTAGATTCTAAACTTTCAATTGCAGTATCCATTGTATCTTTAAGTTCAGTTACTTCCTGATCTTGAGTGTTTAATTTTTTAACCACAGCTTTAGCACTTAATAATATTGGGTAGCTATCTTTGAAGTTATTAAGTTTTTCAAGTTTTTTAATTTCCTCTTGTAATGCATCAGGTTGTGCTTCTGGATCATCTAATACATTTTCAATTGGTTGAAGTACTGTACTATTTAATACTGCATCACTAACAAAGTTTGGATTTTGTTCTTTAAATGTGTTTAGTGCATTTCTAAGTACATCACGGTATGATGCATTTTCAATATCTGTTGTAATATTTTCAATATCTAATAAGTTGTTTTCTGCACCTTTAGCAACAATTGCTTTAGCTTCATCGAGTTTAGCTTGGAATTCTGTTGATCTAGGATTGATATCAGTTTCGTATTTTTCAATAGCTGTATTTAATTTAGTTGTCTCAGCAACAATTAAATCATTACCTCTTGTAATACCTTGTTGAATTTCAGTAGCTAATTGTTGAATTTCTGCTGTATTAGCACCTGTTGGGTTTTCGTATTCAGCATTTAATTTCACTCCTAAATCACTTATTTTAGTAAATAAGCTTCTTCTTAAGTCATTAACATCTTTGTTGTCTTTACGGTTATTAAGTTTTTTAAGTAATGTATTAAATTTAGAAAACATAACATATTGATCTTTGTATTGGTCAATAGTTTTTAAGTGTTCAATTTCTGCTTTATATGCTTCTGGTTGAAGTCCGTCATTATTAGCAACTTCTTCAATTGGTTGAAGTAAATCACTATGTAAAACAGTGTCAGTCTCAAAAATTGGATTTGCAGCTTTAAATTTAGCTAACATTTGTTTTAAAATGTCTTGATATGATGCATTTTTAACATCATCCATTGTTTTTGCAAGTACTGATAATTTATTATCGTTTTGGTTTGCGATAATTAAATCAGCAGCATCAAGTGCAGTTTGTAATTTTTCTGATTTTGTCTCAACATCAGCTTTAGTTTTTGTTACTAGATCATTTAATTTAGTTACTTCGGCAGCAATTAATGTATTCGCATCTGTTATTGCTGTTTCTAAATTGCTATTAAATCCAGCGATTGCAGATTCATTATCTGTATCTGAATTATTACGTGATTCTTCTAAAGTGTTTTCTAAATTAGCAAGTTCTGTTTCAATACGTGTTTTTACATTTGTAACTTCACTAGCAGTTGTATCTAAGTTATTTAAAACTCTTCTTGCTTTTACAGAAGTTGCATAATTCTCTTTATTTTGATTTAATTTCTTAAGACTTTCAATTTCTGTTTTATATGCACTTGGGTCAAGTGTGTCATTATTTGCGATTGTTTCAATAGGTTTAATAATATCATTGTTTAATTTTTCATTTGAAACAAAAGTTGGGTTTTCAGTTTTGAATTTTGATAATTCTTGTTTTAATTCATCTTGGTATGAAGCATCTTTAATTTCTTTTGCTGCGTTTAAGATTTCGATTACTTTATTGTCTGAACCTTTAGCAACAATTGCTTTAGCTTCATCGAGTTTAGTTTGGAATTTTGAAGATCTTGGATCAATTTTTGCTTCTAAATTATTGATTTCATCGTTTAATTTAGCAATCTCTTGTTTAATAATTTCATTAAGAAGAGCATTTTTCTCTTTAAAAAAGGTGTCTAATTCTTGAATTCTTGCTAAATTTTCGCCATTGTGCTCATCAATTTCTTTTGAAAGTAATTCACCAAATTCTTGTCCTTTATCAATGGTTTCTATTGCAATTTCTGATGTATCAATTCCTGAATCATTAAATTTATCAAAGAATTCAACAAATGTTGCAGCAGTATTAAGATAATCTTCAAGAGATTCTATAGCTTTAAGACGTTCAATTTGTACTTTGTAATCTTCTTGTGGTTGTCCATCAGTATTTGCTATTTTTTCAATCGGTTTAATTAATCCATCATGTAAAGAACCACCATCATTAAATCTTGAGTTATTAGCTTTTAATGTTGCCAATTCATGTTTCAATTTGTCTTGATATGAGTTATCTTCAATATTTTTAATTGCATTTGCGATTGAATTTAAATCGTTATCATTTCCTTTTGCAACTAACTCTTTACCAGCGTTAAGTGCATTTTGGAAGTTTTCTGATCTTGAATTAATTTCTGATTCATATTTTTTAATTAATTCATCTAATTTAGCCACTTCATTATTAACCGATTCATTTGCTTTAGTAATGTTTGCTTTAATTGTTTCTTCAAGTGCAGCAATTTGAGTAACATTTTCATCAGTTGGATTGGTTAATTGAGCATCTAAAAGTGTTTTAAGTTGATTGTTTTGAGCTTCTAATTGATCTTTTAACTCTGTCACAGATGCATCAGTAGTATTTAATTTGTTTATAGCATCTTGTGCTTTCATTGAAGTGTTGAAATTATTTGCTAATTTGTTTAATTTTTTAAGGTTATCAAGTTGATCTTTATATGCACTTGGGTTAAGATCTTCATTATTAGCGATTGCTTCAATTGGTTTAATAACAGCATTGTTTAATTTTTCATTTGAAACAAAAGTTGGGTTTTCAGTTTTGAATTTTGATAATTCTTGTTTTAATTCATCTCTGTATGATGTATTTATTAAATCATTAAGAGATTTATTGATTTCTGATAATTTATTTTCATTACCATTTGCAACAACGACTTTTGATGCATTTAATTTTTCGGTTAATTTTGGTGATTTGTTTTCAATTTTTGCATCAATATCTTTAACTACTTGATCTAATGAATCGACTTCTTTTGTAATAATTGCTTCACCTTTTTGAATATTAGTTTCAAGTTGCGAAGTTAAATCATTGATAACTTGCTCGTTATCAAAGTCTTCTTTTAATGTTTTTGTAAGTTTAGCAACAATATTACTAATATCAGTTGTTAATGCTACAACATCATTATTGTCGGTAGTATCTAATTTATTGAGTAATTTTGTTGCTAAGTCACTCATTTTGTATGTTTTATCATAATTTACAGTTGCTTTAGTTAACTTATTAACTTGTTTGTAATAATCTTTTCCATCTAAGTTATCTTTTTGAGCAACTTTTTGGGCAGTATCTAAAACAGTATCTTTGAACAACTTGTTATCAAGTAATTCCGGATTATTTGCTTTAATATCTGCAATTTTGTTTTTTAGTTCTTTTTGTTTTTGTTTTTCATCGACATTATTTGTTGGTTTGTCTTTATTTTTTGCAAGCGGAATAGCAATTGCCATTGTTCCACCAAAACCTAATAATGCTCCCGAAACAGCTATAATAGCTAATTTGCGTTTACGTTTTTTGTTTGCATTTTCACTCATTGTGTTTTTCCTTTTCTTACATAAAAGTAATAATTTTGCAATTATGTTCTTGTATGTAATATGTGATATATATATATATATATATATATATATATATATATTATAAATATTACCACTATAATTCGCCAACAGTTAGTAATTGATGAAAAAAGTTCCATATTTAAAATTTTTATTAAAAAATGAGCACTTTTTTGTCTGTGCTCATTTTGAATAAATTTTTAACCCTCATTAAATCATTGAAGTGCGCTTGTTACATCGCCTACTTCACCAATAATTGTAACAATATCATCTAATTTAAGTACAACATCTCCTGTTGCTCTTTTTGATACGTTTTTAGACTTAATTAATACAATTGTAATTCCACGTTCAGCAATACCAATTTCACGAACTTTTTTATCGTTTAAAGCAGCATTTTTAATTGTCGTTGAACCAATGACAAAATTGTCCCCAATTTCTTGTAGGTCACTTGAATATCTAATGAAATTTTTATTAGCTGCAATTAAAGCGGCACGTGTTCCAGATTCATACTCAGGACGAATAATAACTGTAACACCAATTTGTTTTAAAACTCTAGCATGACGTTTTGATTTAGCACGTGCAATGATGTTTTTGACTTTAAGTTCTTGAAGTGCTGCAACAATTTCGATGTTATCTGCTACAGCTACAACAACCGTTTCAATTTGATCGATTCCAATTGATTTTAAAGTACGCATGTCAGCGGCATCACCAATAATAATACGATCAACATCATCAGTATATAATTTTGAACCTTCTTCATCTTTATCAATGATGATTACACTTTTGTTCAAGTGTAATAACTCATCAATAACAGCTTGCCCAAAACGGCCAACACCAATAACGGCTATATCATCTTTATATTTGATTTTCATATTTTCCTATCCGATAGCGAAATCACCATCTACGTATTCATATGTACGTTTATAATTATTTTTACGTTTTCAGACAAGTAATGTTGAACTAATTCCAAATTGTCCGATAAACATTACTAAAATTAATGCTATTTTTGATGCTATATTAAGATCTTTGGTAATACCACTTGATAATCCAGTTGTACCAAAGGCACTAGCTACTTCAAAAATTATATTATCTATTGTATATGCATTATTTGCATTGCCACTTTGTGAATATGTATGAATTTGTCCACCATAAGTATCAAATGATGAACTTAATATTAATGATGCAATTATCAGAATCATAACAGCAATAGCAAGAATTTGACTCGCCATATTTACTGTGTCTTTATTAATTGCGCGTTTAAACATTCTAACTCTTGGTAGTCCAAAAAGAATCCTAATCATCGACATAATGATCAATGCAGCAGTCGTAGTTCTAATGCCACCACCCGTTGATGCCGGAGCAGAACCGATAACCATCATTATAATGTAAATGAAAGTAGTACCAGAAGTTAAGTGTTTAAGGTTTATTGTGGCAAATCCAGCACTGCGCGTTGAAAAGGTTGTAAAAATAACTGCAAATGATTTATCTCAATTTGAACCATAAATGTAACCTTTATCAATATATGGTTTAATTGCAGTTGGAATATTTTGTAAGTTTTGTCCTTCTTTGAATCATTTTACATAAACATCGACATTTGTTTCTGATGCGTTAGTTGGAATGTAATATTGATTTCATAAACTAAACGGATCTTGTGAACTTGATTCAAAAATAATTGAAGGAATAAAACCTAAAACAAAGATCAATGTATAAGCAGTTAAAGAAACTTTTGTAAATAATGAAAAACGGAATTTTTCTTTATTACGTCTGTATTTATGTTTGATATATGAAGCAATATCATAAATTGCAGGATACCCAATACCACCAATAATAAGTAAGATAATAAAAATAATTTGTAACTCATAGTTTTGATAATATGGCATTAATGATGCATTAGAAATAATATCAAATCCAGCATTGTTAATTGCTGAGATGGTATGGAAGATACCAAATTTTAATGATAATAAGAAATTACCTTGTGGGTTAATATAATCTTTACCTGGTTTTAAGAATTCTTTCATTGCTTCAGTGTGCCTTGGTTCAGCATAAAAGAAATAAATTGTTAAGATAATACTAAAAATAAAGATATTAAAAAAAATGAATTTTACTGATGAAATAATTAATCTAGTAGTTTTAGTATTATCAGTTCCACCACGTTCAGTTTGTAAAAGTTTCATTTCATTAAATGAGGATGTTTTATGTCCGAAAAGATAATTAATAAAGAAAAACTTTAAAGCAAAGATACCAATACCCCCGGAAAGTATTAGGATAGCAATTACTGCTTGTCCTAAATCATTTCAATGTTTAAAAGTATCTTTGACAACTAGTCCAGTGTCAGAAAAGGCACTAGCTGTTGTAAAAACTGAATCAATATATGAGATTTGTGTCTCAGTTTGAACTTGTGAAATCGGTGATCACAAAATTAAACTTGAAAAAACTATAATCAAAAAGTAGACAAAAAATAAATACTTAAGTTTAGAAACATGATTTTTGAAATTTCAAAGTCTAATCATGAATTGTCCAAACTTTGATTTAATGAATTTTCGCCTAAGTCTTAGAAAGAAACTTTTCAAATGACCTCCATCTATTAAATTAATTATATTAAATATTAATATAATTTAATCATTTTTGCTAAAGTTGCAAATTTTTTGCAATTTTGTGAATTGATATTTTTATCACTATGTTCTAGAGTTAAAAATAAAAAAGATCATTTTTGACAATGATCTCATTATTATTTTTAGAAATTATTTGTTTTTTGCTTGATTCATTGATCTCATAATTTGTCTAATTTGTGTTTCACTTGCTGAACGTCCCATTTGTTTGAACATGATACGAATCATTTTCTCTGTAATAGGCGGGTTTTCTTTAATTTGTTTTTCAAACATACGTTTTGTAATAAAGAATGTTACCAACCCCGCGATAAGTGCAATCCCAATAATTAAACTGACGATCATTATAGCAAATGATGCTGTTGACATTTCTACCATAATTGACTCCTTAAGTTGTTTTATTTATAACTTATTTTATCATATTTTTCATTATCAAAAACTGACACAAATTTAACTAATAAATCTTTCGCTGCAATTAAATCTGAAATAGCACAAACACCAATTGGACTATGTAAGTATCTTTGTGGTAATGAAATTGTTAAAGTTGCTGCACCACCTTTGGCAAATTGTAGTTCATGTGCGTCTGTTCCACCACCCATAGCCACAAATTTATATGCTGGGATGTTGTATTGTTTTGCAACTTGTTCAAATAATGAAACTAATTTAGTATCCATTAATGTTCCACCATCTTTGAATCTTAATGCTGCACCTTTAAATAATGCTGTTGTTCCAGGAATTGTACCAATTGTGTCATGACTTGAAGTTGTATCAAGTGCAATAGCCACTTCTGGATTAACAATTGAAACTGATGTTTTAGCACCACGTGTTCCAACTTCTTCTTGAACTGTACCAACAAGGTATAAATCACAATCTAAATCTTTATCTGCAAGTTCATTTGCGATAAATTCTAATACTATGACACCTGCACGGTTGTCCATTGCTTTACCACCAACTAAATCTTCATTAGCAAAAAGAATTGTTTCACCTGACATTCTTACTCTATCACCAATTTCAACACCTGCTTCGATTGCTTCTGTATCACTTCTAAATCCAAAATCTGCATATAATTCATCGTTTGTTACTGCTTTTGAGACTTTTTCAGCTTGCAAGATGTGAATTGATGTGTGGCCAAAGACACCTAAATATTCTTTGTTTCTTGTGATTAACTTAGCTTTAGTTCCAATAACTGTATTTGCTCAAATACCGCCAATTGGGCTTAAAAGTAATTGTCCTTTTTTATCAATACTTCTTACAATGTATCCAACTTCATCCATGTGAGCTGCAATCATAACTTTTGGAGCGTTTGCTTTTTTAGACTTTTTAAAGAAAATAATTGAACCCATTTTGTCTCTTATGATTTCATATGCACCTGCTTTGATGTTATTTCTTAATTCTGTAGCAACAGGTTCTTCATATCTAGACATTGCTTCAATTTCCATATATTTGATTAATCTATTTTTAAATTGTTGTTTTATTTCCATATCTAACTCCTTTTATATCTTTAATGATATCATTTAAATAATAAACATTTAATTAATTAAAGAGGTATATATTATGAAACTCAAAGCAAATGATTTGATTAGAATTATTTCTCTTTCAGCAGGTATCTTAGGAGAAGATTTTTGTCAACATCAACTAGAATTAGGACTTAAACGTATTGACGAATACAAATTACAATGTGATTTTTCAAAACATGCTTTAGACGGTATGGAGTATATTGAAAAACATCCGGAAGCACGTGCTAAAGATTTAGTTGAAGCATTTCAAAACCCCAATGTCAAAGCAATATTATGTGCTTTAGGTGGAAACGATACATTTAAAACTGTTCCATATATTTTAGATGATCCAGAAGCGGTTAAAATAATTAAGAATAATCCTAAATTCTTTATTGGTTACTCTGATACAACTATTAATCACTTAATGCTTAATAAATTAGGTTTAAAAACATATTATGGATTAGCATTTTTAACATGTATTGCAGAGTTATATAAAGATATGCTCTCATATACATCAGATAGCTTTTGAAACTTATTTACAGATAAAAATTGAATTTATAAACCGGCTTCAAAATGATATTTTGAAAGAACTGATTTTTCAGCAAAACAACTTAACTCACCAAGAAAAAGTTTAGATGAAAAATATGGTTACATTCATATCCAAGGTAAAAAGAAATTCCAAGGTAAATTAATTGGTGGTTGTTTGGAATCGATTGCTGAATTAATTTCAGGAAACAGATATCCTGAAGAAGCAATAATTAACCAAAAATATGACTTATTCACAAAAAACACAGATTTTGATGGAAAAATCTTATTACTTGAAACTTCTGAAGAAAAGCTCAAACCAGAAGTTATTGAACAATATTTAGAAATAATTGCATCAATAGGAGTTTTTAAACGTGTAACTGGAGTGATTATTGGTAAACCACAAGATGAAGTTTATTTCAATGAATATATGCAAGTCTATTCATCGTTCTTTAGTAAATATGATATTTCAGTTGTTTATAACATTAATGTTGGTCATGCATATCCAAAAATGCTTTTAGAACTCGGTTCAGAGACAATTATTGATGTTGAAAAACAAACTATTGAAGTAATTAGATAAACCAGATTCAACCTATTTTAAGGGTTGGATCTTTATTTTTTATTGTTATAAACCTGCTACATTTAAATTTCCTAAATTCCACATTTTCACGAATTGTGAAATTTTTCAAGATTATTTTTTATTTTAATTTAAACAGTTTTAATGTTTTTTATAATTTAGGTGAATAGTGAATAAAAAAACCAATTTTATAAAAAATATAAAAGCAGGAATTATGAATAATATAAAAGTTAAAAAACCTCGAGAAATCAAGGAAATCTTTGTCGTCAATAAAGATAAAGATGCCTCAAACAACACCAAAAAAGTTATTAATGAAATTTTAAATGAAGACTACTTGTTTACATCGATCACAAGTGTTCCAATTAAAATCAGTGGTAAAAATAAGTGTAAATATTTTGATCCATATATTGTTAAGGAATTTCTTGAAAAACATCTAATTGCAGGCGATAGTGTGTGCACAAAATTAAAAGCAACATTTATCGATGAAGTAGATGATGAAATGATCAATGACGAACAAATTCAATATGAAAACAAACTCTTGATGAAGGGTGTTTTATCTAAAACAAACTTAGAATCAAGATTAGGACTAATTTGTGAATTGCACAAACCAATAAGCATCAAGAGATTTTACAAGAAAGAATCAGGACAAGTTGCAAAACTAAGAAATACAACTCATGAATGTGAAAAAGATAAATGTAAAAATCTTGATGATCAAACCACAAATTTATTTAGTCAATATCAATCTTATAATAGATATTTAGATTATCTTGGCTTCATGACCAAAATACACAACATACAAATTTTCTGGAATACTGAATTGCTTGCAAATATATTAAATATTTACAACTCAAGATACATTAAGAAAATTGTTAAAATGATTAATAAATTTGCTGCTATCAAGAAAGAATCATCAGCACTAGAAATTGTAGATGCTATTATTAAACTGCACACATTTACTAAAGAGAAAATTAAGGAATATGGTATTTTATTTAAGTTTCACATATTGAATGAAGAATGTGGACTTAAAGTAAAAATTTGTAATGAAGAAGATGATCTAGCATGATTAGTTGAATTAATCGAATTCGTTAAAGAAGAAAATCATGAACATGACAAATTAAGATTTAAAGCAACAGCATTTGATGCAGGTGTGATTAGTGAATACATGGATGAAGGTGAAGAATTTAAAGATACAATCTTTGATGTTTACAACTTCTATTACTACATTGCAATTATTGTTGTCTTACATATTGAATTAAACTATATTGATACCTGTTTAGTATCATTTAAACATTTTGGATTAATCCATGAAGAAATAAGAGTATTGAGTGAAGTTATTTTCGATAAGGTTTTTACAGCTGCATTTTGTAAAAAATTCAATGATAAGCATTGAGAAACACTAGATGCAAACTTAATTACCTCAAATAGTTTTATCTCAGGATTCTTGCATAATTTTATTAACAGATTTGACTATACTACAAGAAACACAAGAGGTATTTGTGAAAATGTATTAGAAAGTTTAAGTGTAATCAAGAAATACTTAAAAGACTTAAAAATAAGAAACATTTTACAATACACAAATGCACAAAAACTTTTAAATAATTCTAATGATGAGAATAAAACTTTAAGTGATTTCTGTGAAAGAGAAGTTGAAAACTACACAAAAAATATTTCTAGAAATCAAGGTGAAATTGACCTAGAGATTATGCTGGAATTTTGCGATAAAAAGTAAAACTAAATCAATAATATATAATCATATTACATATTTTGTAATGTGGTTTTTATAATATCTCATAGTTGAAAAAGTCTTGAATTAAAAATTTTAATAGTCACTTTTGCATAGTAAAAAATTACAACAAAACACACCAAGGAAATCTTGGTGTGTAATTCTTATTTTTAATTATGTTCCGCTAAAAATGAAATATAAAGTGGATTGCTTGATTTGTTAACTATTCTAATAGTGTGTGTTGATTTAACTTTTTGGTTTTCATTTAAAACATAGTTAAATAAGTTTGCATTGTATGATGTATCGCTTGAGTGTGCTCTAACATCACTCGCAATTAGTTGACCATCGATGTAAACATCAAACACACCAACATTATCTGGTGATTTTTTACCATAAATATTAATTGCATCACCTTGGAATGAATATTCAAAGTAATCATTTACCGAATTCGACTTAGCACTAAGTGAATTTGCAAATGATTTAGCTTCATCACTTGAATTTGAAACAAAATCTCATGATCCAAAATATTGAATTTTAGGATTATTAGTTGCAATTATTTTGTTTGGAATTTCGCCATTGATAAATCTAATTTTATTTAGAATAAGACCGCTTTCTCTTGTTACTTGATTTCTAAGTGTTATTGTTAGATTATCAACTGCTTCATTAGTATTTAATTTTACAAAACTCATTCCTTTTTCACGATCTGGAATTGCACCTTCAAAAAGCACAACATCTCTACCATTGATTGTAGTAATAATCTTCGCAAATGATGGACGATATTTTTCATTTGCATCTTCTCTAAATAATAATTGCACATATGAAATATTTTGTGAGTGATTAAATGAATATTTCATTGACAATTCACTTGAAGTTCATTCTTCATAATATGCACTTGAATCATCGTTTAATTGTGCTTTTTTACGATCATTGCTTCTTGGCGAAATAGGTGTAAAAGTGTAGTCAATATCTTGTTTAAGATTTAAAACATTTCCCGGTGCATATTTATGCACTTCTTCAATATCTCTATTTTCTAGATCTTTAAATCTTCTGTGATATTTGTATTTATCATTGGTTAAAAATTCATTTCACTTATTGTGGTCATTGGTAATATTTGAAATTGTGTCAGGTAAAACATTATCATTTAGATTTAATCATCTACCAGATGGGTCATACATTTCAAATTTAAGACCACCACGTCCACCTTGATTGAATACATTAAACTCTACGTCATAGACATCACCGGCATTGAATCAAACTCAATTCATTTCTCTTCAATTAGGACTATATGATCTACTATAATCATAACGTTGACCATTGATTTTTAATTCAGCAACATCATCAACTTGATATTTAAATTTATAATATCCAGATTCTTTTGCTATAAATTTGTATTTAAGTCTAACTAATTGATGTTCTTTGGTGATTGGGTTGAGTGTTGACCAATAATATTCGCCTGGTTTTTTAGTATATCTTAAAATTCCACGTGCAACTTCATCATCTGCAAGTGCCGAAGCTTCAGTTGCATTGTAATTCCATTTATCATTAAGCGAATCATAAATATATAATGATGGACCCGCTACAACATTTCTAACTTTAATCCTAAATTTATATGATGGAACATAATTATCTGATCTTCCTTCAAATTCATCCGGAATAATATCGATATCAAATTCATCAATTTCTCCAATGTAATTTGGATTTGCATGATAAATTAATTTTTTGTTATTATGTGAATCAAGTTCTAAAGTACCACCATATTTTGTTTTGCTTTCAAATTTAACTTTAGATCAACTAAACTTACTATTAATTGAATTAATACCATTTTCTAAATCAAAAACATATGGTTCACCGGCAAGAATATCCAATGGAGCATTGTAATCTCCATTGTATAGGAATTTCTTGCTCTCACTATCATAAAAATATCTTCCCGCTGCATATAAGTTACCAACGAAATCAATAGCAGGTAAACTAGTCATGTTTTTAATTTTACTTGCATTGAATCCAACTGCATTTAATTTATTCTTTAATTTAGTTCTTTCATCATTAATTTGTCCAAGTTTATAATATGCACCAGGAACTTGTTTTCTACGTGGATAAAGTTCATTATATTGTCTATCCAATTCCTCAAATCTTTTTTGATCGGCTTCATATGTTTCTGCTATTTTGAATACTTCTGATATTGAGGACACGCCTCATGTAGCAGAACTTAAGGCATCTTTGAAATTTAATTTATTATGTCATACAAGAAAAACAACAGCATCAGCAATATCACTATGTCTTTCATAATCAAATGAATGCGCATTTGAAACATAACTATTTTTAACTCAAGAAACAAAACGTTCAGGACCTAAAACATATTGAAGCGCGGCATATAAAGCATATCAATCATAGTTTCTGCTTTTCACAATACTATATATCGATCCTAACCTCGATCAACCTCAACCACCATCACCATTAATATTAGAAAAATCTCTAATTCTATTTCTATCATTAATATATGTTAGATTTAATGCAGATGGAATATTTGTTCAACCATGATCTCGGATACCAAATGGTTCTTGCATATTTTCAAAGTTATGATTTACTTCGTGATAATTACCTCAATCATCAAAGTTGAAGTCATTTTCACCCTTAAAATATTTAGATGCTCAACTTATTTCTGCATATAAGTTGGCAGAACCACCTCAAGCACCTGCCCCACCTCAAACGTCATTGCAATAATTTAGCGCTATCTTTTCACCCTGGTATGAATTTCATTTGAATGAACTACTATAAAAACTATTTCATTTTTTAATAATTGGTTTTGGATTCTTAATATTATTAATGTTAATGTATGCAATGTCGTTCATTGCAGTAAATGGTACTAAAATTGCTGAGTATTCAGTTTGAATTGCGACAACTGGCGCAGCAATTGTTCCATCTTTTACAGCTTGAATTTGTGCATCTCAATCTTGATCGGTTGTAATACCTTCAAAATATGAAAGCATCTTAATACCATTTCTAATTGTGAAATCTATATCCATTGGTGTGCCATCACCATTTTTCATGTTTTGAAGTACTCTTAATGTAATTGAACCACCAAATGGTGTACCGATTTTTACTTTACGATCATGAATTTCATTCATTCTAAATTTAAATGCTGATCTAATAAATGGATATCTATTAGAAATCCGACCACTATCATCAAAACCACGATTATCTCAATAGTTTTGGTTAATAATAAATTCAATTGGAACTTCAGTTCTTGAATTTTCACCATACATTTGAACCAATCTATTATATGTGGTTTCTGAAAATTCAATTTCAACGGGTTCTCCTGCTACTGCATAAATACCTGTGTTGTTATATCCGAGTCAATTTGTAGATATCGACATCTTTCTTGTAGTAGATTTAATGTTCTCTGAAATTTTTCTTTCATAGAAACCATCTGCTGCATAGTGTTTTTTAAGACGACCAGCATTAATTTCAGATTTTAATCATTCACCGTTTGCATAAGTGTAATTTGTTCCTGGTACTCTTTCATTTAAAACTAAATTAGATACATTTGTTCTCGTACCATTGATAGTTAAGAATGATTTTGCATTTCCATTATCTTCATAATTGTAATTTCAAGCTGGATATTTAAATCCTTGAGATCCGTAATCTCTTAAAACAGGTGAATCATAATATGTATTATTCCCATGTCTTGTCCGTTCATCTATATCTTTGACATAGCCATTTGAGAATGAAACATCACTAGTTGCTATACTTCTAAATTTCTCTATGTCATTAACATAATCTAATTCGGTAACGTTGATGGTATTTGTAATTCATTCAACTCCATTAGAAGTATGTAATTTTGCATTATATGAACCAATGGTTGTTACATCTAATGTGTCATTTGTTTGATTATGTAATATTTCATCATATTTATATCAGTTAATTCTTGTATCTAATGCAGTTAAATTATTAATTCTTAATGTATTGTGTCCATTGAGAAGTTTATTATTTGCATTAGTAGATGAAATAGAAATCTCTTTTAATGGATTATCTTTATAAAGAGTAGTTCTATTTTTGATTCTATATCCAGTGAACTTAATATCCTTATAGTATCCTGTAATTCTTAATGAAACTTCTTTTGAATTTGTATCTATAAGTCTCACCTCTACATCCGGGTGTCTTGAATTTGCGCCAAAAATTATCTCATCACCTAAATATCATGAAAATTCTGTTACATTGATGTTTTCATCTATAAGCAAGTCTAATTTGTAATTTGCATTTGCACTTCTACGATATCCCAAGTTATCTACACTAATTGATGCAGAAGATAATAAATCATCAATTTCATTGAATGAATCAAGATTTTCTTTCATTCTCTTGTTCTTTTCCTTAAGATCTTCATAAATTTCATTGATATTTTGTGGAATAACATTGTTATCAATATCATGCTTAGCAGTTATAGCAGTTGCATTAGCAGCTTTGAATTGATCAAATGCGTTTTTATCTAAAACATAAGGCATGTCGTTTTGTTGCAATGCTTCAATTCTGTCATTAATTTCTTTTGCAACATTAATTTCAGAAATAATATTAGCTAATGCAGCACTATTATTGTTATGTAAGGTACTATAACGAACATAAATATCACCTAATTCAGTATATGAACTAGCTTGACGCATTTCATTCTTAATCTTTTCACGAAGTTGTTCAGAGAATTTGCTGAAACGATCTACATATTCAAAATATGCATTTAAATTATAGTTTCCACCTAAACCATTGAACTCAAATGTTATTCCATCATTTACTTCGTTTATTTTATTAATAAGACCTTGAATGTCATTTGACATAATAAACTTAAGTTTATAACCATCATTTTCAAGTATTGAATCTTTTGCAGCATGAACTTTTTCTCAGTATGCACCACGCCGTCTTTCGCTTTCAAATTTATATCTAATATTTTCAAAAGCATTATTACCTTTTAGTCTTTCAACAAGAGGTAAAGCAGCATTATTTAATCGTTTTGCAGTTTCTAAAATGTCTTGTGCATTTGCTTCATATGGTGTAACTTCGATTTGGTTTTTAAATTTGGTTTTTCATTGATCATTTAGTGTTTCTAATGCATCAATGGTTTTGAATAATTCTTGCTTTTTAAGCGCAGTTGTTTCTTTTGGTTTTCTAACTGTAATAGATGCATTTAGAACTATGTCATTGAATTGAATGTCTCCATCAATACCAGAAATAATCATTTTGTATTCATTTGATTTTTCTTGAATATCGCCAAAACGAACAACTAAATTGCTGTTTGTTGAAATAGTTGTATCAAGGTTATTGTCTTTAACTCATTTATATGAATTTATTCTAATATTATTTATGTTTCCTAATGTTAATGTAACTGGATGTCTTTCATCTTGAACTATACCTTCATTGCTTGCGTGTAGTGTTATACGTTGAATTTTATCAGTTAATGCTCTATGAATATTTATCTTATCTTTTAATGTATTATTCTGTGATTTTAATTCACTAAATAATGCATTTAAATCTATACTTAAGTTATTTAATTTACCTTCAACACTGTAATTGTTAAATTCATTAATCTTGTTTTCTAATAATGCAACATCAGAATTAGATATAGCAACATTTGCTCTACTATTATTAAATTCTTGTACTTCTCTTAACGTTGAAGATGGTCCATCTTCAGCGTTGATGAAATCATTTATTTCTTGGAATAAGGTGTTTTTGTTTGTTAATTCAGTTGCTTTGTTTAATAAATCTTGATAATTAATAGCATTATTAAGATATGAGCGAATATTATTCTTTGCTTCATTAGTGAAGTTATTTAATGAACCAACTAATTCATTTGTTTTATTAGTTAAATTATCATTTCCATTTAACGAATTTGTAGCTTCGATAAAAGCATTTTTTAATTCAATTAATCTTTCCTTTGAAACATCAGAGTTTAAGTGTCTTTTTGAATCATCTAGAACATTTTTTATGTTATTTAAACCAGTATTATATGCAATAACACTTTCATTTGAAGCAAGCTTTAATTTTGAATCATTATTACTTAGAGTTTGATTTAAAACTCCTAAAAATTCACTACCAATATATGTATCTAATGCAATAGCATTTGTTTTTATAGTTGCTGCTTGATAATAAATATTTGATGAATCAATTTGATTTTTAATACTTTGCTTAAGTGAATTTGATAAATTAATAAGACCTTTAATTGAGCTTTTAAATTGTTCTTTAGTATTTGTATCAATTGTTGTATTTAACATTATTTCAGGTAATTGATAATTAGTGAACAATAAACCTGAATATGTACCACTAATCACTAATTTGATTCGTTTATTTTCGTTAAATTCATAATTTGTAAGAACAAGTGTGTCTAATGTTGCTTCAGGTTGTAAAACATCATTTATGTATCAATTGTATTGAGTTATATTAAAGTTTTGATCATTATTATTAATCGAAACAGTCACGCTATCGAATTGAGTGATTATATTTGCTTTTGATGAATGTAAGGTTAATATCTTTAAAGCATCAATATTATTTTGATCTTGCAAGAATTCATTAACTGTATTAATTTGGTCTTTTAAATTATTTATATCTAAATTCAAGGCACTTAAATCATTTGTGATTAATAATTTTGGCATTGATTCAGAATAATGATTAGATAATGTTGTTAAGGCGTTTTCAATATTTGTTTTTAGAGTTATTGCTTTTTCACTTGTAGATATCTGTGAAAGTAGTTCGCTTAATCTTTTTGCAATATTTAGTTCATTAATTCCGTTATTTGCAGATTGATTCAATTGTTTTGCAGTTTCTTTTAAATCTTGAATTTCACTAAGATTTGCTTTTTGAGTTAATTGCTCAATAAAGTAGTTTTTTGTAGATTCAGATAATGATGATAGTTGATTGATTGAATCTTTTACTTCTTGTAATTGGACATTTCCATCTAATACACTTATTTTTTGGTTTAAAATAATTAATTTCGATGCTAATTGTTCAAGATAATTTATAGAAGTTAATTGACTATTATCAATGGTTTCATTAATGCTATTTAATACATTTTCCACTGCACTAATAAGTCATGTTTGAGCAAACTTGTAATTTATTGTTTTATTTGCAGGTTTAAACGATGCTTTATATTGATTTACTTCATTTAATTTGTTAATTAAATTTGTAGCAACATCTTTGCTTCCTGAATTATTTAAATAACTAATTGCGTTTTCTTTCTGAGATTGACTAAGTTCTGGATATGAATTAATTGTTTCAATATAATTACCTTTATCATAATTTTCTCAAGTCGCTGCTTTGATTGTTCTTTGAGTAATGATCACATCATTAAACGAGATTCCTAAATATGTCCCCGAAATAGTTGCATGAACTTTTTTGTCTATATCTAAGTCATTTTCGTGCAAGTTCAATGATGAGTTTGTTGATTTTTGTTGATCATTTAAATATCATTTAGTGTTATTAATGTTTAGATCATTAGATATATTTGACAATTCAACATTTAACACATTCACAGTATCACTAAAAATGCCATTATTTGAAACAGAAATTGTTATTGCTTTTATTAATCTGCTCAGTTTATTGACTTTAGCTTCCAGTATATCTATATTTGTCTTAATACTATTAAAAGTTTGCTTTAATGTATCTAAATTAGTTAAATCTCTTGTATTGATCTTGCTTTCTTCTAATTTTGAATTAATGAGATCTAATAATTGATTTATTCTTTGAGTTTCATCAGATGAATAAGCAAAAATATCATTTTTATCTTGTAAAAAGGATTGCGAATCACTTCTAAGAGTTGTCAATTGATTTGCTAAAGAATTTAAGTGTGTAGCTGATTCAACAATATTATTAATATTTACTAGCGTTTCACCATTATTGATATCAGTTAAATATTGATTTTTAACAGTTTCATTAATGCTTAAAAGTTGTTTAATAGCATTTTGTGCATTTAATACATTTACATCACCATTTAAAGCATTTTTAGCATTATTTAAAATCTTGAATAATTCAACTAAGTCATTTTTGGTTAATGTTGCATCAATTAATTTAGTTTTATTCGTACTAAAATGTCTTACACATTGCGAAATTAAATCCAAATAAGTTGATTTTAAATTATCAGATGCAAACTTAAAGTTATTTGTTTCAGATGTATTATCGACTAATAGATTTAATAAATTAGTTGTTGCATTGTTTAATTCTTTTGCAACTTGTACATAGTTGTTTGCTTCATCAATTGTGAATGATTCACGAACTTTTTCTTTATATGAATTAATAATATTTACATCAAGATTGTTTAATGATGCCACTTCATTGATAAGTGGTTGAATAGCACTTAGAGTTAATGAAAACTTATAAACTATAACATCATTAGAGATTCTATAATTATTGAATCTAATATCATTTCAAGAACCAGAAATAAATGCATGATATTGCTTGTTTTGAGTTCTAACTGATTCTTTGCTTACAGATAATGTGTTTTGATTTTCATTTGGAATTGTACCATTTTCATCATGTCATAACACGCTTGTAATGCTTACATTACTATCACTTGTATTGATACTTAATCTAACAGAATTATCATCAATAAAATGACCATCATTTGATGCTAAAAGAGTGATTTTTGTTAAATTACTTCTGAATGTTTGAAGTTGATTTATATATCTTTCAAAATCTTGTATTTTAGTTTCAAATAAATTATTAATGTGTTCGAAATTAACTTGTTTTTCAATTAATTTATTTTCTGAAAGCATTCTTGAATGATTGTTAATTAGATCTTGCAATTCAGATGGTTTATTACCAAAAACTATTAATGAATTATTATTAGAAATAATTATATTCAATCTTGTTTGAAGTGATTTGGTACGTGTGATTTTGTCAATTAATTGTGAAGTAAGTAAATTTTGCTTTGTTGCATCGGAAATAATATTTTGTAATTCACTATAATTGTTTGATTTTTCTAATTCATCTTTATACTTATTGATCAATGACATAGATAAATTAGGTAATGAATCTATTGATCTTTTAGCTACATTTAAATTATTCTCACCATTAAATGTATTTCTTAATTCACTTAATTCAAATATCAATCTTGTTAATATTTGATTATTTGAAGCAGTCGATTCCGTTAACTTATTATCTTGATTGAGTAAATCATGAACAATGTTTTGTTTTGATCTCAATGTGTTAATTGAGTTAGTACTGTCAAATTTAATATTTGCTTCTTGCTCATCGAAACCATTAATTAAATTTAAAATTTGTGAAACTTTTGAATCCAATAAAACAGCATCACTTTTTATATTTCTTGCGTCTTCAATATTAAATGAATTTCTAATTTGCTGATTAATTTGATTTTTTACATCATCAGATAAATGATTTAAATTACTAATTACACTTATTAATGGACTTATTAGAGCTTCATGTAGTTTAAATTTATGAATTGTTTTTGGTTCTGAAATCTCAAAATTGTTAAATGCAATGTTTTTTCCATCAATTATTTTATAACCACTAATTCTAGCTATAAGAGTTTTTTCTTTGTCTCTAAGAAATTCCTTTTGAATTGAAATAGTTGTATTACTACTTGAGTTTAGTACTTGATCATCTAAAATTCATTTAACACTTTGTATTATTAAATCACTAATATTGTCTAAACTTGCAGTTAGAGATTCACTTGCATCATAATAACCATTATTAGTTACTTGGATTCTAACGTTTTTAAGCTCGCCAAATAACTCATTATTATTGACTAATAATTCTGCGATATAGTTATTTTTGTTTTTTAAAGTAGTAATTTCTGATGTTAAATTTTCATTTAATTGAATAAGTTGATGATTAGCGTTTATTAAACTTTTCTTAGAATCAAGCAATGATTGATAATCACGAATTTCATTGCTCAAATTTAAAGTTGCATCACTTAATTGTTTCAACTCTGAAAGTTGTAATGTTGCCTTAGAAATTTCACGATTTAAAGCATCTGCATCTTCATTAAATTTTGATGCTTTAGTTCTAATGTTGTTTAGATCATCTAAATTATTTTGACTTTGGGCTAATACAAAAATTTGATTCTTTACTGTGTTAGATAATTTATCAAGTTGATTTATTTCTTTTATTACACTCTCATAGTGGTTTTCACCATTAAGATCGGATAATGCAGTTTGAATTTGTAGATTTTTGTCATTGATTTCAATTGATGTTTTATTGTTCTTTAACTTATTATTTTGATCAAAATAATAATCTCTTGTTTGGTTCAAGTTTTCTAAAGTTGTTTTTAAGTTATTATTTGCGAACTTATAAGCTTTTTGAGCCTTTACCGCAGTGATATTGTTATATTTATCAAGTAAATCCAATGCACTATTATTAAGTGTTTGAGCATTATTAATAATTTCATTTACTTCATTGATTTCAAAAACATCAGAAATAGAACTTTTTATGTTCATTTTTATTGCATCACCTAAAGTTGTAAGTGAATCTATTTGACTTAAATATTGCGCTAAAAAATCAGCACTATATTTGAACTTATAAACTCTTGCAATATTTGTTTTGATATCAGTAAATATTTCGCCGTTTAGTGAACCGTTAATTTTTGCATAAATATCAATATCACTACTTCTTACTTGTTGTTTTGAAATTTCTAATGAAACGTCTGTTCCGTCGACTTTTATTTCATTGATATATCACGAAATGTCTTGAATATTTAAGTCATTAATGTTTTCAATTCTTGCAATAATTGGTTCATCATTTATATGTCTACTTCCAACATTTAAGCGAATTGCTTTTAATTTATTACTAAGTAATTCTGCATTAGAAATCATATTTTGAATTTCTGATATTAAATTATTAATCTTTTGAATTTGACTTTGAATATTAATTAGTTCATTAAGTTGATTTTCTTCATTTAAAACACTTATTGCTTGAATTAGTTTTTCAACTTTGTTTGTTTTATTTAAATTATTTACTTTAGCAAGTTTTTCACTATTTAATAAATCTCTTGCAGAGTTAATTGCGGTTATTAACAATGCAACATTACTATTTATGTCTCTGAAGGAACTAAGTACGGATTTTAATTCTTCTAAAGTATTTGATTCATCAAGTTGATTATAAATATTGTTTCTAATGCTTTGAGATAACTTTGAAAAAGTTGCTACCATACCTTTAGCATTTGTTAGTTCATTTTCACCATTTAAAGCTAAAATAACATTACTTAAGTCATCATTTAAAGTGTTTAAATCGGTTTCTGTGATTTCGTGATTATTAAATTTATTATCATCAAGATATGAAAGAAACCTATTTTCTAGAGTTAAAAGATTTCTTTGAATAGCATTGCTTGATAATTTAAAGTTTAAACCTTGTTTATCAATACCATTGAGTTTATTATTAATCTCATCAACAAGTGCATTTATACCTTTTGCTTGTTGAATAATCATTTCTACATTCTTTTTATTAATACTTTGTTTAATATCGTTTTTAATTAAGAATTTAAGATCAGCAGATAAATTATCTAAGAGATCAATTTGAGCTAATAATTCACTTTTATCAATTTCGCTTCAAGGTTTTTGAATCAATACAATAGGTTTTAATTTATATGCTTGAAATACAACACCATCTAAACTACCAGAAATCTTTGCATACACATGATATGCTTCATTAAATGGAACAACTTCATCTTTTGTTATAGATACTGTTTTATTATTTTGATTTTGTAATAAGACATCATTTAAATATCACTCAATGTTTGTGATTTCAAAATTATCATGATTATTATTTCTGTTATTGATTGATACATTTAATGTATTTGTATTATTATCGAACTTATTATTATTTGTAGTAATCAATTCAACATTCATTCAATATCTGTCAATTGCACTAATTTGACTTTTGATTAAATTTTCAACTCTCTCAAGTTTAGTTTCTGTTGCATTAATAAAATCATCTAAATCAAAATTTAGATCATTAATTAATTTACTATCTTGCATTGTTTCGTTTAATTTACTTTGTGCTTTTTTAAGTACAAGAACATCTTCATTTAAAGATAAACCTAATTGATTTGCTCTTTCAGTTAAATTGTTTATATCTGATATTAACTTAAGGAGTTTGTTATAACTTTGTTCTTTCTCATGAATTTTTGTTTTAATAACATCTAATTCAACAATTGATTCTGCCGCATTAATTTTGTCGTGTAATGATTGTTTTACAGAATCACTAAAATGATCTAATGAATCAATTAGATCTCTTGTGTTTTGAAAGTTTTTATTTCCGTCAAGTTTGTTTTTATTTGTAGATAATGCTTTATAAAATTCATTTAGCATGTCTATGTTAACTGTGTCTAATAATTTATCATCGTCAGATAATAAACTATGAGCCATAGTTAATTTATCTTCAAATTCTTGTTTCTTATCAAGTGAAGCAAACTTAAAGTTATTAGTAGTTTTAAGTTTGTGACTTTCATTCATCAATTCGATATATCCACTTGTCATTGAATTTAGTTCAATTGCTTCTTTGGTTAATTTCTTAACTTTAGAAACTTCTTGCATAACTGAGAGTTTCTCTTTAAGTAATCTGATATAGCTTTGACTAAGATTATTTAAAGAATCAATCTTTAATAAACTTTCTTTTTTAGCTTGATCAACTTCATTTTCCTGACTTGCAATTACACCTCCAGCAATTGCACCACTTGTCACACCAATTCCTAACAAAGTTCCTGCTGAAATAGCAAGATTCTTTGTGCTTATTAATTTATCTGCGATTTTCATATCTATAATTTTATACCTAAGCACAATATTCAATATTTAATACCACAAAAAAGTATACTTTTTTGTATATATAGCACCAATATGGAAAATCGTACAAAAAATACCACATTATTTTGTGGTATTTTTTGATAAAAGTATGTCTTCTAGATACGTTAAGTTTACATCTTGATCTGCTTCATCGATTGTTTGTCCTGGAGCGATGAATTTTCAAGTTTGTTGTGCTTGTGATCCGCAACCTAACCAAAAATAAATTTGAATGCTTGTGAAATTGACTTCACTTCTAAGTCGCTTATTAATTTATAACCGCTCGAATTAGTGTCTGGTGGTAAAATTCCTTTATCACGTGCTTTTTTAATTTATCTATTTTAGTAGTTTAGAATACTAAAAATTACAATTATAAATTTTTGGTTTTAACATTGTTAATGTATTTTCTTTTTAACAAAATTTATACATATGAATTTATTTTTTTAGGTACATTCTTATTAAAATGTCGATTAGTCATTCGCTACGTCTTAAAATCTTATTATCATCAATATCTTCTCATTGACTAGGATAAATATCCTTAGATTCATAATTACTATTAGTATCTAGTGAATATATCTTCAATTTTGATAGAATAGGGTCCTTTGTATACGATCTTTTCTTCACCGTAAATCTATGATTACTATCACTACTATTTAGGCGTTTATGATAAATAACACCATTACCAATCATCTGCTTAGATTCCATAGAAACATCATCATTACCATTTGTGGCAGCCATATGCTCATAACTGGCTTCGTTACTTATGTTTTTATATTGCTGCAAGTTTGTTAAAACTGATACTAAATGTTTTTCATCATTTAAGAGGAACCACTCAATACGAAGTAATGTTTTTAACTTCTTCTTATTTACTTCGGATCCCATTTCTGTGTTTTGAATGAATTGTTTCTTTAATATTTCTCTAAATTCATCTTCTAATTTTTTATCATTTATAACTTTATCTTCTGTATTATTTAAGAATTTCTTTATGGGCGCAGAAAAATCCTTTAAACGATCCTTGATTTCTAAACTCGTATTTATTTCATTATTTTTTATTGCATACCCTAATCTAATAAATTTATCACCCAATGAATTTCCCCTAAATAGTTCATCTAACTTCCAGAAGAAAGTGAACCTTTCTATTTCAAATAATAATGGATAAATATTATTAATAATTTTTTCGGCATGTTTGATTTTTTCATCTATTATTTTTCCATCAAATAAATTACCCTTTTCAAGAATAGCAAGAATTGCCGGTGTTACATCAGTCAGATCACCTTGATTTGTTCAAGTTGTAATGTGAGGTAAGAGTAATCTTAATGATTTGACTTTTTCTTCTTCTCAATCTGATGTAATATTAAAGTCTTCCATCAGATTTCACGACTCATTTTCACCTAACACATAGTAGCACTTAGAGATTTCGAATTTTACTCATTTAATAAATTCTTCAATGCTGGG
Source organism: Mycoplasma sp. Pen4 (assembly GCF_014352955.1). Taxonomy (NCBI): domain Bacteria; kingdom Bacillati; phylum Mycoplasmatota; class Mollicutes; order Mycoplasmatales; family Mycoplasmataceae; genus Mycoplasma; species Mycoplasma sp. Pen4. The sequence continues at coordinate 189,038 of NZ_CP060691.1, read as the reverse complement.
ATTAGCATCTTTGATCTTTTGTTTAATAACAGCCTCAAAAAAGGTGTATGTTTTTGTAATGCGACTTTTTGATTGTATTTTAGTATCTATTTCATTAAATTTTGCTCAATCCAAGTTGTTAAAAGCAAAAAGTTTTATTACTTTTTCAAATTCAGTCTTAACTCCATCACCTTTTTTAGTTACAAAGAAATCTAAAAATTTATATATATTGTTTGAATGTGATTTTTTAAACTTAATGCCATAATGCTTGTTTAATTCAGCATATAAAAATGACTTAATTAAATCTATATCATTTAATGGTTTTGTTAATAAATTAATTTTTTCATAATATATGAACTCATCTTTTAATTCTAGATAACAAACATTAATTATAAATTTCGTAACGAATGTTTTTAAAAAACTATCTAAATATGCTTTTTGATCTTCTTTTTGTGCTATTTTATCTTTTAATCATGTGTAGATACAATTAGCATTACGGTAAATAACAACATCGTCATAAAGCCTTTTCTTATTCTTAGCATCAACACCTTTGCCTGATAATAAATTATTTAAGTATTTATATGATTCAGTATCAGATATATCATCTTGAAAGTGATTTAGAATTTCAACTTTCCCCGTATTTGTATTTTCAAAAATCTTAAATAATTCTTTTGGTGCTTCTCAATCATTTTGGAGATAATACTTAAAAATAACGTTCAAAATTAAAATAGATGTAATAATTCTTTGTTGACCATCCACAATATATTGGTGTGATTTATTATCATCATTTTCATCTCTAATATGTTTGCTGCATAGTACTATATTTCCTAAAAAATGGTATTCATCATATTCTGAATCTATCTTTGAATTAATATCAATCATTAATCTATTAATTAACTCTTGAGATCAGACATAATTTCTTTGATATATAGGTATGTTAAATTTATTCTTGAAAATTCTATTAAATATTAAATCAAATATTTCGGTCATAACGCTAAATATTTGTCCTTTAACTTCTTTAATAGGTTTATATTTATAGTCGTCTAATGTTTTTTTATGAATACCAGTAGATATTTCGTTCTTATCTATAAAATTAATAAAGTTGTCTTTCTGGTTATTTTTTTTAGATGTTTTTTGGTTTTCGAAATCTTCATTTTCTGCATCATAATTTGTTATTGAATTAGACAAAATATTCTTAAATTCTTCAACCAATGACGCAATTTGCGCCTTTTTATCATCCATTTTATTGTGAGCAAGTTTATTTACTATGTCTTCTCAGTAATTTTCCTCTATAGACATAATTTCATCTGCTAAATCGTCGTTACCTAAGTAATTTTTTAAATTGTTGTAAAAGCCGCCAATGACCTCATCATCATATTCTTTAAATTTACGCACCAACTCAAAGAAAATGGTAAATAGGAAACTTTTACTTGCATTCTCTTTAAAAGATTTTTTACTTTTATCCGAAACATCTGACAAGTAGTAATCTTTAAAATTTTGAATAAAGTTGTTATATAAAAAATCATAGAAATCATTTTCTTGGTTGCTCTTATTGATAAGTATTTGCTCTACTTCTTTACTAAAAACATATTCGGAGTTTTGTTTAATTTGCTCAATAATTCCAAAACAATAAAGCACATTACAAATTTGACCTCAGGTTTTCTTACTATTACCTAATTCTTTTTGTTTTTTGTCCTTATTTTCGGGACGATTTGGATCCCTGGTTGGAAATAAATTTATTTCTTCATTATCTGGAGCCGTAAGAAACATACCAAAATTATCGGGATAATTTGGACATTCATGTATTTTTATTTCGTATGTGTCTCTATTATTAGATATTAAATTAATCTCTTTTTTCTCAATACATTCTATAGATCTAATAATAGATTCATCAATATAATTTTTGGCATTTGTACCGAGTTTTCAATAACCTAATTTAAAACTTTTTTTAATCTCTGCCATTATTTTCTTCCTTTGTATCAAATTTTTCTATCTCTAAAATACATTTAAAAATACTTTTAATAACATTAACATCAATACTATTTCCTGCTTGTCTTCATAAACATTCATTGTTTAAGTAACCTTTATCAATGAATGGTTTTAATTTATCAAAATCCTTATCTTCAAATCCCATGATTTTATAAGCTTCTCTTGGTGTTATAAAACGGTAATCTAGTTTTCTTCTAATATCATTCTTTAATGGAATATAACCTGAGTTAGGTAAACGATCTTGCTTGGTTGTAAGTGTATTAATAATAAATTTACGTTTTGCAGCTTTGTCCAAGTCAGATAAGTCTAAACCTTCATTTACCATTCTTACTCTAGATGGTGTATCATTAATTATTACTTTTGTTGTTTCTTCAACATTCTCATTATTAACATCAAAAATATTTAAATATTGTTTACCCCTTGATTCAAGCGGTATTTTCTTTCCGAAAGCACCAACATATTCTTTGTATGCAATATCATTTTCCTCAAATGGTACTTTTGTATCTTTAAGCACACTAATTGCAAAAACTCTTTCTCTACGTTGTAATGAACCGTGTTCAAATGCATTGAAAATACCTGTAAATGTTTTATAACCTAATCCATCTAAGTAATCTTTTCATTCTTGATATTCATCATTATACTTATGTACAAGTTGTTTTACGTTTTCGAGTAATAAGTATTTAGGTTTATGTTGTGATTCAGATAATATTCTCCCAATTTGTCAAACTAAATTTGAAGTTGATTCACTATTTTTAATCCCTTTATCACGTCCCATATTCGCAACCGATAACCCTTGACAAGGGAATGAATAAGTTAATAAATCAATTTTTAAGTTATCGATTATTTCACCTGTAACTTGATTAATATCACTATGGTTATTAGATAAAAGATTTGCCGCAACTAAAATCTCTTTGAATTCTGGATCTAATCTTTTTAAATTTCTATATGGTGTTTTAGAATTACTTGAATATGTTTTTCCTTCAAGAAAATCATCTAAATTATTCACCTTGTGTTTGTTTAGGACACTCTTCAAGGTGTTTATGTCTAAATTATGGTGTATTGCACTATATGCAATATTAGCTCTCATATCTCAATCTGATGTAGCTACTACTTTAAAATTCACATCTTTATCATGTTTATTGTTGTATTTAATACCTTTGTGTTGTGCGCCAATTCCAGCAAAGGTTTCAAATACTCTTAAGACTTTTGTGTTTTTCACAAAAATACGAAAAAATCACGGTTAAAAACCGCGAATTACTTCCGTTGAATTATTTTGTGAATTTAAAGTTCTATATATATATATATATATATATATATATATTGTAGGGATGTATCTGTTTTTCATTGACTACCTTCCTTTTCTAAAATAATTTTACTGTAAATTCGGTTTTTACCTGCTGTAAAATTTGGTATTTGAACCCTAGGACATAAGAAAAATCGCAAAATTATTGCGATTCTTTTTCTAATTTTCATTCTACATATTCTTCATCAATATATTTCTCATTATCTTTGAATTTTCATCTTTCATTATGACTTTCATATGCGCTATTAACAAATTCATATAGATGTGAGATAAATTCGAATGTAGCATTTTCTTGGGTGATTAATATCTCATTATTCTCGCTTGAAACTTCTGTTTTGATTGTATTACGTAATTCCACAACATCATCATGGGGATTTTTGTATTCAAAAGTCTTTACTATTTTAGAACCTTTGAGAAGAATAATATCACCAAACTCACCAAATGTTATTTCTGCATATGTTTGCTTACTACTATTTTGATTCTTGTAGTCAAAAGCAACTCTATTCTTTAATTTTTCGTTTCAAAAGTCCTTATCTTTCAATACTTTTGTAATTGATGCTTTTGGATAATCACTAGATACATTTTTCTCACTTGGTTTAGTGTTGTTTTTGATTTTTTTATCTTGGAATGTATTTAATTTGCGTCTTGGATCTTCGAAAAATTTTAGGAAGTATTCATTAAAAAGATCTACACATCTCTCATCAACTTTTTTAGCATCTATTTTCTCATTAAGAGCAAGTTCATTAACTTTGAAATTAACTTGTTTTTGAAGTTGATTTAACATATCTTTCTTATCTTCATCAGAAGCATTAGACAATTTACTATTGTCTTCTTTATTGAAGATAAATAAATTTCCAATTAAATCAATTGCTTTTATTTCTTCTTGATTATCAGAATTTCTTCTTTTACTTTGAGGAATTCAATGTTCAAAAGTGTACAAACTTATATCGACAGGATTTACACCTGTTTCATTATAGTTAATCACATAATTAAAGAATTGCTTTAATCATTCTGTACCATAGTAATTACGTGATTTAAATCTATCACGGATTTCGCTATCTTCAGGCATTCTAGAACTTTCAGATTTATTTTCTTCTATTAATAATTGAATTAATTGATCATATCATTTGTCATTATCAAACATCTTATTAGGACCAAACATTTTTTTGTAAATAGAAATAAATAAATTGTTTTCACTTTTAGAATTGTGCCCAGCGGCTGTTTTTCTCATTGTATATGTGTTTATTATTTTTACTATCTTCTTAAGTTCTTCTGTTTCTTTTGACTTATCATCTGTTTCTTTTACTTTTTCGTAAATGGTCATTATGATAGGTAATGAGTTTTTTCTATTTAATAGATTGTAGAAATATAGTTCTCTATCTAAACTACCTTTTTTGCCATATGCAACATTTAAACATTTTGTATATAAAACAAAATTACGCTTAATTCAATTGAAAACTTTTATAAAACCATTATTCTTAACAATTTCGGTTTCCTTAAAAGTTTTATAGTATGTCTTTTTATTAACTAGATCGTAGGTTTCTTTTTCCAATAATGTTTTAAAAAACTCAGTTATTTCACTTTGGTTCATTTTTCCAATAATGTCATCATTTCAAAACTTTCTATATTCTTCTATAGCTTTGTCTAATTCCTTTTTTATATCTTTATCATTACGTGCATCAAATTTTTCCTGAGAATACAATCTTTCTAAGTAATTGTGGATTAAGTCATATTCTTCAAGTTTTACACCATTATTATTTAATGATTCAAAAACCTTATGTTGAAAACTTGTTGTTTGATTGTTGTTATTGAAGTTTATTTTGACAAAGATCATTTGATTTAAAATGGCATCTTTAACTTTTTCAAATCAAATTTCAGGAGCAATATCTTTATTTTTTAATTCTAATTTATAAGACTTCAACTTGTTGTAAATAGTTTTATATGCAAGTTCTATATTGTTTATATTTTTATTTTTATCAATTTTAGAACCATCAATCCCTAATTTCTTGTGTAATTCGTCTATATATGTTGTGTTTGATAATATTATTTGTTTTAAAGAACTTTCGCTTGATGTTGAATTTTTTTCGTCATCTATTAAAGTAACACTTTTTTCACTTGAATTTTTAAAACGTTTATTTATGTTCTCACATATTTCATTAATTTGTGCAGTTTTTTCAGATTCCTTTAACATTAAATTTCTTAATGCCATTAGCATTAAGGTTAATGTTGTTATTCTTTGCTGTCCATCAATTAAATATTTAGGATATCTACCATATTCTTCACCCGGGCTATACATTAAAATAACTCCTAAAAAATGCTCATTAAAATTATTATCATCATTAAAGCTCACAATGCTTTTTAAGTCATTGAACAAACTGTTAATCGCATCTTTTCCTCAAACATAATTTCTCTGATATGTAGGAATATAATAATCTTCTTTTCCTTCTACGGTAAATAAATTAGCTAAATTAGTTGGTTCTACATTTCCCTTAGTAATCATTCTTGTATCCATTTTTCCTTCTTTCATTAATAATTTTTATTTCTTTTAATTTCTATACTTGACCATCAAAGAATTTAGAGTGTTTTTCATATTAAATAAAATCACTTATCATTTGATTTTATATTCATTTAACCCTTTGTCTTAGGTTTTTAAGTATGAAATTTTGACATTTGATATATGTTATAAAAAACTACATTTTAAATATTCACAAAACATTTTTAAGCTTACAAAAATACGAAAAAATCACGGTTAAAAACCGCCAGTTGCTTTCGTTGAATTATTTTGCGAATAAAAAGTTCTATATATATATATATATATATTGTAAACATACATTTATTATCATTAACTACTCTCTTTTTCTAAAATAATTTTACTGTAAATTCGGATTTTACTTGCTGTAAAATTCAGTATTTTAACCCCAGGACATAAGAAAGATCGCAAAATTATAGCGATTCTTTTTTAGTTTTCCATTCAACATATACATCTTCGATGTACTTGTGCTTTTGTTTAGAAATTAATCTTTTAGGACACCCACGATGTGTTCCTATAGTAAAATCTTGAACATCGGTAATATTATCTAGAACTACGTCTTCTTTTAAAATTCAAATATAATCACTACCGATATCTTCTAATTTTGCTTCATCCTCTCTTAATTGAATTACTTCAGGCTTTTTAACGGCGTTTGGATCTCAATATTTCTTAATTGCAGAACCTTTTAGAACCTTAATTTTGCCATCAGGCAATACTTTCATAGTAGCTATTTTCCCTTTTGTTTCTTCGTTTCTAACTCTGAAAGTTAATCTTAAATCTATCTCATCATTTATTAAATAATTGTCTATAAATTCTTTATTAGCTAATATTGCAGAAATAGAATTATCATTTTCTTTGTTTTTGACATTTTTTGATTTTACTGAAGGTAACTTCATCTTTTTATCTACAATTGGAGCATTTATATCTTTATGCTCGATTTTAATTTTGGTCGTTTCCTCATTTTTATCATCTTGGTTTCTATATCTATCACAATAGTCTGGAAAACATTCTATGAAGTATTTATAAAGAAGTTCGGTTCTTTTTTCGACTTCTTCAAAACCTCATTTTTTTTCGTTTAGGACAGTTGTATTGAATTTTAATACAAACCCAAACTTTTCAGTAATTAATTTCTTTTTCTCTTCAAAACTTTTATTACTTAATTTTGAATTTTCAGATTGATTAAAAATAAATAAGTTACCAATTTTGCTAATAGCTTTATAATCATCATCGGATAATATTTGTTTTCAATCTGAGTTTGGATTTTGAGGAATAAAATGTTCGATTGTGTATGAATCGATATCAATATATTGGTTATTTAATCAAGTTTTGTTTTTTACATTAACTAAATAATCAAAATAATTTTTTAACCACTTAGCTGTTTTTTTATTTTGATAAAAATCTTTTTCAAAGAAACTATTATTAATAAGGGTATTATCAGGATTCTTTGTAGTAGTTACCTCACGTTTGGCAACAAATCTATCAAATTTAACTATAATATCTGAAATATCATTATTATTATTTAAGTTCTCGTAATAAAATCTTAATAAAACATTATTATCATCTTTAAGACCATCACCTCCTGAAACACATATTCTTCTCATCAAATAACTATTTAATCTTTTTAGCATTTCTATTAAAATGTTTTCATCATATTGGTTATTGTTATCTTCGATAATCTCTTTTAATTTTATTAATATAGGTAATGAAACATGGTTATTGAATTTTTTGTAATAAAACCTTTGGACATATAAATCATCAGTCTTATTTATTTTTTGTGTTGATTTAGGTTCGATTAGAAAATACTTATATTTATCTTTAAAACTTCCTAATAATTCGATAGTTTTAATAAAATCACTTTCTAATTTTATTTCTACAATATTCTTGAAAGCATCATAATAATCTTGCTCCCTTACCTTGCTATTATCGCTTTTGTATGTTTTGACAAATTGATAGAAAAAATTATTTTTTTCTTTTTTAAGGGTGTCTATAAACGGTCAAAACTTGTTTGAAAACTCTTTTTTCTTTTCCTTTGTTCTTTTGTCATCACTTGAATATTTTCATAAATTTATTAAATAGTTTTTAACTAAATCATATTGTTCGAGTTTTTTACCATTATTATTCAGCGATTCAAAAATTCTATTTTCTATTGGAAATTTATTTGAATTTGGATCAGCCGTCAAACTTATCAATGCAAAAAACATTTTTTGTGTCAACGTAAATACTAATTTTCTTAAATAATTTACTTCGCTAACGTTTTGGTGCTCTTCTTGTTCTTCAGTCAATAATTTTGTAAAAAGAGATTTAAGTTTGTGATATGCATCAATAATTTGTGTTTTTTTATTATGTTTGGATTTTTCATTTGACATTTCATGCATAATGATATTTTTAAAATCTTCTTTGATAGGACTCTTAAATTCATCATCATATTTTATTCTTGGTTCTAGATTATCTATTTGTAATCATTCATTTATTTGTGCAGCAATTTCACTATATTCACTATTTTTTATTTTTTCCTGATCTTCTATTATATAATCTCTAATTACACATAAAAATATAACCAATGTTACTAAACGTTGTTGGCCGTCAATAATACGATTAGTGATTTTTTGATTAGGAGATGTCAATTGTTTAATTATCATGAAACCTAAGAAATGTTCATTGTAGTATACGCTATTGCTATTTAAAATTAATTTAAAATCTTTAAATAAATTTATAAGCATTTTTTTATCTCATACATATTCTCTTTGATATTCGGGTATTACATATTTTGACTGACGATTATTTAATATTTTAAATAATGAGCTAATACCGATATTTTTGGTGCTTTCGCATTCACAATCGGCTATCATATTTATTTTTTTCTCATTATAAATATCAAAATTTTCTGCATCTAGTTTATTAATTGAAAAATCACTCATATTTTCTCCTGTTCTGTCTGTTATTTTACCAGGTACGCTGTGAGACGTCAGAAAATATTTAGATTTCCAGGTTTTTTGCAGATTCTGGAATTTATTTCACTTTGTCATAGCATCAGAAAATAAAAATCCCAGATTTTACTCTGGAATTTTGTGCCTATTATTATTCGTTTACAACTTCAGCTTCTTCAACTACTTCTTCATTATTTGGTTGTTGTGAAGATTTGTTTTCTGCTGCTTGGTTAGCGAAGTTTTTAACCATTTCTTCTAATTGTTCTGTTTTTGTTTTTAATGCTTCAATGTCTTTTTTAGCAATTAATTCTTCTAATTCTGATACTAATTTATCTGTTGTTTCTTTAGCTTTAGGATCAACGTTGTCACCTTGATCTGCTTGTGCTTTTTTGATTTGTGCAACTAATGTTTCAGCTTTAACGATAACTTCAGCATCTTCTTTACGTTTTTTATCTGCTTCTCTGTTCATTTCAGCATCTTTAACCATTCTTTCGATTTCTTCTTCTGATAATTTAGATGAATTTTCGATTGTGATTGATTGTTCTTTATTTGTTTTTACATCTTTTGCTGTAACTTTTGTAATACCGTTAACATCGATTGTGAAACTTACTTCGATTTGTGGTACACCTCTAGGAGCTTTTTCGATTCCTGATAAATTGAAACGTCCAAGTAATTTGTTATCAGCAGCCATTTGTCTTTCACCTTGAATTACGCTAATTGTAACTTCTTCTTGGTTATCTGCTGCTGTTGAGAAGATTTGTGATTTTGTTACAGGAATTGTTGTGTTTCTTGCAATTAATGGAGTTGCAATTCCACCTAATGTTTCAATTCCTAATGTTAATGGAGTAACATCAAGAAGTAATACGTCTTGAATATCTCCTGCTAATACAGCACCTTGAATTGCAGCACCGATTGATACAACTTCATCAGGGTTAATTGAACGGTTAGGTTCTTTACCTAAAGTTAAACGTACCATTTCTTGTACAGCAGGCATTCTTGTTGATCCTCCAACAAGTAATACTTCATCAAGATCACTTGCAGCAATTCCTGCTTCTTTTAATGCATCTTGAATTGGTTTTCTTGTTCTATCTAATAAGTGAGCTGTCATAGCTTCAAATTCACTACGTTTAAGTTCTAATTCAACGTTTAATGGTCCGTTTGCAGTAACTGCTAAGAATGGTAAGTTGATTGATGTTGTTGATTGGTTTGATAAATCAATTTTCGCTTTTTCAGCAGCTTCTTTTAAACGAGCCATAGCCATTTTGTCTGTTGTAACATCGTGGTTGTATTCTGATTTAATTTTGTTAATTAATCAGTTTACGATTTCGTGATCTCAGTCGTCCCCACCAAGGTGGTTATCTCCTGAAGTTGATAATACTTCGAATGTTCCGTTTTCTAATTCAAGTACAGAAACGTCAAATGTTCCCCCTCCTAAATCGTATACAAGAACTTTCATTGTTTTGTGTGTTTTTTCAAGTCCGAAAGCTAATGCTGCGGCTGTAGGTTCATTAATAATTCTTAATACATCTAAACCTGCAATTTTACCTGCAATTTTTGTAGCTTCACGTTGAGCATTATCAAAGTATGCTGGAACAGTAATAACTGCTTTTGATACTTTTTGACCTAATTTAGCTTCAGCATAGTCCTTCATGTATTGTAAGATCATTGCTGAAATTTCTTCTGGTTTATATTCTTTACCATTTGCTTTAACTGTTTTATTTGTACCAATTAATCTTTTAATAGATACAACTGTGTTTGGGTTTGTTTCTACTTGTCTTTTAGCAGCGTCCCCAATAATAATTTCATCACCTTTGAAAGCAACTACTGATGGAGTTGTTCTTTTACCATTTGGGTTTTCTAAAACAACTGCTTGTTTGTTTTCCATGACTGTAACAACTGAGTTTGTTGTCCCTAAGTCAATTCCTAATACTATTTCTTTAGACATAATTTATACCTCCGTATGAGTTTGTTTATAGGCATTCTCAGCCTTTTAATTATTAATATTATAACACAATTTAGCAAACACAATGCTTATTTGCTAAATTTTTTTAAAATAATTTTTTAGTTGTTTTTTACCACTACAACTGATGCTGGTTTCACTAATCTATCTTCAATTTTTAAACCATAACGTACAAGTCTTACAATTGTATTATTTGCTTTTGTCTCGTCTTGAACGAAATCAATTACTTCTTCTTGTTCTGGATTAAACTCTGCACCGACTTGTGGTTCAATTAAACTTGCATTATGTTGTTCTAAAAGCATAATGAATTGACGTGCAATCATTGAGAAACCTAAACAATAGTTTTTAACTTTTGCATCATCTGAATTAATACCTGCTTGATTTGCAAGTTGGAAGTTATTGAATGGTTCGATAAAGTCTTCTAAGAATTTTTGTAAAGCATATTTTTTGATTTGTGCTTTTTCTTGATTCATTTTTTCAACCAATTCATTTTGTTTTGCTTCAACTTGTTCTTTTGCTTTTGTTGTTAATTCAGTAGCTTTTTCTTTAAATGTTCATTCTGCTCTTTTATATTGCATCTCAAGTTCAACAATACGTTTATCTTTATTAATTAATTCTAACTGCGCTTGTGCTAATTGAGATTTTAATTGCTCTAATTCATCATTATTTGATGCTGTATCTTTAATAATTTCAATATTTTTAATTTCAATTTTTGCAGTTTTTCCTGCAAATTCTTGAATTGCATAATGCTTATTGAAAGTTAATTTAACTTCTAAAGAATCTTTTACTTTACGATTAATTAAAAATTCATCAACATCAGGTAAATATTCATTTTTACCAATTGTTATTTCGAAAAATTTACTGTATTCTGGTACTAATTGATCTTCAACATATAAAGTGAAATCACCTTTTAAAACATCGTTATTATATAGTTTGTTTTTTGTCATAATTCCCCCTTTATTTACGATTTAAAAACTTATCTAATATTTTGATAGCTGAGTGCATTGCATCGTAATCTGATTTTGTTGCACCAACAACTGAAATTTCAGTAACTGAACTTGGATTATTTCCAATTTGGATTTTTTTAGACATATATGAACCAGTTTGATCAATATGTATTTTAATTTTTTCATCTTCATCAATATCTGCTTCAATTGATTCTCAAACTGAATGGTTTTCAATAAGATCAATCATTTTGTTTAAACTTTCACGATCAATATTTGGACTTAAGATAATATTGTTTTTTCCATATATATTGTTTTTACTCTTAGTTCTATTTGCAATGTTTACAAAAATATTTTTAACAAATGCATTGATTAATTCTTGGTATTGTTTCACAGATTGTGCAAGAATATCTTTAAGAATTTCTAACTTGTCATTAATTTCACTTAATAAAGAATCAACAAGGCGTTCTTTAAAGATTTTAATCGCAATTCTAACGTCCTTCATTTTGTATTTTTCATTTGTGATGTCCATAACCTTTGAAAAAACTTCACCATTTGAAACAACCATTACAATTGCTGCTTTATTTTTATCTAATTCAACAAGTTCAATACTTTTTAATAATAAAGTATCAGCTTCAGCATGTGAAGTAATCATTGTGAAACCTGTCATATCAGCAATAATTTGTGCCGCTTGATCAACTGTTGTATCAATTTGGACATTCTTATTTGCTAAAATTGCTTCAAGCCTAGATTCAATACTATTGTTCGATTTGTTTAATAAATATTTTGCATAATAGTTTAAACCTTTAAGAGTTGGTATACGACCACTTGTATGTGCTGATTTAGCTAAGTAACCTTCATCTTCAAGTTCATTCATTAAATACCTTATTTTAGCACTTGAAAAGTTAATTTCTGGATTTGTGGCAGCGTATTTTGAAAGTAATAAACTACTACTTACTGGTTCACCAGTTTCAATATATGCTTGGACTGTATATTTTAAAACTGGTTTGCATTTGATGTTTAAATCTTGTTCATTTGCTACTGTTTTCATAGAAATATTTTACCACATTTTTTCATTTTTTAGCAAACGCATTATAAATTTGCTAAATTACAAAAATAAAATTCGCCGAAGCGAACTTTACCTATCTAAAATTATTTTGATGAATAACCGAATTTTACTAATGCATCGTTATCATCAATTCATTTATTAGCAACTTTAACTTTTAAATTAAGAGTTGTTGGAATATCGAATTGGAATGAAATTTTTGAACGTGCTGTTGAACCAATTCTTTTGATTTTGGTTCCACCTTTACCAATAACCATACCTTTTTGTGATTCTTTTTTAACATAAATAATTGCATCGATTGTTAAATGATCTTCTTCTTCATTAAACTCAGTCACTTCAACAGCGATTGAGTGAGGCAATTCTTCATAAAGATTATTAATTGCACTTTCACGAATAATCTCTTTAGCGATAAAACGCATTGATTTATCGGTTAAATAATCAGGGTCATATTGCGCTTCACCTTCATATGCGAATTTTTCAATTTCATCAAGTAAATCACGAATTGAACGCGGATCATTCACTGATGTTCCCATGATGTTGGTAAAATTGTGTTTTTGTAACTCAGCAATTTTTTGAGTTAATAACTCTGGTTGTGATCTGATTTTGTCTAATTTAGTAATGACAGCGATTTTATTTTTTGCATGTGCTATTTTTTCTAAAATCATTTCATCACCTTTTGCTATTTTTTCATCTGCTGGTGTTAAAAATAATAAAACATCAACATCTTTAGTAGCATCATAGGCATTTTTATTTAAGGCTTCACCAAGTTTATTTAATGGTTTATGGATCCCTGGAGTATCAGTAAAGATAATTTGGAAATCATCATCAGTATAAATACCTGTAATTTGATCTCTAGTAGTTTGAGCGGTATCAGTAACAATTGCAACATTGTAACCAATAATTGCATTTAATAAACTACTTTTACCAACATTAGGTCTACCAACTATACTTGCAAAACAAATTTTCATAATTATTTAATTGTAATTTCTTCAACACGAATTGCATATGGACAAATTTCATCTACTGTGTTGATTCTAACTTGTTCACCGTCATTGCTGTATTGGTATACTTTTGCATCTGATGGCATGAATTCTGTCATAACTTGTCTACATCCAGCACAAGGACTAATAACTTCGTTTTTACCACTAATAATGTGAATTTCTTTAAATTTACCTACATGCCCACCGTATGCAACTGATCCAAACATTGCTGAACGTTCTGCACAAAGTCCTGATGGGTATGCAGCATTTTCTACGTTAACTCCGTAGTATTCTTTTCCATCATAGTCAATTGCAATAGCCGCAACTGGGAAGTTAGAATATGGAGCATAAGCTTTTGTTAATAACTCTCTTAATTTTTCTACTTTTGTCATATCGATTTTTGTCATGTTATTCCTTTTCTCTAGTAATTTTTAATGGATTAAAAATATCATCAACCATCTTATTCATAGCAATTCTTTCTTCTTCGATTTCATGATCATATCCTTTAAGGTGAACTAAACCATGAGTGAATAAGTAGCAAAACTCTCTACGAACTGAGTGGCCAAATTCTTTAGCTTGTCTTTCTACTTTATCTCAACAAATTACTAATTCACCTAAATGGTAGAATGGTAACTTATCATATAATTCATCATCTCTAAAATCGAACGAAAGAATATCTGTTACATAATCCTTACCACGGTGAATATAGTTTAATTCTCTAATTTTGTTTTTTGAAACAATGTTAACATCTAGAATAATGTCTTTTTTGATTTTAAAGTACTTACAAAAGTTCTTTAAAATTTGCATCATTTCATCTTCAAAGATAATTGCTTTTTTAATACGGTTTTTGATATTTAATTCAATATTATTTTTCATATAGTTAAATTATACTATTTTCATGGAACATTAATAAAACTAAATAGTTTTAGAACAATATAAAATTCACTAATAAACTTATTTAAATAAAGCGATAAAAATATAAAATTTAAGTATGAATAAATTACTTTTAAGTACAAAAAGAACAATTACATTTATTATCTTACTTGCAATATTCGTTGGTTCAATTACAGGAATTGCATTTTTAATCACTCAAATTGACGAACAATGAATTTATTTGAGCTTAGTTTTATTCTACTTAGTCAATTGTGTTTTTGTGTTTATTATCTATACACAAAAACGTCAACATGAATCAAAATTTAGTTGAATTTATTTAGTTTTATTATTTCCGATCATTGGACATGTTATTTTCTTAACATATGGATTGATTTTCAAAAACAAATATGAATTAAAACTGCTAAATGATCCTAAATTTCATATCTCTACGTACAAAGATTTAATTAATGTAGATAATGATAATGGAATTAAATCTGAAACTTTAAAACAGTATGCAAATATTAATCAATCACTTGTTTTAGATGCAAATTACAAACTTTACAATGAAGGTTATAGATTTTATGAAAAACTCATGGAAGTCTTATTTAAAGCCAAAAAGAACATTTATATAGTTACATACATAATTAAAAAATCTGAGATTAGTAAAGAATTCCTTGAAGTGATGCGTAAAAAAGCAGATGAAGGAGTTGAAATTAAATGATTAGTTGATGATTTTGGTGCTATGCCATCTCAAAAAAGATTACTCAAAAAACTCTCTAAACACCCAAACATCGAAATTAGATTTATCGGAAAAATCTACTATCCATTTGTGCTTGCATCATCATTCTTAAGAAATCACCAAAAATTCATTATTGTAGATGATTTAGTGGTTTTCTCTGGTGGTAATAATATTTCAGATGAATATGCTTCACTTTCAAAAAAATATGGTCATTGAATTGATTTAAATTATGAAATCACAGGACCATATATTAACAATTACATTGTTCACTTTGCTTTATTCTGAAAAATAATCACACGTAAAGATATTGAAATCAAAAAACACTTATTCATTGATGTAAAAGATCAAATTTATCATAATAAATCAATCTTAGTAACTGAGTCACCATCGTTTGATCATAGTGAAGCAGAATTATTCTGAATCAAAATGATTTCAAGTGCTAAAAAGAGTATTAAAATAGCAACCCCATATTTCTCAGTGACAAGCGCCTTAAAGAAACAAATTATTCTCGCTTTAAAATGTGGTGTTGATGTGACAATCTATTTCCCTGGATTTCCTGATAAAAAAACAGTTCATAAAATTGGTATTTATCAATTAAAAGAACTCACTAAATATGGACTTAAAATCAAAATTTATAAGGATCATTTCTTACATACCAAATGTGGTCTTATCGATGATAAAATCGCTTGAATTGGAACAAATAACCTAGACTCAAGAAGTATGTTCCAACAATATGAAACTATGGATATTGTGGAAGGTGAAACAGTTAAAGATATTCAAGGTATTTTCGACTTATATGATCAACATTGCGTATTTATGGAAAAAGTTCCACAATTATGCAAAAAACCTAATGTAATTGAAAAATTTTTATATGATTTGGTTAAACCATTGATATAATAAAAAAAGAAAAATTAATTGCTCATCTATTCGCTTTGCTAACATTAACAACAAGTGAATAAATGAATGAAATAATACAGAAAAAATGACAAAATGTCAAATAATGGAGGTAACTTAATGAAAGAATTTTCAGCAAAAATTATCGATCCAATTGGTTTACATGCTCGTCCAGCAACTCTAATTGTTTCAACAGCTACAAAATTCAAATCTGATTCTAAATTAATTTATAGAGGAAGAGAAGCTAACTTAAAATCAATTATGAACATTATGGCTTTAGGAATTAAACACAGCTCAGAAATTACAATTAAAGTACAAGGTGAAGACGAAGAAGAAGCAATTAAAGCAATTAAAGACACATTCCACGCAAATGGATTAATATAGGATTTAAATAGTAACAAGAATCAACTTAAGAGTTGATTTTTTGTTTGCAATTTTGCAAAATAAAAACTACTTAAAATAAGTAGCTCTAATCGTAAAAAAGCAAAATAAAAATCCTGAAAACAGGAAATCTGGTGCCCAAGACAGGATTTGAACCTGCACGGATTGCTCCACTAGATCCTTAGTCTAGCGTGTCTGCCAATTTCACCACTCGGGCATTTGCTCTATTATTATAACTTATTCGTAATTCTAGTCAATATATTTTTTTAATTATTTTTATAATATAAAAATAAAAAAGTACAAAATTATTTAATTCATAATTGTACTTTTTAAATTTACTTAAAATCTTAAATTATTCATTATTTAAGCAACTCATATTTAAACAACTTTTTAGAGATATGAGTTTCATAATATTTATTAGTCATCTTGTTCAATTTATCTAATTCAGTATTTAGCATATCGTTCATTTTAAAAGTTTTCCCCTTTAATGAATTATAAAGTTGTTTATTAGTTTCTTTATAAATATTATTTCCTAATTCATCTTTTTTAAAATTCAAATTAAATAATTTGTTAATTTGTGCTGAACCATATACCAAATTTTTATCAAATTTTGTTATGCCTGAATAATGGTATAACTCACTTAATTGCTTTTGTAATTCTTTGCCTCGTAATATTTTATGTATTTTAGCAAATTGAGTAAGAATCTTTTTCTCTTCATTATCAAACTTATAATTATTAAAATACTTATCCATTTCGGTTTTATAACTATGCAATATTTCACCATCGATTTCTATATTAGAAAATACTAACTCATTTTGAAAAACTTGATCTTTACAATAATATGAAAAACACTCGTTTTTCTGAGTCATTGCAACTCAAAATGCACTTTTTCTTAAAAATTCTTCATCTTTTAGATATTTTTTACCACCATCACTAGTTGTAAAAATCACATCTTTTTCAGTTCAGCTTTTATGAATATATTTTTTAGCGGCAAAAAGTGGTAATTTGGTATAAAAATCAGTAGGATATAATAATTTTTTAGTTCCGTGTCCTTTTAAATCTTCATTTCTTCTCAGTAACCTACCACTAGCATTATCTAAATTAAAACCCGATACATTCAACATCGCAATATAATTTTCTTTATCTCTTGTATTATCAAAGTATGAATTAAAATTATTATAAACCTTCTTCACTACAATCGGTTCATCAATCATAAAAGCTGCATTATTTTGTTGAGGAATCAATGTGATAGGTTGTAGAGTTAATTCTTCTAATTCCTTAACTTCATTACTATTCTTTCATCAAATTAAGGATATTGCACTTTCAGAGGCATGAAAAAACTTTCTATTTAATAAATATCCCTGTTTAAATTCTTTATTAATCAAATGTTGTGATTTTCAGTATTTAATTGGACTATACAAAATTAAACTATCGCCTTCTTTTTTAAGATAATATTCAAAAGCACTTCAAATAAACTGACTCGATAATTCATTCGCTATTCTTCCATTAACCGTGCTTTCTTTCATTGCTTTTTTAACAAAAGTATCCCTGGCTTCTCCTGCTCCAGTTTTTCTCAAATTGGTAGTTTCATCTCTATAAGGCGGATTTTCTAATAAAATAACAGTACATTTGGGGTCGTTTACATATTCTAAACATTCTTTAAAAATCGGTTGAGACATGGCATCGCCGCCCGTTAAAAGTCCGTTTTCGTGATTTGGTTGAGGCGGTATAATTAACTTAACTTTATCTCCAATTCTTTTATTTAAAACAACTCATTCTCATAATTCATAAGTTGATACGATTGTATGTGATAATTCTTCATCTGTAAATAGTTCTTCAAGATTACCTGATCCAGCACATCTATCAATAATTACATAGTCATTACCATTGGGGACTTCGTTAATTGCTTGTTTAATCATTTTATATGAATATTTCGTATACTCTTTAGGAGTATAAAAAGCGCCAAGTTTTGCTTTATTATCAGGATCATTTAATAAATCCATAATATACTTAAAATCTTCTTCACTTCCTTTTCAAGGATTGATGAAATCTCTAAATTCAGTTGGGTTTTTTAATTCATGAAAAAAATCTGTTTTCGTAGCATTTTCAATACTTTTATAATATCTTTCAGCTCATCCAACTACACAAATTTGATCAATATTAATTTTGGTGAAACTTACATCTTTCATAATTTCTAATATCTTATCCATACCATCTCTTTTAAAAATATTTTTAATGATAATGGGTTCTACATTCTTTTCATTTAAGAATTCATTATTATGTTTACTTGCTCCACCAACATAAACTTTTTCAATCTCTTCAATAAAGTCTGCAGAATTATATAAAAATGCTTTTTCTTCATTTAAAGAAATTAACAAAATATTTTTAGGTATATTTTGGCCTTTTATTCTTTGCGAGGATAAATATTTTATTGCTTGATATAGCACTGCATTATAATTACCAATTTGTATTTTAAACTCAAAAATAACACCTTTATATATTCCGTCTGTATTATTTATTAATTTTACATTTTCATCATTTGGACTATTAGGATCTCAAATTCCATATTTAATAAAAAAATCTTGTTGACCTTGTTTTTCAGTTGTATAATTTGCCATTTATAAATTACCTTTCAAGTAACTAATTATCTATTACTTTAGGATCAAAAATTACATAAGATTCTTTTCTAAGATTTAATTATTTGTCTAATCTTAAAGTAATATGCTTAATAAAAGAAACGAAGGTTTCTCTAAGCAAACGACATTATATATATATATATATATATATATATATACCAAGCAAATTGTGTTACTTTATAGTATATGAAGATGAAAAAATACACAAACCCAATTTTTAAATCTAGCATAAACTTTTTTAATTTAAATTAACAATTTAAAAACTCAAACAAACCAATGTAAATTCAAAATTGTTTATATTCAATTTTCAAATTGGAAGTTTTCATAATAAATAATTAATATATTTATTAAACTATGGCTTAAAAGATACAAAATAACAATTTGTTGTTTCTTAATTGTATTAAAATTAATTTAATACAAGGAAATATATGAAAACAAGAAGATTTAAAAAACATTTATTAGTTCTTCCAATTACTTTTGTCAGTGCTATAACTCCAATTTTAGTTATTGCATGTAAAGGTACAAATGAGAACAAAAAAGAGAAAACACTCGAAATTAATGAAGAGCTAAACAAACTCAAAGTAACTATTAAAGAAACATCCAAAAACAAAACAAAAGAAAGTTTAAATATTGATGATTTTAACTTTTCTAAGATTAGTGATAAATATCAAATTGTTAATTTCAAAATAGAAAATTATGAAGTTGACAGACTAACTCTAAGTCTACAATTAAAAGACAAAAAAACACAAACATATTCAAAAAAGAGAACAATATCTCTATTTGACAATAGAAATTTCATGAACCCAATTGAACAATTGAATTCAGAAATCAAAAGTGTTTTACCTGCTTTCAATGGAGATATAACAAAAAAATATATAGGTGATGTTACAATAGATAATTTCACCTTTGTACGCTACGACAAAGACAAATATGAATTAGTTAATAAGTCGATAAATAAAAAAACTAATGGCACTGTATCTATTAGTTTCCAATTGCAAGATAAAGCAACTAAAGAATTATCTAATTTACGTTCAAATACAATTGATGGCTTTATAACTAAAGAAACTTTAATAAACAAATTAAACAATGAATTGTCTAGAATTACAATAACACCAAATGTAACTCCAAGTGAGACATTCATCACAGATATAAATCAATCAAACTTTACAATTGGTGAATATGATTCAGGGCAATACACCCTAGATGTAATTTCATTTACAAAAAACAACGATTCAGTAAGTTTTGTTGTTAGATTAGAAAACAAAAAATATAACTTATTAAGTGAAACGAGAAATATTGTAATTAATGGTTTTAAAAGAGAAATTCAATATCAAGAAAAATTAAACAACGTATTAAATTTATCATCACTTAATTATAATGGTGATAAAGTTTCTCTAATCGCGAGCGATATTGACTTATCTAAAATTGAATTAGTCGAAAACCCAAACATTGATAGAAACGTTTATCACTTGAGCAATGTTGAATTAGTCTCGACTTCTAATCAAACTGCTAGAATTCAATATAGAATCATTGATACTGCTAGAAACCTTTTATCAGATCCAAAAACATTTGAATTAGATGGTTTTTTAGACACTGAAACACTATCGAAACCTTTGATTCAATATTATCTCAAGAATGTAAGAATAATTGCATCTAACAATGGTTATTTTAAGAATAATAACGATGAGATAACAATCACTTCATCATCACTCAACCCAATTCTTGAAAACATTAAATATCAATGGTTTAAAGATGATTTACCTATTTATAATCAAAATACAAATAAACTATCAGTAAATAAAAATCAAATTGTAAATGACAGCAATTTCCATTTACAACTATCTACTATTTTTAATGATGAAGAAATCATTGTTAAAACACCTACAGTAGAAATTCACAAAAATAACCCATTATCATCAATTAATTTAAATTCTTCTGCAAATGGTTTAATAGTTGATAACAATAATACATTATCATTACAAAACGCTACTATTAATAACATTAGTAAAATTGATTGATACAAAAATAATGAATTATTTGCAAGCAATAATTTAGATAATCTTGAAACAAGTCAACCTGGTGAATATTATGCACTTTTAACAGATGACAATGGTGTTGAATGAAGTACAAATGTAATTCATGTTTCAGATAAAAAACTCCTAAATAATGATCAAGAATTTGCTAAAAAACTTACAAATGAACTTAACTTACAATCATTTAGCTCAAAAATATTAAGTTATCATGAAAGAACAGGAAATAAACAATACTATGTTACAGACTTAGAAACAAAATATGGTCAATATGGCTTTAGATATCCTGGTTATGATAATAACTATGAATCAAATGGCAATAAACGTAGATCTGATTATATTGATAATGGTAAACAGTTAGATTATTTAAATTCATGATTAAAATATCAAGAAAACGGTGAAACTAAATTTGTCAATATTTCAGATTTAGTTTTAGCTGAAAAAACACCAGATAATACCGATTATGCCGATCCCAATTGAATTAAAAAACAAATTCAATTAGGCGAATTAAAAGTTCACCCAGCAGTTAAAAACTTTTATGAAAGAAATGTCTTAGACACCACACAAGCAGTTGTTAAAAATATTCAAATCGCATCAAATATATTAGGTTTTAATTCAACTGGTATTTATATACCTGCTGGTGAAATTGCAACAATTCAATTTGATGATAATACTTATAATCTCCTTAAAGAAAATTATGCAAATAATAATGATTTTTTACCATTCCAATTTGTTATAAATGAAAATTATTGAGATAATCGACCTTTTAATAACTCAGGAAGAATTTCAAATAGATACCCAAGAATTCAATCAAATTTCACATATAGATTTAATGAAATTGACCCAGAAACAAAAAAACTTAAAATAGCTACTCCATTTGGTGGTTCATTATCAATTTCTTTAAATAGTCATTTATATAATAAGGATGGTTCATTCCATACTGTTAATTTAAGCATTGATGGTGGGGTAGAGCAACTCTTTTATGTCTATAAGCAAACTGATTTAGAAAATTGAAACACTCAAATTGGAAAAGTAAAATCAGGCGAAATATCATCGCCAGTATTTGCGATTCAAACTGATTATTCATCAATTTTAATTCCCTTTACAGCACCTACTACAATTGCAGGAGTCAATATTGATCACGCAATTTTCCCAGAGTATAACTTCAGAAAATGAGATTCATTTTATCAAATGTCATATGCATGAGGAAATTATGGTGCTTCTAAAGTTGTTTTAAATTATTGCAACGATGTTTGAGGTGGTGCAGGTGCTTGAGGTGGAAATGGTTATTTATACGCCGATACAAGTTGAGCAAGTTCGTATATTTCGGGCAAATCTGAATTCAGTTTTGACAACTGAGGTAACTACCATGAAATAAACCATAACTTCCAAGATTATCAAGATCCATTTAATATTCGTGATCATGGATGGACAAACATACCATCAATTATTGATATTTCGTTTGTAAATGATGAAAGCAGAAAAAGAAATTTAATTAATACATCTGGTAGATGAACTTGAGGATGGGCAAGACTTGCAAATGCATTTAATTTAACTAAAACAGGAAAAGATTGATATTCACTTTATAGCTTTTTAATCTACACTCTAGGTCCAGACAAATTTATGCAATGAGTCCAAAGTTCAGGTAGATCTGGTCATCACTGAAGCAATACTGCAACAGTTAAATATTTATCAGATTATTTTGACCTTAATTTCTACTATGCTTTAAGAACATATACAGATTTATTAAAACACAGTTCAAACTTTAGACGAGATGTTCCTAAATTTGGAAATGATTTTGAAAAAGAAACTACTTTAAATGCAATTAAAGCGTTTAATCAAGCGACTGAAAATTATGAAAATGCCAATAAAGCATTACAAGATGCAAAAGATAAAATTCAAATCGAAAAAGACAAAATACAAGCAGATAAAACTCTTTCTATTTTAGAAAAAGTTGAAAAGAATTTAGAATTAACAGCACAACTTTCTGACTATGCAGAAGCTCAAAAAGATGCATTAAACAAATTATCTGAAGCAAAAGAAGCCTTAAGAATAGCAGATTTAGATTATCCAAAGGATCCAAAAGTAGTTGAAAATATTGAAAGTATGCAAGAAAAAATGGGAATCGATTTTGTTGGTAACTTATATGCAATTGGAAACTACTTATATAATCCAAAAAATAATAGTTTTGAATATAGTTCCGATGTACAAGCACCTTTCCAAATACCTGCTTATGAAGATTACACATTTGATTTTGAAAAAGGTATTGCATCAGTTAATTCAAACTTTACATGATCAAAAATGACTTTCGAACCTACCACCAAGTGGTTTGGGACTTTAAAAGTTGATCCAACAAATCCTAAGAAACTAATTTATCATGCAAATGAAAATTACTTAAATCAAATTGATGAATTCGATTTAACGATTTATCCAGATAATTTCGAAGGTAAACCTTCTAATTATGTACCTGCTTATAAATTTAAAATTAAAATTAGAAATGTAGTTAATAAACCAACATTTTACATTTATAACAACCTTACAAACTTTACAGGTAATAATATTGATCAAGCAATTCAATATGCTAAAGATAACAATGTTGAAGCTTTAAAAATAGTTCAAGACTTCCATTTTAACAATGGTTCAAATAACTATTTAAATGCTGAGAAAAGATTAATTAAATCACACTTTAAATTTATTCCACCTGTGAGTGGTAATTATGAAATAAGAGGTCAAGTTGATGATCATTTTAAAATGTTTGTAAATGGTGAAAGTGTAATAACTAAAAATCAATGAATTGAGTATGCACAAAACTTATCTACTATATATTTCGATGCCAACCAAGTCTACGACATAGAAATATATGGATATAACTCTAGTGGTGCAGGTGGATTGAACGTATGGTTATTCAATGATAATAAGCACTATCAATTTGATGATTATGCACTAACAGAAAACTTCGATACAACAGGGAAAACCATTGAAGAATTAAGATCAATTTTAAACAATCCAGAATATCAATATAAACCAAGATTTATTGATTCAAATGATAGATTCACTTCACAAATCAATAAATACATTCCAAGTAAAAGATCTAAAACCAGATATACAATTTCTTCTGATGATCAAATTGATCAAGCAGAATTGAATAAACTATTAAACACAAATGTAAATGATGTTCTTTATATAGAAGATGCAAATGAAGCAACATTTAAATTTACCTTAGATCAAGCAAGTTTAATTAACAAAATGAGCATTACAAGAGTAGTTGATAAAACCAAAATTACTGATGATGATTTTGAAGATGAACCTGAAAACCACGAAAACGAAAGCGTTCCAGTTGTTCATAAAGATAAAGAAGAAAAAGAAGACACTGAATTTGTGCCAACACACTATATTGTCTATGGTGAAGATGTAAATGGAGAAAAAACAAAATTATTAGATTATTACTTAACTGATAACAAAGTACCAGCTATATTTGATTTAAACTTTATTAATAGTAAAGTGGTTAAAAATCTTTATCTAACTGTTTCAAAACCAACCAATGGTCTTAAATTAGTAAACGTGCAATTTAGTTTAGCAATAAACACAAACAAGATATTACCAATTAATTCTGAAAAAATCAAATTCTTTGGTAATTGAAAATTAGAAAATAACCAAACAAACATTGGATCAGTTGTTAATAATATCGCATTAACATCAAATACAAGTTCTGATTATTTAACAACCACAATTAATACAAATTCATTCGCAATTGTAGGTAAGGAAGATTTAAATTCAAGCAGTTTTGATGTTTATCTTGATGATGAATTAATTGGAAGCAACGTAACCACATCATCGGATACAAGAAAATTAAATGCTTTAATCTTTAGTTATAACTCACCAAAACCAGATAATAAACCGCACATATTAAAAATAGTTAACAAAGAAGATAAACTACTTGTTTTAAACTACATTCCTTATTTATCAAAATAACCCTTCACACTAGCTATTGCTAGTGTGTTTTCTTTTAGAGATGGTTTAAAAGTTTTAAACTATTATATTTTTTCAGTATACAAGAATGTGAAAATTTTTCATATTATCAGTCTAAATTTGGTGTTAATCTTGGATTATATATATATATATATATATATATATATATAATAACGGTACTCCAAGTGTTATTTTTCGACATTTATGGAGCAAAAAATGTGAAAAGAGACAAAAATGAAGATAAGAAAGAAAATTGCTACTTCTTTATTTCTTGGAACCATTGCACCATTACCTCTTATTTCAATTTCATGTACTGATAAAGAAAGAGAATCAAGAGTTCAAGAATTAAAGGACAAATTAAAAGAACTGGAAACTGAAA
Source organism: Mycoplasma sp. Pen4 (assembly GCF_014352955.1). Classification (NCBI taxonomy): domain Bacteria; kingdom Bacillati; phylum Mycoplasmatota; class Mollicutes; order Mycoplasmatales; family Mycoplasmataceae; genus Mycoplasma; species Mycoplasma sp. Pen4. The sequence goes on along the minus strand of NZ_CP060691.1, from coordinate 163,459 downwards.
TTAACCAGTCAAATGTTTTAGTTTCAACAGTAGGCGATAATGTTGATATTGACTTAAATACTCTTAAATCCAAACTTGAAACAGCTACAAAATTAGCAACAATTTCAACTCAAGATATTGAGAAAATTCAAGAAGTTAAAAACAAATTATTTGACCTAAAACAAGCAAATACAAACTTGAAACTAAACATCGAAAACTACAACAAAAAGAAACAAGAATTAGATGAATTATTAAAACAATTAAAACAAGAAATTCTTCATGCTAATGATTTATTGAACCCAGTAATCAATGCAAAAGATTTCAACTCAAATGAATTAAAAACAAAATTAACAAATAGCAACAATTACTTAACACAAAAATTAAGCATTACAAAAATCGATGAAGTTAATGCTGCTATTTTAGATCTTCAACAAATAAACAGAAAATTAGTTGTTGATATTCAAAATTACCAAGTTAAGAAAGAAGAACTAAAAACCTTATTAACTAATTTAGAAACCACAGTTAGTGAGTCGAAAAAATTATTTGAACCAGTTAAAAATGAAACAGATCTTTCTACTGAGAGTTTTAAAGAGAAACTAAATGCAGCCAAAGAATTGTTAATCACAGATAATTTAGGTATTGACAAAATTAGCGATATTAAAAGAATCATCACAGAATTAAACGAATCAAATACTCAATTAGAAAAAGATATTCAAAATTACAATATCAAAAAAGAAGAATTAAAAACCTTATTAACTAATTTAGAAACCACAGTTAATGAATCAAAAACTTTATTTGAACCAGTTAAAAATGAAACAGATCTTTCTACTGAAAGTTTTAAAGAAAAATTAAATTCTGCTAAAGAATTATTAACTACAGAAAATTTAAGTATCAGTAAAATTGGTGATATTAAGAGAAATATCGCGGAATTAAGTGAATCAAAAACTCAACTAGAGAAAGATATTCAAGATTACAATATCAAAAAAACAGAATTAAAAACCTTATTAACTAATTTAGAAACCACAGTTAGTGAGTCGAAAAAATTATTTGAACCAGTTAAAAATGTAACAGATATTTCTGCTGAAAACTTTAAAGAAAAATTAAATTCAGCTAAAGAGTTATTAGCTATAGAAAATTTAAGTATCAGTAGAATTGGTGATATTAAGAGAAAAATCGTGGAATTAAGTGAATCAAAAACTCAACTAAAGAAAGATATTCAAGATTACAATATTAAAAAAGCAGAATTAGATAGTTTAACTCCTGAACTTGAAAATATTTTCAATTCAGTAAGTTCAAAACTTGAAGCACTTAAAGATTTAGAACAATTCCAAAATCCAGAAGTTCAACTAAAATTAAATGCTGCTAAAGAATTATTAAGTGCTGAAAGTTTAAGCGTTAATAAAATCAGTGATATTAAAGATCTTATTACGTACCTAACAAATGCTGATAGAAAGATAAAAGAAGGTTTAGATGAATTCAAAAATAACATCATTACCGGTTTAGATAGTTTAAACACCCTAAACGATGATGCCAAGACATACATCACCAACTTAGTTAATGATAGTTCAAATAATCTCGGGAATTTAATTGAGGCAGATAAATTAAGTGGTCTAGCAAAAACAATGCAAAATATTTATAACGGCATAAAAGAACAAGTTTTTACAGTTAAAAGAGAATTCGAAAGTGAAAATACCATTATTTCACAAAACAAACAAAACGAACTAAATCCTGTTGTTCAAAAAGGTAGGGATCTTTTCACTTGAAGCGCAGATAATCAAACCGCTACAATTATTCCAGTTGCAAAAGAAGATTTAGAAAATAAATTACGTGAAGCAATTACAAATGCACTTGCAATAAGAGAAGAAGTGCAAGTCGTTATAACATACATAAATGAAATTAGATCATTTAGAAACATATACATTGAAAAAACAACTAATACAATTGCTGAATCTTTCAGAACAAACAATGAAATAGCAGAACAACTATATGATCAAAAACAACACCCTGAAAAATACTTTAGAACCAATATCTCAAATACTCAACTATTAGAATTAATAAATCCAAATCTAGAATGAATTTATTTACCTAATGTAAGCATCATTTCACGTAGTGCACTAGTTCCAGATTCTACAAGTGAAATGAAAGTCAAATATCTAATAGCACCAAATTTAGAAGCAATACCAAGTGGAGCATTTAAAGATTCAAATCTTCAACTTATTGATGCACCAAAATTAAAACAAATTGGTCAAGATGCTTTTAAAGGTTCAAAATTAACCAATGCATTTTTAAATTCAATAGAATTAATCAATAGTGATACGTTTGCTAATCTTCCATTAGAAAAAATTGATGCATTAAATTTAAAAACTATTAGAGATAATGCTTTTAGTTCAACACAATTGAACGAAGTTAACTTCCCACTTTTAGTAACCGTTGGTGATAATGCTTTTAAAGATTCGACATTAAAAACAATTGATGCACCAATGTTAGAAACCATAGGAAACAATGCTTTTAAATCATCACAATTGTTAGAAGTTAATTTAGCAAGTTTAAAATTTGTTGGAGTTGAAGCATTTAATAACACACCAATAACCAGAGTTATTACGCCAAATTTAATTACCGTTTCCGCAAATGCATTCGCTAACACAGGAAGTCTTTCTCATGTAGAGTTAAATAGTGCTTTAGAAATTAAGGATTTTGCTTTTTACAACTCAAGTTTAGACACAATTGATGCTCCTAAAGTAAAACAAGTTGCAAGCAAAGTTTTCAACAAAGCCACTAATTTAACAAATGTTTACTTCAATGAGATAGAAGTTATTAAGGATTATTTATTTAAAGATATTCCTTTAGTAAAATTTGTTGGACCAAAAGTTAGAGAAATTGGATATGGAGCCTTTTCTGGAACTAATTTAAGTGATGTGGATTTACCTGAACTTGAACTTTTACATGGTAGATCTGATGTGGCAGGAGTGTTCCAAAGATCTAAAATTAGAACTCTTAATGCACCTAAATTAAGAACAATAGGTCATGATGCCTTTAAATCTAGTGGGCTTACTAATGCAAACTTTCCAGCTGCCGAAACAGTATATAATGGTGCCTTTAGTGCGACAACATTAGAAAATGTAATTATGCCTAAGGTTAAGCGTTTTTATCAAAGCGCATTTGAAGATGCTACTTTCAGTAATACTGAATTAACATTCCCAGAGTTAGTACAAATAGATGGCGGTACATGTTATTTCATATCTGGTGCCGACCCATTTTATGGAGCATTTCAATCAACTAATATCACAAAAATAATTGCACCAAAATTACAAATTATATACTCTAGTGCCTTTGCTAAATCATCATTAACAGAAATTGATGCACCTAATGTTGAGAGAATAGGTGATGGAGCATTTTGTTTTACTGCATTAAAAGATGTAGATTTCAATAAATTAAAGAAAATTGGTAGAGGTGTTTTCTATAAAACTCCAAACGAAGATGAAATTCTTAAAAAAGTCTCAGCAATAATAGAAAATAATAAAGAACAACCCAATAATTAAGTCATAAAAGTACAAGTTATTATCTTGTGCTTTTGTTTTTTAAACTTTTATAATCAATTTGAAAAGATTTTTAAACAATAAAAGCTACAATTTTAAGAATAAGTTAATGCGTAAGACTTATTCATAATGAAATTCTATTTTCTGGTATTATTAAAATAATCATTTTGTAGTACAAACTTATTAAGGATTATTTATGAAATTAAAAAAATATATTCAAATATGATTTTTCTTATTCTTAGCTACTATATTGTCAACCATAGCGGGAGCAATTATGCTTGCAATTGCAAAAGAAAAAAGAGTTTCTGATTTCTCCGTTTTACCCGAAATATTAGGTGCATTGTTTTTAGTAGCAGCAATAGGCTCTCTTACTACAAGTATTGTATTTTATTTAATATGTATAATTGAGTCACACAAATTAGAAGACAATAACCATTTAGTATTCATCCTACTAATAATTGGTTTTTTTGTTCCGTTTGTTGGTTTTGTAGCTATGATGATGGGTTGAGTAAAAGCTAAAAATCTCTAACAAACTAATCAGCAAAATCATAATGAAAATACTATTGCATAATGGTGTTTTCTTTTTAAAATACTTCTTTAATATTAAGGGCGAATTTTGATTTTATAGTGTTTTTTGATATTATTAAATTAATCACATTACAATAAAGGAATATTGATGAAATTAAAAAAATATATCAAAATATGATTTTACCTAACTCTTATAAGTTTCGCCGCAATTATTATTGGGGCAATTCTTGTAGGAATATCATTTGGTCTAGGTCACCATGGTGCATCTATGATTCCGGCAATTTTTGGTTATATATCTTTTGCAGTAGCGTTTGGTGTTTTTGTAGCTAGGTTCGTATATTACATATTCTGTATAATCGAATCTCGTAATTTAAAAAATAACGATAACACAGTGTTTATATTACTAATTATCGGTTTATTTGTTCCAATTGTCGGGATTGTAGGTATTATCTTTGCATGAACAACTGTTAGAGACCTAAAAGAAACTGAAAATCATAATCAAAATACCATTTTATAATGGTATTTTCTTTTAACAAAAACTTAAAATTACAAATGCAAGTCAATTTTCACAATATTACCTAAAACATTAAAAATAAATAAAAAAACAAAACAAATTATGTGTTTTTAGATTTTAAAATATAATTTATTTTATTAATAAATAAGGAGTAAAATGCAAGATAAAACAATCATTTTAGCTGGTGGGTGTTTTTGAGGTGTTCAAGCATATTTCAAAAAACTACCAGGTGTTATAAACACAAAAGTTGCTTATGCAAATGGGCTTACAAAACAAACAAGTTATAAAGAATTAAAACTAACAGAACATGCAGAAGTAGTAGTGATAAACTACAACCCAAACATTGTTTCGTTACCGGAAATTATTTTAAGATTTTTAAGCATAATTGATCCATATTCTCTTAATAAACAAGGAGAAGATGAAGGATTACAATATCGTACAGGAATTTACTATACTGATGCAACAGATGTAAAAGTAATTGACTATGTATTAGATACATATGTTAAACAACATGATAATAAAAAATTAGCAGTTGAAGTAGAAGAATTAAAAAACCTTATTGATGCAGAAGACTATCACCAAGATTATTTAGACAAAAATCCAAATGGTTACTGCCACATAAATGTTATGGCGCTTTACCAAAACTTCTGTAATGTAGTTAAAAAAGTATCAATTGATGAAATTAATAATTTTAGCTTTGCATCATTAAGTTTTAACTTACCATTAGATCAAGAAGGAATTTTTGTAGATAAAATTTCTAAACAACCTTTATTTTCATCAAATGATAAACTTCGTGAAGAAAATGAATATGTTGTATTTTTAAAACCAATAGTTACTGATGCAATTACAGTACAAAATGTTGTTGATGTTTTAGAAATATACTCAAGCATCCAACAACTTCACATCGGGCATGTAAAACAAGTTGAAGATAATAAAAATGAATATTACATTAATAAAAACTTATTATCATTCATTGATATAAAAGACATAGAAAATTCTGAATTCGCCAAATACATAGCTTTTTTCGTTAAATAGTAAGATAGAAAATAATCATTGAAAAACAACTAATCCAAAATGTAAAGTGTAAGTTATCACTTTGCGTTTTTTATGGAAAAAAACATATAAAAATGCATATTCTACATAGAATATGCATAAATGTTTAATTTAATAAGTTTGAAATATTAAATAATAATCTTTATTTTAGTAGTCGTGCTTAATGGCTTTGACCAAACCGATTCAATTACATATCGGGACAAATAAACCAATTATCAATATTACATAACCAGGCATTTGCTTAATTGCTGTTCTAAAAATTAGTATGATGTATAAAATAAGATATATTGCTAATGCTGGCCATAAAATAGCACTCAACATTGTCTGAACCGTATCTAAATTAATACCTCCCAAAGTAAGTCCTAATTTAGCAACACCAACAATAAGAACCACAAACGATAATACTAGTGCAACTTTAGCTGTAGTAAATCCTGTCTTGAGGTTATTATTGTATTCACCTTCTTCTTTTACCTCTTCATAATTATCTTGGTTAGTTTCTTCTTGAACTTCTTTAATAACTTCATTTGGATCTTGATTAGTTCCTTTTTCCATTCCGTATGAAGTAACTGCATCACAATATTCACATTTTTCCATTAGTCTTGTAAATGTTGCGCCACATTTTGAACATTGTTGTTCCATATTATAAAATCACCTTTCTTTTTGTAATTTTTCATTATTGTTATTGATTCAATAAATCATTTATATGTGTTAGTAATTTAAAAAATACTAACGTCATTTTTTTATTTTAATTATCTAGTTTTGATTATAAATACCATTATAATAAGCCTTTATAATTAGTTTTATGTGTAGCGTTTTCATCATAATAGTGACGTAATAAAGTTTCTTTTGATCTAAAATCTTTATCGTGTTTCACCATAATAGCACTGTGCTTAAATATTAATAATGTTAATGGTACAAATATAGTCAGAACTATCGCAAAGTATATAAACATTCATAAATTAACTATAGGTTTAGGATCTTTAATTAAAAAGAAAAATCTTGCGAAAAATGGAGTTAATTGTAACACTATAGCAATAGTAAATAACCTCACACTAATTCCACGTGCTAATTTATCACTTAAAATTACAAATCATCCAATAACTAAAAATCATATAATCGCAAACACTTTAATTGCTATATATCAGTAGAAAACTGTTCCAACACCTGTGATATATCCTAAAAGTAATGAGTCAATAAGAATTGGAATAATAATTGCTACAATCAATATCATCCCAAAGTTATCGCAAATATAAATCTATCTTTAAGTCTTTTTAATAATTTAGACTTCATTTTTATACCCTTTCCCCGCATTCTATGCAAAATTTTGATTTAGGGAGCAATGAAGCATTACATGCTTTGCAAGATGGTTGTAATTTATTGCCACATTCAATGCAAAATTTAGATTTTTCATTGTTTTTTGCGGCACATGAAGGACAAGCTAATATTACAATTTCTTTAACCTCAGACATCGACTGTGAAAATTGACGTTGTCCATATTGCATAGAATTAACCATTCCTTGCCCCATCATGTTAGCAACTCCTAAGCCAAGTATAGTACCACTAATGCCTTCATTTTTCGCTGCATGTTCAATATTATCTAATTCGCGAACTTTGTAGTAATCATCACCAAGGATATTAATTTTTGCTTTCCCCATTAAGAGTTTATTCAATTCTGCTTTGGTTTCTTCTGGAGCTCCAATATCTTCTATACTTGAACTTACAACATCCATTCCGATTGTTTGTGTATGTTTATTCAATTCTAAAATGAAGAAATCATTAATTTCATCAAGTCTTGGAAGAATATCAAAATATGAAATTTCTTTTTGAATAATTATTGCTGAAATAATACGTTTAATATTTTGATTTATCCATCCTCTTAATTGATTTTTTATAAAATCAAATGTTAAATAACTGCCATTATCAAAAGACCCAACTAATCTATCTAGTAGATATTGATAATTATTCACCGCTAGCCCAAATTGTCCTCTAGCCCTTAAATCAAGGACTAGTGCATATTTTGGATCTGTGATTGAAAAAGAAGATGGTGTTCCTCATTTCATATCAAGTTTGAGTCTCTTATTAATAAAATAAAATTCTACAGGATATGCATTTCCACTTCATCATTTTTGGGTTCCCGAAGAAACTATTGGGAGTCATGCACTATCAATATTTGAAGTCCCAGGTTCAACAACAGCTATCATTTGACCCGACGAGACAACAATACACACTTGCCCTGGCCTAACAATTAATTTTGATTTTGTATTTACATAAGATTCAGGGTGTTTTCAAATTAATTAATCTAAATTTGTGCCACCTGTGTGTTCAATAACTGAGTAAATGTTCATTTAATTCCTCCTACTTTGAAGTATATATAGTCGAAATTGATGGAATAATATGGAAATATGGTATTTTTACATTCAATTTTTACTAGAAATTAACCTTTTTAACAATGAATTCAAATGATTTTTTACTTAAGCTCAAAAATATCAAAAATTACTAATTCACCATAAACGTAGTGTTTTTCATTAAATAAAAGTAACAAAAATAGCCATTACTAGAATGACTAATTTTGATATTATTCTTCATTTTCAATTTCTTCATCTGATTCAGGTTCTTCAATGTATGAATCAGTGAATTTACATTTAGGGAAGTTTGCACATGCAATGAATTTTTGTAAATTCTTTTTATTGTGTCTAATTACTAAATCCCCGCCACATTCAGGACATGGTTTTCCAAGGTGGATTAATTTGAATGTATGTTTCTCAATCTTATCACCAGCTTTTTCATATTCTGCAATAAACTTATCTCAAAATTCTTGCATAACTTGTTTATAGTCTAATTTGTCTTCAGAAATTAAATCAAGTTGCTCTTCAACAGAAGCAGTATATGTTTCGTTGATGATATCCGGAAATGCTTTGATTAAGTTATTTAATAAAATTTCTCCAAATTCAGTTGGTTTTAATTGTTTTTGTTTTGGTTCAACAAATAAACGATCCTTAACCGTCTTAACTGTAGTTGCAAAAGTAGAAGGTCTACCAACTTTAATTAAATCAAGTGCTTCGATTAATGTTCCACCATTATAACGTGGTTTTGGTTTTGTTTGTGATTTATCAAAGTCAAAACTTTCAACTGCAACTTTTTGACCTTGTGTATAACCTGGATCAACTTTTTCATCAGTGTATCCTGTTACGACGTAATATCCCTCAAAAATAACTTTTGAATATGAATTTGTAAATTTGTATTCGCCTGTGTTGTAGATGTATTGAGTACTTCTACGCTCTGGTTGCGAGATTAATGCTTGCATAGTGTTTTCATATACAAGTTTATAAATTTTAAACTCAGATGATGACATTTCAGGATATGTTACTTTTGCATCACTCGGTGTTAATGCAACATCTGTTGGTCTAATAGCCTCATGGGCATCTTGTTCACCACTAAAACCTTTAATTTCTTTACTTACATAATCATTTCCTCATTTATTGAAAATGTATTTTTGTGCTTCTTCAATAAAATGATTTGAAAGTCTTGTAGAATCAGTTCTTGGGTAGCTTATAAGTCCGCCATCTCCATACCCCTCATAAAGTTTTTGTAAAGCATTTTGTGTAACTGTTGATGACAATGGTGAACGTTTATATAATGCTGCTTGTTTAAATGGTGTTACAGCAGGCATTTTGATATTTTTAACTTGAACATTTGCAACTTCCAATTCTTTGTCACAGCTGTCAAAGTATTTTTTAACTACTTCATATTCATTAGGTAAAATTCAGTTTCTTTTCTTTGTTTCATTGTTCTCATTAAAGTAAACTGCTAAATTATCATCATTAGGTAATTTTGCTTTTAATGTGTAGTAATCTTCAGGGATGAAATTTCTAATTTCATTTTCACGATCAACAATTAATTTTAAAGCAATACTTTGCACTCTACCTGCGGTTGCATTACCAGGTGCATTGCTAAATTTTGAGCGCATTAAATTACTTAATCTATAACCAATAATACGGTCTAACATTCTACGTGATTTTTGTGCATCAACTAAGTGCTCATCGATCATAATTGGATTATTTAGAGCTCTTAAAATAGCATCTTTTGTGATCTCGTTGTATTTAATTCTTGAATAACGAGATTTAATTTTTAAATAATCAACTAAGTGTTCAGCGATTGCTTCACCTTCCCGGTCCGGGTCAGTTGCAATGTAAACATGATCAGCATTTTTAACTGCTTCTTTTAGTTTTTTTATAACTTCATTTTTAGAAGCATCCTTTGCATATTGAGGTTCTCAATTTTCAAAATCAATTCCAAGTCCAAATTGACCTGAACTCTTCATTTTTAAAATATGTCCCACACTTGCTAAAACTTCAAAGTCTGGTCCAACGTATTTTTTAATAGTCGCTACCTTATTGGGTGACTCGACAATAATTAATTTGCTTGCATTCATACAAATAAATATATCAATTATTCCTAAAATAAAAACAATTTTTTTATCAGTGTGACTGCATATTATATTAATAATATCTATTGTGAAAAAAATTATTTCTTAGTCAATGAAAATGAAAAACCAGATGATTTAAAAATTGAAAAATTCCTTATTTTCTTAAAAAATATCTTTTTGTTTTATCTCATAGTGCTAAAAAACAAAGTCAACAAAATTTTTATAACATATTATGTTATATAATAAATAAGAGTATATAGTACTCCTTGGTTAAATGTAATTTAACCCAGTAAAGTCCAAAAGGAGAAAAAATGAACAAATACGAAATTATGTCAATCGTTAGCCCAAAAGCAGACGTTAAAGTTTACACAGACTTAGTGGCTGAAGTTTTTGGTAAAGGAGTTTTAAAAGTTGAAAAACTTGAAAGAAACGAATTAGCTTACGAAATTAACAAATCAAAACACGCACAATACGTTTTAGCTTACGTAGAATCAGACGGAACAAACATCGCTGAATTCACACGTCGTACAAACATCATCAAAGATATCTGAAGAATTCTTGTAATCAACTTAGATACAGAAAACGGTTTACACAAAGCTGCTAAAGAAGCTGCAAAACCAAGAGCTAAAAGAGTTGTTAAACAAGACTCAGATAAAAAAGTTGCTAGAACACATGCTAATAAAACTGCAAGTGAACAAGCACTAGTTACTGAATAATAATCAAATTTTAAATTAGGAGAGATTTTATGCTAAATCAAATTACATTAGTTGGACGTATTACAGCAGATCCAGTCTTAGCTCATACTTCAAATAACGTACCATATGTTCGTTTAACTATTGCAGTTAATCGTCCAGGTTCAAATCAAGTAAATGGGCAAGATATTGCTGATTTTATTCCACTTGTTGCTTGAACTCAAACTGCTGAGTTTATTTCAAGAAACATTAGAAAAGGTTCACTTGTGCTTGTAACAGGTTCTTTACAATCAAGTACTTACAATAGTACTCAAACTAATCAATTGGTTCGTAGTTATGATGTTAGAATTAACAGTATTAACCCGTTAGAACCAAAACAAGTTGTTGAAGCAAGAATTGCTGCAAACGGATCAAATGCAACATTTACACCAAACTTGAGACAACCTAATAACACAACGTCAAATGCACCTCAGGCCTATGGGTTAAACAACAGTTTTAATCAAGGTGCAAATACACGTAGTTACACAAGAAACCAAAAATTTGATTACAACTATAATGTTGAAGGCAACAAAATCGACAACACTCCTACATTAAGTAACGAAATTTCAACAAATAAATCAAATCAAGAAGCAAATAATGATGCTGAACAAAATTTAGCCCCATTATTTGACTTAGATAATCTTGATTAAATAAAGGAGAAAATATGGCTTTAATCAAACGTAAAAAATCATTTGCAGGTAGAAGAAAATCATGTGAATTTTGTGATAACAAAATGCACTATGTAGACTACAAAAATGTAGAATTATTAGGAAAATATGTAACAGCAACAGGACAAATCAAAGCTAAATCATCAACAGGTACATGTGCAAAACACCAAAGAAAAGTTGCAAACGCAATTAAAAGAGCAAGAATCATTGCTTTAATGCCTTACCACGTTGTACGTGCTCGTGTTTCAAAAGGAAACTAAGATATACTTTACTCGCTCGGTCAAATAATGCCGAGCTTTTCTTTTGCTTTTAATCTCTTAAAACTAAATAAAACACGGAAGGGTGAAATTAAGGTGTGTAGGAACGTATATATTTCCTGCTTCATTCTAATGTTACATCATTTTCGCTTTTTTTCGTTATTTTTTGAAAATTTCCACAAAATTTTCCGCATTTTTGCTTCAGCAAAAATAACGCGCACGCATATGCGCGTCCTTTAAAGGCAAGATAAGGTGCGCACCACATACTTACTGTATGGCGCATTATCTTGTTTTTTAATTATTTATTTTATAAATAATTACTTTGGTAAAAAATTCAAGATTTTTCTTTTTGAAATTTGCATCAGTATTATCAAATTTGCATCACTTTTGCACCAACACATTTTTTATATACTATGTATATACATATCTTAAAAATGCGCACCAAATTTGCACCACTATGCAAAAATAGTTGCAAAACCATTTACCAAGTTATTGTACATAATCTTTAATTTTGTTAGATTTAAACCAAAGAAACTATGTGATTTTTTGATGTTCTTTTTGCATTTGTAATACATAAAATGTTCAGTATAACATCTTACAATTTTTCTTTTTCCATCTAAATCTCATATTCCGTTTTCATTATTTTTGATGTATCTAAATAATTCTTTTACGTGATTTAACAATTTTTTATCATTGAATTTTTCTTCTAATACAGCTAAAAAATCATCTTTCAATTTCATAAAATCATCTTTATTTTTGTTTTCCAGAACATACAAAAATACATCATATCAATACTGATTATGATGTTCAACTTTGAGATTTTGAAAGACTTTTTTGAATGGGTTTGATACATTTCTTTGGTGTCCGATTGCACCTTTTATTTTCTTTATGAGATGAAATTTATCAAGGTAAAATGATGAATTCTCTCACAATAAAATCGAATTTTTTATTCATCTTGCGCCATCACCTTTCACTAAAATTTGCGATTCTTCGTGTACAAATTCAGATGTTTTTTCGGCTAAAATATCGTAATATTGTGATGATTTTTTAGTGTGTTCTTTACCTTTGATGAACTCATTAATTTCAAGTAAAACGACACCTTTTTTCTTAATATCTTTATTGGTAAAATCAGTGTGAAAAACAGCCGTTCTAAAGCGTACTTTTTCCTTTGATTTTCCATAATTTATCTTGTGGTACGTATCATCAATTTCAATGTTAATTTGCTCGTTTTTCTTATTGATTTTTTCCTTTTGAAAGTGCTCGATTAACTTGTTATTTTCATTAATTATCTTTTCTTCTATTGCATATTTTTTCATTCAAAATCTTGCTGTGCTTGGTTCTATTCTTTTACCATTAACGGTTGGCAAACTATCATTTTTTAATATCGCTTCTATTGTTTCTTCTATTATTGTAAAATCATATTTTTGGCGTGATAATTGCTTTAATAAATCGTGATGATAATAAACAAATCTCTTTAATTTTCCATTCTCTTGTTTCTTTTCATACATAGTAATGTTCAGTTCAAAAACACCAAATTTAGTGATATATTTTCTTTTCTTATATCTACAAATTTTTCAATTTGGGTGTTCTTTTTTACGAATTACTTCTCTAAAATGTTTTTCTAATTCATTGATTTTAGCAATCTTTTCTTCTAATGCTTGTTTAATGTGATTTTTATTTTCTTCGATTTCTATAATATTTCTCATAACAAAAATATTATATTTTAGTGTTTTTTCAGTAGAAAAACATTTCCGCATTTCAAGTAATTTTCCACATTTTTATTAAATTTTTGCATAAAAAAAGTGCTCCTTAAATTTTGGGAGCACTAAAGCAGTACATATATTATAATCTATTTCCTACATTATAGAAGTAGATTTTTTTGTTTGACTAGTAATGGTTTGATTAGTTTCATCTAGATATTCTTCATCAAAAAGATTTACATCTATTTTATTTTCGGCTTCTGTTTTCCTTTGTTCTGCACAATATTGTTGCACTTTTAATTCTTGTACTTGTTTCTTTTGTTGTTTTAAAAACTCAGGTTTATTAAAACAATCTGGTAATTTGATTTGATTTGTTTTATAGAATGTACTTACAATTTCATCTCTTTCACTTGAACTTATATATTCCATTCATTTTTCTTCTGCTTTGTCTATATCAACTCTAAGAGCATTTTTCTTCTCATTGTACATATGCTTTTTGATATATTTCATAACATCATATATATCATCTTTTTGTTTGTTTTGACTTCTATAATTTCTTATATAAATTGCAGTTCTAATATATGGTAATGTAGTGTCTTTAATTTTGTTTTCTAATGCATCAAAAACAAAATTCTTATTCTTCTCTGTCTTATATAAATCAATGTCTTCGTTTAGATACTTTTGCGCTTCTCGTAATGAAGCAGAAACCATTTCAACACTAACAAAATTCTTATTTTTGTTTATAAAGTTTATTTTGTCAATTGCTGTTATATATTGCTTCATTAATTTTGTTTTAGTTTTTATATCTTTTTCATTGTCTATATTTTTGGTTGCTGCTACAGATTCAATATTTTCTAATGTTTCTCAACAATATAAAATATTTGGAACTGTTTTAAGTTCGTTATTTTCTTCTTTAACACTAACTTCTGTAATACTTACTTTTGGTGGTGTGTGATTTAAATTGCTGATTACCTTATCTAAAATTTTCTTTGATGTTTGAAAACCTAATGAATTTAAATCTAAATAATCATTATCAGGGTGTAATTTTTGAAAATCATCTTCAGACATTACAAAAATTTGTGCACAATCTACATATGATGTATGCTTAATAAAACTAAATTTAGATGTACCGTTAATTTTAATTTCTTCTTCTCAATCAAATGCATTACGACTTTTTAATTCATTCGACTTCTTAGAACGCATTTTTAAATAAAAAACTTGTCTCGAATCAACATCGTAATAAATCACTAATGGGTGTTCAGAGATTTTTTCTCCAAGAACATTGAATATCATTCCCTTATCATCTTTACCAGATATAAATTCTTTTAATGTATTTTTGCGTTTTAATAAATTAAACATATATTCACCACCTTAATCATATTTTCTTATAAATATTATACAACAATAATTATTAAAAATAATTATTGTTATTTTGTTCCGCAAATAAAATCTCAACTTTTACGTTGAGACTTATTTTATTGAACTTTGTTCTTATATTTTTTCATATATACAAATCAACCAAGTAATGCTAACGATATAAAACTAAGAATTCCAACAGGTATAAGGAAATATGAAACTGCTTTTTTGAAAGCTTCTTTTTCTCTATTTGTTTCTGTTGATGTTATGTTATTTTTATTAATAAATGGAATACTTGTTTTGTTAGCAATTAATACATAACCATTTTCATCAGCTTTATTATCTTTTGAATGTAAAATAACTCTACTTGTATGAACTAAATCATCAGGTATTGCTATTGCTTCAATAGCATTGTTTAATTGTGTATCATCAACTTCATAATGCACATTTAAATCTAGTTTATAAATGTTTTTAATATGAGATGATAAACGCTCTAAGAAAAGTCTTTTTATGCGTTCCTTATCATTTTCTCTAAACACAAATAAATCACCATTAATTGCACTTAAAGTTGCTTTTTTAAGACTATTTCCATAATCTATTGTTTCATCTAAATCATCAATTATTTGCTTATCGGTTTGGTTAGTAAAAGTAAAACTTTTAGTGTTAATGCTCTTACCTTGAATTGGGTAAATGGTTATTGTACCATTATGTATTTGATTATCACTAATCATTACTTCATTTATTACTTGATTGATTTCGTTTGCATTGAATTTATAATCTTTGAATAAAGTCAAATTATGTTTTTCAAGATATGTTGTTATTGCTTGAATTAATTTGTTTCTTAATTCTTGTTTTGAATTTTCTGAATAATTTGCATTTTCTCAATCAGGAATAATAGATAAATCTACAGGTTCTTTTAAGTCATCAATTACATTCAATTCAGAACTTATTGTGTTTGTAAATTTTAGTTGTTTCTTCCCGATGGTTTTACCAAAAACAGATATCAATGTTATAACACCTTCGTGTTTTAAACCATCATTTTTTGAAATATTTCTAAGAGTGTTTCTTAGTTCTTGATTATCAATTAAATAATCAATACCAAAAACATAGTTGTTATCAGTCATATAACTAATAGCAGAATTGATTATTTTTGTTTCAATTATGCTTATTCTATTTTCTGTATAATCTCTTGTTTCTCAATCAGGAATAAGTGCTAAATTTCTAATTTTTATACCATCAACAACTAAATCAGTTGTATCTAAATCATCAGTTATTTGTTTATCTGTTTGATTACTAAATGGTAATTCTTTAGTGCCTTCAGTTGTACGATTATCTCCTAAAATTCTAATTGCACCAAAGCGTTCTAGATTATCAGAAATAGAAATTCCTCTAATAATCTCATTTAAATCTTTGAAATCAATATTGTAATCTAATAGAAAATCTAATTGATATTCATCTCTTAAAAATTTAACTGCTTTATCTACTACTTTTTGTCTAAGTATTGATAAGATGTTTTCGTTAAACTTAGTGGTTGTTCAATCTTTAATTAAATTCAATGGAATTCTTACTAATTTCGTTGCATCGAAATCAGTTTCGACATTAAAACTTGTTTCACCAACTATTTGTCCATTTCTATTTGGAATAACTGTTAGTTTAACTTTTGTTTTGCGTTTTAAAATAGAAATTTGAAGATTAATATCATTTCTTAATAAAACATCTTTGGGAATAGAAATACCAAGATTTCTACTTGAAAATTCATTATTAATGTGTGTGTAAATAGCATTACGCATTGTTGCTTCATCACTATTTTCAATTTTAATTGGTGGAATAGTGATGGTTGATAAATCTATTTTATCTTTGATAAGAGTTTTTGTTCAGTTGAAAACTGGAATTTGAAGAACACCAATATTAGGTGATTTAGCAGTTAAGATTAAATATGCTTTATTAGTTGGTTTAAATTTTTCAGAAAGTATATATTCTGGTTCCCTTAATTGTTTCAACACTTCTTCAATGTTGCTAATTTCGTAGTCTTCATCTAGTCTAAGTGGGTTAGGAATGTTTTCTAAATGCTTTTCTAATTCTTCAGTTATAGCATCTTCTACATAATCATCATTATCTTTGATACCTGGTATATGTATCTCGAATGGTTTAATTCCGTCAAAAATGTTCTTTGTATTTTTGTGATTTCTTGAGTTTTGTTGTCTTCAAAATGATGAAACATCAAATCTAAATATAGTTGTAGGAAATATTCTAATTCATGTATTAGATGGAATTAAATGAATTGTTAATGTATCATTCAATCTACTTAAATTAACTTCAATATCGCCACTTTGAATTGAATTCAAGAATTCTTCACTAGGTTCAATAAATCAATTATTACGATTACTATTAATTTGTTCTATAAATTCATCATAAGTTCTAGTTTGTTTTGCTACTGATGTAAAATAATCTTCATTTCAATTTGCAGTATAAATTTGTATTCCGTTGCTATCTAATTTTGAAAGCGGAATATAAATGGTATTTGTAGTCAATTTATGATTTATATTGTATGAATTTAAAACTAATGTAAGTTTAACTGTATCGTGTTCTACATCTGAATCACTTTCAACACCTTCTATTGTGTGTATGAATTCAACGTTTTCAACATCGATAATTTTGTAAGAATTATTTTTTACAAAATAGTATTCTTTAATATCATCAAAATTTCATTTTGATGTTTCCAGATTAAAGAAATTTCTCTTGAATTCTTTTTCTGTTAATCTTCCAAATCTATCTTTCAATCTCAATGATGCATTGATTTTATTATCAAATTTATGATTTCTTCATATTGCGTCCATAAATAGTTTGTAATATTCATTGAGATTTTCATATGACAAGTTATAAATATCTTGCTCTTTTAAATGAAATCTATCAATAATGAAATTATAAACTTGAGCACCAATTGAAGTCTTTCAAAATGGCGTTAAGTTAGTGTTATGTATAACATCTGCGAATAAAGTTTGTGGTGAAGTGTTTGGAGTGACATAAACTAATTTATATTGTGATATAGTTTTTTCGCCGCTAATAGCAAATAAATATAAACCTTCGTCAGAAAAGTAAGACGAATCACCACTAACAGTTGTTAAATTTATTGGTGAACCTAAATAAGCAAGATAATCAGCTTTTGCTTCAAGCATTCTATCTAAACTCTGGTCTCCTACACTTATTTTGAATATTTTCGCATTAGATATGTTTCCTACAAATTGTCTTAAACCACCTTTACCAAGAACTACAGCTTCAACCGGAATTCCAACTTCATCATTTATTTCGGTGAATGGTACCAAAAGTGTTTTTGTATCTTGTGGTAAAAATGTTTTGTAATAATAATTATCTTCGTCATCACTTCATCTTGCTCTTGCAGGTATATTTTCAATTTGATTGCCTGGGTTTGTTTTTCAAATGTCAAGAAAATCTTGTAATGTACTAAAACCACTCAAATTCAATCAAAGAACTTGTTTTTTAGTACCTGTTTTCGGGTCAATGCTCGAATCGTATTTTGGGTTAGGAATGCTATTTCCATTTTCGTCTTTAATGACATTGCCTTGTTCATCAATTAAAAATGGTTCAATTAAAATTCTTTGATGGAAGTTTTCTTCCGGTTTTCAAGCATATCATTTAAAGTCTTCTTGAATTGCTCTTGAGTTGATAACAAGAATTTTGGTATATTTTTTCACTAAATCAGATTCTAAATTCCCTTTACCATTATTGTTGTATTCATAAACTTCAATTGTATATTGGTTTTTAGGGTGTGAATTTTCTTCGGTTTTTGTAACTTCATTACCATCACTATCAGTAGTGCTTACACCTTCATTAAAAACTCTTTCATTATCATCTGCGCTTGTTCTGTTATCAGTTAATATCTCATTAAATCTTTGATTTAAAACATCGATCTTTTTACCATTAATAACCAAAACTTCGTTTTCAGTAGGTTTACCAATGAATGATATTTTTAATGGTGTGTGAACTTCTCATTTACCTAAATAAACATCTTTTCCTTTTGTTCCAATTGGTTTATCATTTGGAACACGAACAGGTGTATCAGCAACTAATTCAGTGGTTCCGCTCTCAAAATCTACTCATCTACCATATTCAATGTTAATTCTTTCGTTCATTCCCTGATCTAATGCTGCTGTTGATGCAATAAAGTTTATAGACATCATTCTATAAATCGGGAATTCATATTCATTGTTTGTTTTGCTACGTAGATAGATATCGATTAAGTCATTTTTGTTTGGAATGGTTTTGTAAACAACTTCTAAGATATCATCGTCATTTTGAATGCTCAAGTTTGACTTAATTTTTGCTTGAATTGTGTTTAAACTTTGAAATAATTTATCAAGTTTTTCGCGATTACTTTGAAATAAAGTTCCATCATTTATTGTGTTTAAATCACCGCCAGTATCTGAAATTAAATTCAATCTATATCTATCTCTTGAACCAGATTGCCTTTGAATAATTGGGACACTTGAAGAACCATTTGTTTGAATTAAAGTTCTATTTGTTTCTAGTTCTTTTAATTCACTAATTCATTGAACCACTTGTTCATCATATTTTCTTGTTATTTTCTCATTACTTGGAATTTGAAAATCAGTTTTAAATGTAGCACCAGAAAAAACAATACTGTTTAAATCACTAGAACGACCATCATCATATGTTGCAGCATCGAATGATAGTTCAATGCTTAAATCTCTGAAATAAACATCAAAAAATCTTTTCATTTTCTCTTTATTACCTTTTATTTCTTCTTGTAAGAGTTTTGAAACAAAAACCTTAGGTAATTTTAAGTATTTCGTTGATATACGTCTACCATTTCTATTGTTTAAACTAATAGAAATATTCCCATAATTATTTTTTGCAGATGTTATGAGTAAATTTACTCATTTTTCTTTATCAGTCTCATTTTGAATTAAATCAGACATCTTGTATATTGCTTTTTTTCTTAAAAAATCATAATTAGCACTATTTTCAAAATCTCTTCCTAGTGTTTGGGGTAGTCTAGTTGTTTTGATGCTATTTCTACCAGTAAGTCTTGGTAATTTAATTTGCTCAGAACCAGAAACAACCAAAACACCACCATTGTCACTTGGGTTAAGAATTCTATAATCTAATTCATTTAAATCTTTATTTAATTCATAATTAAAGTTTTCACGAGAAAAACCATTATATCTTCATTTATCAAATTTATCATAGGAAGGTGCAGAATCACCAACATAATATAAGTTTCTGCTTAAATGTTCAGAATCTAAATAATAATATGTTGAAAATTTATACGCTTCATCATCTCCGTCGCGATCTTGTCTTCAAAGTGTTGCAGATATAGTAGTAAGTGGTACTACAAGAGTACCACCTAATAATAATGTTGTTAAGATTTTCTTTTTATTCAAATTCAATAATTTCATCGTCTACCTCGTCTCTATAAGTTTCGGTATCACTAGATTGACTATTATCATATTCAACAAACTTTTGATATCTAGTTTCTACTTGTTTGATTGCTTTGCTATCGTTTTTTTCTAATTGTTCTCTTAATTCTTTTAGTTCATTAACTTTGTTATTGATATTTTGAATTGCATCTGATGTAATTTCTTTACCTGTTAATGCATCTAAAATCAAGTCTAGTTTCGATTCAATAATCGTTAGTTTATCTTGATTGATAAACACTTGTTGTGTAATACTTTTGGAAAAAGGCACCAATGAAGCATAAAATGCTTTTCTAAATGAGTAAAACATATCATTTTTAAAAGTCTTTAACAATGCTTCTTTATCTATTTCATCAACCGCATTAATTGCAGCTTCGGAAATAAAGTTAGAAAGTGTTTCACCTTTCTTTTTAAGTTCAATTTGTAATTGTTTAAGTCTTACAATATCACTTGCATTATAGAAACGAACTGTTGTTGATAAACTTGTTTTCTTACGTTTCTTTTTAGTTTCTACCTTCTTTTTCGCTTTTTCAATTTTAATAGCGTCATTAAGAATTGTTTCGCTCATTTTCGAACTTGTCTCAAGTTCATTTTTTAATTCTTTTTCCATCTATTCCTTTCCGAAACTTCCTTGTCTAAATAAGATTGACTTTTCAAATTCATTGTAATAAACTTCAGCTTGTATTTTAGAGAATTCGTGAAGTGATGCTAAGCAATCACCTATTTCAGCTTCAGCTAAAAATCTTGTTGTTGAATTGTTAAGTCCACCAGAGTTTTTAAATAATTCTTGTACAGCATTTAAGTCATTTGCTCTAAGTCCAAAGAAATATGAATATTGTGAGTTCATCATAATTGCTTCAGACTTTTTAGATGCATCAGCACTTGATAAGAAATCTGAAGGATTTTGTGTAGCAAATAACATTCCAGCATTATATTTTCTTACTGTTTTTGTCATAAAGAATAAAGCATCTAGTGTTAATTTATTGTCTTTAAATCTATGGAATTCATCTACCAATATTGTTGTATTAACTTCTTTATCAAGAATAAAATTGTTAAATATTTTAGTTTGTAAATAACTAAGTAAAACAAAGATACCAACAGCAGATAATTCTTCATCAGCAATTGCTAATTTAGAAATATTAAAGACTAAGAAGTCGCCATCTAAATCTAAATTTGTTTTACCATTATATAAATATTGATATTTACCATTATTTTCAAATAAATATTCCAATGTTTCGATAATATCAACCAACATTATTTCTTTTGTTTTTGAATTTATAGCATCATCAATCTGATAATTATGTGCGAAAGCAATCAGTTCAGAAATTGTTGGGTAGTCAAAATCAATAACATCATTTATAGTTTTGAAATTATAAATTCCAAACTCTTTATACAATGCTTTGATTACCTTAATAAGCATCATAATGTATGAATTATTCCATTCTGGAGCAACTAATCTAAAGTATTGTTCTAATCACTCAATGTGTTTATTTATGATGAGTTTTACACTCGTTTCATCAATTTCATCTTCATCATATAATTGCACTCTAATTTGGAGTGGGTTTACAGTAGTTTCTTTACCACTTCCTAAATCTAATACATCACCACCAAATTGTGATGCTAATTTTGTATATTCACCTTGAATATCAATTACATAAACTCTTTGGTTTTCCGCAAGTAAACTTAAAATTTCTTTACCTAAGAACGTACTTTTACCACGTCCTGAACTACCAAGTGTAAATGAATTGTAATTACTTCTCTTAGATGAATTTTTGAAGAACCTATTAATGATTAATGGTTCACCAGTTTCTTTAGTTAAACTTTGTAAATTTAAATTACCATCATTATTTAATGCATTATCAAATGCTCAACCGTGTGTTAGGTTATAACTACTAATTTCAAGTTGTTCTTTTAAATTATTTGTTGTAATTAGACACATCTGTGCAAAAGCATCAAATTGTTTAAACGGTAAGGGGTTAAGATTAATCTTATATTTTCTACATAATCTATAGTTTTTATTCTCTATTTCTTTTAATTCTTCTATTGTTTCTGCTTGATTAATAACTAGGAAATGCAAATCATACAGTCCTTTTTCGTATAACTCTTGCATTGCCTTTTGAGTTTCATCAGTCTTCATTCCTAATGAAATACCTTTCTTAAGCAATGTACTTGTAATGAAAGGTTTAGGCGGTTCTGTGATAGTCTCATCTTTTGTAATTTGATTAATCAATTTAAGATTAATTCCGACAGGACAGGGTTGTTCATTCAATTCATAAATGATTTCCTTTAAATCATCATTTACGTGTGATGCTGTTACATTATTTGAAATATCATCTTTGAAAATTGCTTGATATTTCTTTTTGATGATTTCAATGTGGTTTTTAATTTCTTTTTCTCGATCAATAACCAATTTTAATGCAACACCTTGCACTCTACCAGTGCTTGGCACATTTGCAACTTTTCTTACAGCTCTACTTCCTTTATAACCAATAAGTTTGTCTCCTATTTGTCTCAAAAATTGAGAATTTATAAGATTTTTATCTAATTCTCTAGGGTTAGCAATCGCGCTTTCTACAGCAGATGAAGTAATTTCATTAAATGTAATTCTTTTGACAATTCCTTTATCTTTAACTTTCTTTGGCAAGCATCATCAAACGTGAAAAGCAATTGCTTCACCTTCACGGTCCGGGTCAGTAGCAATGAAAATTTCGTCATACCATTTATCTACATTTTGAATAATGTTGTTTCAATTTTCTTTTTTGTTGTCGCTAATGACAAAATCAGGGTTAAAGCTTGCATCAACTCCAATATTTGCTTCACCTTTATTCGATAGTTCTCTAAAGTGTCCAACTGTTGCTTTCACATCATAACCAGGTCCCAAGATTTCTCTTAGTTTTTTAATTTTGTTCGGACTTTCGATGATGAAAAGTTTCTTACTCATCTTTAATCTCCTTTTTTAGTCTTTTAATTTCATTCCTGAAATCATCAAATTCATTAGGTTTAAATAAATTTCATTTGTTAATTTCTTTTTCTTTTTCTAGTTGTTTTGCGATTTTAACAATTTCGTTTTTGATGATGATTGTTAGATGATATTTTGCTAGATATAAGTCTTCTTTACAATATGTATCTAATAATTGATATATTTGCTGAGCGGTTAAACTCTTAACTCATTCATCTACATCTGAATTGACTTTATTGATTAACTTGCATTCGCTATCAAATGAGTATTTTATGTCGTGAGAATTTATAAAATCATCATAACCAGGTCATTGCATTGATTGCAAATAGTGATTTAATGCATCTTTTTTAACTTGTTTTTTCATTACTACATTTTTGATGTTGAACTTGATGTTTGTTTTTTAGTTCATTTTTCAAGAAAGTACTCAACATTTCAATTTGCTACTTCTCGGAAGTAATCGTTAACATCATCATCACTTAGAGCAGTGGGTTCGATACCTTCAAGAGTTTTGCAATCTACATCGTTTAACATAATATAGTGAGCATCTTCAATTAATTCGGTTAATTCGTTTTTTAAGCGATATGCTAAATTCACATACTCAGATTTAATTCCGTTTCTAGCAAAATCATCATCAATTACTTCTTTTAGTGTTTCACATAAAATAAATTCAGCACCATACCATCCTCCATTCTTAGGTTCAGATAAATAAGTAAATTTTTCATATGTATCACTAATATTAAAAACATTTGTTGCTTCTAAAATCTCATTTATGTCATTGTTTGTGAGTTCTTTATTTTTTAAAACATTAATAAACGCTTCTCTTGCTGTTTCTTTTGCTTCTTCTTGTTCAAAGTTTTTAAATATTTTCTTTAAATTAGGAACAACATCATTTGTTAGTTGTGTCTGTTTAAGTGCTTCAATTATCAAATCTACATCTGCATTTTTGAGTTTTTCCATAAATGAAGTTAATTCTTCAATAATAAATTTCGGGTTTAGTTTTTCGTTAATATTATTCATATTAATCTCCTTATATTTTGGTTGTTGAACTTGATTTTTGTCTTGCTTCTTCTATGATTTTAAAAGTTTCATTAACATAATCAGATATTGCATCATCTCTTAAATTTCAAAATTCTTCATCAATATCAATTTCTTTTAAATCATTTAAATAAACATTTACTTTGACATACTCAACGTTTTCACTAACATTTCTTGTTAATGGGTTTATTAAATATCTATATTGACTTTCTAGTCCATTTTCTTTTAAATCAATATCAACTATTTCTAATAAACCATCATATGAAATAATGTCTTCATCGTGTTCAAGAACAAAGGTGGTTTTATCTTCAGTATTAATGATTTCAAGTAAATCACTTACGTTTTCATCGGTTAATTTACCAGAGCAACACAATGATGTAAAATCGGTAAGTGTATAATCACTACAAGTATCACGCATAGTATTAAGTAATTTAAGGAATGAATTAATATCAGCTACTTGATTTGTATTTTCTATTGCTTCATATAAAACTTCATCATCTAAGCCATATTGTAAATAACCAGTATAAAGTCACAATGCATCTTTTAATTCTTTTGTTAATTCCATAGTATCTCCTTGGTTTTATTTATTATTTTTCAGTCATTAACTTGAATGTTTCATCACTATGTCCAATCTTGTTAAAAATTTTCAATGCTAAATCAAAAGTTTTTTGCAAGATTTCAATTTTGATGGAATTCAATTCATCATTATTTAAAAAATTTAATAATTTTGTTAATTTTGATAACTTTGCACTATTTTTTAGGTGCGCATTATAGAATGAATGTAATCAAATTAATGTCATGGTAGTTGTTTCTTGATTATTAGCATTTCAAAAGTCTTGATTATTTTTGAAATTTAATGCAATCTCAGCTAAAAGCAACAGCTCTATAGTTTTTGTTTTTTCAAATACGTAAATTTTTCTATTGTCTAAATCAATCGCTTGTTTTTGGGGAGACGAGCACTCAAAAAAGTTGTAATACTTTGATAAATGTTCTTTTAGTACATCTCAAATATTTCTTAATTTTGCTTGTTGCATTATCATACGATATGAATTTTGTCTAGTTCTTTTAGGTATCACGCCTATTATTTGATACTTGTAAAACTTCTTAGTAGTGTTATTTTTCAATGTACAAACACCAATTATTTGTTCTTTGGTTGAAGTTTCGTACTCTGAACCAATTTCTTTTGCTTGTCATTCATATAAAAATACTTCATTTTGATTATTATTAACAATTTGTGATATGTAGAATAAGTGTAAAAGAGTGAATAAGTCAAATTGATTAACTTGCAGTTTAACAAATTGAATAAATGCATTGAAAATAAAATTTGAAGCAATAAAAGTATTTAAAACATATTCAGCATTTTCTATAATCGTATTAAAGATACCTTCAGATGATTTATATTGTTCGTTATTCATCAATGCTTCTTAAAAGAACTTTTGCATAACTATAATTTTGTTGTGCAAGTAGTTCAGGTGGGGTATCTTGTTGTTTTGGAAGTGCAACTTCTGGCAATTTAATTCGATTATCTGAAGTGTTTTTAGCGATTTCTTCATCATAATGTGATGGGGAATTTTTATTTTCTTGAGTTGGTAATTCTTTTTTAACTTTCTTTTTTAGCATTGATGAGTAATCGAAACTAAATATTGAATTATCTTTATTTTCATTTCATTGTCTTTCAACAACATATTTTTCTAATTTGCTTAAATCGTGCATCTTATAAAAGGGTTTTGGTTTAAATAAGAATGGTTTATAACCAGCAGTAAAAACTATCATCTCATCAGTATCTTTTGTTTTAAGTTCATCAACAGACATTAAATCTTTTTCTATGATTGATGTACTTTCTGATGTTCCATTCTTAGATGCGGTTGTTGAAACTTTTTCAACTTCAACCTTTCCTAGAAGTTTAGAAATTGTATTCATCGAATCGACTGAATTAGTATGCAAGTAATAAAGTATTTGTGCTTGATTTTTAATTAATTCATCTCCTTTGCGACCATTTGCATATTTTGCTAATTGTTCAAAATCTTGCAAGATTAACATAAAGAATATTTTTCTTGAACGTGATATCGCCATTCAATCAGCAATATCTATATTTGCTAAAGTGTTAAATTCTTCCAATAAGAAATAAAGCGATCTTGGTAATTGATTATTCTTAATTGTTCTTGTAAATTTAATTGCAGCATTATAAACTTGAGTAACAAATATTGTTATCAAGAATTTAGTTGATGCTTCTGCATCGTTATAACGAATATAAAGTGCAAAAGGTTTCTCAGGACTTTCTTTGAATAATTCCGATAAAACAAAGTTGTTTCTACTTGTTAGTGTTACTAGTTCAGGGTTTTTTGAAAACGGCCCAATAATATCTGTTGCATTAAATAACGTAGAAGTCAATGTATCATCATTGATTGATGCTTGTGTTTTTCATATATCAAAAAGACTTTTTCAATATTGTTGTTCTTTATTTTGTTGAAGTATTTTTGTTCAAGCACCATTTTTAAATTGTTGCAATTCTAAAAATTCAAGAACTGATGATAAATTGAAGTTTTCAAGTTTAAAACTTGCTTCTTGAATTGAGTAGAGCAACATAAATTTAAGAATAATATTTACAGTTACCTTTCCATTACGTTCTCAAATATCTCTTTTACTTCCACCATCAGATATACCGATTGCAATTGCATCAACTAAAGTTTCTATTTCTTTAAATGCTTCCGCAATTTCTCATTCAGATACTTTCATTGTAATTTCTTCATCAGCATTCTCATTTTCTTGTTCTTTTAAAGTTAGGTTTAGATTTTTTGGCGACTTATGAATTGCTTCTCAGGCGGGGAATAAAGGGTTTCAGAGAATACTATCTTTGATATTCATTAAATCAAGCACCTTGATGTCATAACCGTTTTCTTTTAAAATATTTCCACTAAGACTTAGAATTTCGCCTTTCGGGTCGGTTAAAACTAAGTTAGGTTTATGATGTGTCGCCATATACTCGATATTGGGTAATAAAACCTTTTGTGTCTTACCACTACCTGAAGTACCAAGAACAATTGCGTGATTATCTTTTTTATCAGAATAGAATTTTTTATTTAATACACCAAAACAAAAGTTATCGGTTGGTTCTTTAAATGTTTTGTGGAATTTTTTTCAAGAACCTAAATGTTTAACTTGATTTCATAATCAACCACATTTACTTTTTGTTTTTTTGTTTCCTTTTCCAGTTGTAAAGAAATATAAGAAAGAAATGATTGCTATTGCTAATGGAATGCCGATAAGGTATCAACGATAATAAGAATGGTTTTTAGCAGTTTCTCATAAAATGAAATGAGTTTATTTTAATGAAATGTGTTTATTAAGAACATTAGATAAAACTTTTGAACCAAAATGAACAATATGCAAAGTCAACGAGACAATTATGAAAGCAAGTGTAGGAAGAATAATAAAACAAAGAAGTGCTTTTAATACAATTCAAAGTATCGAATCTTTTTTAAACGTCATATTTCATAACTCCTTTATCTACCTTGTGCTATGTTGTGCTTATAATTTTGTTTTGCTTGATATTCTTTCTCATCTAGAACTCTGTTTGCTTGATAAATTCATTTTTTAATTAAATAATCGAGTGTATTTTTGCGTTTATTAGGGTTAAACCAGTCTGATAATTGTTGAGTTGGTGTATTAACAACTAAATTCAAGACTAGATTACATAAAGCGCTTTCTAACTCATTAAATTCACTTTCTAAGAAATCTTGTTTTTGCTTTTCTAAAAACTGATTATTGGTTTTTAAATTAATTAACTGAAAGATTTGGTTTTTGAAACTTTTATATTTATTTGAAAGGGAAGTATCAGTTTCTAAAAGTCAATAAGCAAGTTCTTTGATAAGTTTTTGTGAATTAGATGATTGATTTTTATTTAATCAACCATAACTTGTTTTATGTTCTCCTTGTTCTTTGTAATACTCGTGTTTAATTTGTCTAATTTTGCTAAGAACATTAAAGTCGCTTGAGAAATCATTTAATCTATTTTTTAAATCAGCTTTAATCATTTTTTTATCATTTCAAATCGTTGATTTAATATTTTGAAGTTTCGCTAACTCGGTGGGGTTAGTAACTTCAGCTTTAAACATTTGTGCAAAATGACTAATGCTTTCTTTTTTAAATGCCCCTTTTGGACGATATGTGCCATTTCTAAATGATGGTTTGTTTTCATAAAAACACAAATGTAGATGCGGTTTACCGGTATTAGCGTGTAAAGTGTAAAAACCATCAATGTCTTTTGGTTTAAGTCCATTGTTTTTTAACAAACCACTTAATGTTCTCGACAAAACATCATTTCATTGGTTTTTATCTACAAAGAAATATTTCTCGCCATCAACATCTCCAAGGTTGATTATCATTTCTCAGATATTTTGTTCTTTGCTCAATTTTTTAACGTGATTATTTAATTCTTTAATTTCTTTTTCATTTAAATCATCAGCACGATCGCTAAACAGTTTATAAACACCACTTTTATCACTCTTGCTTGCTGCTTTTGTTTTTGATTTATATCATTCATCAAAAGTTAAATTTGATGTTAGGTAATTTCTTTTCAATTCTTCTGTTGATGAATTGTTATCTTGAATATAAACAGCTTCTTCACGAGAAATGTAATTTAGGTAATTACCAGATGTATAAAATTCAAAGTCGTGAACACCTTTTTGTCCTACTTTTTGTTTTTTATCAACACCAAATTTAGTGAATTCAAATTGAACAAAAACAGCGTCATTAGAATTACTCATTTTAATGTCTAATTATCTTTTCAAGATAAGGTGTATTCTTTAGTCTTAACCATATTAACTTTAATAACACTATTCAAAATGGTGTTATTGTCTAGTTTGTAAAAAAGTTTTAATAGTTTTGATAAATCTTTTTGATTTTTGAATTTTAAGTGCAATGATTTGTTATTGTTTCCAAATCTATTTTCCAAAAGTTCTATGTTGTTTTCGATGCATAAATGTTGAAAACCAGATATTTTGCATTCTATATCATCGCAAGGAGGTAAAACCTTATCAAAAGCATTGAAATTAAATTTTTCGAAATTTATTCAACAAAAAACATCATCTTTTCTATTTGAAATGTCAAACATAGTCTAATTCCTTTCTTTTTTTAGTGGTTCCGCAACAAAACAAAGCATAATATGTGCAAAGCACGTATTATATAAATATATTTATATATTTATAATGGGTAATAATTTGCTAAGCAACACTATTTAAAAAAGTATTTACATCTATTGAACGCTTTCTAGTTCAACGAATAGAACTTGGTTCGTAGTTGTAGTGTTCCATTGATGGTTGATGAATGTATGTTTTGCAACTTTTATTTTTGGTTCATCAAATGCACTTACCATCTCTTGAGAAAAAGTGTTGATAGTGATTATTTTGTAATGAAAGTTTTTTTGAAGAACATTTAATGCAATTTAAATAACTAATATTCGATAATAAATTTCTTTGTGAAGTTGGTGTGCTTCTTGAAATAATTGCATTTTTATATTCTTGTAAGGTTAGGAAATTTTTTGTTATTCTTGCTCTCTTTAAAAATGATTTTTTGTTTATATTAAAAATATTTTTGTACTTATCTTTAAAAACAAATTTAGCGATGATTTTCAAGTGGTTATAAATTGTCTTTCTTGAGATTTCATCAGTGTATTTTTGTAGTTTTTTATTTGAGAGATTTAATGTGATTTTATTGTGAGATTTTTTAGCGCTTGAAATTATGAATTGATACAGTTTAACAGTAGTTAGATTTCCTTGCAAAAATAGCACTCAATCTGTTTTAGTTTTAAGTTCTAGTCAATCGTTAGTTTGTCCTTTAATTCTTGATGCTCTAACTACCTTGTATTCTCAGTAAAGATTTTTAACTCTTCTTGTTTTTCTAACAAAGTTCATCTTTTCGAGTTTCTTCATATTTTTTTGTGTACTGTCATACTTTAAACCGAACTCCATAAATGCTTGTAAAGTTATGGTGATACCTTTCTCTTTCATATGGAGCATTAAAGCAAACATAATAATCATTATTTTGCTTCTACCAATTCTTTTCATTAAATGTTTGCTAATTTTAAAATCAACAGTTGCTAACGCTTCTCACAATTTATCTTGCATTGCCTTCTCCTTTTTTAGAAGCAGCAAGTATAAAAAAATGTTAGTGTGTATCGCTACACACCAACATTTCTCGGTTCCTAAAACACCTTATTTAAGGTGTTTTATTTGTCATTATCATTAGTTTTATAATAAACATCTAGTTTAGTTTTTTGCACAATTAATGGATCTAAATCTTCACGAACATCTTCATAAACAACTTTGATTTTATTGTTCTTTGCTAGGTTGACAATTCCAACACAATCTAAGTAATTCTTGTTTTGATGTAAGTTCTCTGAAATATTTTTTCCAATCACAAGCACATTAATTTTAGAATCATTCAAGATGTTAATAATTGATTTATCAACCTTATTAATATATAACGCTGTTGGAATTTTTTGTGAGAAACACTTACTGATCTTTTGTTTTAACTCGTATGAATTAAACATATTATTATATGCATAAATTAAACATACTGGCGTTTTATCTGTAAGATTTAACTCTTTATTCAAGAAGGTTTCTTGAGAAACTTTGACAAGAATTGTGGTTTTTTGTTGTTTATTTTGTTGTGATATTCTTGAAGCATTAGAGATATATTTATATCAACTATGTTCATTTTTATAATTTAAGAATGGAATCTTATTAAAGAATTCAATTCATTTTTTAGTTTCATCACTATTGTTGCTTTCTTTTTCTAAATTAATATTTGCAACTGCGTATGCAATCTTTTGATTTGTTGCATATTTTCTAAAGAAACTAAATTTAAGCATTTTTAGGTATCGTGTATCATCTGGATACAATGCAATATTATTGTTTTCATTAATATAACGATTCAAGTTATTAACAAATATTTTATATTCAGGTGTTTCAATTGTTTTAAGATTAAAACCAGTAAATTTACTATATTGTGTTGGATCATTAATGATATTAAATAAAGAATATTGTAATAAGTTAATTAAAATTGATTTTGAAAAAGTTGAATTAACTTTATCCATTTGAAATGCAGTCGCAGATAAAAACATCTTATCTGTAGCCATATTACGATTAAAACCATTAACCAACTCAGTTGCTCGTTTTAATGAATTTCTACGACTTAATTTTGAAATCATATAGATAATTCCGTCTTCACGATAAATCCGCACCGATTTAGTAGTAAAGTTAAATGTTTTTATTATGTCATCTAAAATTTCATTATCAATTTTTTTATCAAAGTAATAAGGTTTTAATGCAAATCCAACTACTAAATTTTCTTTGTATATCTTATCTTGGTTTGTAGTTTCATTGACTTGAAGTGGTGCAATTTCAAAATTAAAGCGATGCTTATCCTTTTGTCTTTGTCATTTAATAAAACATGTATATTCACCAACAACACCTGTTGGTACTATTTTTAAATGATATGTAGTTATAAATGAAAATCACTTATCAAATTGAACAATAATTTTTTCAATTCAACCTAGGTTCTTATAAAAATCAGGATTAGCATTGATTTTCATTGAATATTTACGTTCTAAGTTTTCGCTTAAGTGATTTTCAAGCAACTTACGTTGTTTTGGTTGGATGATGTTTAAAAATGTATCTAATGGGATGAAATGATATTTATCAAAATTAACTTTTTTAGTATCAAAGATAGTTGATAAAAAACGATTTCGGTCATTATCACGCATTACACGCGCATTATTATTATCAATTTTAAATGTGATAATGCCTGATGATGAACGATAATAAAAGTAATAAAAAGCAAATATAAAGACAGTTGTCAATAACACTAATGCTATTATTACAAAAATAATTAGAGCTATGATCATAAGCTATTTTTGAGAAGTTACAACAACTTGCGGAACAACCACTTGGAATGATGAGTGGTTTTTATTTAATGTTTTAGTTTCATTATCTTTGATAAATTTAACAACTATTTCATCGCTTGTAACTTCAACAACTTCACCTTCCCCAAATGTTGTATGTGAGATGATATCTCCCACAACAATCTTTGTATTATGGATTTCTTTGTTTTCATCATCAAAACCAATGCGTTTTACACGTTCATTGTAACCAATGATTGTGTCATTAAGATTAATACCCATTTCTGAGATAAAACGAGATGGTCTTTTTTCTTCACTTGTTCCAAGTAACTTACCACGAGAATCGCTAAGGAATAATTTTTGTTTAGTACGTGTTACAGCAACATAAACCAATCTTCTTTCATCTTCAATATCGGTGTCGTATGTACCTTTTTTAGCAAATTTCTTTTTCTTTTCTTTTGAACTTTTTGAGCTTAATAAAACATTATCATGTGGGAAAATACCTTCAGAAAGTCCTACGATAAAGACGTTTTCGAATTCTAGTCCTTTAGCAGAGTGAACTGCCATCATCGAAACATAATTTGGAACATTATCATAATCATCTTGAATAGTTCATAATGAAACCATGTTTAAATAATCAATAACTGTTTTGTTTTGGTTTCCTTTAGTTTCTTCTCAAGTTTTAATTGAGTTAATTAACTCACGAACATTATCAACTGCTGATCCACGTAAGTTTTCGTTATTTTCAATATGTTTATAGTAACCAATTTCTTCAAGAAGCATATTTAAAGTAAGTCAAATCTTATTTGTTCTAAGTGCCTTGCAATATTTAATTAATGTTTTCATTAACGGGAATATCACTTCTTTAATTTTTGACTTAGGAATTGGAAGTTCTTTGATGTTTTCATGTAATGTTCTAAACAATGATTTGTTTATGCTTTTTGCATAGTCACGCAATTTTTGTAATGTTTTTTCACCAATACCACGGTTTGGAACATTAATAATACGTTCAAATGCAATATCTTTTTGCTCGGCAATTGTTCTTAAGAAAGCAATTGTGTCTTTAATTTCAGCGCGTTGGAAGAATTTAACACCATTGAAGATTTTGTGGTTAATATTTTCTTCAATTAATGCTTCCTCAAATGGACGTGAGTAGTAATTGGTTCTATATAAAATCGCAATGTCTTTTAATTGTGTTTTTTGTTTTTTAAGTTCATTGATCTTTTGAACTACTCATCTAGCTTCAGCTTCTGGGCTAAATCCATGGTAGTATTCAATTTCAGGTTCATTTTCACGGTTTGTATTTGCGGATTTAAGTTTTTTATCTAAACGATTTTTGTTGTGTGAAATCAATTCATTTGCGGCATCAAGAATCGTATTTGTAGAACGATAATTAGTATCAAGCACAACAGTTTTGGTGTTTTCAAAATCTTTATCAAAATCAAGGATTAAATTAACATCTGCACCACGTCAGTTATAAATTGTTTGATCAGGATCTCCAACAATTGTCGCAACTGTTTTAGGTCCAATAATAACTTTGAAAACTTCGTATTGTACTCTTGAGATATCTTGAAACTCATCAATTAAAACATATCTAAATTGTTCACGATATTCATCTGCTATCTCTGGGTGTGTACTGAATAATAACTTAGTAAGTGAGATTAAATCATCGAAATCTAATGCTCCCTTTAAAATAACATCATTTAAGTATTCTTGAAATACTTTTGGAACAATATCATCAATTGTTTCACCACGTTCTTCTGCTAATTCATGTCCAGTAAAAATTTCACGTGTTTTAGCATATGAAATATATTCAATCATATTTTTGTAACTAATATCATGACTTGAAATTTGTAAACGAGTATAAATATCTGATAATACTTGTTCTTTATCTTTATCATCAATAATTGTAAAATCTGGACGAAAACCTAATGCACGAATGTGTTTTCTTAACACACGAGCACAAAAAGAGTGGAATGTAAAAATATTCAACTCTTTTTTAGATTTTGAACAATATTGCACAATACGTTGTTTCATATCGTTTGTAGCCTTGTTAGAGAAGGTCATGGCTAAAATTCTCTTAGGAGGAATACCGATATCATTAATTAAGTGTGCTACTTTTCTAGTTAAAACTCTCGTTTTACCTGAACCAGCACCAGCAACAATTCTTAAGTGTGAATCAAAATGTGTAACTGCTTCACGCTGTGTCTCATTAAGATCTGCTAAAAGATCAGTTTTGATTAATTCCATAAATTATTCTCCTATAGTAGTTGTATCTTTAAAGTATTTTCATTTACGAGTGGTGTCAAAGAATGGTAATAAATGAATTTCTTTAACATCTATTGTTGCTTGTGGTTCTTGATTAACGATTCTTGTGGATGAAACCAAATCCACAAGAGAGAGTTTTTTAGAATAAATAATATTCATCGCATAACCAATAGTATTAATTGCAAGTCATAAACTAAATAATGCCGCAACAACACCTGTTGCTAATTGAACAATTTGGTCATGAGTTGTAAAATCTTTTGATTCTTTTATAGTTTGAAATTTGAAGACTAACTTAGAGACTCCATCTTTATCTGGTGCATAAACAAAATCATTTGATGGATCAATTACAGCCATTACAATAATTAATAATACAGACACATAGATTGAACCTAATATATTACGCATAATTAATTTGTAATACTTGAAATCCTTTGTATCTGTATCAATTATTTTTATTTTATAAATCAACATCCCAATAGTTCGTCCATGAAAGAAAATTGGTGTGATTAAATAATAGAAATTTATCAGAACTATACTTAAAGATATTGATGTGTAAAAGAATTTTGGATCTAAGCCTTGTTGGGTTTTGTCTGATGCAGGCTGACTAGATCCGCCAGCGATGTAAATCAATATACAAAATCCAATAACAATAGCAAGATCAATTAAGTTAGTTCCAAAACGTTTTCAAAAAGGAGCGTTTTTATACATTATTCAAGATTATCTAAAATTTTATCTTTGATAATTTGACTGTATTTTGTTTTTAACATTTTTGTTTCAATGTTATCTTTTGATGCATAAACATTTGTTGTAATAAATTCTTGATATTTTTGTGAGTTTTCTAAATCTGCGATGGTTTTAGCATGACGATCAATCGCTAACTTACCACGTTTGATTCTTAATTCCTCAATTGTTTTTATTGAAACAAAATGTCTTCAGAAGAAGTATGTTTCATGTATGAAACCAGAGAAGAGAATTTTGAGACAATAGAAATATGCATACATTAACTCTTGACTAACTTTGAGTTCATTAATTTTTGCATAGTTTTCTAAGTAAGCAAATGTTTTATCAACATTACTTGGAATCAATCAGATAGATTCATCGATATATTCACGATTTAAACAATAATCTAAATACTTATAAGTTTTAGCTTTAAGTAATAAGATGTAATTTACTTCCATACACATTTTTGTGTCATTAGTATTTACAACATGATGTTTCACCATTTTCTTAACAAGTGATTTTTTAAACACTTTGTTAAAGATAAATGGGAATGTGTAAGCATAAATTTGTGGGTTTTTGTTAATATCAACAACTTTATCTAACACCATTCTTTCTTTTGGTTTAAAACGAATTGAACCAACTAAACGTGGTTTAAATTCTAAAACATCAACATTAAATCTAACTGCTTGTGTTAATAAATCATCTACAAATGTACGTTTTAAGACAACTTCAGAGTTCTTAATTGTGACAAAATCACCTTTGATAACTCTAAATGCACTAACCAAGTTAAATTGATATGAATTTTCTTTTGTGTTGTAAATGACAATTAATCTACTTCCAAAGAAATGGTAGTATTCTTGTACAACTTGATAGATTGCTTTTGCTTGTGTTTTTTTGTTAATACATAAAACAACTTCAAAGTTTTGATTTTCTTGATTTTTTAACGATTCTAAGTATGATGCAACTTGTTTACTATCATCACCTACTAATGAAATAATTGATAATCTCATAATTCTCCTTTTGACATTTTGTTGTCTTATTTTATAAATAAGACATATATATTAAATTTTAACATATTGCGCACTACTTGCAGGAGTAAAACAATAAAGAAATCAACAAAAATAAAAAATAAGCCTATCAAGACTTATTCATCATCATATTGCACTAATTCAAAGACAACTTTAGCGCTACTTTTTCTTGCTGTAAATGCAATTTTATTTAAGGTTTTATTGTACTCAATATACCCATTAAAACAACTCTCAAGGAAGTTTCAAAAATCCCTGCTATGATTACGATGTTTATTATGACCTAATTCATGAATTATCACAGCATCAATAATTTCTTTATCAAAACAAATTAAACGACCAGAATATCTAATTGTGTGTGCTTTGATATTACCAGCAATACGTTTAATAGTATTTGCGCCTAGTGTTCAAGTCTCGATAGCTCCGATACTAGAAATTGTAGAATCTTCAACATTCATTATTTTTGAAAAATACGTTTGTCTATCAATGATATATTTGAGCAAAATATCCTTTAATGTAGCGATTAAAATCGTCTTGAGTTTAAGTGGGTTTTCTTTATGTTTTAAATCACAAAAAATAGTTAATTTCTTATTTTGCGAATCATAAATATAATTATCTTTACCATAACCACTGATAAATAACCATTTAAACTTGCAGATAGTTCCAAAAATAATTATTTGATCTTGGTCTGGGTGACAAGATATTTTAAACATATCTTAATTATCTTTTAGGTTTTGCAATTAAGAAATTAATGTTTTTACCTAATTGGGATCACTTAGTTTCATAACCTGTTTGCACGTTATTTGCGGCATATTTAGAGTTATGTAAATCTGTTGTTTGGTCAATGATTTCTCAATTATTAAGTTGTAATGATTCAACTGAATATTCAAATAATTTATCATTATCAGTTTTGAAATATAATTTTCCATTTTCACCAAGTAATGGTGCATATTGTGCTAAAAATGTTTTGTATGTTAAACGTCTTTTTTCATGAGCGTTTTTGGGTCATGGGTCACTAAATGTAAGTCAAATTGTGTCGATATTCCCTTCAAAAAGTTCATTTAAGTCTTTAGCATCTTTTGTAACTACATATAAATTTGTTAAATTATTTTCATCAATTTTTTTAATAATTTTATTTGCTACAGTTGGGTATTTTTCAAATGCAATGTATCTTGTATTTGGGTTCATTTTAGCCAACTGTGCAATCATTTCACCTTTACCTGCTCCAATTTCAAGCACATCATTAGCTTGTAATTTAATTGGAAATTCATTTAAAAAGTAAGGTGATTTTCTAATATTTTCTTCTGCTGTTTTGTCAAATCTTAATCTCATAGCATTATTATAAATGTTTTACCTAATATACTGAATAATAAAATATAATTTAATCATTAATTAATAATATTTAAGGAGTTTTTATGATTAGAATTATCGCAGGAGAATTACGTGGTTTACAAATAGAACAACCATCTGATAAATTTACAAGACCAACAACAGATAGAGTAAGAGAAGCAGTATTTTCAAGTATTCAATTTAAGGTTGTTGATACCAATTGTCTTGATTTATTCACTGGTTCAGCAGCATGAGCTATTGAAAGCATCAGTCGTGGTGCAAAAAGTGTTGATGCAATCGAATTAAATAGAGAAGTTTTTGAAGTTGCAAAAAAGAATATTTTAAAAACTAAAACACAAGACAAAATTAACCTTATCAAAGCAGATGCTTTAGATTTTGTTTCAAGAACATCTCAAAAATATGATTTCGTATATATTGATGCACCTTATAGAGAATATGAATTAGTAAATAAAATACTTTCAGAACTAGCACAAAGAGATATTCTTGAAGAAGGTTTTGAAATAATCATTGAAACTGATGATCCAAGAGAATTGGTTATCCCTGATAAATTCACTGAATTCAAAAACAAAAAATATGGGAAAATTCACATTTTATACTTATGTCAAAACTAATTAAAAATCAAGTCATCAAAATTGAATGTCAAGATTTAACTTATGAAGGTTTAGGAGTTAATCGTGAATTCAATAAACCTATTTTTATTTATGATTTCTTCCCAGGTGAAATTGCTGATGTTTTAGTAACTGATGTTTTATCTAAATTTGCCTTTGGTAAAGTGATAAAACTTCACAAAAGTAGTGATAACAGAAAAGATCAAAGATATGAATGTATTTATTCTGCACATTTAATTAACTACAAATATGATGCACAAGTAGAATTTAAAAATAACTATTTTAAAAACTTATTAAATCGTAATTTAATTACTGATTTAAATGAATTAGATTCTATTTATCATGATTTATATAAATCACCAAAAGAACTTAATTATAGAAATAAATGTACATACCCATTAAATATTATTGACAATAAAATTCAAGCTACAGAAATAATAACAGGTACACATAAAACAATTAAAACAGATAGTTTCGTGCAAAACCAAGAAGTTTTAAATGAAACGTTAAATAAAATATTAGATATTATGAATGAAACCTTTAAAGACTATGTTATAGATTTAAAAGGTAATAAAATTGATAATTTTAATGCTTCAATAGTATTACGTTGCAATAATAAAAATTTAATTTCAGCACAATTAATTTCTAAGTGTCCAGATTTCTTATCACAAGAATTAATTAAAGAGATTTTAGAGATCAAAAGTATAGCTAATTTTGAATATATACCTTTTAATCATAAATATCCATTTAAGACAAAATATAATAAAGAAAAATTCTTAATGTCATTAAATCAAAAAGACTTTTGCATAGATATAAACGGTTTCTTTCAAATTAATAATGATGTAGCAGATCATATCTTTAATTTAATGAAAAATAAAGTTAATGAGTTGCAACCAAAACATATTATTGATGCATATTGTGGCGCTGGAGCAATATCTCAGATAGTTGGTAATCCAGACACAAAAATAAATGGTTTTGACATTTCACCAGAATCAATATTTACAGCTAGAGTAAATGCTAAAAACAATAATGTAAAAGGTGAATACATTGTTGGTGATGCGAATAGATTTATTCAAAAACTAAATAAAAACAACTTAGATTTCTCTAAGTCATTATTAATTTTAGATCCACCTAGAGCCGGTATTGAAAAAGAAATGATCAACTTTATCAAAACAAATAATCCAAAAAACATCATCTATATGTCTTGCGATGCAAGAACACTAATTAGAGATATTAAAGAAATAAATGATTTATATGAATTAGAATATATTCAAGGTTTTGATATGTTTCCAAATACACATCACTTTGAAGTTTTATCATTCTTAAAATTGAAATAAAACATATTGCCTTTTACAGCAATATGTTTTTAAATTTCATCTTCTTCATCTAATTCAAGTTCATCAATTTTTGCATCATCAAACATAATTTGTTTAATGTCTTTAAGTTGTTGTTTTTGTGATTTTTTAAGTTTCTTATCATCTGCTTTTGGTGCGAGTTTTGCCACTTTAGATGGTTTTAAATTTGAAATTGTTTCATCATTACTATTTGATGAATTTGAGAATTTAACTTTTACTTTTTTGAATTTTGGATCTGTTTCTTCATTTGTATACATTATAGTTGGGATAATGATTGGATTACGACGTTTTTCTTTATAAAATAGAGATGAAAGTCTTTCTTGAATAATTTTTTCAAGTTCTTGTGTTGTTCATGTTTTGTTGTTTTTAATGTGGTATAAAACAGCACCATGAGCAACTCTTTTTGATTCTTCGATTAATTCTTTTGATGTTTTAACAAAGAAACTACCTCTAGTTACAATTTGTGGTCTAGTAACAATTGCATTTTTTTCTTTATCTAATAAGAAAATAATATTTACAAAACCACCATTTTTAAGTTGTGAACGTTCTTCAAGAATTTTCCCTGATGTTGATAAAATAGAATTTCCATCGATATAAATTGGACCAAAATCAACTTTTTTATCAGTTAATTTAATCTCACCTTTATACATTTCAAACACTTGTCCTTTTGCTGGAATTAAAACATTTTCAGGTTTAACACCATTTTCAACAGCAGTTTGACCATGCACAAGACACATACGATAATCACCGTGATATGGCATAAAGTATTTTGGTTTAGTTAATTGGAAAATTTTATCATGTTCTCACTTATAAGCATGTCCTGATGTATGTAAATATCCATCCACACCATTTTCTTTAATGATTGCACCAAGTTTGTATAAACGGTTAACCATTAATTCAACAATCATTCTATTACCCGGAATTGGACTTGATGAGAAAATAACCATATCATTTTTCATGATCTTAATTGTTGCATGTTTACCAAAAGACATTCTTGATAAAGCTGCAAGTTGTTCACCCTGTGAACCAGTTGTTAAAATAACTAAATCAGAGTCTTTAACATTTGGTAAATCTTTTTTATCAATTAAAACCTCATTAGCAACATTGATGTAGCCTAATTTTCTTCCAATTTTAACCCCTTGAATCATTGAACGACCGAATGTGATGACTTTTTTGTTTAATTTAGCTGCAAGTTCAATAATTAC
This sequence comes from Mycoplasma sp. Pen4, assembly GCF_014352955.1. Taxonomy (NCBI): domain Bacteria; kingdom Bacillati; phylum Mycoplasmatota; class Mollicutes; order Mycoplasmatales; family Mycoplasmataceae; genus Mycoplasma; species Mycoplasma sp. Pen4. The sequence continues at coordinate 122,830 of NZ_CP060691.1, read as the reverse complement.
TTTAACACGAGTTAAGTTTGAGGCAAAAGATGTAATAATAATCTTTCTTTTTGCTGATCTCATGTGGTTTTCAATGTCAGTTAAAATATCTGATTCAGAAGGCGAGTGATTTGGACGCATTGCATTTGTTGAATCTGAGAATAAAGCTGTAAGACCATCTTTACCAATTTCATCTAATCTAGCGAAATCAGTATAGTTTCCAATTGGTGTGTAATCAAATCTGAAATCACCCGTACACATTAATGAACCATTTGGTGTTGTTAATCTCACTCCAAATGCATCTGGGATTGAGTGTTGTGCAGTTCAGAAATCAACTTTACATCCTTTAGGAAAGTCATAAACATCACTTTTGTGAATTTCGATAAATTCGATGTCTTTAGTAATTCTGTGTTCTTCGAATTTAAGTTTTAAATATTGAATTGCAATTCTAGGTGCAAAAATCTTTTTAAGTGAAGTTTGTTTAACTAAATAAACAATCCCACCAATATGATCTTCGTGACCGTGTGTAACAAATAAACCTTCAATTGTTTTACCTTTTTGATTTAAGTATGAATAATTAGGAATAATCCCCTTAATACCAGTATTAAAAGTATCGGCAAATTTAATACCTGAGTCAATTAAGAAAATGTGGTTTTCATGATCGATAACTAAAGTTGACTTACCAATTTCTTCTGCTCCACCTAGTGCGAATATTTGTGTTGGTTTCATATTGTTTCTCCTAAAATTATAAAAACAAAGCAACTCAATATATTGAGTTCTGTTAATATAAATAAATTATTTCTTGTGAAAATATAATGCATACATAAGTTATATGTATTTATCTTTCAAATTATAAAACAAATTTGCACTTTTAGCAATAAAAAAAGCATAAAAGATTATGCTATTTTACTTGTTTTTCTAGACGTTTTAATAGTGTGATTAAGTTAAAAACAAAATCGGTATCTGTAAAGTTTTTGTCATTTACTGTTGCTTTGTCATAGTCAAAAAATGTCTCTAATAATGTTCTACCAATTTTGATATCTTTTGGTAATTGTTTACTTCTTGCAACACGTGAAAGTCTACTAATTCTAAAAGTTAAAGATGTACTCTTACTTTTAATGATTGCATTGTCAAGGTTTTGTTTGATTGGTCATTCTTTATCTGGAATTTTTGTTTCAAGGAATTCAAGATATGAAATTTGATCACCTGTTTCAGTAATTTCTCAAAAATTCATTTGTTTATTTCAAATATAGATACTGTAAGAAATTTTGTAAATATAGTAAGTGAAGAACATTGATAAAATCGAAAACACAATAGTGATACCAATTTTAGATAATGTTGTTGAAAAAATACTTGAACTTGAATTTACACCATCTACTTTTAATGCTCAATATGAGTATAAAACGGATGTGACAATTGTTGATGTTGCCATTAAATAAAATAATGCAACACTAATAAAAAATACTATAAATTTAATTTTTCAATATTTCATTAATAAATGTGGTAGTTTTACTTTTTTAAAAAAACTAGGATTATCTGAAAACTGATTAATAATCATCTTTGTTCTATTAATAAATGATGATTGAAGCATAATGATAGCTAAGAAAAATACAATCATAAATGATCCTAAAATATAGTTTGATAATGCAAAAGCATTAGATGTATCACTTAATTTGTTAACTACAGTTGAACTTGTTTCATCTTGGTTAGCAAAATATTTAATTATTGTAGATGTCATTTGAACTCCTTTTGATACATAAATTTTACTAAATTAGCACCTTTTAATAATTTATTATTAATTTTTTGTAAAATATCACGAATTTTGTCACTTTTGAAACTAATAGATAGTTAAAAAGGTAAAATAAAAATTCTGATCATTGAAATTCAGAATTTAGAAAATAAATTTGGCGGATAGTGGGGGATTCGAACCCCCGAAAGTGTTGCCACTTTAACAGTTTTCGAGGCTGCCGATTTCAACCGCTCATCCAACTATCCATATCTCTATTTAGATTTTACACCATTATTTAGAAAAATATCAATTTAACTTAAACATAGTTGTAAAAAATTTTAAAATAACAAAAACACCACAACATTTTGTTGCGGTGTGTATGATCTATTCACTGGTTTTTATTTTCTTAAATAAGAATGATGATTGATATTGATCACCATATATTTTTATCAATCTTTCTCTAAATGAGTCTCTTTGGTATTTATAGATCTCTTTATTAGTTCCGTCAATTAAATTATATCTACGAACATTAAATGGTTTTCTTGTTTGGCTACCATCAGAATTATTCATTAAGTGCTCACCATTGAATTGGAAGTTTTGAATCAATGGAGCAAATGCATGTCTATATAATCTAACTTGTTTATTGTTATTATCTAAGAATGGAATATCACCATATGTTCCTCATAATATTCCTACGGTTAAGCCTTGTTCATCAATTACCATTGAACCACTTTGGCCTCCAATAACTGGATTAAATCCTAAAAACTCATAAGCAGTACCATAATATAATGACTGTGCTTCATTGTTAAATTTAAGACCATGATCCGCTGATGCAGTTGCATTTAAATCGAATGAAGCAGAAATAAGATTTCTATCAACTGAATAATTTTTATAACCTTGAAGATTATTTGCTGCAGCTGGCACAGTTACTTGTGTAGTGATACGAATTCCAAGAATTGGATAACCAGCAGAATATAAATAAGAAAATGGATTATATTTTGAATTTGGTAATGTTTCATTAATGTATTTAGACATATTATTTATTTTTTCATCAGTGTCTAATTTTTTATAAATAATGTCTGAATCTGCATAAATATTTTTATATCTTTCAAAACCTTTTGCACCTAATAATTCATTTCTTGCATATCATAATGAATCAACTCCTACAGTTGCATAAGGATAATCAGAAGTTTTATCTAAATTAACAACTTTGTCATTGTGTGTTAATCTCGCTTTATTTTCTTCCATTAATTTAATTCCATTTTTTAAATGATCTGTAAGTAATTTTCATTCAATTGATGCTTGACTATATTCATACGCACCAACATGAGAAGATGTATCGGGATTTGATAATGCTAAATCAGATGGAGCAAGTAGATTATCTAAATCTACATCTCACTCAAGCACAGCAAAATCTGCATAATAATTTTTATCAACATCAACTACTGCTTTGTCCATGAAGTTTTGAGCTAAAAAGAATGTTCTTGCCATCTTTGAAGGTTTAAGTCTTACGTGAACATAATCGCTTCTAAGTTTCTTTGTTCAAATGCTATCCTTTAGACTATCATCATATTTGTGATTAAAACTAACCACAAACTCTTTCATATGTTTTTGAGCTAATTTATTTGGTTGTTTATAAATATCATAATCATCATCGGCAAATAATTCTATCGCTACGTGATAATTGGTTGCTAAAAATAATTTGTATTTATTTTCATGAGGTGCACCAGTCTTGATGTAATCCAATAATCAAGCAGTCCCACCACTAAATGTCTCATCAGTGTATCTAAAAAATAATGAAACAGTTCTTCCTAAAATATTTTTAACATAATCAATGTTTTTATCAAATTTTAAAGAATCATCATAATTACTTTCACCATATCTATGAACTTCTGGGTGAGTTTCATAATAATTATTTATTTCTGTTTTATCTAAAATCTTAGGTTCAGTTGGTGTAGTTGGAGTGTTATTTGTAGTTTCATCAGGATTGCTATTTTCATTATCACCTTGATTAGCATTTTCACTCTCAGTGTCTGATGAATGAGTATTTGTTTCATTATCTTCTTGATCAGAAGTTTCTTTTTCACCATTCGATGATTGATCGCTAGTTTCAGATGATGAGTTTGTATCTGTGGTTTCGCTTGTGCTGTTTACATCAGGATTATTACTTGAATTTTCTTGATCATCTTTTTCTTTTGTTTCATCTGAGTTTACAGAATCACTTGTAGATGAATCACTTGAATCAGTGGCATCATCTTTATCAGTAGTAGGTTGTGACGATGGATCACTATTTTCGTTTTCTTTTCCTTCTATATCAGTATTATCAGCAGATTTAGAATCAGTGTCTTCATTCTCTGATGAGTCGTGATTATTTTCTGATGAATGAGCTGCATCTCCTGAATTATCCACGCTACCATCTAAATCTGTTTCTTTTTCACCTTTATCAGTGGTTGATTCTTCATTTTTTGGTTCTTTTTCATCTATTGTATCACTATCAGAAACCGAAGAACTTGAATCACTATCATGATTATCTTGTTTAGTTTTATCATCTTCTGTTGATTCTTTGTTTGTTGTTTCTTCAGCTTCTTTATCTTTTTTATCTTTTAAATTATTTACTTTTTGATCTAGGATAGTAATCTTTTGATTAAATTCATCTAAATTGCTATTAATATTTAAATTTGGTAATTCATTTTGAATATCTTGAATCTCACTATCTAATGTTGGATCATTAAGTGGTTCTAACTTGTTTTTAATTTGAGTAATTTGAGCATATGTGTTCTCTAGTTTAGAAATCAATTCTCTAGTTAATAAAACTATTTTTTCATCGTTTATGTTATAAACAGGTAACGAATCTCATTTATCAATTAAATTAATTGAATATTCTTTAATTTTACTTGTCTCAAATGATGCAGATGATAATGAATTAATACTTTGAATTGCCTTTTGAATCTTATTTAAAGTTGAATTAAATGCAGACTTAGTTTTACTTAAGTCTTCTAATGTGGTTATCTTTGAAATATAATCACTAAAATTATTTTTATTAATAATTACAGGTTTTGTGTTATTAAATGAATCTAATAATTCATTATATAAACGTTTAAATGAAGGTAATGATTTTATTATTTCACCAATACCTTGTTTTGTTTCTGTGTTATTAATTTGTTTCACAAAATGAGAATATTGAACTTGTGAAATATTGTTCTTGATTTGATTTAAATGATCTAATGCTTCCATCTTAAAATCAACAATAGTTTCAACATTTGCGCATGCACATGAAACAAGTGATGTGAACGGAATTGTTGAACCAAGAATTAAACCTATTTTTCATATTTTTTTAAATTTCATATTTGCCTTTTTTATGTATAAATTGTTTCTTATTTTCTTTTAAAAAATTATACTACTTTGAGAATCATATAATTTGTAAACAAATTTATATGAATTGTTTGATTTTAATTATTTTGTCTAATATTAATAAAACAAAATTCAAAATGGCCTACTTAGGAAAAATACAGGTAATCTTGTTCGAAAAACTTATCTTGATTCTAAAATTTATTAGTTGTTAAATAATTCACTTCAAATATTAATTATTAAAGATTATGTAGGATAAAAACCCAGACGAGGAAACAAATATTTTAAATCAAAAACCAGATGCCTAAAACATCTGATTTTTTCTTATTTTAAAATACCTAAAAATGTAATTGCGAGCGGTTTATTTTGTTTGTTTTTTACTTTGATTGTGTGTTTTCCACTCTTAATTTCTTCTTGAGTTAAAACATAAGTGAATAAGTTTGAATTGTATTTAACATCATCTGAATTGGTTGAATTTGTACTAATAAGTTTACCATCAATGTAAACATCAAAATTTGTAGCTTCGGTTGAACGTTTTCCAAAAATAGAAATTTGTTTACCTTCAAATTCATATTCAAAATAATTATTTGCTCCGTTTGTAACTGCGGTTAAGTTATTTACATTTGAATTGAATTTATTGTATTGATTCTTATCAAAGTCTCAATCACCATAATATTTAATTTCAGGATTGTTAATCCCAATGATGTGTGTCATTCGTTTTTCACCTAGTGTTCCACTTCAGTTTCAAAATTTAGCAACTTGACTTTTATCTTTAACTTCTGAATTATAATAACGTCTCTTGTAATTATATTTTGGATCAGTTGCGTATTCTGCTCACTTGTTGTGATCTGTTGTTACATTTGCTATTGTGTCAGATAATGTATTTTTATCAATTGGATAAGTTTTATCGCCTTTTTTAAGTCATACATCAAAACTTCCTGCACTACTTACATTGTAAGCATTGAATTCAATGTCATAATATTTACCTTTTTCAAAATGATATGTTCTGATATTTAATGGTCTACTTGTTCATCTATTTTGTCTGAAGACAACTTCACCATTAATCTTAGCCATGAAATAATCATCGAATCTGGCCATAATATCATAATCACCTGTTTCATCTGGTGTTCATTTCATTTTGTATTGAACTAGTTGTCTATTTTTGTTATTTAGGTAGTTCATAGCATTTAGTCTATGATCAGCTGGCGTTTTAACAACTGAAATTTGACCTAATCTAACTAATTCATTTGCTTTGTTTACCGCTTCATCTATGCTGTTTACATTATTTGGCAATGTATCATAAATGTAGTAAACGGGTCTGTTAACAACATTTCTAACCTTAATTTTTCATTTGTATGATGGTACATAATTTTCTGGTTTTCCATCAAATTCATCCGGTGTTATTTCTACATCAAACTCATCAATTTGATCTAATGAATTGGGATTTGCATGATAAATAACTTTTTTAGGATTATTTGGATCAACAGTTAATGTTCCACCTAATTTTGAATTTTTATTAAACTTAATTTTTGATCATCTAAAATTCTGATTTGGACTATTTATACCATGTTCAAAGTCAAATACGTAATCTTCTCCTGCTGGAATTTGGAATGCAGCAGTTGTATCTTCTTCGTATGAGAATGCTCTTGTTTGACTATTATAGAAATATTGACCTGATGCATATAAGTTACCAACAAAATCAAAAGCTGTATATTTTTTATTGATTTTCTTAATTTCAATTTGTTTTTGTTTTTCAGCTTCTATTTTTTGTTTTACACCATTAATATTGATATTCAATAATCTAATATCAATTTCAATTTGTCTCATTTCTTCTACTTTTGCATCTAATGATACTTTAAATTCATCTCTATTTGTAATTTCAGGTGAATTATCTTCATATTTTTTAATACCTTCAGCATATTGAGCACTAAGCACTTCATATCTATCTGATAGACGTTTTTGTTGATTTTTAATATTTTGAATCTCTGCTTCAAAACGTGGTGTTAAATCAGAAATTGAATCAGTTAATTTCGAACTTCAGTTTCTTGCTTTAAATGGATGAACAAAATCTAATTTAAAGTAATCCGATAATGCTTGAACAGTTTCAAAACCTTTATCATGATGTCCGTTTTGTGCAGATCACTCAGTTCAATCAATAAAACGATCTTGCCCAAGTGAATAAATCATTGATGCATAAAGTGCATATCAATTTGTTCCATGTTTAATATTAATAAACGGGTTAGATAAGTATGATCAGCCTCAACCATGCTCACCATTTAAGTTTTTAAAACTTCTTCATCTGTTTGTGTCATTAATATAACTTAAGTTGATTGTTGAAACAGTGTTGGTTCATCCATGATCACGAATGTTAAATGGATCTTGGTTGTTTTGGAAGTTGTGGTTAACTTCATGGTAGTTTCCTCAATCTTGGAATGAAAATTCTACATTACCTCTAAGATATGTTCCGCCCCAACTAGTTGGCGCATATAAATTATTTCCACCACCTCAGGCACCGGCTCCCCCTCAAATATCATCACAATAATTTAGTCTTAAATATGGTGCTGTATATCTATTTCATTTAAATGAACCTTCATAAAAGCTATTTCACTTTTTCATAACTTCGCCAGGATACACAATTCGATCAAGTTTTTCATATCCAACTGCATTATCACCTGTTCACGGAACTAAAATAGATGCATATTGTGTTTGAATAGCCATCTCTGGAGCATTTAATTCACCGTTTTTAATTTTTTGAATTTGTGCATCTCAATCTTCTTTTGTTGTTTTACCATCAAAGTATGCAAGCATTTCGATACCATTTTTAATTGTTAAATCATAAATTGCTGAATTATCATTTCCATAATTCAAATCAGCATCAATTGATAGTGATATTGGACCACCAAATGGTGAAGCAACTTTGATTGTCCTGTTCGAATCGATTTCGTTTAAGTCAAACCTAAATGTAGATTGTAAGAAAGGATAACGATTTGAAATTCTACCACTATCATTAAAAGGTCTATTATCTCAATAGTTTTGGTTAATAATAACTGTAATTGGCATTCTATTAAAACGTTTAAATCTCTTAATTGTCTCAGAAGAGAATTGAATTTCAACAACTTCTCCAGGGACTGCATAAATACCCGTATTATAAACTCCATAAACATCAGCCGAAATACCCATTCTTCTTGTTAAACTTTTTGTATCAGGGGTTATTTTTCTTTGATAAAACTCTTTTGCGGCCGGGTGCTGTTTTAATGTACCATTTCTAATTTGTTCTTTAATTCATCATGGATCATTAAATTTTAATTTTGTTCCAGGAACTTTTTCTTCTAGCACTAAGTTAGAAATATTTGTTCTAACTCCATTGATATCTAAGAATGATCTTCTGTTTCCATCTGCTTCATAGTTATAGTTTCACGCAGGATATTTAAATCCATATTTACCATAATCTCTTAATAAATCTGTTTCATAGAAATTATCGTTTGGAGTTCTTGTAACATATTCAAGATCTTCAATATAACCATTATTAAATGTAATGTTTTTACTTGCTATTAATCTAAATTTATCTTGATTATTTACCAACTCAAGGCTTGAGATATAAACTTCATTTGTATATCATTCAACATTATCAGAATTCTTAATTAAAAGTTTATATGGACCGACTTGAGTTGCATTTAATGTCGGACTTGTTGCGCCATCGATCTCATGACCATAGAAGTATCATTGATAACTTAATGAAGCATCATTACTTGAAGCAATGATTGTAGCTTGATTATTTACTAAAGTTGCATTATTTGATGCGCTAATTGTAATATTTCTTAATGGGTTATTAACTTTAAATGTTAAGTCGCTTGTTATCCTAAAATCTGCGAATGAAACTTTATTTAAGTAACCTGAAATCAATAATGAAACTGGTTGGTCTAAATTAATAAGTTCAAGTGGTATAGTTGGTGTTTTTGAATTTGTATTATATATTTCTTTATCACCTGTGAATCATTGGAATTGGTATAAACTCACTTCATCATCAAGAATTAATTTTGCACTAAAGTTTTCAGCATTTGCTATTGAATAACCATTATTCATCAACTCAATTCTTGCAGCGTTAAGAATTGTTAAAATTCTGTCTTTATCAATTAAATATTGTTCAAGTTCATTGTATGAATCTTCTAAATCATTTTTAACTTGTTCAATTTGAAGAATATTATTAATTGTTCCATCTGGATTAATTGAGTTTTTTGCTGTTTGTAAAGCATTTTGGTAAAGTTCCATCATTTTTGGTGGAATTGGAAATTGTGGATTATTACTTTGGTGTTCTTCAATGCGTTTTGCTAAACCATTAGTTGTATTTTCGATATTAGCTAATAATTCAAGTATTTTATTTTTAAATAAATCAGCATTATCATTAATTGTTTGATATTTGTTTTCTAATTTTTCGAGTTCAATTAAATTTTCTGTTTTAGCTATTTCGTCTTTCATTTGTGCCTTTGTCACAGTATCAAAAAGAGTATATGTACCAATTTTAGCTAACGCATCATTCAATCTTTGCTCACCATTTAATTGCTTTCTAAGTTCTTTTAACTCATTAACTTTAATAGATACACCAAGCGCTGTAATGAATGGGTTTGAAAATTTTGTTTTGTTTGCATTTAAGAATAATTTCTTACCACTATTTAATTGGTTTAAGAATTTTGTAACCAATTCATTTGGTGCATATTTCATATCTAAAGGTGGATTGTCTAAGTCTTTAAATTCTTCATCAATTGATAAAAATGTACTTACACTTTCAACATATAAATTAGCATCATTTAAAATTTCTTCAACTGAAGTTTCAAAGTATTCGTCCTTAATATCATTTTTAAGTTTTTGTATAACTGTCAGTACTAATACATTTGTATATTTTTCAGCATCAAGAATACTTGCTTTTTCATTTACATATGCATCATCAAGTTTTGCTGGACGAGTTACGGTTTTGTTAATTGGTAATTCAAAATCTGTAAATGTAACATCCTTATATGAACCAGAAAGCACAAGTTTGTTTACATTTTGGACTGTTGAAGCAGTTCTAAAATAAATATTTAATTGATTTCCTTTTTCACGTGAAACCGAGTTATTTACATATCAATCGTAATTAGAGATACGAATTCCAGGAATATCCAATAATGTAAATGTAACCGGTGTTCTTTTATTCATGAAGTTTCCATTATTTGAAACTGTAATGTTTGCAGAATGTAGAGCATTATTTAAGAATTTATGATTTTCATAAATACTTAATGTTCTTTTATATACATTAGCAAGATTTTCCTTTGTCATAGATGTATTAGCATCAAATGAATTTAATTTTCTATTATCTAAAATACTATTTGCGACACTTAATTTAGATGATAAATCATCTTTAATATTTGTTGGTAAATCAATGATGTTATTAGTTTGGTTGTTATATACATCAATATTATTTAATAATTGATTTGTTTTATTAATTAGTGAATTAATTTCTGCAACATCATTACTTTTTGAAATTATGTCTGTCACTTTGTTTCTTAATGATGAATAACTGTTTGTTTTTAATAATTCGTCATTAATTTTATTTTGTAAATCAGTGCTTAAATTAGTTGCTTGAATAAGAATATCTGTTAATGCTTGGTTAAAGTTATCATCACCATCAAGGTTTTGTTTTTGTAGATAAATATTATTTCTTATATCTTCTAGACCTTTTTTACTAATATACTTAGCAAATTTTGAATGATCATTATTCAATAAGTTTAATAATTGGCTTAATGCTACAGTTTGCGCTTGTTTTAAGTCTTCTGAAGCATAAATATAAGGTTTTCTATCGTCTATTGAACCAGTAAGGAATTGTTCAAAAATAAATGAAGTTCTACCACCTGGTTGTAGGTTTTTACTTTGATCTTTGGCATTATCAATTATTTGATCAATTTCTTCAAATGATTTAGCATTTTTGATTTGTTCTTTGTAATTGTTTTTAAGTTCAAAAGTGAAATTATCAATATCACTAATAATTGCTTGATTTTTAATATTGTAATCTTGTAATGAAATTGGGTGAATAGTGATTGGACCTAACACATAGTCATTAAAACTTCTTCCATTACCATCTGTACCACTGATAAATACTTTTACTTCAGCACCTAAACGTTGGTATACACTACTTTGTAAAGCTTGAGTTAGTTTAGCGCTTGAACTAAATGATAATGTTCTTAGTTCTTTGCCGTTTACTATTCATCTCGCTGTAGAAACATTAATGTAATCTGGTTTTTTGATTGATAAACTAACTGAATCTGCATATCCAAATGAATCAGAAATTGCATTATTTAATAAGAATACCCCAACAAGATTTGCATCATTTAAATTACTAATGCTTTTTTCAACTTCAGTTAATACCGTTGTGAGTGCATTTAATTCCTCTTCATAATCTTGATTAAAATCTTTTAATTGTTTAATCTCTCTCGATGGACCAAAAAGTTCTTCAACATGTAAAACATCAAATTTATCATTTGCGTGTTGAATTGCATTATTTAATTTTTCTTTTAATTCATTAGGAATTGAATTATTATTAGCAATTTTGTTTTTGAGTTTTATTGCATCACCCATTTCTCTTGTTGTTTTGAGTAATTTCGCTAACTTTTGTGCATATTTTGTCTCAGATATAGCTTTGTCTTTGAATTCAATGAATGTGTTGTAATCATTTAATGTTGCGATTTGGTTATTTATTTCATTCTTAATATTATTCGGCAATAATTTGCGATTTTCTCTAATTAAACGTGTTAATTCAGAAACGCTTTGTTCCCCATCAAATGAATATGAAATACGTTTAATTTCACTTAATAATTCATTGATTACATTAGGTGTTTCATTTACTAATAATTTTGAATAATCGGTTGTTAGAAGTGTTTTTAGTTCATTAAGTTTAGCATCATATGCACTTTTAACTTCTGGTTTTGAAAAAACATATTCTTGGTTTCTGTTAGTTGTTCTTTGAATTTCTTCAATAATTTTTGAAACTAAGTCATTTTGTGTTTTGGCATCATTTAAAATTTGGTCTGCAGTTTCTTGATTTGCTGAATTCATTATTGCTTTTATATGAACATTTCTAAGTGTTTCATCAAGATTGCTCAATGAGGCTATTTCATTGTAATAAGAATCTTTATTCTTATTTGCTCATGTTGCTGGCAGAATTGTAATTACATTCGTTTTTGCATCTGAGAATGTCTGGTTTTTGTAACTCCCTGAAATTAATGCATAAACTTTTTTATCTTCAAGAGTTTGGTCCTTATTAAATGATGGTTGTGAATTTAGTAATGAATCATTTACATATCATTTTATGTTTGTAACATTTAAATCTGGATTCTTGTTCTCTTGATTTAGAGATACTACTATATTAGTGTTGTTATCATCGAATTCACCATTATTACTTGCAGATACACGAATTGTGTTTAATGCATTTTTTAATTCTAAGTTTTCATTAATAAATTGAGTTAATTTACCTTTTGCCGCTAATAACTGATCAAAAATTTCTTGAATATTTGTATCTTGATTATTTAAAACAGAGTGGTCTTTGTTTTGAACTTGTTCAAGAATTTCATTTGCTTTTTGAATTTTATTTTGATAATCTGATTTTAATTCTAATGGTATTAACTTGTTGTTAACATCACTTTCATATGAACTTATTTGATTTTGTAAGTTATCATCGTCATTTAAGATGCTAATCACACTAATAGTTTGTTGATTTTTACCATTTCATTTTTGGTATATTGAATCAAGATTTTCATAATCGCTTGCAGTTTTTATTTCACTTTGTGCAAGCATTATAAGGTTGTTTGATAAATAATCAAATTTATTTATTTTTGAGTTAATATCTGTGAAATTAGCATCACCATTGAAAGAATTCATTAATCTCTCAATATCGCTTTTTAAAGTCATTAATTGTTGTTTGTTTGTTTTAATAATTAATTTAGTTTTAGTTGTATCAAGTAATTGTTCTAATTGATAAATATTTACAGTTAGATCAGTCTTGATTTTTGGAGTAGAAAACTTATAATTATTAGCATTTTTATCTAGTTCAGAGTATCTTTGATAAATCTCTGCTAATTGCATAGCATTCGTATTTAATTCTTTTGCCTCATTTAATACTTGTGTTGCTAAAGCTGATGTTAAACTTGTTTCAAGTTTAATTTCAAAATCATTAATGATTCTAGTATCAAGTGCTGATAATGATTTCAATTCCTCTTTAAGTGGATTAATTATATTATCAGGCAATCTAAATTTGTGCACTACAACTACTGGTAATTTGAAATCAGTGAATGATTCTGTATCATATGAACCAGTAATTTGTAGATATACATCATGATTAGTAGTTGTTTCTGCAGGTGCAAATGTAATTACATTAGTATTTAAATCATTAATAACTTGTTCATCAACAACTCATTTATATGTGCTAATTTGGAATTTTAAATCTTTAGGTAAGTTATCAATGTAAACTGAAACAGGTTCGTTTTCGCTAACAAAATAACCATCATTACTATTTGTAAGAATTAATTCTTGTAAAATCTTGAATAAATTATTTTTATTTGTAATGAACTTAATTATCCCTTCGCTTAAGCGATTAAACTCAGATAACGTAGTGATATTTTCATCACTATTATGAAGTAGTTTTTTACTTGTCTTATCAATGAAATCAGCATTTTCAATAATATTCAATGAATGTTCTCAATCAGATTTGATTTTTTCAACAATCATTGTTTTTGTTTCATTTTCGTATTTAGCAATTAATTCTTTTATTTCATTTGCTTTTTCTAAGTTTGTAAAAGCTGTTTTAGTTACATTATTTTGATTGATTAAAGCATCAACATTATCGTTTAAACCTTGTAGTGTGTTTGATTCATTTAAAAGTGATTTTCCAGTAGCTTTAATTTCATCAGATAAATTGTTTAATTCATCAATTGTATTAATACTATTTTGTAAGTTACTTCTACCATTTAAAGAATTTTTAGCAACATTGTATCTAGATTTTAGGTTTTGAATGCTTGTTGAGTTAATATTGCTTGGTTCAATTTTTAATGCGCTAATATTTTCTATCGCTGTATTTAAGTTATTTTGGTTATCAATTGAAGCTAATTTATAATTAACATCATCTTTTAAATCATCTGTTGCAATTACATTAAATAAATTATTTGTTTCAGTTGCTAATACAACTACTCCAAGTGCTTCTTCTTTTGAAATTGATGATTCAATTCTAGAGTTTAATTCTTGTTTTATTTCATCACTTAATTCAAGTGAATTAACTTTATTTGTAATTGATGTTTTATTTCTATTTTGTCAAGGTGTTTTAGTTAAAATAATTGAATTTAAGTTAACTGTTTTACCTTTGTAAATAATTTGAGGCGCAACATTAATAGTTAACTCTTCCGGTTCAAAAATAATAATATAAGTATCATCTTCATTTTCAACTTTTGTACCATTTTTAAACCAAACAACTTCAACCTGTTGAATATCTAAGTCATCTGGAAAAATAAGTTCTACAGTTATTGTTTCATTTTCGTTATCAAATGTTTTGATGTTATTTTGAGTTATAAGTTGTGATTTTAAAGCAACTTTTATATCTTCATCTTGAATGCTATCTTGTAACTTTTTAATTGCACCTTCAATATCATTTGCCTCTTTATCAAAGTTTAAAACATCAATATCAGTGTCATTTATTCTTGCTTTAGTTGAGTTGATAAATGATGATAATTCTTCTTTTGCTGCATCTGTAAAAATATCGCTCTTAAGGTTTTTCTCAGCATCTTGAATCTTGATTTTAATGACGTTTAATTTATTGTTTGAATCTTGATATTGTGCTAGTTTTTTATGTGCATCACTTAATGAATTTGAATTTGATATTTTAGTTTTAATATTTTCTTTTTGATTAGATGCAAAACCATCTAATTTATCAATTTCATTGAATACTTTTTCTAAATTTTCATCACCGTTTAATTCGGATAATCTTGTTAGAAAATTTTGTTTTAAATTACCAAAATCAAATGCATCATCTAATAACTTATCGTCTTGAATATTTTTATTTTTTTCATCAATAATTGCATTGAGTTGAACTTGTTTGGATTTATCAGCGAACTTATAATTGTTTCTTGTTTCTAAATCTTTATTGCTATTAAAGAAATCAATAAACTCTTTTACTTGCATATTTTTCTTTTTGATATTTTTAAGAAATTCATTTTTTTCTTCATTAGTTGCAAGGTTGTTTATTTGTTCCTTATATCTTTCCTTTATCCCTTCTGAAATGTAATTTAATTCATCTATTTGTTTTTCATAATCATTAGTCTGTGTGGTTGTCTCGCTTTGAGATCTTTTTGAAGCTAAAACCCCACCAGTAACCCCACCGAGAAGCGCTAATGCACCTATGGTAGAACCAATAATTATTTTCTGTTTTTTGCTTAATGGTTTTTTCATACCTTTATCATATAACAAATTAATAATTTTAATTATTAAAAGTACTAAAAAAATACTACTCAGTTCAAAATTTGTTCATTTTCTAAAATTTGATTTTGTTGATACAAAACAGTTCTTGATAATTCCTTTTATTACTATGGTGTAATGTTATTGGTTTTTTATATTTTTAAAAGTAGTTGCTAGTAATTTTTTACCAAAAACAAAAACCATTTAAATTTAGGTCTAAAAACAAACCACAATTAAAGTGAATTAGATTGCTTAAAACCTCATTTTTATAATCGTTTTTTCATACAAATTATTGCTAAAAATTATTCAGAAATTTAATAGATATTTCAAATATTCCTTGAGAATTTTCATGCTTATTAAATTGATTTATTTTAGAATATAAAATTCTAGCGCGAATACTACACGCTAGAATTTTATAATTCATAACACATTGTTTAATCTATGGTTTTAAGGCATTTATTGGCACAACATAAACACCATCAGATCTTTTATAAGCATAAGAACCAACACCTGTTATAATAATCATTTTGCTAGGTGCTCACTCACGATATTCATATCTTTTTTTAGTATTTTATCTCTTAATGCTTCGCATTTTGCTTTGAATTTTAATAGATTTTCTGCACCTTTATTGATGGAATCATCGCCACCTAATTTGACTTCGATTGCAAAATAACTTTTATCTTTGTGGTCTATCTTTTTTAAATCATATTTTTATGCAAAATGTAAAATGAAATCTATGTAATTTGTAAAGTGAAAGTTATGCAAAATGTAAAATGAAATCTATGTAATTTGTAAAGTGAAAGTTGTGCAAAATGTAAAATGAATTTTTTATGCCTAAAATATAGAGTTAAAAAAAGAACACAAATTACAAACTTAAAGAGTGCAATTTGTGCTTAGTTATTTATTATTTTTCACTTTTTATTATGTCGAATTAATTGCTAGAAACTCTCTTAAAACGAGTGGTTATTTTATAATATATTTTTCTCATACCATGGAGCATATTTAAAATCTTATCTTTATCAAATGAAGCAATCGATAACATTGCTAATAAGATTGTAAAGTATGATATGAAGCATGCTTTGAAGTAGTAAATAGGTGTTTGATCGAATGACTTATCTCTTCATATGTTCGTTAGAATATCAGAAGCAATATAAAAGGCATTGAAGTGGAATGCAAACTTGTAGAATTGCACGAACATAACAGAGCTAAAAGGATTGAGTAATACAATAAATGGTGTTACAGAAGCAAATAACTTTTCATCTTTAATCATGTTTTGGTATGTTAAATTATTTCCTGGGCGCGAGAATTTTTCTCAGTCATATGAATTAAAATGATTAAACGCTTTAATTGAAAGAACAAGCAAAATAATAACCGAACTCATAAGATAAAATCCAAAAATAACATATGAAATTCATGTTTTTTGAGTTTTTTGAGAAATTTTCTTAGAGATATAAAATGAGATTAGAATTGATAAACATGCAAAAAACGAATTGCTTAAGTGAAATAGTATTCTACTATTTTCGACATCAGTAAATGCACGCATCTTACGTTCCATAAAATAGTTATTGTAAATAATTACAAATGTTACATTAATAACTAATCATAATATCAAAAATGTATTTGCAGGAAGTCTATAACTTTTATATTTCACTCCTTTTTTAGCAAAATAGTTAAAGTTATAAGTAAGAATAAATAAAACCAAGAAATTAAAGAAAAGTACAAAGATAGATGTGTAAATAATATCTGCAGTTAAAATAATCGTTTCTGTACCAGTTATTGAATATGGTTCATCTCTATATCCTAGCGAAGCCGGAACACTGTTCCCTGGTGAAGCATTTGGAAAACTACTATCTCTTACTTTTGGTCAATAATAATTGTAGAATAAAACAAAACCGATTATTTCTAGTAAAAAGATAAATAAGATAATTCAATTTCTCTTTATGAAATCTTTATTGTTTTGGTTAAAAAGACGTTCTTTTATAAATTGACCCAATGGCTGAGATTTTATAGTTATTGAAATTGATATTTTAATACCCATATTAAACCTTTCCTTTCCATAACACAAAAGATGCTATTAATATTGATATTTAATTTATCAAAGTAAAAGAATACTTTTTTTCAGTGATATAACTAATTTTTACTTTTTAGCGTCACATTGTGTATGAAAACGTTATCACACACTTTTATTTTATTAAATTCAGAAATATTTAGCAAAATACACTATTTTGTCCATTATTTGTGGAAAATAATTCATTTTTTCATATTTTTAATATCGCAAATTTTGTTATTTTTACAACCATATGCCATCTTTAATCTTTAAATTCAATATTAATTTAAAAATAAATATAAACTGAATGCAATCATCATAAACACAAAATTAAGTAGTTTTTTTATGACGACAAATTAAACTTATAAACAAATACAAAATAGTTTCTTATGCCTAAAATATAGAATTAAAAAGTGCACAAATTACAAACATAAAGAATGTAATTTGTGCTTAGCTATTTATTTCTTTTTTTCGGCTTTTATTATGTTTGATTAGTTATAACCTTCTTACAATATCAAATTATTCTGTAATATGTTTTCTTATCTTAAGAAATTTAAATTTAAGAAGATTATTTTATACTAAACAATAAACATATGCAGTATCGCTTACTGCTAAAATTACTATAAAACAATAATGTTTTTTGTGATTCCCAAGTCATGATAGGTTCACAATTTCTGCGATTATATTGTGCATGGAAAACATTGCCACACACTTTTATTTTATTAAATTTGCCAATATTTGCAAAAAATGTGTATTTTGTTCCACAAAAAGTTCCACATTTTTGGAGAAAATACACTTTATTTAATCTTTTTTGGGATATCAGTAAAAATACACAAAGTTTGAAATAAGGTAAAAATTAAACAAAACTCAACACAAAAATGTTGAGTAGTATTCATTAAATTTTATGTATAAAATCATTTTCAATCTTAAATTCTTGTTTTTCAGAAAAATGGTTCAATATTTTTTTAACATCTATTTTAGTTTTAAATTCGCTTAAAATATAGTTTTCAACTTCTTTTACATTCACACCATTATGATCGCTATTTTTATCGCAGTTTTCTATGCAAAATTTAACAAATGAATAAAAGTTATTCATATTTTTATATTTAGATGATATTACGCAAATTTTACTTTTATAATCTTCTTTAGTTACTAAAGCATTAGAAATCCTTGATAAACATGATGTTACATAAATTAAATATCTAAAAAATAAATAATCTTCAATATTTTCTAATTTTTGAATACATGAAATCTCATCAGGAGATAGAAACTTATGAAAGTCATTGCATACTTCATCGTAATTAACATAAACTAGATTAGTATTTTCTAGATGTTCTTGTACTTTTATACCTATGACATAAAGTTTTTCAAAATCTATATCAAAAGAATACATATTAAAATGTTTATTATTGTGAATTAACGATTTCAGTAAATATGGTTTAAAATCAAAGTTTGTTTTTTGAAAATAAAAAGTGTTATATAAATAATCAATATTAAATACTTCATTTAAATCGCTATCACTAAAAGTTAGAACTTTTTTCTCGGTGA
Source organism: Mycoplasma sp. Pen4 (assembly GCF_014352955.1). NCBI lineage: Bacteria > Bacillati > Mycoplasmatota > Mollicutes > Mycoplasmatales > Mycoplasmataceae > Mycoplasma > Mycoplasma sp. Pen4. The sequence goes on along the minus strand of NZ_CP060691.1, from coordinate 103,712 downwards.
AATAAGTAGTTAAAAGATCTTTGATATTTAAATATTGGTCAGTTTTGTAAACTAAATTATTTGTTATTCTGATATTTATTTGTTTGCAATTATTGTTGCTAAGAATAATATTTGACGCTTCAGGATTGATATTCTCAATAATAAATTGATTGAATTTTTCTCTAGATACAAAACCATTATTTTGTTCTAGAAAAGATAATATTTTATCAATTTCTGTTTGATATCTTTTAATATCAAGTTCCATGAATTCTAGCATTTCATCTGAATAAAATATTTCATCACCTTTTATGAATGGTTTGATATATTCTAAGGCATTATTAAAGTATGAATCTCTACCAATGCAAAATTCTTCTTCTAAATACTCTTTGAAATCATTGATTTTAATTGGTGACAATTCTTTGATTTTTTGAGTATAAAAACTTCTTGCATCAAAATTCTTTTTAGTTATTGTTGGTACTCTTACAAAGTCAACATCATGTTTTAATTTATCTGCAAATTTGAGCTTAGCTATTTGAAATAGTAATTCAGCGCTTTCAATGTTGTTTTCATTACACTCTTTCTTGTAGATGTTAAAGAATTTTTCGATATTCATTATTGCATCAATTGACTTTAAAAATAATTCCAATATATTTAAAAAATCATCTGATAAATCATTATGGTTGAAATAAACATAATTATGTGATCCTAGATTAAAAATATTTTCTTCTCTTTCAATATAACCTAAAAATGTCCTATTGTTATCTGAGCACACAAATGAATCTATTTGTTTAACTTCTAGTTGAATGTTATTATCAGAACAAAAAGAATAAAACTCTGGATATATTTCAACAAGATTGAAATATTTTAAATCTTTTTTAACTATGAAATAGGTAAATACTTCACCCACTTTGCCGAAGATTTTACCATCTATAAAATATTTATTCGTTATTCTAGCATACTCTTCTCATTGAGACTTTGTTCCTCTTTCGTTTAAGTAATCTAATATCTCTTTTTTAGGTTTTGTATTTGTTTTAAGTTTCAAATATCTATAAAGTTTTGAATCATCTAAATCAATGATGCTCATATGCTGTTGTGAAATTTTGTATTCATTGAAAATAGGCGTAAACTTTTCTTCATTTTCAAAATAAATGTTTGAATTCTTAATAATATTAATAAACTTTTGTAGTCGATTACCTATAGTTGTTGATGTTGCACTTTCTAAATATGCTAAGTCATTCATTGTTCTTTCATCTACTATATATTTTTCAAATAAATCTATATATGGCATTTGTCCTGAAAACTCATTAATAAATAAATCAAATGTATAAAGTTTTTTAGTTTTTAAAACGTTTTCTTCATGATTTGTGGATTCCTGCAAATTATCTATATCTTTATTATTTAATTTGAAATATTCAATAACAAAATTACGCAAGCTAATTAATTTCTTATCACCAAATAAATAATTGATTTTTAATCCATTTGCAAAATCATTTGCTAAATCTTCGATTGTATTGAAACCATTTTCTATTAGACGCTCTATTACAACTTTACTAAATTGAACTTGTAAAGAATGAATTGATAAATAATCATTGTTTATTTTTGTAAAAATTCTTAAATTCTCTTCTTTAGATGGTGTTAATTCAAAATCTCAAAATTGCAATATTTTTTCACTTGTAATTTCATCATCATAATATGTATCATATAAATCTAATGGTAATTTTTTTATACAATTAGGATTATCAAGCATGTTAAAAATATAAATATTTTTATTTATTTTTCTTTTAATCATATTAAATATTCACTAATTTAATTCCTTTAAAATTGTGTAAAAATCTATCACGGAATTTTGACTGAAATTTTCATTTCTATATCTAGATTCAAGTCAGTTTAAACCTAAAATAATCATTCATCTTAATAATTTAACTGTATCAAAATTCTTCTCTGCTTCTGGTATCTCAAGTTCTCTAATAATGCCTTGTACAATCCCGTCTGGATCGATACTTGAAACATTTCAATTTGTACCAGGTAAAAGACCAGTGTCTTTATTTGGAATAACATTTTTAAATGTATTTTCTCGATGTTTAAATAATTTCTTATTAATAGCAATTAATGCACCGTATTTCGCAACATCAGCTTTGGTATGAAAAAAACCTGTTGAAATCATTTTGTCTGCAAATTCTTCATTATTTTTTGTAATTGCAAATTGTGTTGAAATTTCGCTCATTATTTAATTACCTCGATTTTTGTTTCATATAATTTGTCATTTTCTTTATCATCTTTGTAAATTTTAAATTCTTTAACAATTTCAGACTGATTTGTACGTTTAAAATTATCTATAATTTGATCTTCAAATGTTAATAATATAACTTGTTGAGACAACTCTTTAAGAGAACTTAAAATTGCTTCTTTGTGCTCTTTATCCAATGTTGAACCAACAGCATCTAGAACAATAGATCCAACTAGATTAGAATTCTTATGCATTCCATAAATTATCGACATCGTTAAAACATTTTCGTAACCAGTCGAAATATCTGCAACATCTTCACCATTATGATCTAAAACTTTTACAGTATAATCGTTGTAATCGATTTTAATTCTGCTCATTGCTTTTAAAGAAGCTGTTTTTGAAAAGAAGTGATTAGCATCTTCCTCAACTCTTTGTATCATTTGAGTGTTAAAATGAGAGATAGAAGCAGTTAAAATATTTTTAATATCTTTTAACAATCTAATTTTTTTATTAATAGTATTCATTTTATTTTCGTGGTCATCTAAAACTAGATTAGATTTTAGTTTTTCTAATTCTGTATTGTTGATTTCTAATTTTTGTTTTAAATCTGAGATGGACTTATCCAAACTGATTAATGTAGCTTCTTTTTTAATGCAATCAGAATTTAAGTTTTTTATTACTTCATCAGGAATATCAATAGTATTTCTTTTTTCCTTTAATTTCTTTAATTCTTGATTTTGTTTATTATTTTCTTCAATCAAATCAGAAATAGTAAACGTTTTATTTTCAATATCTTCAATTATGTTTTTGGGATTTTGAATTGAAGATAAACGAATTTGGATTCTATTTTTTCTTAATTTTCATTCTGATATTTTGTCTTTGAAATTATTCTTTTCAAATTGTTGTAATTCTTCATTGATTTTATCTATTTTATTTTCAAAATTATGTTTACTTTTTTCATCTATTTCATGAGAGCAAACGTTGCATTTGCTTTCTTTTAATATCATTTCGTATTGTATTTTTTCATTTGTGTTCTTAGTGTATTTTAGTTCCATCTCTTTTAAATTAGAAAATTCTTCAGAGGTATCGAAATCGTTCATAATTTTTGAATATTGTTTAAAAGTAAAGTCATTAAATCTTTTGCTCAACATTTCCTTAATTTCATTTTTTGTTTCTTTGATTCTATTATTGTTAATTGCTATGTTTTTCTCGGTATTTTTAATTTCATCAATAAGCCGGTTTATACCTTCGTTTTGAGATAATTGTTGTTTGATTTTTTCTATTTCAGCTTCAACTTGATCACGATGTTCTAAACGACTTTTTATGTCTTCTGTTATTTCACCAATTAATTGTTTTTTTATTTCAATATTCTTGTTAATTTCATTATTTTTCTTAATTTTTTTAAGTTCCTCTATTTGTTTATCTTCAAGGTTTTTTATAATTGAATTACAATCATTAAGTGAGTTTTTAATAACTTCTTCACCAAGTGTTTTTTTAATAGCCAAAACAATTTCAGCACTATTTTTGTTTTTTAGCAAACTTTCCGAAAATTTCGTGATTGTTTCACCTTGGAAGAAAATGAAATCTGAAATTTTTTCAGGAGCAATTGAGCGAAGTAAATTTTCAGCATCTCTTTTAGCTAAATTTTTCCCGTCGCACATTAAAAGTCAATCAGTTTGAAAGAAATTATCATCAACAGGTATGGTGTCTTCTTTATTTAATAGACCCGGTTTAACTTCTCTGATAAGTGTGTAATCTTGTTCATTATATTGGAATGATAGAATTACAGAGAAATGATATTTTCTTTCTTTTTTTGCCTTGTTATTTAAAATATTTAGATAAAAATCAGTTTCTTTATAATTCGTTTTACCATAAAGAACAAATTTAAGTGCTTTTATAATGGTTGTTTTTCCTATACCATTTTTACCCCAAATAATTGAAACACCTTTTTTCTCACCGAAATTAAAAACATTATCATTTCCATAATAACTTATAAAATTATTTAATTTGATTTCTTTAATATGAAACATTTTCCACCATCTCTTCAATTTCATTTTTAATTTGTGTTCTTTCTGTCTCGGGAATAAATTGGTTTTTTTCTTCTAAATCAGTTATTTCCATTAAAAGTTTTAAAATTTCATCTTGTTCATCACTCGACTTATCAATTAATATCAATTTAATTTGTTCTTTGAATACTTTTTCGTATTTTTCTGTGTTCTTATTATTCATTTTCTTTTTCCTCCATGTCTGCAATTATTGGATTTCTATCTTTCAGTGTTTTTCAACCTTTTTCAGCTAAAATAATCTCAACTTCATTTAGGATTAAAGAATCATTAACTGCATCTTTAGCAAATTCTTGAATTCTATTTATCTCATTTAATACAAAGCGGGGTTCAACATAGAAATTACTATCTGGTAGTGTTAAAAAGTCATAAATCTTAGCATATGGCTTATTTTCATGCGTTCTTAATGCTCTACCTCTTCGTTGCACATACTGTCTATAATTTTGTGATGAAGCAACTAATATCAAGTTATCCAATATTGGAATATCCACACCTTCATCCAAACAATTTATTGCAAGAATAATTCCGCCATTTTGAATAAAAGTATTTAATGTTTCTTCTTTATTTGCCATTTCTGAATAATACTTATATAGATCATTTGTTATTGTACTTAGGATGTTATAGTATTCATCAATATGTTCTTTATCATCTAAATATATTAATCAATGTTGATTTTGTTGATATTTTTCTTGGATAATGTGTTGAACTTCATAAATTTTATTTTTTGCTTTTTTAACAATATCTGCTCTTTTGATTATTTTGTTAGTTAACTTTTCTTCTTCCTTATCGCTTCTTTGTTTTTTGCTTAACATCCTTGAAATATCACTGCTTAATTCTGCATATTTATTTTGTTCTTCATCAGTTAAATTAACCTTATAAATATAATAAAAATATTTACTTAGATATCCATCGCTTATTGCGTTAGACAATTGGTATTTTGGGTGTATTTCATTGATAAAATATTTTTTTATAAATTCAGTACCCTCAGGATCAAAAAATCTATTTGGAGTTGCTGAAAGACCCATTTTTGCTTTTGCTTTAAGATTGATTAAATTTTTATTATTTAAGGATCCTATATTGTGAACCTCATCACAAATAAGAAAAATATTATCTTTAGTATTTAATGTATTTCAGATAGAGTGTTTTACTGCACTAACATATGTACTAATAACACACTTTCTTTTAATATTTGTTCTATCAAGAAAAATTTTTAATGATGATCGACTAAATTCATTTCCACATCCAATTAATTTGAATTTAATATCATTATTGAAAAAATTATTTATTTCATTATATCATTGGTTAAAAAGTAATTCTCTAGGCACTAAAACAACAACAGTTTCATTCTTTTCATCCATTGCTTGCTTCATTGCGTTAAGTGCGGTGAAAGTTTTTCCGGCACCGGTACACATTTCAATTAAACCGTTTCTATTATTATCATTTCAATTTTTAAGAATTAATTCTTGATAAGGTCTTAATTTGCGCTTATCTACTTTATGAGTTACGAGTTTGCTATCGTTTTTAAAATGTTCTTTTATAGCATTTTTTATTAAAGTTTCTAAATCTAAATTTTTTTGTTTGATTTTATCAATTGAATTTTTTACTATTAAATTATTTAAAAAATCATATTCTATTACATTTACTTTATCATCAGTTTGATTTCAAATATTATCAAAGTCGTCTTTGATTTCTTTTGCCTCTTCTTCATCGGCATAAATATTTATATCTTCATTATTTCCATTTATATGTATCCCTTTATAAGTTGCATTCATAGAACCTGTAAAACCAATATAATTATTATTTTCATCTTTAAAATAACCGAATTTTCTGTGATCAATATTAATAGTGTCATCTTCAGATTTTGGTACTACAAACTTAATTTCAACTAAATCCATTCTGATTAATTCAGATAATAATAAAGTAGTGTCTGGATTTTCACTATTTAACTTTTCTAGTATCGAATCAATTTGAATATCATAATCAAAGTCCAAAATATCTTTATTTAAGGTGTTTTGGTTAGAACTCACAATTACTTCTAGATCTTTTAAATCATTAAATGGACTACAAATTAATTTCATTCTACCATTATTATTTTTGATAAATTCTACCAAACCATCTCTTATTGCTAAAAATACTGTTGAACGAAAATAGCAACTAGATCAATTGAAAACATTTGAATTCGTTAAACAAGGTTGAAAAATTTCTTTATTAAAATCATTTTTATCTTTTACATAACGTCTTTTTGAAAACTTAATGTTCGTCAACATCTTTTAATACCTCACTAATTCGTTGATTTGATAACTCAACATATTCACTAAGGATTTCAAAACCAATAAATTTTCTTCCATTTTTTACTGCTACAACTCCAGTTGTTCCACTACCACACCAAGGATCTAAAACAATATCATTTTCATTTGTGCATGCAAGAATGTATTTTTGGGGTACGTATTCCGGTTGTATTGCTTGGTGATTTAAACTTCTACTTGATGTTGCACCATAAATCACATTAGAATAACTATTTAATGTTTCTTTTTGCAATTGATAGTTGCTAATTAACGAATTTATCATTTCATCATTTTTGTTGATAAAAACATTTTTTGGTAAACAACCCTTTGAGTTCGGTTTAATCTTTTTCTCTTTAGCAACATAATTTAACCCATTAATTCTTGGTTTGAATATTGTCGCTTCATAGGTTTTTAATGATGAACCTTGATATTCATTTCTAATAGCATCAATATTAATTTGTCATTCTGGAGACTTAGAAAATCATAAATTATACTCATAAGCATCTTGGCAAGCTACTCTTAAACCAGTTGGTACTGGGTTAGATTTAAGTCATATTTCAATATCAACACAGTATAATTTGAGTTTCTTTTTCATGTGTAACATTAATTCTTCAATAATTAAAGATCGCTCAGATGAGAAAGAACCTTTTTTACCGGGGTTTCTATTTGCTTTAACATTAATAACTATAAAACCATCATCCCTTAACTTTGGTAAACATTTAGATAAAAATTTATCAATAGTTTTTAAGTATTCATCTGTCTTTCAAATTCCATAATTTCGTTTAGCATTGGGATAAGGAGGAGAACCATAAATTAACTTGATTGAATTATCATCAAGTTTTTTAATTAATTTTTCTGAATTTCCTTCTAAAATATCGAAAATTAAATCAGTATTTTTCACTTTTACCCCTTAAATAAGCACTTATTCACTTTTTTATAAGCTTACCAAAAAAAAAAAAAACAAGCCCGGACCAAATCAAATCGGACATTCCGATAGATTTATGCCGGTTGTGTCCTGTTTTACGCTTTTCAATCAAATTTAACAATGATAATATGTGCAAAATTCATTATTTATCATCGATATGATGCTTATGAAAGTTATAAAATAAAAATATGGATAAAATATTTAAATTTCTTCAACATAAAATCAAGGTAGATGAACGTAAATTTCTAACATATAGAATTTTAGATTGATTATTTTCAATAATAATTGGTATTTTAAATATATCTACTATTTCTCTTGCTATCTATACGTTAGTGGAATTAATAAATTACAGAGATAATAATACAATACAAGATAGCAAACCTTTTTATGCTTCATTTTACATGCTTATAACTCTTGTAATACTAATCATTACATCATTTACATTAACAATCACGCTTGCTATATATAAGCAAAACACTCGACAAAGCGATTACCGTAGAATTTACAATACTTTAAAGTACATTCAAAATAAACACGATGCTAAACAAATCAATGATGAAACATTCGAACAATTTGTTGATCGTTTATGACAACGTGCTAGCGTAAAAAATAAATTGATTATTAAAGACATAATAACCGAACACTTTACAAGCAAAGGTGATCATCATGCAAGATAACAAATTACTTAATCAAATCAAGAAAATTTACAAAGATAATAAACGCTTATACTATCTTTATTTAAGTCTTTACTATTTCTTAAACTTACTTACAATTTTTGCAGCTTTTATAATTGGTGTAGTTGCTGTTTACTATCTTGCTGGTAGCAATAAATACGAAGTTAGAAAAACAAATAATCCTTGATTTAATCATGTTTTAGTTGGTGTTGGTTTTTATCCAATTTTGATAACAACAATAAACTCATTCATCGGTTTTATTAGTGGTGTTTTATCTTTCTTTGTAGTTAATAAAAAATACCAAGCCAAAAAATTAGCTATTCAAAAAATTAAACTAGAAATCATTATGTTTGAATCTGATTTATCAATATACAAAAACATCAATGACATAGATAAAAAAGTGTTTGCTTTATATGAAAGAGTTCTAGGTATTTTACAATATGACAAATTAAATAAAGAACAATTATTTGGAGTTGAAAATGAAACAAGAGAAAACTAAAGAACTTACATTGCAACAAAAGCAAGAAAAAATAAGATGAAAGTACATTAGAAGTACATCGTTATTTGTTTTCCTAAACATCTTTTCAATGTTTGTTGCATCTCTCACGGTTGTTTTAACCTTGTTCTCAGTGCGTTACAACTCTGGTGATAACTTCATTATGTCATTATTCATCACAATTGCAGTAATAAACGTAAGCGCTACATTATTTGTCTCATTGCAATCATTCTTTAATATCACAGATAAAAAAGGTAAGATTCTAAATAACATTGAAACTAATAAAGAATTACTTGAAGAATTAAAGAACAAAAATGACCTTACACAAGATGATTTAGATAATATCATTGCAACATTTGAATAGTTGAAATTACAATCCTTTGTGGTTGTAATTTTTATATACAAAAAAACAGTCTTTCGACTGTTTAAATATTATTTATTAAAGTTATTGTATGCATCAATTTTGAAAAGAGTTTTCTTGAGTTTTGATTCAAGTTTTAAACGTTTAACTTGATCATTGTGAGATGCTTCTTCAATTTGTTTGATGATCATATCACGCTCGCGTAAAGCTCTTTGAAGATCAATGTTTTTAACATTGATAATATTATCAGTTAAAATATTGATTTTTTTGCTGTCTGCATAAATGAGACCACCACCAATATAGCATTTAACTGTATCTGGTTTATTATCTCAACCAATAGTTAAATTCCCAACTTCAATATTTGTAAATAAAGGAGTACGCCCGCTTTGTAAACCGATGTAACCTAAAGCAGTTTTAACGGTTACAATATCAGTATAACCTTGGTAGAAAATACCTGTTGGAGCGGTAATAGTTAACAATACTTGGTTTTGAACACCTTTTTGATTGTTATTTGCCATTATTCACCATCTTCATCAAGATTGCTATTTGGAGTATTAATTGATGATGATTCATCATCTGTTGTTTCGTTTGAAACAACTTCATCATTTGTTTCATTATTTGTAATTTCTTCAGAAGTGTTTTCATCTTGTGCTTCATCAGATTCTTTTTGATCTTCAACTATTATTCCATTATTTTCTTGTTTAAGTTTGTTATATCTATCAATAACATCGTTAATGCTTCCAGCATATCTAAAGATATCTTCTGGATATTCATCTAAGTCACCTGAAAGAATAACTTTGAAACTACGGATAGTTTCATCTAATGGAACATATTGTCCTTTAATACCTGAGAATTTTTCAGCAACGTGGAATGGTTGTGATAAGAAGTTTCTAATTCTACGTGCACGTGCAACGATTCTTTTATCTTCTTCTGAAAGTTCTCCCATACCAAGAATAGCAATAATATCTTGTAATTCTTTGAATCTTTGTAAGATAGCAACTACTTCTTGTGCTACGTCGTAGTGCTCTTGACCAACAACAAGTGGGTCAAGTAATCTTGATGATGAGTTAAGTGGGTCAATAGCAGGGTAAATACCTAAAGCTGCAATATTACGGTCAAGAACCGTTTTAGCATCAAGGTGTGTGAATGTTGTAGCAGGAGCAGGGTCAGTTAAGTCATCAGCAGGAACATAAACTGCTTGAACTGATGTGATTGATCCTCTACGTGTTGATGTAATTCTTTCTTGTAATGCTCCCATTTCTGTAGCAAGTGTTGGTTGGTATCCAACAGCAGATGGCATACGCCCTAATAAGGCAGAAACCTCTGAACCAGCTTGTGTGAAACGGAAGATATTATCGATGAATAAAAGCACATCTTGATTTTGTTTGTCTCTGAAATATTCAGCCATTGTAAGACCACTTAATGCAACACGCATACGTGCTCCAGGTGGTTCGTTCATTTGACCAAATACAAGTGCTGTTTTATCTAAAACTCCAGCAGCTTTCATTTCGTAGTAAAGGTCATTTCCTTCACGTGTTCTTTCTCCAACTCCAGCGAATACTGAAAGTCCTGAGTGAACTGTAGCAATGTTGTTAATTAACTCTTGAACAAGAACTGTTTTACCAACTCCAGCCCCACCGAATAATCCGATTTTTCCCCCTTTAGCATATGGGATAAGTAAATCGATAACTTTGATACCTGTTTCTAAAATTTCTGATGATGTTTTTTGTTCTTCATATGAAGGACTTGGTGCGTGAATTGGGTTTGTTTCACATCCTTCTGGTCTTGTTCCACCATCAATTGGGTTTCCTAAAACATCGAACATTCTTCCTAAAACTGCATTTCCAACTGGTACAGAGATTGGTGCTCCTGTATCTTCAACTTTCATACCTCTTTGAAGTCCGTTTGTTGAAACCATTGAAATAGTTCTAGCTGTATCATCACCGATGTGTTGTGCGACTTCGAATGTGTAAATATCACCTTCGAATTCTAACGTTAAAGCGTTGTTTAAGCGAGGGAGTTTGCCTTCGTCAAATCTAACGTCGACAACTGGTCCAACTATTTGTACTATAGTACCTTGATTTTTAACCATTTATACCTCCTTTAAAATTATGTTGCATCTGCACCTGCCACAATTTCAGTGATTTCTTGAGTAATATTACTTTGACGACGTCTATTAAATTCAAGACGTAATTCTTTTTGTAAATCATCTGCATTATTTGTGGCATTTTCCATAGCATTTCTTCTTGAAGCCATTTCAGAAATTTTTGAAGTAGTACCTAAACAATACACCATACTTGCTAAATAAAGTGGAATAGAGTTTTTAAGTACAACTTCTGAATTTGGTTCAAACTCAATTGTTTGAGCGCCATTTTGTTCTGAACTCTCTTGAATATCAAAAGGGAATAATTTCTTTTGAACTGCTTCTTGATTAATATTGTTAATAAATTCTGTATAGTAAAGATAAACGTTTGCAATCTCTTTTTGATTGTAAAGACTTAATGCTTTTTTACCGATAACACTACCTAAGTGGTAAGTAATTGTTTCACCAATGTCAGTGTGTTTTTGGATGATTTGATCAATATAACCAGCACCTTGTAATAAGGTGTAACCTTTTGTTCCAACAACAATAATTTTGTCATTTGGTTTTAATTGTGATTTAACTAATTTGATTACGTTATGGTTGTAAGAACCACATAATCCAAGATCACTACTAATAACAATGTGTAGGTTAGATTTAACATCTGTGTTTTTAGGGAAAATAGCATAAAAATCCTTTGGTGATGCATGCTTGAATAATTCATCAAATGTATCTGTTAAAGTTGCTAAATAAGCATTTACTGATTGGTATTCAGTACGTAGCTTACGTAATTTAGCAGTTGATACAAGTTGCATAGCATTTGTGATTTTACGCGTATTCCCAATAACATTAATTCTGTTTTTTAAACTATTTAAATTTGCCATAATTATTTTTCGTTTGTTGTGCTAGAAAATCCTAGTTGTTCACTTACTTCTTTAACAATATGATCATATTTGCTTGGAACAGGTTTGTGTGCTTTTGGATCGTAGTCAGGAATTGTTACAACAATGTCCATAACGATTTTAATAAGTGCTTTAACGATTTTTGCATAGTTTTCATCAGATAATTGACCTGTTGTGTGAATATCTGAGTAGATAGCAATACCTTCAGGGTCTTTTTTGATGTAACTTAATACAGTATCACGGTATTCGTGAATGTATTCTTTTGGTAATGGGTTAATAAGTCTTTCTTTAACTCCGACAAGAATAATAACTTGTGCAGCTTGTGAAATAGCAAAGTATTGTTCTTGTTTAAGTAATTCGTAAACTTTTGCTCCGTGTTCAAGAATTGTTTTTGTTGAATCATCAAGATCTGATCCGAATTGTGCAAAGGCTTGCATTTCATTAAATTGTGCAAGTTCAAGCTTTAATGAACCAACAACTTTTTTCATTGCTTTTGTTTGCACTGCTGAACCAACACGAGAAACACTGAATCCAACATCAACAGCTGGACGTTGTCCTGAGTTGAATAAAGCTTCTTTCGTGAAGATTTGTCCATCAGTAATCGAAATAACATTTGTAGGAATATAAGCTGAAATATCACCTTGTTGTGTTTCGATGATTGGTAAGGCAGTTACTGATCCCCCACCATAATTTTTGTTAAGTCTTGCAGCTCTTTCTAATAATTGTGAGTGTAAATAGAATACATCTCCAGGGTATGCTTCACGACCAGGTGGACGACGTAATAATAATGATAATGTTCTATATGCAACAGCATGTTTTGAAAGATCATCATACACGATTAAAACATCTTTACCTTGTGACATTCAATATTCAGCAATTGTTACCCCTGTATATGGTGCTATATATTGTTGTGGCGCAAGTTCACTAGCTCCTGCAACAACGATTGTTGTATATTCTAAAGCACCAAATTCATTAAGTTTATTAACGATTTGAGCAACAGTTGAGTTCTTTTGTCCGATTGCAACATAAACACATTTAACATTTTTATCTTTTTGGTTAATAATTGTGTCAATTGCAATAGCTGTTTTCCCTGTTTGACGGTCACCAATGATTAATTCACGTTGTCCTTTACCAATTGGAATCATGGTGTCAATAGCAACAATACCAGTTTCAAGTGGTTGGTTAACTTCTTCACGTGTAATAACCCCAGGCGCAACTTTAAAGATTTCAGATTTTTTAGTTGTATTAATGTGACCTTTACCATCGATTGGTTGACCTAAAGCATCAACAACACGTCCAAGTAATGCATCACCAACATTAACAGAGATAACTTCACCAGTTCTTCTTACTGTATCACCTTCAGATACTGAGTTTGCATCACCAAAAAGAGCGATCCCAACAGTTTCTTCTTCAAGGTTTAATGCAAGTCCGTAAACACCGTTTTCAAAGATAACAATCTCTGAGTTACGAACTTTTTGAAGTCCTGATACAACAGCAATACCATCTCCAATAGAAATAACTTGTCCAATTTCTGAACGGTCAATAGTTTTACCCATATTTTCAATTCTATCTTTGATAATCGCAGAAATATCATCTAATCTGATAGCCATTCTATAACACCTCCTTTTCTTTTTCTTTTTTAATTATTGAATTTTTAATTTTTGTTAAGTCATTTAAAATATTCATTTCAAGAACTTCTGTTTTTGAAACAATTTTAATTCCACCAATTAATGATGGATCAACTTCATTTTTAAGCACTACACGTCTACGTGTAACACTTTGAATTTTTTCACGAATAAGATCCATTTCAGCATCTGAAATAGGAAATGCAGAAACAACTTTGGCAAAACGAATTCTTAATTCATTATTTGAAAGTTTTAAGTATTCAATAATGATCTTTTTAATTGCTGGTGCCATACGTCTTTGAACTATTACTTTAAGTGTATTAATAACAATTCAGTGCATACCACCAAATGCATCATCAATTGATTTAAGTCTTTCTTCTTCATCAATTGAATCATTTTTAAAGTAGTCAATGAATTCTGGGTGTTTATCAAAAACTTCTTTAACTAATTCAAATTGTGCTTGTGTTGCTTCGAACATATCTTGTTCTTTAACTAAATCGTAAATAGCAACAGCATAAGCAGAAATGTTACGTTTAATATACATAAACTATATTTCCTTTGGTGTTGTTTCTGATTTTAAGAATTGTTCAATGATTTCAGATTGTGTTTGTGGTGTAATTTCTCTCTTAAGAATTTCTTCTGCTAATTGAGTTGCTACAGTCACAATATATTCTTTAGATTTAAGATCAAATTCTCTTTGTTGTGAAGCAATATCTTGTGTAGTTTCTTCTAACATACGTTTAGATTCTGCTTTTGCTTTTTCTGTAAAATTATGTGCAACTTCTCCAGCTGCAATTTTTGCTTTTGTTACTATGATGTCTGCTTGTTTATGCGCATCTTTTAATTTGTCATTTGCTTCATTCAATCTAACAAGACTTTGTTCTTTATTAGTAATTGATTCATCTATGTTGCTTTGAATGAAATCATGGCGACGTTTCATCATCGCTTTTACTGGTTTATAGAAAAAATAAACAAGAATAGCAATTGTAATACCAAATGCAATCAATGTTGCAATCATTAATGGTATCGATGGTGTTAAAGCTTTAAATTTTTCAAGAACACCTTGTCCTGCAGTTTGTTCTGCAGAATCAATAGCATCTGTTCCTTTTTCTAATAATTTAGTAATTACTTCTGTCATAATGGTTTTATTATGTTGTTAATGGTTATATTTTTAATAATAATAATAACGCAATCATGAAAGCATAAATAGCAGCTGTTTCAGCAATACCAGCACCAATAATTAACATAGTACGGATTTTGTTTTCTGCTTCAGGATTTCTACCAACAGCTTCTGCAGCTTTACCAGCAGCATAACCTTGTCCAACCCCTGTACCAAGAACACCGATAGCAGCAAGTCCAGCACCAACAGCAAGAAGCCCCATTGATAATGAATCGCTGTTCCCTTGTGTTGCTTGTGTTGTTTCTGTTGTTTGTGTTGCAACATCTTTTGTTTTCTCAACAGCACCAGCAACCGCTGTTCCAGCTTCTTCTAATAATTTAGTAATAATCATGATATCCTCCTAATTATTTTTTAATAATTTGATAAATCTCAAATCGAGATTTTAATATGTGTCATGCGCAACTTTAAGTTTTTGCGCTTTTTTAAACCATCTTCTTTGTTTAACTTTTGCAACTTCTGCATTGTCGTTGTCGGCAGGTAAAATTGCTTCTTCATTTGATGATTCAACAGTTCAATAAACAAGTGTTAATAATGTAAATAAGTAGGCTTGTAATGTTGAACCGAATAAGTCAAAGTACATATGTAAAGCAGGTGAGAAAAACACTGCTAAAAAATATCATCTATGAAGTTCTACTTGTCCATTTTCTCCAGTCACCGTTCCAATTCCAGGTATTAAAGTTCATACTCAACCGAAAACAGAGTAGAAAAGAAATAGAACCGTTGCACCCCCAATGATATTTCCATAGATACGGAAACTTAATGAAACCAAAGGAGAGAATTTACCAACAATTTCAAGTGGATTGATGAAAACTTTTAAGTATCTTCAACGGTGATAAATTGCACCCGAGATTAAAATTCCCAATCAGCTCATTAAAGCAAGAGTTAATGGCACGGAATAAGATGTTACTATTGGTTCAAAACCAAGCATTCCGATCAAGTTACCTATAAAAATAAAGGTACCAAGACCAAAAATGTAAAGTCTAGATTTTTGAATTCTCTCACCACCAGTAGTTTCATCGAATGTATTATCGAATACACCTACATAAGCTTCAGCAATTAATGCAACACCTTTTGGTGCTTCATTTGGTTTGACTCTTGAAACTTTAACATACACTATCATGCTAATTACAAGAACAATTAATACAGTTACTAACAATGAAAGTAATTGTGGCTGGTTTCAGTTTTCTATATATTTTCCTATACCTGAAACTTCTTGAGAGTTATCTTCTGCTAGTTTTGTAACAAATTCTGTCATTCAATAAGCCTCCTTTCCTTAAAGTTTTTTATCAACTCAACTCCTTTTAATAATTTCGTGAACTATTAAAGTTAGGAATCCAATTGATATGCCCCCCACCATTCCAAAAATGTTAATTGGTTTATTAAAAACATCACTGAAATGATAGTTATTAGGATTGTCTAAATACATTTTGTTTATAGCGTAAGTTGAAAAAATAACTGCAGCTAATAAACCAAAATATAATGCTGATTTCAAAATAAATATTGCATACAATTTAGTTTTCTTACTTCTTAAAACGAAGTAAGAAATTAACCAATTTAATTTAAAAAAAACATAAATTAAAAGACTTCCTATTGCAAATCCAAGAAAAATTCCATAGTTAATAAACGATAAACTCGCTAAAATGGCTCCAATAATAAAAAATATGATTAAAAATATCCAATCATATTGAGCACTATATGTTAGCCTTCTGAACTTCTCTTTTATGGAATGCATAACTTTATTTTATACCTTTTTATTTTTTTGCAATGGTTTGTTTTTTATTTTTTTAATATATTAAAAAATAAAAGAATTTTTTATAATCAAAAAACATTAAATGTGGGAAAAGTAGTTTTTATAGGTGGTTAAATTTAGTCTGATTTTTCTATTATCTGATTAAATATATTAAAATTATGTTACATATAAACGAGGTGCAAGATTAATGGCAAAACAAGTAATTATTAAATGAAATATTTTCAAGAAAATTTTCTACAACAATCCAGCTTTTATTTTCAACACAGATAACTTTACAGACAAAATTGTTGAAAAAGAATATAACGACTATTGAGGTTTTTCTCCTGAAGATCACCGTAATATGGCTGAGGAATTAGATGAAGAAGATGATAGATCTGATACTATTGATAAAATTTCTGAAGCACTTGCGGTTCATGATATAAACTTTGATATCTTTGAAGACCAAGTAGAACTTAAATTAAGTGCTAAACCAACTCATATGATTAATTTTGAAAACATTAGTAATGAGTACATCAACATCAGAATTGATTCATATGTTAAGTTCAAACAAGACGCATTAAATTGATACATTAAACACTATAACACAGACTTAAAAAGAATTATGTATGTGCGTCAAAATGAAAATTATGAAGCAAAAGTATCAAAAACACTTGATGCATTACAAGATCCTGAAATTGACCTTATTATCAATCCAACTTTTAACTTTATCGAAAATGTAGATGACTTAGATCTTGATTTCAGAACAGACGGTTTAGTATTTGATAAACGTTTTAAAAAATTAGTAAATTTAGAATATGTTTCGCGTGTAAAACCGCAAAATTACTACAAATTTTATTACACATTTCAAGTCTTAAAGAACTGTGACGTTGAGGTAAATGATTTTAGTGTTATCATTATTGATCCAATTTCATCAACACTTAAAACAGTTAAAAAAGATGAAATTAAATTCTTTGAATCATTTGCAGCAAACCCATTAAAATCAATTAGTTTATCAACAAATAAAAAAATTCCAGATGAAATTAAATTACTTGAATACATCATGAAAAAAACCGGGGATATTTCGCTTTCATATAATGGTTCATTTGATGTTAATGGAAACTTTAGATTTATCAACGTTGCTAAACTAAGAATTATTCCAAATGACGGAATTGTAATTGACAAAGAAAAAATCGATTTAGTTAGTCATGATAAATATGATATTAAAACAAATTCATACAGTGAAATACTTACTAGATTTTTACCATTTACACCTAAAACACAAGAGTTTAAGATAATTCAACTCAAACCTTTTAATCACTACATTAAAATTCTTGCAAAAGCTTACAGAGAATTTAATAATGAATTACAATGAAATTATCATGCCATAAAATATTTCTTCAACATTCCAAATGACTATGATGAAACAAAAGTAGATACATGATTAACAAACAAAATACATTATCGTGATGAAATTAATGGTGATATCACATTGCCAACAAGTTTTTCAAGTCAAGAAAAAATGATCCTTTTAAACTATCTCATAGGTGCAAAATATGATTATTACTCTGCAAAAGCAGTGGGTACAAAAAACATGAAAAACCTTAAAAATATTGTTTCAAGAGTTTCACAACTTAAAAAGGATATTAATTTTATTAATATTGAATCATTAAACATCATTAAAGATATTCATCGTAAAGATGCACGTATTTGTTGATATGACTATGAAGGATTTATGGGAATTTATCCTATCATAGACAATGTCCCTTCCTATAACCAAGTTGTAAACCAAGTTTCAGTGATCGTAACACAAAACGGACAACAAACTCATGCCGAGAATATTGTTATTGACACTAAAGATATCAAACTCATTGAAATGGTTAAAATGCTAATTAAAATTTATGCAGATAATGCAGATTATTATGTTGTTTATAACAAAACATATGAAAATTCTAGAAATAGAGAGATTTTAGAATTGGCACGTAAAAAACTTTACAATCAACCTACTACTCAAGATGATTTTGATTTTATTGCTGAATATGAAGAAATATTTAATTCAAAAGAAATCTTTGCACTTGAAAATATTGTTCTACACATCAATAACAACACAATTGACCTTGCTGATTGTTTTAAAAGTTATTCGACAATTTCACTTTCAAACTTAATCGGAAACATTAATTTAAGTGATTACGTTTTCTTTAAAAAAGATGAGACTACAAATCAAATTATTTCTTATGAACCTTTTGAAGACACTGAAGATTTTGTAAATCATTCAGTTGCTTCAACATCAAACTTAATAAACATTGACTACTTAATGAGATTTTATAGCATTAAAAAAATAGAAAAATTTATCACTCACGAACAAATTCAACTTAAAACATTAATCACTCCATATACTGAATTAGAAATTCAAAAAGGTACTATGGCAATGCAAAAAGCTATGGAACGTAATGCGGGCACAATTGGTGATACATTATGAAATGAAAATATAGTTCCATCATTAAAACTTTATTGTGAAAATGATGTTAGAGCTATGATTATGGTTTATGAATGTATTATGTTTTTAGTTAGATTAAAACACACAAATATTGATGATTTTGAGTACAAAATTCAAGCAAAAGAATTTAAATATTACATCAATGATCATGGTGATTTAGATGTTA
Organism: Mycoplasma sp. Pen4; assembly: GCF_014352955.1. NCBI lineage: Bacteria > Bacillati > Mycoplasmatota > Mollicutes > Mycoplasmatales > Mycoplasmataceae > Mycoplasma > Mycoplasma sp. Pen4. The sequence goes on along the minus strand of NZ_CP060691.1, from coordinate 84,526 downwards.
AAATTTTCAACTAAAAAACAACGTAAAAATGCAGTGAAAATCACTGTGTTTTTTAAAAAGAAAATATATACAAATCAACATCATTTTTTTAAAAATATGTGGTAATTTTCCACAAATTACAAAATAATACCTTAGAAACAATGATAAGTTGAAAAAATATTATTACAAAAAATATCTATACCACTACCTTATAGTGTTAAAAGTTTTTATTTGTTTGTAGAAAAATATGATATGAAAGAGATGAAAATAAAATATTTTTCATAAATTTTTGTGCAGTTTTGACGTTTATATCTAGAAAATAGATGAATAAATTTTTTTGATTTTTCAGTGTGAAAATTTCTCATAAAAAAACGTATTTTTTCCTTTGTTTTTTTAATTACTATTTATATAATAAATTTAACACCAATTTTAAAAAAGCAGCATTAGAATTGGTTTTCAAATATCATGTTATAAAAACTTAATTTCTTATTAAGTATGAAAGGATGACACTTATATGAAAAACAAACATCTTATTATTTTAATAAACGGTAAGAGAAGAAGTGGAAAAGGTCTTTTATCAAATGAATTAGCGCAAAAATTAAAAGAGCAATTCAACGAAAATATCCACATTTTATCTTTCGCTCAACCTATTAAACAAATTACACAACCTATCTTAGATGAAATTAAATGAGATGGAAAAGATAAAGAAATCGTTAGACCTCTTTGAATCGCAATGGGAGAAGTTGGAAGAAAAATTGATTCTAACGTATGATGTAGAAAAGTTTTTGATCGTATCAAAACAATCGTTAAAGAATCTTCTGAACAAGGAATTAATAGTTTATTCCTTATCGATGACTTACGTTTCCCTAATGAATTAGATTTCTTCAAAGGAAATAAAAATCAAATTGATGAAATTATTAAAGAAGGAGATGAAGTTAAAGTCCTTTCAATTAGAATTGAAAAATTTATGGATGCAACAAAATTCGTTCCTGGAGTTGATGATAACTCAACTGAAACAAGTTTTGATAAATTAGTAAATGTTTGTTTTGATGAAATCGTTCCTCAAAATACTTTAATTGATTTAGAATGATATCCAAAATTCGACAATGTTAAAGTTATCGCAGATGTTATTATCAGAAACCACATCAACAAATAATTATCAACAACAGCAAATATGCTGTTTTTTTAATAAAAAATCAGATTTTTAAATCAAAAAAGCTTCAAAAATGATTTTGTTGTATTTTCGATATACTGCCTAAAATGTAATATAATTTAAAACGTAAGATTAAATATAGAAAATCTTACTTAAAAAATATTTTTTAAGTACCATTAAAAATTCATGAAAGGAATAAAATGAAAAAAGTTGCAATTAACGGTTTCGGTAGAATCGGAAGATTATTCTTACGTAGATTATTAGAAACACAATCAACAGATATGGAAGTTGTTGCAGTTAACGATTTAACTGACCCAGCTACATTAGCTCACTTATTAAAATACGATACAGCTTACCACTCATTACCAGTTGAAGTTGAAGTTAAAGACGGATACATCGTTGTAAACGGTAAAGAAATTAAAGTTTTATCAGAAAGAGATCCTGAAAACTTACCATGAGCTGAATTAGGTATTGACGTTGTTGTTGAATCAACAGGATTCTTTACAAAACGTGAGGGAGCTGAAAAACACCTTAAAGCAGGAGCTAAAAAAGTTGTTGTTTCTGCACCATCTGACAAAGATGTTAAAACAATCGTTTACAACGTAAACCATGAAATCTTAAATTCAGAAGATAAATTAATTTCTGCTGCATCATGTACAACAAACTGTTTAGCACCAGTTGTTAAAGTTCTTGTTGACAAATTTGACTTAAAATTTGGTTACATGACAACAATCCACTCATACACAGCAGACCAAAGATTACAAGATGCTCCTCACAAAGACATGAGAAGAGCACGTGCAGCAGCACAAAACATGGTTCCAACATCTACAGGAGCTGCAAAAGCTATTGGACTTGTTGTTCCACAAGCAGCAGGTAAATTAGATGGTTCAGCAATGCGTGTTCCTACAATTACAGGATCAGTTGTTGACTTATCAGTTATCTTAGGAAAAGAAGTTTCAGTTGAAGAAATCAATGCAGCAATGAAAGAAGCAGCAAGTGAAACACTTAAATTCGAAACAGCACCAATCGTTTCATCAGATATTATCGGTTCACACTACGGTTCAATCTTTGACTCATTATTAACATCAAAAATTCAAACAGAAGATGGAACAATGTACAAATTAATTTCATGATACGACAATGAAATGTCATACGTTTCACAACTTGTTAGAACAGTTGAACACTTCGTTAAATTATAATAATTAGTAAATAAGCCAAAATCCAAGCGGTTTTGGTTTTTTATTATGCCTTTGCATTCTAAAAAACCAACATTTTAAATCTAACTTGTTAGATTTAAGCAAAACAACAATATCATGTAAGTTTATGAAGAATTTAGCAAAAAAGTAATAAAATAAATACATTATGATAGATAAATTAAAGAATAACAAATTTGAAGCCATTGTTGTGGGTGGTGGTCACGCTGGAGTTGAAACAACTTTTGCACTTGCTAATACAGGTCATAAAGTTGCTTTAGTATCATTTGATTTGAGTAAATTAGCAATGATGCCATGTAACCCTTCAATTGGTGGTCCTGCAAAAGGAATTATTACACGTGAAATTGATGCTCTTGGTGGAGTTCAAGGGTATTTTTCTGACTTAGCAATGATTCAAATTAAAATGTTAAATGAATCAAAAGGTCCAGCGGTTAGAGCTTTACGTGCACAAATTGACAAAGATAAATATTCACAATTAATTCATGACACATTAGAAAATCATCCTAATGTGACTTTAATCGAATCAATAGCAGAAGAAATTATCGTTGATGAAAACAAACAATTTAAAGCACTTAAATTAGCGGATGATATTATGCTTGAAGCAGATGTTTTAATCATCACAACTGGTACATATATGAACTCTCGGATTTTACGTGGTTCAGAAATTACAATTAGTGGTCCAGATAATCAAAAAACAACACCAAAATTAAGTCAATCATTAGAAAAACTTGGTTTTGAATTACAAAGATTAAAAACTGGTACACCAGCTCGTGTATATGCTGATTCAATTGATTTTTCTAAAGTCGAAAAAGAAGAATTACAAGATACATTCTTAACATTCTCAAACCGTTCAAATGTTAAATTAGAAAAACAAATTTCTTGTTATTTAACTTACACAAACGAAGCAACTCATAAAATTATTCGTGACAATATTGAAAAATCAGCTATGTATTCAGGTTTAATTGAAGGTATTGGTCCTAGATATTGTCCATCAGTTGAAGATAAAATTATGCGTTTTAGTGATAAACCTAGACATCAAATTTTCTTTGAACCAGAAACCACAGATGGATCAATTATTTATGTTAATGGTATGTCAACATCAATGCCTGTTGAAGTACAAGATCAAATGCTTAGAACAATCCCGGGACTTGAAAACTGTAAAGTACAAAAATGAGGATATGCAATCGAGTATGATGCACTTAATCCATTACAAATTTCACCAACATTAGAATCTAAAGTTGTGAAAAATATTTTCACAGCAGGTCAAATTAATGGAACTTCAGGTTATGAAGAAGCAGCTGCACAAGGTTTAATCGCTGGGATTAATGCAGTTAGAAAATTAGAAAATAAAGAACCAATAATCCTACACCGTAATGATGCATACATCGGAGTGCTCATTGATGACCTTGTGACAAAAGGTACTAATGAACCATATCGTATGCTAACTTCAAGAGCAGAATATCGTTTATTATTAAGAAATGATAATCCAGATATTAGATTAAGCAAATATGCCTATGAGGTGGGTTTAATCACTGATGAACAGTATCAAAAAGTTGTTGATAAATACCAAAAAATTCAAGACAAAATTAACGAACTTCAAAATACATATTTATCATCAAAATCAGATTTAGCAATCAAACACGGAATTGAAAATGGTGTAAATATGCTTAGGGTCCTTGCTCGTCCTGATGTTGCTGCCGAAGATGTTGTGGGGGATTTTGAATTTAAAAATGAACTTACAATTATGGTTAGATTAGATGGATATATCAAGAAACAAGAACATGAAGCAGCTAAAATGATTAAACTTGAAAACTTTAAAATTCCAGAAGACATTAACTATTTCGATGTTCCAAATGTAGCAACTGAAGCAAAACAAAAACTTGATAGAATCAAACCTTTAACAATTGGTCAAGCTTCAAGAATTAGCGGAATTAATCCAGCAGATATTCAAATGCTAATGTTCTACATTGAATCAAGACGTAAATAATGAAATTAAACATTATAGCAGTTGGTTCACTTTCAAAAGAATTTCAAGTTTTATATGATGATTATGTTAAAAAGATTTCTTATTTTTCCAAAGTAAATTTAATCGAAATCAAAGAGCAAAAAATTGACAATATTGATCTTAAAATTAAAAAAGAAACAGAATTAATCCTTGCAAAAATTCCTAAAAATTCTAAAGTTATTTATCTATCATTGCAAGGTAAACAATATTCATCTGAAAAATTTGGTGAATTATTTCTAGATATTGATAATGTTACATTTGTGATTGGTGGTTCAAACGGTGTTGATGAATCAATGTTTCACAATAAAGTAAATTTCTCTAAAATGACCTTCCCACACCAAATGTTTCGCGTGATGTTGGTTGAACAAATTTATCGTGCTTTCACCATCAAAAACAACATCACTTATCACAAATAATCAAGTAATTTTTCCGTGAGTTTTCCACTCATGGATTTTTTGTGCTTTTGTTGAAAAAATTGAATTTTGTGGAATTAAAATTTTCAAATTAAAAATTGATTTTTTAAACAAAAAGGGAGATTTTTTGACAAAAAGTATAAAAAATCAAAAAAACGAACAAAAATTTTAATTTTTTGATGATTTAAAACATGAAACAAAATATGGAAATTTTAAAAAATAAATTTTTAAGATATTGACTTTTTTGGTACGTAATGTAAAATATATGGTAGATAGTGGGAGATAGTGGAAATGTACGGACAACAACTAAGAAATATCGACGATAAAAATAGAGTGGTAATGCCACCTGTTTTTCGTGATCAACTTGGGTCTATTTTCTACTTAACAATCGGTTTTGATGGCAATGCCGAACTTAGATCAAAAAATGCATACCAAGAATATGTTTCAATCATTGAAAACAAATCACGTTTCGATGCCAAAGTTCGTACTTTATCAAGATACATCATGGGTAATACATTTGAATTAACCATTGATAATCAAAATAGAGTAATGCTGCCAAAACTAATCATTGACCAACTATCAATCCAAAAAGAAGTGATCTTCGTTGGAGTAGGTTCACTTGTGGAATTATGATCGAAAGAGAAATATGATGAAATCACAAATAAAATCACAGGAGATGATATCGCTGCTTTAGCGCAGTTGATATCAGAATCATAATGTTACATTATTCAGTAATGTTAAATGAAACAGTTGATTCACTCGAAATTAAACCGGATGGAGTCTATGTAGACTTAACCGCTGGTATGGGTGGACATTCAGCTGCAATACTTGCAAAATTAAATCAAAATGGAAGATTAATTGCTTTCGATAAAGATAGTTATGCTTTAGAACAAGCAGATAAACGATTAAAGGCAATCGCTAACAATTACACATTAGTTAAGAGTGACTTTAAAGATATAAAAGTCAAACTAATTGAGTTAGGTTATTCACAAGTTGATGGAATTATTGCTGATTTAGGTATTTCATCACCTCAAATTGATCAATCTGAGCGTGGATTTAGTTATAACAAAGATGCTAAATTAGATATGCGTATGAATCAAGATCAACAATTAACAGCTTATGAAGTTGTTAACACATATTCTGAAGCAGAATTGACAAAAATTTTACACAAATACGCTGATGTAAAGCTCCCTCAAAGAGTTGCGAAGGCCATTGTAGAAAATCGTCCAATTACAAATACTTTAGAATTAGTTGAAATTGTCAAAATTGCTTATCCGGCAGCTATATTAAGACAAAAAAATCCTGCCAAAGCTATTTTCCAAGCTTTAAGAATTGAAGTTAATAACGAACTCGATTCACTCCAAATTCTTCTTGATGATGCATTAAGTTTATTAAAAGTAAACGGTACATTAAGCATCATCACATTCCATTCTATTGAAGATAAAATGGTTAAGGACTTTATTAAAAAAATAACTGAATCAAAGATACCTTCAAAGATGCCTATTCAAGAAGAGAAAAGATTTAAAGTAAAACAACTCAAACCAAGCAAACAAGAAATCGAAGAAAATAATCGTTCTCGTAGTGCTAAATTAAGAGTTATCAAAAAACTATTTTAATTAAGTTTAAGGAGGAATTATGGAAAAATATTTTGCTAACTTTCACGTAAGTAGTAATTTTTCAAATTTCTCTTTAATCAATTATAAGAACAATAATTACTTCCACATTGAGTTAAAAGAAATTCAAAACTCAATTTCATTTGTCAATGCAGACACATTTTTGCTTTGATATCGTGAAGTAATTAGAATCATGCATTCTACACTCAAAAACAAATGTGAACTAACTGTAAACATTGTTTTTGATGATAATTTATTCAACAACTTATCACACACAGTTTATCTAAATACCCTTAAATCAAGTGGTATTGAAACAAATAACATTGATAATTTGGAAAAACTTTTCAACAGTAGAATTCAAGCGTTAAAAAAATCTCAAATACTTGAAGACTTGGTAACTCTTCAACCTATTTGATACCAAACTCAAAATAATCAGATTATCAAAGAGTATAAACAAATTCCTCAAAACAAAAAATTTGACACACTTAGTCAATATTTAAGTGTTTTTAAAACTGATTATTCATCTATCGAAATCAAACATTTGAAAGATATTTTATTTAGTCTTAAATCTAAGGCTAAATTAAATGTATATGTTAAATCTCAGATTACTGCGATGGACTTTTATGCTTCAGATAACGAAACATTGGTGGTGGATCTTAACTGAAACTATTTAACCTTGTACGTAGTCAAAAACGGTACAGTTTTAACATATGAGAAAATAAATAAAGGTATTGCAAACTTTGTTAATTTTGTTTCACAAAAATACAAATTGGACAAAAAATGTGTACTAAACATGATGAGATATGAAGCACTTGAACAAGATTCAAATGCTGAGACTTATCCAAATGATAAAACATATCAAGACATCATTGCACAATACCAAAACTTTAAACAACAAATTTTAAGTTATATTAATAGTTATTATCAAACAAAATGCTTAAAGAGTGCATTTATCAATAAACTAGAATCACTTGCCTTTAGTGGTGAATTGGCTTGAATGATTAAAGATTTAGAGGTAGCATACTCTGAAAAAGCTAATTTCATTAAACTTAACTTAGTTAAAACTAATGAAGAAGATAACTTTACTTTATTTGCTTTAGAAGATAAAATTATCGAAAAAGTTACAATTGTAACCAATAAACTAATAACAGAAATTAACTTAAATAATACTATCGCAAGTAGAATAGACTACACACACGAAAAAAGTCAAAAAACATTCTTTACAAGAATATTTAAACATCTAATTATGCGTTCACAAAAATAACATAGGAGGTTATTATTATGTTCCCAATTAATAATGAGCAAAATAAAGCATCAAATTCAACTTCAATTAACTTAAAAATTATCGGTGTTGGTGGCGCAGGTAATAATGCAGTTAATATGATGTATGATGAAGAACTTCTAAATGTAGAATTTATTGTCGCAAATACTGATGTACAAGCTTTAGATAAAAGTGTATGTATAAATCGTTTACCGCTAGGTAAAGACAACAAAGGTTTTGGTGCAGGTTCGAATCCAGAAATTGGAGCACAATTAGCAAATGAATCAACTGAAGACATTAAGAACTCACTTAATGGCGCAGATGTTGTTATTATAACTGCTGGTTTTGGTGGGGGTACCGGAACAGGTGCATCACCAAAAATAGCTCAAATTGCAAAAGAATCAGGAGCATTAACAATCGCTCTTGTAACAACTCCTTTCTTATATGAAGGTAAAAAACGTACCAATGTAGCAAATACAGGAATTGAAGAACTTAAGAAAAACGTTGATTCATATATTGTTCTCTCGAATGAACGTTTATCAGAAGAACATCCAGATATTCCATTTGCTGAATCATTAAAATTATCAAACATTACATTAAAAAATATTATTTTTGCTATTCACGATATTCTTAATCGTGTGGGTACAATCAATATTGATTTCGCAGATATCAAACACACTTTAACTAACGCAGGTCTTACAATTGTAGGATTAGGAAAAGCTACAGGTGAAAATCGTGCTACAAAAGCTGTGAAAAAAGCTTTTGAGCAGAATTTATATGAACATGATATAAAATCTGCTAAAAAATTATTAATTAACATTCAACATGATAAATCTGTAACAAATAAAGAAATAAAATCTGCAATCCAAGCAGTGCATGAATACCTTGCCGAAAATGGCAACGAATACATTGATGACTGTAAAATAGGACAAGAAATTATGGAAACAGAAAATAATGCTCAATTTTTCCAAATTGCAGTTATTGCTTCTGGTGTGTCTTCAGAAATTCAACCTGAAAACACTATCGATAATCTTGAAAGCATTGCTATAACAAATTCACAACCCGAAACTGAACCAACAATCGTTCAGGATGAAATCATTTCAAAACTTGAAAAAACACAAGAAGAGTTAGGAACAGAATCATTCAATGACTTAGAAAATTCAAAAGAAGTTGTGGAAACACAAGAATTGAATTCATACTTTTCAATTGATGAATTATCTTCTAAAGATGATGAATCGGATGACAATTTAATGTGATTTAAATAGACGAGGTCTTAGAAGTTTATTATCACATTTGTTATCTACATTATTTAGTTAGTAATAACTTGGATACTAAAAAGATCAAGCACTAAAACTTGATCTTTTTTATATTCCTAATTAGTTCAATATACTAAAAACGAGATTATCAAAAATGTTCATATAAACCTTTTAAAACTATGTCTAAGGTGTAAATGTTTTGAAAGTGAAAATTATTAAAATATTAAATTCCATATGTTCCACTCAAAATACTTTTTTATTTTTATTTCTTAAATAACACATATATAATGAAATTATAGTGAATTTTAAATTATTAAAGGAGTTTAAAGATGGCCATAGATAGTACAATGAACAATGAACAATGAAATGGATTTTTTGATGAATTAGATAAAGAAGACGCTTTCCCGTGATCATATGTTGTGATCGGAGTTGTTGCTTTTATCCTTCTTATTTTGATATTTTTTGCGGTAAGAGAAGCTTTGAAGAATCATCAAATTAATCAAATTATTGAAATAGAAAGGCGACAAGCTGAAAAAGAAAAACAAGAAAATACTTTTACAGTGAACAATGATGAAGAAAATGATAATTATAAAAGAGATTATTGAGCTATAACAAATGAAGTTGAAAAAATTTGATCAGAAATAGAAAAATTTGCAAATTACAAAGCAGCAAGATATAGTGATTTACAAACGAAAGCGCAAACCATAATCGATACAAACAGAATAAAGTTAGAAAAAGCAAGATCAAAAAATAGTGAAAAAATGTTTAATAATCTTTTAGACATTTTAAGACCCGCTATAAATAGTCTAAGAGCAGACAAACGCAAAATAGATAACAAATCAAAAAGCAAAAATAATGCAATTACAAAGACAGAAGAATAATAGTTTTAAGTCAAGTATAAAATTATATACTTGATTTTTATATCAAAATAGCAAAAACACTTGCTCATAAGTTCAAAAGAAGAATACATCGATAAATATAATAAATGTATTTTTTTACTTAAAATGAAGTAAAATATACATATATTTTAAATACTTATAAAAAGGAGTTATTATGAGTAAATGCGCAATTAACGATACAAAAGGACTTGTAAAAGTAGTCGAAGCCTTTGGCGGAGTTAAAAACATCTTATCATACAACAATAGTGTTTCAGAATTAAGATATGACGTTAGAGATTTATCACTTGTTAATATTGAAGGTTTAAAAGAAGCGGGAGCAAAAGATGTAAAAATCTTTGATGCTGCAAGACACGTTCAAGTTAAATTTGATGATGCAGAAGAATTAAATAAATTAATTAAATGTCAAAAAGAAGAATTAGCATCATTATGTCGTGTTCAAACAAGTGATTCAACAAACGAATCAAACGCTGAAAAATGTGAAAAAGTCTCACCTGTAAGCGAATTAGTAGCATTGGCACCTGTTAATGGTGAAGTTGTTTCATTTGATAAAATTAATGATGGAATCTTCTCAAATAGACTTATTGGTAATGGTTTTGCAATTGCATTTGACGCAAATGCTAAGACAGTAGAAGTTGTCGCACCTTTTGATGCAAAAATCACAATGCTTCCAGCAAACAAAACACAAATCATTTTTAGCAATGTTGAAAGTGGTGTTGAAGCAATGATGTTATTTGGTTTAAATAGTTATAAACTTGATGGAATTGGATTTGAATCATTTGTTACATTAAACCAAACAGTTAAAGCTGGAGATAAATTATTCGAGCTAGACTTAACAAGATTCACAAATGAAAACGTTGATAAACACTTATTCTTTGCATTAACAGCTGATTCATCTATGCAAAATATCGATGAATTACAAACTAACGCAAATGTTGGAAAACACTTATTTACAATTAAATAATTAAAAACTGAGCAATTTAAAGCTCAGTTTTATTATGCAAATTTTGATAAATTTGTTGAATGAAGTCAATAGAATACATATGTTTGATAATATCTTTTTCCGCTTGCTTTAAGATTTTTTTGATACTTTTCTTATGTTTGCATAAGTTATTATCGAATAGATATGAATCCTTATTATTTAAAGCAATAAAAATATTATTATTTGTCATTCTTATTTGAAGACTATCAAAAATTGTGTGTTTTAAATGTTTTTCAGCACTTCTTAAAATATGATTTATTTCAACTAAATCATCTTGGCTTAAGTTATTTTGGTATGCTAACAATTTATTATTTGATGCAATTACATAATCACTTAAATCATATTTTTTTGGCGCATTATAAATAAAATTCAAATCAATGTTACTTTGCATAATTACAGCAGTTGTTTTTTTATCTACTTTATATTTTGATGCTGAGTCGAGTAGATATTTATCCTGTCATAAAATGTTTTTTATCACTAAGGTAGTATTGTCTAAGTCGATAATGTAATTTGCACTACGCTTGGTTATTTGATGATTTTTTGATAATTTCTTAGGCTTTAATTTGCTTGTTAAATCATTATTAATAGTAATATTACGCATATCATTATGTGCAATATCATAATCAATGTCTTGAATAGCTCTTAAATTACTCTTGATCAATGTTTTATAAACTGAAGTTAAATTACTATTATATGTCTCAATCAAGGTCTTTAAACGAGTCTTTTCATTTGGTTTTAATTTAAATGCATAACTAAAAACAAGCATAATAAATAACAACGTCATTGCTACTACGATAATAATTGTTCCAGCGGTCTCATTATGTCCTGTAATTAAGTTTAAGTATGCAAAAAATGGAATTAAAAATATAATAAAAGCAACAATTGAGATAATAACGCCATAAAAGAGTAATTGTTTTGTTCTAAACTTGCGCATCATATTATCACCTTCAAGAATCTTGGTATGTTGCATAATTTCATTTTTAAGTTTCACATGATGCTTTGCAATAAAGTTTTGATAGTGATTTGTTTTAAAATGTTTCATATAAACATTTTACTATAATAAACGGAATAATAAAAAGAGCAAAACTCCTTCTGCTTTGCTCTTTTCGCAACTAAATAAATGTTACTTATACAAAAAATTAAAACTAGTAAACTAACCAATTATAATATGGCGTTCGTAATCTACCATAGTGAGTAATGAATGATTTTTATTATTATATATAATGAATAATTCGATATTTGAGTTTGGTTCTAAATATAAAAAAGAACACAGAAATGTGAAAACCAATATGCATAGCATATTCTTATAGTGAAAATAATTAATAATAGTGAATTGATGAATAATTTTAAAAAATTTAAAGATAATTTAAATCTCAATGATTGTGTTTTGTACTTAGGATTGAGGTGTGTAATGAATATAAGTATTAATGTAAAATATAAAATTTTAAATTTTGTGGCTAGATTTATCTAGTGATTTCAAAAATAAAATATTGCCATATGTCTTGATAAAGAACTAGGTGCCGGGAGATTGTTTTAATGAAGGAAATCTCCTATTCATATTAAATTGAAATGTTTTTAATTCTTGTATCTATACAATTATAATTAATTTATGGTTTCTGTTAAATGGAAATGTTTTTTTTTTTTTTTCAAATAGAATATATAAATAAAATCTTAAAAAACAAAAAAACCTTCTTAAAAAGAAAGTTTTTTGTTATTTTTTTATACATTTTTCTTAAACTTTAATGTTTTCTCATAAACTTCATTTTTACTGAAATACATATCTTGTACCATCACACGATAATTATTTCTTGATTTAAAACTTTCTTGTGGAATTGGTCCTTCATCCATGACAATTACCGCTGCATAAAAGGCATCACGATTAACCTCAACTAATTGAATTAAGTGCCCAAAATCACCTTCATCTAAACCTTTTTCTTCATATGATAATCTTTCACCCATTAATGTTTTCATAAACACTGATGATAAGAATTCGGCAGTAACACCAACTGATGGAGCAGAACGTAATGGAGCATTTGCGGTTGAATAATAATTATCACCATATAAACGTCTTATTTGATCTACAACTTCTTCTTTTGTTTGTTTTGCATAAACGTGATTGTAAACTTTAACTTTTTTATTTGGATTAGCATCTTGATTTTCTTTTGTAATAAGGCCAGCTTCATATCCTAAAATACTTTGCATAATTAACATTATTTTTTGACGTTTTGTAAGAGTCTGAGATAAATCAATTAATTCATTTAATCCTAATGCTTTTCTAAGCTTGTTAATTTTTTTAAGTTCTATTCTTGTATATGAATCATTAAATGCAATTAATTTGTCAAATTTATCAATATCCGCTTCATCAAAGTGCATATCAGCAGGTGTAACATTGCTTCCATATTCACCACGACCTGCTAATAATTCTGTTCTAGCAATTCCACGGTATTTAGTAATTAATGTCATTAATTCTTGATCTTCAAAAATCGGATTATATGCAAGGTTTTCTTCTGTTGCGGGGAAGTAATCACCTTCTTCAGGAGCAGATAATGTTTTAGCAAAAGCATTAAAAATGGCCATGTTTGTATCTTTGTTTAATCAATCAACTTCATGTAGTCCAGAATAACTTGAAATGTTTTTTGGGTAAACAAATGTTTTTATAAATTCTTCGCCTTTAGCTCTTTCTGTTGCAAATTTTTCTAACTTTGATTTGAATTGATCAAATGCAGTTTTATCCGATTCGTAACCATTCTTCATTGCAGTAAGTAGGGTTTTAACAGAATATAATCCATTTAAACCAAATGCTTTATAAGTATTAATTCCATTTTTGTGAAGCTCTAAGTTATGTAAGAATGTATTTTTTAAATCAATGTCATATGTTTCATTAATCATTTCATCAAACTTGTTGTAATATTGATTGATTTCAGCGAATGTTTGATCATAATCTCTGGTTTTTTCGTCCATATTTTTTAAATTTAAACCTGGAGCCACAAAACCAGCAAACCTATTAACTGTATTGTAAATACCATCTGCTTTTAATTTAAATGAATTAATCATTGAAGGATTTAAATTTCCATTGGTTTTTTCAATACTATTAATTAACTCATTTAATTTTTGTAATTCTGGTTTAAAGTTATTTGCTTGTGGACCAGAAATTTCAATTAATTTATTAGTTTTATTTCTAAGATCTTGAGCTTTTTCATATGATTCTCTTAATTCTGGTAAAACAGTTACATCTGTAGAAGGTTCTGGTTGAGGTTGTGTTTCTGTTGTTGAACTAGATATGCTCTCTGTTTCAGGTTGACCAGTTTCAGATTCTGTTGCCCCGCCATTTGTATTTTCAGGTTGTGAATTATTACCTTGATTTGAATCACCTGTGTTTGATGCACCGTTTGAATTACCAGATTGTGATCCCGAGCCGTTATCACTACCACCTTGGTTTGTTGGTGCTGGCGTTTCAGAGTTTTCTGAAGCAATTTGTTCTGCTGTTTTTCCTGCAAGAGGAGTTGCAGCAAAAGTATTTGTACCAATTGTTGTTAATTTAGGAGCAATAAGTTTCTTTAATCCTGTGTGTGAAAACACATCATTTCCAAGAGTTGTTAATGCTGGCGCATAAACATTCATGTTGTATCCAACAGGGAAAAGAACACTTAATTCTTTGTATTTACTTGGAATGAAGATATTTACATCATGAGGAACATCTGCTTTAAATTTAATTTCAGTACCATTCATTGGGTAATTAGGTGCTAAAAGTGATTCAATGTTAATGTATTTAACATCTTTATATGTAACATTTCCGTCTTGATCAGGAGTAGCATCACCTTCTGTTGTTTTATTTGATTTAATTTCATTTTCTAATTCAGTGATTAATTGATTAATCTTTTCTGTATTTGAATTTGTGTTTTCAAGATTAAATGATGTTTGATCTGTGCTTGTGAAAATTCCATCATGAATTTTTACAAGTTCAGAAAGAATTCTTGAATATGTTTCATTACTCAAAGTTAAATCTTTATTATCGTTAAGTAATTTCATTGCTTTATTATATGCTGCATTGAATCCTGCATATGCAGTAACATATTTTTGAGCTGTAACTTTAACCACTTGTTCCTCTTGCTCGATTGATGTAGCATTAAGAAAATCATTTTGATATAAATAATTAATAATTTCTTGTGGTAAGTCAAGTTTGAATAATTCTTTTTGGAGTTCAAGTGTCTTGTCATCCATTTTTAATAATGATCTAATGTCATTAATTTTTGTAAAAATTGAATCAAATCCCATTGGATTTGGTTTACCTGAATTTAATAACTCTTGGTATTCTGAATTTATTTGTGGAACAATTTTATTAATTTCTGCTTGTGCTTTTTCTTGGTGGTTTCCGGTTCTTGAAAGTAATACTTTAATACTTTCAGGTTTTAATAATTCTGATAATGCTTGAAACTCTTTGTTTTTTACATTAAATGCTTTGATGTTGTTCATGAGTTCTTCTAAAGCAGTGTTTGTGTTTGTTTCATTAATTAATGCGATAAATTTATCTTTTGTTTGTTGTTGTAAGTTTGCTAAACCATTAACAATTGCTATAGCAGCATTTTTTTGATTCTGTAATGTTTGATCATTACCGTTGTTATTATTGTTGCCATTATTGCTATTGTTATTATTGTTGTTATCATTTCCCGTACTACATGCAACCATAGAAAATAATGGTAATGCAGTTGCAGCAGAAAATGCTAATAATGTTAATTTTTTAAGTATATTATTGTTTTTCATTTATTATCCCTTCTTATAAATTACTCTTATTATAAACTAAACTAGTTTATAAAAGCAAGAATTATTTGATAATATCTTGGAATTTTATTTGAGATATTTTAAATACAAAAAAACATGCACAGGGCATGTTTAGAATAATCAATTACGTTTGTTGATAGTTCTAGTACTTACATATTTTTTGTAGTACGCATTATTAAATGTAATACCTAAGAACATGAAGTAAACAAATCAGTTAATAAAAAAACCAATTGTAAAGAAGAAACCAACCGCACCACCGAATTTATCATATTTTAAATGTGGTGTGATCACATTGAATAATGCGGCCAATAAAATAGTTGGTATTACAGAGATTATAACTCCCTTGTAGATAGACTTAAATGACAATTTAAATGATGGAGTTAATTTAAATAAAACCAAGAATATTATCACTAAAAAAATAATCATTAACAAGTAATAAATAAAACTATTAAATCAACTTAATGAAACTTCCTGAGTTCCTAACATTCTTTGATTAACATTAATAATTGATTGTTCGATGATTATATCTAGGAGAGAGATGAATCAGAATAAAACCGATACAACAAGCACAATGAATAAACCTTTAATTTTATTACCTCAATAAGTACCCATTTTGGAATGATTATAAATATAGTTGTTTGAAGAGATAAGTTTTGCATAACCACTACTTGAAATATATAACGAAGACAAGAATAAAGGCATTATCTTTCAAAAAGCACCTGTAGTATCTTGCGCTCCTGATGTTGCAGCAGTTGGAAAACTAAAGTATTGTGTAGCATTAGGTGTAAAACGCCCTAAAATAAAGTAGGCAAATTTATCATTAATATTTTCCGTTCCCATTACAGTGCTTAAAATACCCGATTGTTGAACTAAACTATTCAACATAAAGACAATATAAATAACCGGGACAAATGAAATTAATAAATAAAATGCAGTTGATAATCAAATAAAGTTATATTCCTTACTTGAAAAGTTATTATAAACATTATCAATAACCTTTAAACGTTTACGCTTTTCTGAATCGTTTCTTGCTTTGAGCAAGACGAATGAGAAAAATTTAATAATTATATTTTTAACAATATATTCATAAATTTTAGATAAGAAGATCAACTTATCTGGATAAATGAGGTTATCATAAAAACTCTTTTTAAAAGAGTGTTTATTTTTTAATTTGACTAGCTTCTTATATGAAGAAGGTTTATTTTTGAATAAAAATTTCATCTAATTCCTTAAGCACTACATCATTTGAAATTTGTGGGTTTACTTGACCGCCTGTTTCTTTCATTATAGCACCTAAAATGAATTTTGTTACTCTTTCTGGTCTTTGTGAATATTCTGCAACTAATGTTTCATTTTTTGCAATGATATCTTTAACTAATTTTGTAATTAAGTTGACATCAGAAATTTGAGCTAACTTATGTTTTTCAAGTAATAAATTAATATCACCATCAAACTCTACTAAAAGTGGAATTAACTTTTTAAGTGATTTACCTGAAATTACACCTTGATCTAATAAAACAAGACTTTCGTTGATGTATTTAGGTTCTATCCCTAATTCTGTTACGTGTTTTGATTGATTGTTTGCAAGCGAAACAACTTCAGCAAAGAATACTTTAGATAATTTGTTTTTATCTTCATATTCAATTGAATCAAAGTAATCAGCTAATGCTTTATCATCGATTAAACTTTGAATGTAAATATCTTGAATCTCGTTATTTTGATATCTTTGATATTTTTCAATAGGAAGTTCTTTTACGTTTACGCTATCAATAAAATCTTTTGATAACTTAATGATAGGAATATTTGGATCGGCAAAATATTTATAATCTGTTGTACCAGTTTTTGTTCTCATAACAACATTTGAATTAGTTTTATCATCGAAACGTTTTGTTTGTTGATAAATCATTTCACCTTTTAATAATTTTTCTCTTTGTAAAGCAATTTCAAATTCAATTGCTTTTTTAATATTTGAAGTTGAGTTCATGTTTTTGATTTCAACTTTTGTACCAAATTTATCTACACCGTAGGGACGTAAAGAAATATTAATATCAGCTCTCAATGAACCTTGTTCAAGTTTACCTTCAGAGATGTTTAATTCTTGAACGATTTTTTTAATCATATCTACATATGCGGCAGCTTCATCAGCTGAACGAATAACTGGATATGTAACAATTTCAATTAGTGGAATACCTGCACGGTTATAGTCAAGTTTTGTTCCATCTTCACCGTGATGTTGTCTTGCAGTATCTTCCTCTAAATGAATTCTTTCAACTGCAATTTGCTTAATACCTTCAGGAGTGATAATATCAACTACACCATCACTTCCGATTGGTCTGAAAAATTGTGTAATTTGGTAACCTTTTGGTAAATCTGGATAGAAATAATTCTTTCTATCAAAGTGTAATTCATCATCAATTTTCATTTTTAATGCTTTAGCTAAGGCAATTCCATATTTAACGGCATTTTTATTAACTTGTGGAAGTGTTCCAGGATATGCTAAATCAATTTGGTGTGCAGCAGTATTAGGTTCAGCAAAGAAATCAATTGGAGCAGGTGAAAACATTTTTGTTTTTGTTTTTAATTCTACGTGAATTTCAATTCCGATTATTGTTTCAAAATTTGTCATATTTTTTCTCCTTAATTATTAATAATTTCTTCTAAATATTCTGCAAAACCTAATAAACTTTGATCTTGATAAATACCTGCATCAATTGCAACACTATAACCTAAACCATCTTTTTGTCCCATTGGTATAGTAATAGATGGATTTCCACTAAGATTTGATCCTGTTAAAATGTAATCTAAAACATCATGTGTTTCATTAGATGTGAATAATGGAGCAATTCCTGCTGAAGCAGGGTAAATTACTACATCTGCTTGTAAATGTAATGAAGCAAGATAATCTTTTATTACACGACGTGCTTTTTGAGATTTTAAAAAGATATCTTCTTGGTTTTCTGTGTATAAAAAGTAACTACCTAGTGCTAAACGTTCTTGTACCATTTTTCCAAAGTGAGATGAACGAGTATTGAACATCACTTCTTCTCATGTATTTCCTTCTTCTCTATTTCCGAATGCAACACCATTTAAGTTTGCTAAATTAGATGATGCTTCTGAGAATGAAACCACTTTATAAACAATATTAATTGCTCTTAAAATATCTAAATTAGGTTTGATAATTTCAACTTCTACGCCTTGCTCATTTAGTTTTTGAATTAATTTATTAAATGAATCATTTACATAATCATATGCAAATTTGCTAAAATCTAATGCAATAACTTTGTTAGGTTTTGTTTTTGTAACATTATTAATTTCAACCGCAACAGAAGTCATATCTTTATTATCAACACCAAATAAAGCTTGTGATGCTAAAATTGCATCATTAACATTATGGGTAAAGTAAGCAACTGTGTCAAGTGATGAAGCATAAGCGAACATTCCATAACGACTAATTGCACCATATGATGGTTTAAAACCTACTAATGAATTGAATGAAGCAGGTAAACGAACACTATCACCTGTATCTGAACCAAGAGCTATAGCAATGTTTTTAGTCATTGTAGCAGCAGAACCAGAAGATGATCCACCAACATAACGTTTTTCATCTTTGGGGTTCGAAATTAAACCAAATGCACTAAATGTTCCTGTTCCACCAAGTGCAAGTTCGTCATTGTGTAATTTAGCAACCGGAATACATCCTGCATCAAGTAATTTTTGAACTGCAGTTGCATTGTAATGTGGCATAAAATCTTTTAAGATCATTGATGAAGCTTGTGTTTTATGTTCTTTTGTTGCGAAAACATCTTTAATAGTTAAAACTGCACCAGATAAAATTCCATCTTTTGAATTTGCTTTACTTAAATATAAATCTGAAACAGCATTATTTGTGTTGTTTTTTAATTCATCTAATGCTTGATCATAGTTTCCAATGTTTTTAATCTTTCTCATTACTTAACCACCTTTGTTAAGATAATGTAATCATTATCTTTATCTTTTGCATTGCTTAAAATTTGCTCTTTTGAGATGCTATAAGACATGTCTGGTTCATCGTCTCTTAATAAATTAACAATTGGAGTTTCATTCATACGTTCCATTGGTTTAACATTTGCGAGATCTAGTTTATTAAGATTTTCAAGTTGATTTTGAATATCATTTCAGTAAAAAACAATTTTATCTAACACTTCTGGTGTTGGTTCAAGCATTAAAGAACTACAGATTTCTTTTAATTTTTCTTGTGTAATATTTTTCATCTTGAGACTCCTTTATTTAAATTTAGGTAAACTGAATAACTCAAGTTTATTTAAGTATTTAAGATCACCTTTAAAACCTAATAATTTAACATAATAACTATGTAACATTAATCTGCTTGCTTTTTTACCAAGGTACTTTTTATCGCCATAAATTGGTTTACCTAAATACTTAAGACTTAAGCGAATTTGGTGTTTACGGCCAGTGATTAACTGTGCTATTTTTTTGCTTCCTTCGTTATAGAAGTGAGTAATAGCTTTTTTAGAGTAAGGTACTTCTTTTTGTGTCGCCTTCATCATACGTTTCTTTTCATCTTTAGAAATAAAGAATTCAACTACAAGTGGGTGTTTTTCATCGTAATTGTTTAAATCAATATCACTTTGGAAAATATATTTTTTAATGATCTTGTCGCTGTTCTCGTTTAATTGAGCAACTGCATCATAAGTTTTACCATAAATGATTAAACCACTTGTTTCTTTGTCTAATCTTCCGACGTGTGAAGGTTTAAAGCTGTCTTTAGGTTGATATTTTAAATAAGATAATACTTGTTTATCTAAACAATTATCAGAGTCATGAATATCAACTCCAACACGCTTATCAATAACTAGAATGTTATTGTCTTCATAAATTGACTTAAAGTCGTATGAGATAGTATCGAAAGTTTGATCCGTAATAGATTCAACATTTGCTACTCCATATACCACAATATGATCACCTTCTTGAACTACATAAGATTTTGCGATTTTACGTTGTCCATTGATTTTTAGATCACTTTTACGAAAGATTTTCTCAATCTTACTTAGTGGTAGTTCTGGAAGATATTTACAAAGTAATTTAAATATTGTTCTTCCATTGTCATTTTTTGTTGCTAATATTTCAAACATATTTAGCTCCGTTTCTTTTTTGTTTAATAAAGAAAAATTGGCTTAGCCAATTTATTCTTCCCTTTGGCTAGAAAATAAATCGAAATCAGTGTTTTCGTTTTCTACACCTTCTACATAATTGAATTCATTTAATTTTGGTAAATCACGCATGCTTGTTAATTTAAAGTGGTCATAGAATTTATTTGTAACACCATATAACACTGGATTACCTGGTGTTGGAGAAATACCTACTTCTTCAATTACACCTTTTACTAATAAAGTATTTACAACTTGATCAGATGCAACACCTCTAATTTGTGCGATTTGTCCTCTTGTAATAGGTTGTTTGTAAGCAATAATTCCTGCTACTTCGATTGCAGCATTAGATAAACGTTGTTTTTTAACAACTGTAACCATTTTTGAGATGTAATCTTTAAATGTTTCACGTGTTGCTAATTTATAAACATCGTTAAAGTTAACTACTTTTAAACCACGTTCTTGATCATTGAAATCTCTATGGAAGTCAAGCATAACTTTTTTTGCTTCAGCTAAAGTTGAAAGTGAGAAAATATCTTTAACTTGTTCTAATGTTAATCCTTCATCACCTTGAATGTATAATAATGCTTCTAAAATTTTATTTTTCATCGTAAAGTTCTCCTCGAGTAATGATGATTTCTCCAAATTCTTCAGTTTGTTCAATTTTTAAAATTTGTTGTTTGGCAAGCACAAGAACTGCTAAAAGCGTTACAACAAAGTGATTCATACTTGGTTGTGAAAACACCATTTCAAAAGTTAATTGTTCATGTTTTTTTAATAAACCTTTAATGAATGGGAATTGATCACCAGGTGAAAGGTTAAATGTTTCTAATTTAGTAGTACGTAAATGTTGTGCATAAACACGCTCAAACATTTTTCTTAATACACTAATAAGTTTAATAGGGTTTGAATAACCATCTAATCTTTCATCTAATGTATCAACAATAAAGTCTTCGACATTTGAAGGAGCTTTAATAAACATATCTTCACGATCTGATTCAAATGTTTTTAATGCTTCTTTGATTTCTTTGAATTGTTGATATTCCACAAGTTGTTGAATAAGTTTTGCTTTTTCTTTAAGCGATTCTTCAACCTCTTCTGGTTGCATTTCTTCTTTTCCAACTAAGCTACTTTTAATTTTTACTAATGTAGCAGCCATAACCAAGTAATCACCAGCAATATCGATTTCTTCAGAACTTATATTACGAATTATTTGTAAGTATTGATTTGCCACTTCAACTAAGTTAACTTCTCAAATACTAATTTTTTTATCTTTAATTAATGAAAGTAATAAGTCTAATGGTCCATCGAATTGACTAAGTTTGATTGTATATTCGCTGTAATATGAATTAGTTTTTATCGCCATATTTACTCATTTCATTGCTAATTAAACTTTTTACATGTTCAGAAATTGATTTTGCTTCTTGTGAAATAAATGTGTGAGGTTTAATTGGTTTAAGGAATGATACTGTAATAGTTTGTCTTCCACTACGTTTTGAATTATCTGAGTTAATTGAATTAATAATTGCAACTGGTAAGATAGTAAAGTATTCTTTTTGAGCAACTTTAAAAGCACCTGTTTTAAATTCTCCTAAACCTTCTTCTGTGTGTCTAGTTCCTTCTGGGAAAATAACTCCATATGTTTTGTTTTCTTTAACAAACTTAGAAAAATCTGTCATTGTTTTTAAACTTTCACGAATGTTTTTTCTATCAATGAAAAATGTGTCAATTAATTTTGCCGCATTGAAAATTGTTTTATTTTCCTCTAGTTCTTGTTTCGCAACAAATGTTGGAACAATTTCTTTAGCTGATAATTCTTGTGTTTGTTTTTCAAGTGCAACTAATAAAGCAAGTGGATCAAAATTTGATTTATGATTTGCAACGATTAAGGTATTACCATTTTTTGGTAAATTTTCATAGTTTTCAATCACAAGATCAACATTGTACATTTTCAAGATCTTTTTAGCTAATTTTAAAACATAATCATAACGTACTAAATTATCAACTGCCGCTGGATCTTTTTTGTATTTACGCGCCTTTCATCATATTTTGATTGCACGTAATAATCAAACAGGGGATAAGATAACTTTCTTGAATTTAATATTTATTGCCATACTTTACTCCTTTGGATTAATTTTCTTTCACAACAAATGCAATTATGAAATCGCCTTCATAACTAATTGAAATTGCAAAATCTTTAAATGTTCATATATGGTTTTGTTTAACTAAATTTATTTTTCTAAAATCCGCATATTGGTTATCTGCTTTGTAAATTGCCTCTTTAATTGCTCAAGATCTAGCTAAAAATCTTATTTTGCTTTCTATTAGTTCTATTTTTTGATATTCATCTAATTCACCAGGTGATAAAACTCTCTTAATAAAACTATTTTTTACATTCTCAAAGCGCTTAATATTAGTTAAATCAACACCAATTCTATACATAATTGAATTATATTAAATTTATTATTATTTAATAATAATAAATCGAAATTGGAAAAATGCAAAAAGAAAGCAGTCCTTTGGACTGCTTAAAACAACTCGTAAAATAAATGCTAAATTCTATGTATTTTACTACGTAGAATACAATATTCCCCATTCACTAAGAAATATTGCATAATTATTATAATATAAAAAAGACATTTTCACAAAAAAATAAAATATTTTCTTGTGAAAGTCACTAAATAAATATAGTAATTTTGGTTATTTTTACACTTTAGTTTTAAGCAGTTCTTGAATCAAAATAGCAAAATCATGTAGTTTTAGCATACATATCAATGCTTCTAAATTTAATTCATCAATTCCTTTTAAACCTTTGTGCAAGGGGTTAAAGTGTCATTTTGTTATTCCTAGAAACTTCAATAAATTGTTTATACAAATCATTTTGGAATAACCTGTAATATCTTTTAAATGGATAACACTTAAAATAAATGATATATTTCAAGTTACTAGAAACACTATCTTCATAATGGTTTCTTGATAATTTCCATCAATTTTCAGGTGCTTAATTTTATTTAAAAGATGTTTAATAATATTCAACTGAATCAGTGGTATTTCACGACAACTTGTTAAGTTGAATAAATGCTCTGGTTTTTTAATTGCATAATTATTAACATAAATGAATTCATTTATTTGATGATATTCTGTGCATTGTAATCTTTCAAATGCTTGTGCATTTTTGATTTTTAGACAAACATCAGTGAATTTATGTTTCTTATCAATGCTTTGAATCATATGATTAATTCCATTATTTGAGTGTATCTTATCAATCGGATATACTTGACCTTTTAAATGTAATTTATGTGACCCAGCACATATTTTTTTAAACTTTTTATGAGCTATTTTTAGGTGTTTAAATTTACTTATATTTCATATTAAAACTTCTTTTTTGATAGCTAAGCCCATATGGTGTGTTTCATCAAACAAAGCATTATCTTTTTTAGTTATTACACTAATGTTATAATCTTTTAAACCATTAATAATGCTTCCTCTTAGTACGTTTAAATCATCTAAAACAAAGATGAAAACTTCCTTGTTTGGTATTGATCTGATAATGTTAAATCAATGTGTAGGATGATTATAAAATGTTGATATTTCCTGAATTTGATATAAAGTAGGAATACCAAAACAATTAGATACTAAAGAGATTTTAGAATCTTTAAAATTGTTAATTTGCTTTGCATCTGATTTATTATTTATAATTACATTTTCATAGATAAAATTAAAATTATCACTTACAAAGTTGTAATTAATTACATAATAAATATTGTGTACTTTTTTAATATTTCGGAAAATATCAAAGTGCTTATATGCATATTTAGTATTGCTCATGATTTTATCAATATATCTAGCAACAACGTCTAAATTAGCATTTAGATCAGTAATTGAGATGCGTTCATAATAATCGTTTAATGATGCGCGATCTAATCAATTACTTTCTTTTGTATTGTTATTTTCAATTATAAGTGATAAAAGATACATAATAGTATCTTGAATCACTTTTGATTTTTCTTGTTTAATTCCATCGAATAAATCGATTAATTCTCAAAATTGTTTAATTACAGTTTTACCATCAATAACACTGCTCATGTGTTGATCAAATTCGATTTGCTTCATATTTAATATTTATAATATATCAGGAATTAATCCGTCTTTTTTAGCTTCTTGAATTAAATAATTTTTAACATACACAATGGTATAAGGTAAAATCTGAACTTGTTTAATTGCTTTTTTGTGTTTTAAAATGAATTTTTCTAACCTTTCTTCATTTAAGTTTTCAGGCTCACAAAAAACCTGTGTTGAAATTTTATTAGGTACTAGTCCTACAAGAACTACATACCTTTTATTTTGTCTTACCTCAATTCTTATTGAGTTGGTTTTCTTTATTTTCATAATAAAATTTTAATTTCAATATCAAATTATTATTAAATTATTGATAAAATAATCTGAATATTTCATAAAATTACCACAAAAAAGCAAACAAAAAAGCCCTTTTGGGCGTTTATTCTTTGAAAACTGAACAGTAATTAATAATTCATTAAAATGCCTTGAATACATTCTAACTTTTAAACCTATCAATTTATTAGTAATGGTCAGCTGAATGTGTTACCACACTTACACTTCCATCCTATCAACCTCGTAGTCTACAAGGAATTTCAAGGGAATACTTATCTCTGAGGGGGCTTCCCACTTAGATGCTTTCAGCGGTTATCCCTTCCGTACTTAGCTACCCAGCTATGCTCCTGGCGGAACAACTGGAACACCAGCGGTACGTCCACTCCGGTCCTCTCGTACTAAGAGCAGCTCTCATCAATATTCCAACGCCCACATCAGATAGGGACCGAACTGTCTCACGACGTTCTGAACCCAGCTCGCGTACCGCTTTAATTGGCGAACAGCCAAACCCTTGGAACCGACTCCAGCTCCAGGATGCGATGAGCCGACATCGAGGTGCCAAACCTTGCCGTCGATATGATCTCTTGGGCAAGATAAGCCTGTTATCCCCAGGGTAACTTTTATCCGTTGAGCGACTGCCGTTCCATGACGTACAGCCGGATCACTAAGTCCTGCTTTCGCACCTGCTCGACTTGTAGGTCTCGCAGTCAAGCACACTTCTACCTTTGCGCTCTACATACGGTTTCTGACCGTATTGAGTGTACCTTTGAACGCCTCCGTTACCTTTTAGGAGGCGACCGCCCCAGTCAAACTACCCACCACGCACTGTCTCCCCGCCGGATTACGGCGGCAGGTTAGAAACTCAACATACCAAGGGTGGTATTTCAAGGTCGACTCCTCTAAGGCTAGCGCCTTAGTCTCACCGTCTCCCACCTATCCTACACATGTTAGGCCAAGTTCCAATACGAAGTTGTAGTAAAGCTCCATGGGGTCTTTTCGTCTTGATGCGGGTACCCAGCGTTTTCACTGGGACCATAATTTCACCGAGTCCAATGTTGAGACAGTTGAGAGATCATTGCGCCTTTCGTGCAGGTCAGTATTTAGCCGACAAGGAATTTCGCTACCTTAGGACCGTTATAGTTACGGCCGCCGTTCACCCGGGCTTCACTTCAATGCTTCGCTTAAAGCTAACAAATCCGCTTAACCTTCGGGCACTGGGCAGGCTTCACCCCCTATACATCATCTTGCGATTTAGCAGAGAGCTGTGTTTTTGATAAACAGTTGCCCCTCACAATTTACTGTGGCCAACCATAGGTTGGCACCCCTTCTCGCGAACTTACGGGGTTAATTTGCAGAGTTCCTTAACATTGGTTTTCTCGCTCGCCTTAGAATACTCATCTTGGGAACGTGTGTCCGTTCTCGGTACAGGTACCTACAACGTTATAACGTTTAGAAGCTTTTCTTGGAAGCATGAAATCACACAATTCAGCGATTAAGCCTATGCATCATAACTCCCGGTTATAGAGACCGCATTTTACTAATCTCACCAGTTGTTATTTACCCCCAAATCCAATAATGGGTAGTGTTATCCTTCTCCGTCACTCCATCACTTGTTGCAGGTAGTACAGGAATATTAACCTGTTGTCCATCGGATACGCATTTCTGCCTCTCCTTAGGTCCTGACTAACCCTGGGTGGACGAACCTTCCCCAGGAAACCTTTCCCAATAGGCGTTGAGGATTCTCACCTCAAATCGTTACTCATACCGGCATTCTCACTTCTTAGCGCTCCACCAGTCCTCACGGTCTGACTTCGCCGCACTAAGAACGCTCCTCTAACGTACTAAATTGTACCCGTGGCTTCGGTATTGTGTTTTACTCCCGTTACATTATCGGCGCAAGATCTCTTGACTAGTGAGCTATTACGCACTCTTTAAAGGATGGCTGCTTCTAAGCCAACCTCCTAGTTGTTTATGAAATCTCACAACCTTTCTGACTTAACACAATTTTGGGACCTTAGCCGACGATCTGGGTTGTTGCCCTCGCGAGCCGGGACGTTAGCACCCCGGTTCCGACTGCATGATAATACACAATGATATTCGGAGTTTGATTATAGTCAGTACCGCTAGGCGCGGCCATTCCATATTCAGTGCTCTACCATCAAAGCTTAACATCACACGCTAGCCCTAAAGCTATTTCGAGGAGAACCAGCTATCTCCAAGTTCGATTGGAATTTCTCCGCTATTCACAAGTCATCCGGGCACTTTTCAGCGTACTACGGTTCGGTCCTCCACTTAGGGTTAGCTAAGCTTCAACCTGCTCATGAATAGATCACATGGTTTCGGGTATATGACAACATACTAAACGCCCTATTCAGACTCGATTTCTCTACGGCTCCGCTTTTTCTCTGCTTAACCTCGCATGTTATCATAACTCGCCGGTCCATACTGCAAGATGTACGCCATCACCCATTAACGGGCTCTGACTAATTGTAAGTAAGTGGTTTCAGATTCTATTTCACTCCCCTCCCGGGGTTCTTTTCACCTTTCCCTCACGGTACTAGTTCACTATCGGTGTCTGGTTAGTATTTAGCCTTACCGGATGGTCCCGGCAGATTCAGACAGGGTTTCACGTGCCCCGCCCTACTCAGGATACTATCAGAAGACATTGCCATTTCACATACGGGAGTATCACCCTCTGTGCTTAGACTTCCCATTCTATTCTGTTATAGCAATGTTTTGTAACTTCGTGTAGATAGTCCTACAACCCCAATTTAAAATTGGTTTGGGCTCTTTCATGTTCGCTCGCCGCTACTGATGAAATCATTTTTATTTTCTTTTCCTGTAGCTACTAAGATGTTTCAGTTCACTACGTGTCTCGCCAACGGAACTATGTATTCATTCCGCAGCAACTAGACATTACTCTAGTTAGGTTCCCCCATTCGGAAATCCCCGTTTCGTAGCTTATATCCAGCTCCACGAGGCTTATCGCAGGTAATCACGTCCTTCATCGACTTCCAGACCCAAGGCATCCACCACAAACTCTTACTTATTTAAAAGTTGTTATCAATATTTACCTATTGTTTGTTGATGTATTCAAAGACATTTTAATAAATTATTATTTTAAATAATAATTAACTCGGTAATCCAAAACAAATTGACTAATTTATTTTTGATGTCGTTGTTATATTAATTTATCTTTACTATTCAGTTTTCAAAGAACAAAGAGAGAAAGTTCTCTCAAAACTAGATATATCTAATGGACTATTAACATTAGAACATGACCGTTCATTTATTATTAAAATAAAATAGTCATAATGTGTAAGGTAATAACTTTTAAAGTTATTTATGTACTCCGTAGAAAGGAGGTGATCCATCCCCACGTTCTCGTAGGGATACCTTGTTACGACTTCACCCCAGTCACCAGTCCTGCCTTAGGCGGTTGTCTCCGTAGTTAACGAACCGACTTCGGGCATTACCAGCTCCCATGGTGTGACGGGCGGTGTGTACAAGACCCGAGAACGTATTCACCGTAGCGTAGCTGATCTACGATTACTAGCGATTCCGACTTCATGTAGTCGAGTTGCAGACTACAATCCGAACTGAGAACGGTTTTTTGAGATTTGCTCCACGTCGCCGTATTGCTTCTCTTTGTACCGTCCATTGTAGCACGTGTGTTGCCCCACTCGTAAGAGGCATGATGATTTGACGTCGTCCCCACCTTCCTCCCGGTTACCCGGGCAGTCTCCCTAGATCATCTAACTAAGGATAAGGGTTGCGCTCGTTGCAGGACTTAACCGAACATCTCACGACACGAGCTGACGACAACCATGCACCATCTGTCATTCCGTTAACCTCAACTATATCTCTATAGCGTTGCGGAAGATGTCAAGAGTGGGTAAGGTTCTACGCGTATCTTCAAATTAAACCACATGCTCCACCGCTTGTGCGGATCCCCGTCAATTCCTTTAAGTTTCACTCTTGCGAGCATACTACTCAGGCGGATGATTTAATGCGTTAGCTGTGCCAATGGTTCCCATTAGCTAATCATCATCGTTTACGGCGTGGACTACCAGGGTATCTAATCCTGTTTGCTCCCCACGCTTTCGTCTCTCAGTGTCAATATGTACCCAGTTAACTGCCTTCGCCAGTTGGTGTTCTTCCTTATATCTACGCATTTCACCGCTTCACAAGGAATTCCGTTAACCTCTATACAATTCTAGTTTGCCAGTATCCAACGCGATTTGGGGTTGAGCCCCAAGTTTTGACGTCAGACTTAACAAACAACCTACAGACGCTTTACGCCCAATAATTCCGGATAACGCTTGCAACCTATGTATTACCGCGGCTGCTGGCACATAGTTAGCCGTTGCTTTCTGATAAGGTACTGTCAAGGTAATAGCATTTCCTCTACTACTTTTTCATCCCAAATAACAGCAGTTTACAACCCGAAGGCCTTCTTCCCGCACGCTGTGTCGCTCCATCAGGCTTTCGCCCATTGTGGAAAATTCCCTACTGCTGCCTCCCGTAGGAGTCTGGGCCGTATCTCAGTCCCAGTGTGGCGGATCAGTCTCTCAACCCCGCTAAGCATCATCGCCTTGGTAAGCCATTACCTTACCAACTAGCTAATGCTACGCACCCCAATCCTTTAGCAGAGCTTTAAAGGCTCCTTTTTTATTTTGATCATGCGATCTAAATAAGTATCCGGCATTAGCGATAATTTCTCATCGTTATTCCAATCTAAAGGGCATGTTAAGTACGTGTTACTCACCCATTCGCCGCTAAGTTCCCGAAGGAACTCCGCTCGACATGCATGTATTAGGCACACAGCCAGCGTTCATCCTGAGCCAGGATCAAACTCTCGAAAAAATTGACTGTCATGTCTTGTATATATCTAGTTTTAAAAGAACTTTAAGTGCTTCTTTATCAAGCAAGCAAAACTATTATACATATAAATTATGAATAAAAGAAGAAAAAAATAATATTTTATTTTTCAATTTTTTGCTTGTGAATTTAAGCGCAAGATTATTATATATAAAAAATATAAAGAACTAATAAAATTCCTTATATTTTTCAAATATTTTTTCAACTTTAAATGAAATCAATTCATTACGAGAAATTTCTCGATTTTCAATAACTTTTATTGTGCTTTTAATCATATTTATTGAATCAACAAAAATATAAATTGGATATGAAATTGCAACTATATTATATATAGTAAATGCTAGCAGTATTTTTCATGACAATTTTCCAAAAGTATTTCAATCTTTAAAAGCTCATATTGTACAAATTGTTGTGGCTATTATTAAATAAGTAAAAATTCAAATTCCAATAATAAATTGGTATCTTAAAATGTTTAATGAATTTTTGGCAGCTAAGTATTTTTGGTATGTTTCTGAGTCTTTATAAATAAATGTATATTCATCTTCTAATTTATTTTCATAAACAAACGGAATAAACCCTGCACGATAAATCAAGTTCTTTGAAAGTTTTGAATATTCTTTTTCAATTCGAATAACAACATAAATTCGAAGTAAGAAAACAGTTAGAATAATTATTCCTGCAATTGGTGCATAAATCTTGTCTAAATTCATCAATAAAATTTTTGATGGGATATCATGATGAATAATTTTATTAACTGTGAATAGTGTTAATAAAATTGAAATTGCAAATAAATAAAATCAATTAGTTATTTTTAAAACTTTAAATAAATATTCTTTTTTAATCATATGTTACGTCTGATAAATTTTTTGCTCAGTTAATAAATGTTATGTGAGCTTTGTTTAAATCTGGTCTACCTTTTTCTTTAAAGATTTTAAATTTATTAGCATATTCAAAAAATTGTCCATAAATTACAACATCATTTTGTGATGGTTCAAGACCAAGTGAACGAATTTTTTCTGGATAATATTTTGAAATTAATGCATACATTCTAATAGCACTGAATTCTGTTGGGAAATTTTCTAATTTAACTGCACCAGTAGTGAGTAGTTTAACTGCAACTTCTTGATCATCAAATTTAGGTAATAAAATACCTGGAGTGTCTAAAAATAAGTATTCTCCGTTAACAACTCATTTTTTTACACGAGTAACACCTGGGAAATTAGCAACTTTAAGACTTGCTTTTTCAGAAACAAGATTAATTAATGTACTTTTCCCACAGTTAGGAACTCCGACAACGAAAGATTTAATTTTAGAAATCAACATACCTTTTTTCTTATCACGTTCAATTTTATCTTTCATAATTGTTTTAAGTTTTTTAAGAATAATAGGTTTGGCTGATTTTTTTCTTAAATCAAGTCATAATACATGTTCATTTTTGAAACGTGCTTGGATCATTTCTTTTTTACTTTTATCCATTAAATCACTCTTTGTGATAATAAATAAACGTGGTTTTTGAGGTGAAATTTTGTCAAAATCTTCATTATATGAACTAATTGGACAACGTGCATCTAATACAACAATAAATACATCGGCTAAATTAGCAGATTCTTTAATCTCCTTCATAGCTTTAGCCATATGACCTGGGAATCATTGAATCAAATTCTCAAATTTTTGTTCTTCATTTTGTAATGTTTGAAATTCTTTATTATTCATAAATTTTTGCAACCTCTCTTGATAAACGTTTATTTTCTTCTTTTAAAACGTTATTGTCATCTAATTGTTCTTTATATAAGTTTTTAAATTGTTCCAACTCATTTTCAACCATTTCAAGTCTTTCTGAAACTTGATATAAATCTAAATACATTTGTTGCATAAAGACATCAATTTCATGTTTATCATATCCTTCAAGACCTAAAACAAATTTTGCATTTTTAATATTTTCTAATATTTTTTTAAGTACATTATTTTCTTTATTCATAACTACCTACTTATTTTTAATTCGATCAAGAATAATTGCTGTTGCACATGCAACATTTAAACTTTCAAATGATATTGGTATATAAACATTTACATCTGAGAATTGTTTTACTTCATTATCAATTCCATTACCTTCGTTTCCAACCACAACAACTATTTTTTCGTCTTTGAAATCGACTTTATTTGATGGAACTGCGGTTTTATCTAACAAGGTTTGATAAATTGTAAAACCATTATCTTTAAGTTTTTTTAATACATCTGAAGCGTTTGTGACTTTGTATAAATTACTTTTGAAAAACGCTCCTTGTGATGAACGGATCACTTTTGGATTAAAATAATCAAAACCTTGAATAAGAATTGCATCAAATTCAAATGACTTTGCCAATCTAATAATCGTCCCTACATTTCCAGGATCTTGTAAATTGTTTAAAAATAAAATTTTGTTTGATTTTTCAAAATCATTTTTATTTTCAGGAAGTCGACAAACACCAATTATATTTTGAGGTGTGACAGTATCAGATAATAATTTAATTATTTCAGGCGACACTAAAATTGAATCATCAAATTTACTTTTACCATTTAATTCAAGCGTTTCAAGTAATAATCCAGCATTGCGAGCTTCTTCAACTAAATGATATCCTTCGACTAAAAACTTTTTATGTCCCTGACGATGTTTTTTATCTTTTAATTTTGCCAATTCTTTGATTTTTGGATTGTTTTTACTCAGTATCAACATATTCTTTTAAGAAATCTTTTCCTTTTTCAACTTCATACAATGATAATTCTTGGAAATCTAATTGTCTCATAACTTCAAAACCTAAGATACATACACAATTAGCTAAATTTATTGATCTCATTGCTGAAACCATTGGGATTCTTAGACAATCATCTAAGTGATTTTGTAAAACTTTTTTATCAATTCCCGTTGACTCACGCCCAAACATTAATCAAATTTCGCCATTTTCTTGATAAGTTTTTTTGTAATCTACATCTGTATATGTTTTTAATCCATATCTTGTTACATAATAAATTTTTTTGTCAGGATACTTGTTAGCAAAATCATTATATGACTTGTGTACTTCGTGTTGAATGTCTGAAAGCATTCTTCCGGCTCCATATCTCTTGAGTCATTTTGGATGTAAATCAAATGAAATTGGTTTAATAATGTGAAGTTTTGCGCCAAGAGCAAAACAAGTTCTAATGATATTTCCAGTGTTTGGACATATTTCTGGTTGGTATAAAACTATATTTAACATAAATTAATTATATATATTAATTTAATTAATACAAAACATAAGAAAAACACCTAAGCATTTTCTGCTTGGTGCTCTTCTGAATTGAGTTTTTTGTATTTAATAATGTTTTTTATAGATTTCTTAGCTTTTAGTGCAACAAACAAGACAAAGAAGAAAGTTATATTAACTCCAATTCAAATTGCACAATTTCTAAAGAATTCTTGAGGTAACATTTTAATAATTTCATCTTTGTTTGGACTGAATAGTCAATTATCTTTTCCTCGGAAGAAAATTTCATGGAATTTAGTGAATGCAGCATTAAAATCTTGCGATGCTAATATTGCAATAATTATTAAAACAAACATTAATAATAACATTGAGTAAAAACCAATATTTATTATGCTAATTTTTAATTTGTATTTAATAGAAAACCCTATAGCAATGGTTAAAACGGCAATACTTACAAAAAATAAAATAAATGCTAAACTAAATAAATTTCTAACATCTACAAAATGCTCGTACCCATCTTTTGTATATCTTAATGGTTCGATCGCAGTTTTAAATGTGAATTCATCATTTGTTCCAAAACCAAGTAATCAATGTACTAAATTACTATAAATAGTGCTTATTTGTTCATAACTCAACTGTCCACTTGAAAAATATTTTTCATCTATTTCATAGGGTTTAATGTGTCAATAATAAAATGGTTTAAAGATAATTGGCAGAATAATTGAAAATGAAATTATAAAAATCAACAACATTACAGCAATTAATAGGTATAAAGAAATTCTTAATGCTGCTTTAGGTTTATTTTCTTTAATCTCTTCGATTTTTTTATTTCATCTAATTTTGGTTTCATCAAACACATTTATTGCTAATTTCTTTGCTTTAAAATAAGTGTTTTTTGTTACTCTTTTAATTTTTTCTTTCATATTAATAATGTTAATAAATTTTTTAGTGCCTTGAAACTATTTCAAAATATTTATCTCAAAGCTATAAAAAACATAATACCGAAGTATTATGCTTAATATTTTGTTGGAAATTATTATTTAATAATTTTTGTAACTGAACCAGCTCCAACTGTACGTCCACCTTCACGGATAGAGAATTTTGTTCCCTCTTCAACAGCGATAGGTGCGATAAGTTTAACTTTTAAGTTAACATTTTCTCCTGGCATAACCATTTCACGTCCAGCTTCGAATTCAACTCCACCTGTTACGTCTGTTGTACGGAAGTAGAATTGTGGTTTATAGTTTTTGAAGAATGGAGTGTGACGTCCCCCCTCTTCTTTTTTAAGTACATAGATTGCAGCTTCGAATTCTGTGTGAGGAACGATTGATCCTGGTTTAGCTAAAACTTGTCCACGTTCAATATCATCACGGTTTACACCACGAAGTAATAATCCAGCGTTATCTCCAGCTTGAGCTTCTTTAAGGTTTTTACGGAACATTTCGATTCCTGTAACAACTGTTTTCTTAGTAGGTTTTAATCCAACGATTTCAACTTCATCGTTTAAGTTAAGTGTTCCACGTTCTACACGTCCTGTAGCAACTGTTCCACGTCCTGTAATTGTGAAAACGTCTTCAACAGCCATTAAGAATGGTTTGTCAAATTCTTTAACTGGTGTTTCAATGTAGTTATCAACTGCATCCATAAGTTCCATAATTTTTCCTTCGTATGCAGCATCACCTTCAAGTGCTTTTAAAGCTGATCCACGGATGATTGGAGCGTTTTCTCCATCAAATCCGTATTCTGAAAGAAGATCACGAATTTCCATTTCAACTAATTCGATCATTTCTTCTTCACCTTCTAACATATCGCATTTGTTTAAGAAAACAACGATACGAGGAACACCAACTTGTTTAGATAAAAGAATGTGTTCACGTGTTTGAGGCATTGGTCCATCTGTAGCAGCAACTACTAAGATAGCTCCGTCCATTTGAGCTGCCCCTGTAATCATGTTTTTAACGTAGTCAGCGTGACCTGGACAGTCAACGTGTGCGTAGTGACGTTTTTCTGTTTGATATTCAATGTGTGATGTGTTAATTGTGATTCCACGTGCTTTTTCTTCTGGTGCGTTATCGATAGAAGCGTAATCACGAGCTTCTGATAATCCTTTTTTAGCTAAAACTGTAGCGATAGCTGCAGTTAAAGTAGTTTTACCGTGGTCAACGTGTCCGATTGTACCAACGTTAACGTGTTCTTTACTACGGTCAAAATCTAATTTTGCCATTTTAATCCTTTCTAAATTAAGATGTATTTTTAATTTTTTATAATTATTTTATTTTTATTTGTTTGTCTTAGCGCTAAAACCAACCTTATAGTCTAGCCTTTCAACTAGATCCTGTCCATTCTAGCAATTAATATTGTACCAAATTTTCAATTTTCAATTGCTATCGCCTAAGCCATTATAAAAATATAGTTATATTTTAACATATTGAGACCTAAATATTTATAATAATTTTTAAAAAGTTTCTTTAAAATCCGAATCGAATTTACAGAATAAATAACAATAATTTGATGCTGAATTAATTGTTAAAATATAAATTAAAAGAAAGTAATATTTTTATATTTTATATATCTATGAGAAAGTAATAAAAGTTGTTTTACTTTTTGGATTAAAAAACCTAAAAATAAAATAAAACACATTATTTTTTCACCAAAAAATTTTTAGAATAATTTTCAGTTCTTTATGTCCTTTTTATTTATTTCATTACAATATGCTCATTTAGATTAAAAAAGTATATTCAACTCGAAAAATATAAATACTCAGTTGTGCACACAAAAAACATAAGAAAATGTTGCTTTTTTTATTAAAAAACCATTAAAAAATTGCTCTTTTTTAATGTTTTGAATTTAGCAAAAAAATGTAATAATATTATTACATATTAAGCACGTGCTGCTTAGTGTTTAATGTGTTATTGATATATCAAAAATACAAAGGAAATATAGTTAAAATGAACAAATCTTTATTTAACGAACAAAAATACTTAGATAAAGTACATGCTTGATGGAGAGCTGCAAACTTTCTTTCAGTAGCTCAAATCTACTTAAGAAACAATCCATTTTTAAAAGGTGGATTAAAAGCAGAAGATGTTAAGATGTACCCTATCGGTCACTGAGGAACAATCCCAGGACAAAACTTAATTTATGCACACTTAAACCGTGTTATTAATAAATATGGAGTTGAAATGTTTTACATTGAAGGTCCAGGACACGGTGGTCAAGTTATGATTTCAAACTCATACTTAGACGGAAGTTACACAGAATTATTCCCAGAAATCACAGAAGATGAAGAAGGAATTAGAAGAATGTGTAAAAGATTCTCATTCCCAGGTGGAACAGCTTCTCACGCTGCTCCTGAAACACCAGGATCAATCCACGAAGGAGGAGAATTAGGATACGCTCTTTCACATGCTACAGGAGCCATCTTAGATAACCCTAACATTATTGCTGCAACAGTTATTGGGGACGGGGAAGCTGAAACAGGTCCTCTTGCTGCAGGATGATTCTCATCATCATTCATCAACCCAGTAAACGATGGAGCAGTATTACCTATCTTACACATTAACGGTGGAAAAATTTCTAACCCAACACTTTTAGCTAGAAAAACAGATGAAGAAATCACAAACATGTTAGCTGGTTTTGGATGAGAAGCTATTATTGTTGAAGCTGATGTTTTTGACCAAGAAGGAATTCACCCAATTATGGCAAAAGCTTTCGACAAAGCTGTTGAAAGAATTTTAGAAATCCAAGCTGAAGCAAGACAAAAACCAGCTGAAGAAGCTGTAAGACCAATCTGACCAGCTCTTGTTGTTAGAACACCAAAAGGATGAACATGTCCACACCAAGTTAACGGTTTAACATACGAAGGAAGCTTTAGATCACACCAAGTTCCACTTCCAACTACATCAGAAAAACCAGTTCACTTAGAAGAATTAGAACAATGATTATTATCATACCGTCCAGAAGAATTATTCGATGAAAACGGTAAATTCAAAGCTGAATACGCTGAAATCGCTCCTAAAGGTGACATGAGAATGGGAATGCACCCAATTACAAATGGTGGTGTAAACCCTAGAGTTCTTGACTTACCTAACTGAAAAGATTTAGCATTAGATATTAAAGAACCAGGTTCAGTAAAAGACCAAGATATGGTTAACGCTGGAAACTGATTTGCTGAAGTAATCAAGAGAAACCCTGACAACTTCAGAATTTTCGGACCAGATGAAACAAAATCAAACAGATTATTTGCTGTTTTAAAATTAACAAACAGACAATGACTTGAAAGAGTTAACCCAGAATTAGATGAAGCTGTTGGACCAGTTGGAAGAGTTATTGACTCACAACTTTCAGAACACCAAGCAGAAGGATTCTTAGAAGGTTATGTTCTTACAGGACGTCACGGAATGTTCGCATCATACGAATCATTCTTACGTGTAGTTGACTCAATGTTAACACAACACATGAAATGACTTGTTAAAGCAAGAAAAATTAGCTGAAGAAAAGACTACCCATCACTTAACGTTATTGCTACATCTACAGCATTCCAACAAGATCACAACGGATATACACACCAAGATCCAGGTATCTTAGGACACTTAGCTGATAAACGTCCAGAATTCATTCGTGAATACTTACCAGCTGACTCAAACACATTACTTGCTGTTTTAGATAAAGCATTCGCAGAAAGAGATGTAATTAACTTAATCGTTGCTTCAAAACAACCAAGAGATCAATTCTACAACGTTGAAGAAGCTCAAGAATTAGTTGACAAAGGTCTTAAAGTAATCGACTGAGCATCAACATGTTCAGCTACAGATGAACCAGACTTAGTAGTAGTTGCATCAGGTACAGAACCAAACTTAGAAGCTTTAGCAACAATTTCATACTTAAACACACACTTCCCATCACTTAAAATTAGATTCGTTAACGTTGTTGACTTATTAAGATTACGTCACCCAAGCATCGACCCTCGTGGATTATCAGATGAAGAATTCAACGCAATCTTTACAACAAACAAACCAGTTCTTTTCGCATTCCACGGATTCGAAGGACTTATCAGAGATATATTCTTCTCACGTCAAAACCACAACTTATTCGTTCACGGTTACAGAGAAAATGGAGACATTACAACTTCATTCGACATCAGATTAATGAGCCACATGGACAGATTCCACATGTCAATCACAGCTGCTAAAGCAGTTTACGGAGATGATGCTACAGAATTTGTTAACTTAATGAACGGTAAAATTGCTTACCACGAACAATACATTAAAGAATACGGTATTGACATGGACGAAGTAAGATTCTGAAAATGAGCACCACTTAACAAATAATTTTAATCACTTAAAACTCTCCTTGTGGGAGTTTTTTCTTACAAAACTTTATTGTGAATACTCTATTTTTTAGATATTAATGTTTTATAATTTAACTATGAAAAATACAAAACAAATTTTTAATAATGAATTATTAAAAGAAAGAATTTTACCAGCAATTTTTATGGTTATTTTCTTAGGTTCTTTCTTAACTATGATGAGTTTTTCTTTCAATGATTCATATAACGCAAATTTCTCTGATGCAGGTTTTTGAACTCTTAGAATCATCACACTACTTGCATTAGGTTTTGTTTCATTCTGAATCTTTTTTGAACTATCACGTAGTTTTATACAACATAATTTATATCCACTAATACTTGCAACATTATGTGTCGGCAGTTTATGATTTGGTTTCGATAAATTCACTCGCATTTTCACAGTGCGAACAAATGGAATTGGATTATTAAATGGTTTTGGACTAAATACACAAATTGTGAATTATATTTTTGATACTGGTTGAGTTTTTATCACACCATTAATTGTGTCCTTAATTTTTGCATTAATTAGAATGTTCACAGTTCAAAACCTCAATGGTATAGCTTTATTGCGTAAAACAGTATTGTTATATATCTCAACAGTAATGCTTACTATCTTTATTAAATTATTCATTTTACTATTCACTGTTTCATATGGTATTCAATACATAATCTTCTTTGTGCTAGTTTCAAGTGCATATGATATAGGTGGTTTCTTTGGTGGTAAATTATTTGGTGGTAAATATTTCAAACACAAAATGGCACCAGTAATTTCACCTAAAAAAACCTATGAGGGAGCAATAGTAGGATATTTATTCTCATTAATAATTGCTTTCATTTATATATATACATTTTATTTTGCTACAAAAGAACAAGATAACTCTCTTGGTTCTTTATTAAACAGCAGTCGCATAATTAGTGACGGCCAAACTATTTCAAATCCAATGCAAATTTACTTTATCCTTTACATAATTACAGTTCCATTTTTCGCTTTAGTAGGTGATTTATACTTCTCATTTGTTAAACGTAGAAATGAAATTAAAGACTTTTCAAAACTTCTTAGAGGTCATGGAGGTCTTTTAGATAGAGTTGATAGTATTTCTTTTGTTTTTGTAGCATATGCTATTTTTGCAGCGATGTCGACAATTTAATGCTAATCACACCCATACAAGAAAGTAGGTACAATGCATCAGTATTCAAATAAATATTTCGAAAAATTAACTAAAAGTCTTAATATGGACTTTTTATCATCTTTTCATGACGCTGAATTTGATCCAAATCAGATCATTCTAGTCAAAAATCCTGATGGTAGTTTTTCTCATCAAGCATTAATCATAAAATTACAGCAAATTCCTGATGCAAACGAATTTGCTTATTTTCTTAAAACACTTAAAAATAACAAATATCGTGCATTAATCGAAATAAAAAATTATGATCCATCCGATCCTAAAAATTATGAAATCTTAAAAGCGGTTGCTTCTTTTTATGATTACAAACTTAATCGAGAAATATTAGACTCAATTTCATTCCACAACAATTGTTCATACAACAACCAATTACAAACTTGAGAATTCAATGTTTTTGATAAACAAAAATACCAACAATTTCAAAAAGATTGCCAAATAATTTCATTAATCATGAAAGATCTTGGTTTTAAGGAATTTCAACTTAATTCAGTTTATAAAACAGTTGAAGTGAACAATATAAACCTTGAAGAAAGTATTAGACAAAATTACAAAAAAATTCAATTTGATTTTACCGATGAAGTTCAAGGTTCTTCAAACAATGGATCAGGTTTCCAAAAAAGCAACTATTCTTCTACATCAAATACATATCGTAAAAATACACGTAATATTAACTATAGTAAATGTGAAATTAGTTATATTAACAACCTTGAATATGAAGTAGAAAATGTGCCCGTTACGTTTACAGGTTTAGTTTATAAATACGATGTAGTAGATAGACCTGACTTTAAAATTCATAAATTTAATGTTGCCGATGCACATGATGCCATTGAAATAACTTTATTTGAAAACAATCGCTCTAAAGCAAATTATGTTCCAAAAATTGGTGATGATGTTGAAGTTTATGGTATGGTAACAAACCCATTCAACCGTAATGCAACTGGTAAAACAGTTAAAGCAAATTATTTTGTTAAATTAGACGATCAAACTAGCATCAAAGTTGATGAAGAACTCAATCGTCGTATCGAATTATCAACACGTTCAAAAATGTCAACAATGGATGGATTATTATCTCCTAGTGAATTGGTTCAAATTGCTAAAAAATTGGGTCATAAAGCTATTGCATTAGTTGATGCCAATGGTGTTCAAGGTTTCCCTGAATTTACTTCCTCAGCAAAAAAAGCAGGTATTAAACCAATTTATGGTGTTAGTTTTGATGTTGTAGATAAAAATCATAATTTCTTATTAAACTATAATACACCTTCACTTGAAAATATCGAAACCGCAGAATATGTTGTATTCGATATTGAAACAACATCACTTTCAGCACAATATGGTGAAATTATCGAATTTGGTGCAAGTATTGTGCGTGGCGGGAATATCGTTGATACAATTCAATTCTTTATTAAAGCATCTAAACCACTTGAAGCAACAACAATTAACCTTACAAATATAACAGATCAAATGCTTGCAGACGATGGTTATGAAATCGATAAAGGTCTTGATAAAATCTATGAAATATTAAACAACAGAGTTTGTGTAGCTCACAATGCTTCGTTCGATATGAACTTTGTGATACAAAAATTAATCCAATATAATAAATCAATTCCTAATTCATTCTTTGTCGATTCGCTCATTATTTCGCAATATTTATTCTCTGATAAACAAAGACATAATCTTGGTAGATTTTGTTCATACTTAGACGTTGTTTATGACGAAGTTGCGGCTCACCGTGCCGACTACGATGCTAATGTTTTAGCCCAAGCATGAATAAAATCAATTCAACTTCTTAAAGAACGTGGTGTTATTACATTTGATGATTTAGATAATGTTTATGATGAAAAAATATATCAACGTACACGTTCATCACAAATCACTGTTCTTGCATTGGATCAAGATGGACTTAAACAACTATTTCAATTAGTATCTTTATCACTTACACAAAGGTATTTTGGTTCACCAAAACTATTCTTTGAAGACATCGAGAAAAATGAACACCTACTCGTTGGATCAGGTGGATTAAAAAGTGAATTAATCGATGCTAATTTCTACTTATCTGACTTATTCATAGAGAAATTAATACAAAAATTTGATTATATAGAAATCCCACATCCTAATGCTTTAAAACACTTACTTGGACATGATGGATTTACACTTGAAGAAATTCAAAAATCACTTAAAAAATTAATTGAGTTATCTTTAAAATACAACAAAATACCAGTTGCCATTGGTGATGTTCGTTACGAAAGCACCAATGACGAAGAAGTTTTCAAATGTCTTGTCTACTCAAAAGGAATTGGAAATACTTCTCACTTCTTATTTGATTTTAGAAAAGCAAATGCTAAAACACTTAAATTACCTGATTTAAGTTACTACACAACTACTGAAATGCTAGAACAATTTGCTTTTTTAAATAATCCAGAATTAATCGAACAAGTTGTTGTAACAAACACACAAAAAATTGCTGACAAAGTTGCTGATGACATTATTGTTATTAGAGATAAACTTTACACACCAGTTTTTGATGATTCAAAAAACAAACTTTATGAATTAGTTTACAAAACTGCTCACGAAAAATATGGTGAAGTTTTACCAACAATAATTGAAGAGAGAATCAAAAAAGAACTTACCCCAATTATCGATTATGGTTTTGATGTTATTTATTGAATTTCACATAAGTTAGTTAAGAAATCAAATGATAATGGATATCTTGTAGGTAGCCGTGGGAGTGTTGGTTCATCTATTGTTGCCTTACTTTCTGGAATTAGTGAAATCAACCCACTACCACCTCATTATATTTGTGCAAAATGTAAAAACTTTGAATTAGTTGAAATACCTGGTGTAACTTCAGGGTTCGACTTAGACGATAAAAAATGCCCAAACTGTAACATTACAATGGACAAAGACGGACAAACTATACCATTTGAAACCTTTTTAGGTTTCAATGCAGATAAAGTTCCTGATATTGATCTTAACTTCTCTGGAGATTATCAAGCAGAAATTCACAATGAGATTAAAAGATTATTTGGTGAAAATCATACTTTTAGAGCCGGAACTGTATCAACCATTAAAGACAAAACCGCCTTTGGTTATGTTAAAAAAGCAAATGAAGAATATGGTTTTGGTTACTCTAATACTTATGTAGATTACATTGCAAGCAGAATGGTTGGTGTTAAACGTACAACCAGTCAACACCCTGGTGGTATCATCATTATTCCTAAAAAATTCGATGTTGAAGATTTTACTCCAATCAATTACCCAGCCAATGATATTGAAATCGATTGATTAACAACACACTTTGATTTCCACGCTATTCACGATAACGTCTTAAAATTAGATATTTTAGGTCACGTTGATCCGACTGCTATTAAAATGTTAGAAAGATTAACTAATATTAACGTTAAAACAGATATACCTAAAAAAGACCCAAAAGTTATTTCAATCTTCAGATCAACAGAGGCTTTAAATATTAGACCAGAACAAATTGGTGGCGAACCAACCGGTTCGCTTGGATTACCTGAATTTGGTACATCATTCGTTCGTAAGATGTTAAAGGAAGCAAATGCGCAAAGTTTCGCTGATTTAATTTCATTGTCAGGTCTTTCGCATGGTGAAAGTGTTTGAACTGGTAATGCGCAAAGTTTAATCAATGAACGTGGTTTTACACTTAAAGATGTTATTTCTTGTCGTGATGATATTATGGATGCTTTAATTAAAATGGGAGTTGATTCATTATTTTCATTTAAGATTATGGAGCAAGTACGTAAAGGTAAGGGAATTAACCCGGAACAAGAAGCAAAACTCAAAGAAAGTAATGTTCCGGACTGATATATTGAAAGCTGTAAGAAAATTAAATACATGTTCCCTAAAGCCCATGCTGCTGCTTATGTTTTAATGGCTTGAAGAATTGCTTGATTCAAAGTATATTATCCATTAGAATACTATGCAACATTCTTTACCACTC
Source organism: Mycoplasma sp. Pen4 (assembly GCF_014352955.1). Lineage (NCBI taxonomy): Bacteria > Bacillati > Mycoplasmatota > Mollicutes > Mycoplasmatales > Mycoplasmataceae > Mycoplasma > Mycoplasma sp. Pen4. The sequence goes on along the minus strand of NZ_CP060691.1, from coordinate 40,842 downwards.
GTGTGGAAGAATTTGATTTAGCAGTACTTAAAAATGACCATGGTGGTGTAAAGATCAATAAAAAGATTAAGGAATTAGAAGAAAAAAGAGATAAATCAGTTAAAGAAAATAACTTACTCCAAACCCTTGAAATCGCACGTGAATTATATGCACGTGGTTTCACAATTAATAATATTGACATTACAAAATCGCTTGCAACTGAATGAGTTGTTGATCATGATCATAAATGTTTAATCCCGCCATTTAGTGTTGTTGGTGGTCTAGGAGTTGCTGTTGCGAATAAAATTATTGCAGCCAGAGAAGAAGTCCCTTTTATTTCAAAAGAAGACTTTAAACAACGTAGTGGTGTAAACTCAAGTTTATATAAAGTTCTTGATGAAGAATTTGGTGTTCTAGATTTATTAGATGAAACAAATCAAATGTCATTATTTTAAGCAAATGTAGCAAAGCATTTGCTTTTTTATTTATCAAATAAGACTATTACATAACGATATAAACATTCATTTAATATTTTATGTATAACTTGTATAATTGAAACGAATAAACAAATAAATGGAGAAAATATGCAAAAACCCAAAATTATTTTCATCGATTTAGATGGAACAACTCTAGATGGACCAGGTGAGAAATTTTGACAAAAAAAACCTACACAATATACTTGTGACGTAATTAAAAAAGTAAGCAAAACAATTCCCGTTTATGCATCTACAGGGCGTGGTGCTAAGAAATCAACAGGCGAATTAGTTAAAATGTTTGGACCTGAAACGTATATTGCTTGAAATGGTGCAACAACAGTGGTTGATGGACAAATTGTAAATGAAGAAATCATGCCAAAAGATGTTGCAGAAGCTTTATTTAAAGAAATTAAAAAACACCGTTGCTTTGTTGTTTTTAACTCAAATGCAGATAAATATGCATTCGTAAGAAATTGAGTTTATAAATTATTTATGAAATTTGGTGGTAAATCAGCAAACTATCATAAAGATTTTAAAAATGACTTTGGAATTAGAAAAGGTTTAGTTTGAAGTTTATCAACTAAAAAAATCCAAAGATTAGGTAAAAAATGACAAAAACAATTTGAAGGTGTGCTTGAATTCGCTTTTACTGGTGAAAAAAATAATATTTTAGAAATCACACGTGCAAATGTTTCAAAAGGTCAAGAAGAAGTTCGTTTCTGTAAAATGCTAGGTATTAATCCAAAAGATGCAATGCACATTGGTGATTCAATGAACGATGCATCTGCAAAAGGAAGAGTTGGAACATTGGTTGCTTTAGCAAACTCAACACAAGAACTTAAGGATATTGCTGATATCGTTACCGAATACCCATGCAATAAATCTGGTCTTGCTAAATTTTTAGAACAATTTATTGAAGAATAATTACTATTTTACTACCACATTTTGTGGTAGTTTTATTTCACAATTATTGTTTAATTGAATATTTTTTATAATATATATGAAAGATATTATGGAGGTCAAATGAAAAAATATATTAAATTTTCAATTCTATTAGGTTCATTAACAGCTTTAGCACCTATTGCTGTTGCATGTGCACAACCTACAGAGAATAAAGAAAAAGAGACAGAAACAAATACAAATACACAACCAAAAATAGACAAAAATAAAAATGAACAAGAAAAAACAAAAATTGATAAAGAAACAACTCCTGAAAACGGTGATAAAAAGGAAACTATAGATACAAAAGACGATACTCAAACTGATAAAAAAGAAAACAACGATAACGAAGTAACTAGTGGTTTTGAGATGTTTGAAAATGAGTTTAATGATACAAAATCATTAAAGGAGCTTCTTACAAACTTATTTAAAAACAAAACAAAATTAGAAGAATTAGTTACAGCAAAATATGGAGATTTAGATGCTGCACCAATTAATGTTTCCAAATTAATCTATGACATAGATACATATGAAACAATCGACGTTAATGCAATGACAAATGAACAAGATGCAGTTAGCTATGGTCATGGTACCACACTTACAAAAACGAAATTATTACAAGCATTTGCAAACTTTAAAGTAGCATATAATGAACCAGTTCCAGGAGATGACAATTCCAGGAACATCAATGGAATAAATCAACCGGAAATTTCATTTACAGATGAGGAAAAAATAGGACTAACAACATTGAATAATATTGTTAATCCAGTTCCAATTAATCCAGAATTAAAAAATGATGTTTTAACCTATCTCAAAGCATTAAAACCTATTAATATTAATCCTTTAGATAATCTTGTTACGTTAACAAATTTAAATGAATTAGCAATTGCAGTATTGAATAGTGAAGCAATTGATTATGAAATCAAACTTGCTAATGTAAATAACAAAACAAACGTAGTAAATGGCAATAAATATGTACCGAACTCTAATTTAACATATCATTTTAATGAAAACAATAATCAAATAACCATTTCATATTATGTGGCATCACCAGATGCTGATGCTGAAGATGGTGCATATTGATATAGTTCAAAAACTTATGCAAGTGTAATAACATTAGATTTTAATTAAATTTCAAATCGGATAATCGTCTAGATTGTTCGATTTTTAATACGCCTTAAAATAAGGGGTTTTTGAAAAAAGTAACTCATGTTATAATAAAGGCGAAATAAGAAGGGATTTAAATTAAATGAAATTTAAAAAATTACTTTTATTACTTGCTCCAAGCATTACACTTGGTGCAACAATTATGAGTGTTTCATGTACAGCAAAACAAGAAACAAAAACTCAACCAGTTATAAACGAGAACAAATACGTTTATGACAATACAAATAAGTATTATGAAGCAGCAGATGGATTAAAGGGTAAAGAATTATTAGATAAATTATTAGAAATCCAAAGCAAACACTTCGGTGGCGTAGGTTCATACGGTGGATTGAAATCATTTTATAAAACATATAATGCTTTTAAAGATAAATATTATGAAAAAGATAACTCATTATTAGATATTTATTCAGAAAATCCTGATGGTAATGATCCATATAACTATCCAACATATGTTGGTGGGAATGCAACAGGAAAAGAAGGGGGTGGAACAAATAGAGAGCACTTAATTCCACAATCATGATTTGGTAAATCTTCACCAATGGTTAGTGATGCACACCATGTTTTCCCAACAGACATTAAAGTTAATGGTATAAGAGGAAATTATCCACACGGTGACGTTGCTAATTCAGTTCAATGAACTTCAGAAAACGGTTCAAAATTAGGTCAAAGCGCAAGCAATATCACTGTATTTGAACCAATTAATACATTTAAGGGTGATATTGCTAGAGCATACCTTTATTTCACAGTTACATATTCAAATAAAGCACTTAATGAAACATCACAAAGTATTTTCAAGACAGTCTTTCCTTTTATAAAAGAAGAATTCTTAGATACATATATTAAGTGAAATAAACAAGATGAAGTTTCAAAATGAGACATTGATAGAAATAATGAAACCGCAAAATATCAAGGTGGATTACGTAACCCATTCATTGATTATCCAAATCTTGATGAATCAATTTTTGGAAGCGATCCTAAACCATTTATTAACAAAGGTATTTTAGTAGATATAAAATAATAAAATATGTGATTTACGAACAAAGAAATTAATTTCTTTGTTCGTTTTTATGCAATTTTATGAAAACATTCCCTTCATTTTGAAAAAGTTGTATAAATATAAATAATTAAATATTTATTTTATGCATAGGAGGTTATATGAAATTCAAAAAATATTTATTAACACTTGCTACTCCATTGGTTTCATTAGTATCTTTAAGCTCAATTGCTTGTGCACAACCAACCAAAGATAATAAAGAAACAAATCAACCAAACACTCCAAAAGTTACTCCAATTACATACAATGAAAACATGACATTAAATAGTGGTGAAAACTCACTAAAACCACTTCCTATCTCAAAATCTGAAGCACCAGTTATTATCAATTTGTTATCTAAACCAAACGCAATTGCAAATTATGATTATAGAGAAAATAACTTAACAATTGGTGGTACAGCCATTGCAACTCTTGTTGATTCTGGAAAAGAAAACAAATTACAATTAGCAGATGCAGAACAAAAAACTTATGTTCACACAAATGGCAATACATATCCAAATGCGAAAATTAAAGTTTCATACAATCCAGAGACTAAAGAAGTTACATTAAGACATTATGTTGCACATAGAAACCCAGATAAATCTTTCTTATACTCTGATAATGTCTTTACTACTAGATTTATTTTAAATGTTCCAAATGACACTTCAACATCAAAACCAAACACAAATAACAATGTAGATACATCACATGAAAATACAAATACAACAATCGCAGTTGAACCAGTTGAAATCAACAATTATCGTTATGATGCATCAAACAAATATTATGAAGCAGCTAATGGATTAAAAGGTAAAGAATTATTAGATAAATTATTAGAAATTCAAAGTAAATATCGTAATAATGTTAAAGAATATAAAGATATACCAATTTTTTATAAATCTACAGATACTTTTAGAGATAAATATTACGAAAAGGATAATACATTTTTGGATATTTACTCAGAAAATCCAAATGGTGCAGACCCATATAACTACACAAGATATGATGGTTTTAGAGCTAATGAAGAGGGTGAAGGAACAAATAGAGAGCACTTAATTCCACAATCATGATTTGGTAAAGAATGACCTATGCATGATGATATTCATCACATTTTCCCTACAGACATTAAAGTTAATGCATTAAGAAGTAGTTTTCCACATGGTATCGTTGAAACCGTTAAAGAAGATGGAACTTCACAAAATGGAAGCAAACTAGGTTTTGATCACGATGGTGAAACTGTATTTGAACCTATTGATGCATTTAAAGGCGATATTGCTAGAGCATACCTTTATTTCACAGTTACATATAGTGATGAGAATTTAAGTGTTGGTCGTGGTAACCAAAGTTCAAATGATAGATCAGTATTCACAAGAGTGTTCCCATACATTAAACCTAAATTCTTAAATATTTACTTAAATTGAAATGCACAAGATAAAGTTTCAGAATGAGATATTTACAGAAATCAAAAGATTTCAGAATTCGAGGGTGGTTTACGTAACCCATTCATTGATTATCCAAATCTTGCTGAATCCATTTTTGGAAGCAATCCTAAACCATTTGTTAACAAAGGTGTTTTAGTTGGTATTAACAAATAATAATTAGTTCAAGTACTTAAGTACTTGAATTTTTTTAAAAAACCATATTACTTTTTTTCATATATGACCACATTTGTGGAAATGCTTCCAAAATTTCAAAAATGGAGTAGTATAATGATAAATAACATGAATTTACACACGTCACGTGAGGAACAGGAGAATATATGAAATTACGTAAATTATTATTAACACTTACAACACCATTAGTGTCTTTAACATCATTTGGAGCTATTGCTTGTGCACAACCAACTGACGATAATAAAGGAACAAAACAACCAAATACTCCAACTGATGGAAAACCAAATGAAATTGAAGCAATAAATCCAAAAACTGACAAAAAACCAGCACAACCCCAACCAACTACTAACCCAGAATCACCTAAAGCACCTAAGGGCACTGTAATGTCATTTGAAGAAGCAAATAATGTTATTGTTCCAGTAACAATACCTGCTGATCAATTCGACAATGTAATTGCATTTTTAAAAGCAGAAAACGCATATGTTTTCTTCTCGTATAGAGATCATAGTATTTCGGTCGGTGGTAAAGATAATTCAATTACTATTGGTACATTAATTCAAGATGGTAAGGATAAAAATTTACAATTAGCTGATGCAACTAAAAAAACATTTGTAAATAGAAAGAATAAAGAATACCCAAACTCTAAAATTGCATCAACTTTTGATGAAACACAAAATAAAGTTAGAATCTCTTATTATGTGGCATCAAAAAATGCAGAAAGCAACACATTTACTTACTCAGATAAAACTTTTACTAGTGAATTTGTTCTACAAAAAGGTGAAGAAATACCTCCTACAAAAGAAGTTCAGCCAAGAACAGTTATAACACCTGTTGACCAGCCTGCAGAAACAAATACTACAACATTAACACCAATCACAATATCAAATTATATTTATGACTCAAGCAACAATTACTATGCAGCTGCTAACGGATTAAAAGGTGAAGCACTGTTAAATAAATTATTAGAAATTCAAAGTAGATATCTTAGCGGTATTAGATCATATGATGGTTTAAAATCATTTTATAACTCATACAATGCATTTAGAGATAATTTCTACGAAAAAGATAGAACAATCTTAGATATCTACTCTGAAAATCCAAATGGAAAAGATCCATATACATATAGAAACTATGGTGGTAGTGGAAGTAAAAATGAAGGTTCAGGTATGAACCGTGAACACTTAATTCCACAATCATGATTTGGTAAATCTTCACCAATGGTTAGTGATGCACACCATGTTTTCCCAACAGACATTAAAGTTAACGGAAGAAGAGGTAATTATCCACACGGTGATGTCAAAGGTTTAGCAAGTTGAACGTCAAGAAATGGATCAAAATTAGGTACAGGTACAGGTCGTCAAATTGTTTTTGAACCAGTCGATGCATTTAAAGGTGATATTGCAAGAGCATATCTTTACTTTACAACAACATACAGCAACAGATCATTACACAACATGGGAACAAGTATATTCACACGTAGTTTCCCTTACATTAAACAACCATTCTTAGATACATACCTTAAATGAAATAACGAAGATAAAGTATCTGAGTGAGATATTAAGAGAAATAATGAGACAGCAAAATATCAAGGTGGATTACGTAACCCATTCATTGACTATCCAAATCTTGCTGAATCAATTTTCGGAAGCAATCCTAAACCATTCGTTAACAAAGGTGTTTTAAAAGGAATTAGACAAGTATAATTAGACAAAAAAATATCGTGTCAAGGCACGGTATTTTATTGTTGTTTTTTAATGTCTTTTCATAAGTAAGGGAATTGTTTAGGTGTTGAACGTTTTTTGGTGATTGTTACTATGTAATTTTCACGAGATATATCCTCGGATTTAAAGTCTTTTACATCTAGGACATAGTCTAATTGTTTAAAAATAGATGTCGCTTTTTCCAATTCTTCTTTATATGCTGGGCCTTTCATTAATGCCATTTTGCCACCCACTTTTACTAAGTGGAACGATGACATTAAAAGTGCTCTAATATCAGCGACAGCTCTAGCGGTAACTATCTCAAAAAGATTCTTTTCTTTTTGTTCTTCACTACGCATTGTAAACACTGTGACATAGTCTCGTAAGTTTAATTTTTCAATCACTATATTTAAGAAATTTACTCTCTTTTTAATTGGTTCATAAATCGTAACTTTATTAGTTGGTTTTGTTAACACATAAGGAATAGACGGAAATCCTGCGCCTGCACCAATATCTAAAATTTCAGAATTTTCATAACCATTAGTAATATCAAGCATAAATACTAATGATTCGAGAATACCTTCTTCTCAAAGTCTTTCCCCTGAAAAACCTGTTAAATTCATTACTTTATTATATTCTTCGATTAAATTTACATATTCTTCGAATAGTTTAAAGTCTCACCCATTTGTAAGACACATTTGTTGTACTTTTTCTTTTTTTATCATTATTTATTTTGTTTATTAATCTCTTCCTTAAATTCTTTGTAAACGCTTGTAATACTTGTTTGATCAAGTGTTGCATCCATTACTTTACCTAAAAATTCACCTAGTGAAATAATCTCTAATTTAGAGTATTTCACTTGTAATTCTGAATTATCAATACTATCTGTAATGATAACTTTTTCAACATTAGGATTGTTTTGAAATGGCTCAAAGCCTTTTGTAAATACACCATGTGTAGCGGCTACTATTATACGTTTTGCACCATGTTGTTTAAGTGTATCTACTGCTTTTAAAATTGTTCCACCTGTGTCAATAATATCATCGATAATAACTGCATTTTTGCCTTCGATATTACCAATGATTCCCATAACTTCAGTTTGATTGACACCTGTTCTACGTTTGTCAATAATACAAATTTTAACAGTATCAGCAATTAACTCAGCAAGTTTTCTAGCTCTAACTGTGCCACCATGATCAGGTGAAACAACAGTAAAACTATTCTCATTCTTTCTAAGAGCAAGTGCTAAAGGATATTGTCCTCTTAAATCATCAACTGGAATATTAAAGAAACCTTGAATTGATGGATTATGTAAATCCACGCATGTAATTCTAGTTGCTCCAGCAGTTTGTAATAAGTCAGCAACTAATTTTGCTCCGATCGGTTGTCTACCACTTGCTTTTCTGTCTTGTCTTGCATAACCATAGTATGTTAAAGTCACATTGATAGTTCTTGCGCTTGCTCTTTTAAGCGAGTCAATAAAAAGCAATAATTCCATAATATTATCATTTACTGGTCTTGAAGTGCTTGCAATAATAAACACATCTTTCTCTCTAACGGTATCTTCAGCAACAATCATTACTTCGCCATCAGCATAAACCGTTTTATTCATTTGAGAAAGCGGAATACCAACGTATTCAGATACCTTTTTAGCTAGTTTGTATGCATTTTGCATACCAAAAATTACACATTCGTTTCTGTTCATTTATAACCTCTATTACAATTGTACTAATTTATTTAGTTTTTATTATGTTAATAATAAAAAGCATAAAGAAAAAGTCTAAAAAATTAGACTTCTGAGTTAACTAAATCAGTAATTTTCTTTGCAGCAATAGCTCCATCACTAACTGCAGTAATAATTTGACGAATTTCTTTTTGTCTGATATCTCCAGCAGCAAAAATACCTTTTACTTTTGTTTCCATGTTTTCATCAGTAATAATGAAACCTTGATTATCTAAAATATCTAAATTTTGTAAAAATCATGCTGTAGATTCCATACCAATATATGGGAAAAATGAAGCAACTTGAATAACTTGTTGATTTCCGTTTTCATCTTCTACAGTGGCTGATTCTAGTTGTGAATCACCATTTAATTCAACTATTTTAGAGTTTCTATGAATACGTACGTTTGGTAATTTTAATAAATCGTCAACAAGTCTTCTTTCCGCAGTAAAATCATCTCCCTTGATAACAATATGCACTTCTGAAGCAATGCTTGATAAATAAGTTGATTCTTCAACTGCTGAATTACCTGCTCCAAGCACGATTGTTGGATTTTTACCAAATAATGGACCATCACAAATAGCACAAAAACTTACACCTCTATTAATGAATTTATCAATGTTTTTAATGAATGTAGGTACTTTATTTTTCATACCAGTTGCAATTAAAACTGTTTTTGTAACAAGAACTGTTCCGTCAGCTAAATAAACATTTTTCTCTGTGTCACTGATGTTTTCAACTTCAACTACATCACCATATTGATATTCTGCTCCATATTTTTGAGAGTGATCAAAGAATTCTTGAGCTAATTGTCACCCTTCAATTTTTTCTGTTCCAAGTCAGTTTTCAACTTTTTCAGTTGCAGATAATTTACCACCTGGAGTTGATTTTTCCACAAATGTAACTTTAAGATTTGCTCTTGAGGCATATAAAGCAGCATTAAGCCCTGCTGGTCCCCCACCGATGATAACTAAATCGTAATATTTTTTCATTTTTCCTCCAATTTATATGCTTAAATTATAGCAATATATAAATAAAAAGTACAATTATTACACTTTTTTCATTACTTTTTGTTCTTTTTTAGTATTACGTTGTATTTTAAATGCTTTAATTCACATTGCAATTTTTGTAAACATAAATTGGAATGATGAATAATAAACATATCTTTGATATTTTTCAGGATCAGCAAGTGAATATGTGAATCTATATTTTTCAAAATGTCTTACATATTTGAATTTTCCTCAGAATTGGAAGTAAAGGAATTGAATTGATCCTAAAACAACAAATATAATAGCTACAGTTGAGTAAAGACCATATGATTCTTCTCTAAGCGGTTCTAATGCAGCACGAGTTAATCCATATCATACAAGATATAAAGCTCCTGATGCACCTGGTTTAAAGATACCAAAGAAAACAAATACTCAAATTATTAAGATGTAACCAAATAAGTTAGCAAGACCTTCATATAAGAATAAAGGATATCTATATGCACCCTCTAGCCCTAAACGATTTGTTAAATCATCTGAAATGTACATATTATCAGCAAATGTTTTTCCAAAAGGAAGCACACTTGCTCCTGATCAGTCGATTCTACCATAAACCTCATGGTTTGAGTAGTTTCCGAAACGTCCTACAAACTGTCCGACTAAAACAGCAGGTAAAATAATGCTATATGCTTTGCGTAAGTCGATTACTGATCTTTTTGTTCATAGGTATAACGCGTCAAGTGCAGCAGCTAAAATAACCCCACCTTGAATTGACATGCCACCTTTTCATATCTCATACCATGCAGAGCCCGGAAATGGATTTTCAGGATTGTAAATTAATCTTTCTATAATAAATCCTAAACGTCCACCTAAAATACCTGATGGAATTGTGATTAAAATTGTTATGTAAAGAATTCCTAAATCTCATTTTTGACGGTATCAAAAGAATGCTACTGTCAAGATTGAAGTAATAAAACCAAACATAATCATTAATGAATACAAGTGCATTTGATATCCACCAATGCTAAATAATATTGTTGGTGTACCTTCAGGTATTGCTTGACTAGGTATATATGATGGTAAATTTATACTATTCATCGTCATTCTGTGCCCTTTCATATAATAATTCAACTACATTCATTCCGTCCATACGAGCTAAGAATGTATTTACTGCTGCTTTAATTAAAGATGCAGCGGATCCACCTTCTTTAATTGGTACTTGCATTTTTTTAATTGAACGTCCAAAAACTGGATATTCTAAGAAATCAGTGCCTAAACGGTCGAATTCGTTTCCTGGATCTTGTTTAACTAATTCAATAACCAAGTCAATTACTGATGAATTTGCCACAGACGCAATTCCATATAACTTCGTTACATCAACTAGTCCAATACCTCTAATTTCAAGGAAATTACGTGTAATATTTGGTGATGAACCAATAAACAAGTTACCATTATCCTTAATTAACACAGCATCATCAGAAATAAGCACATTACCTTGTTGTACTAATTGCAAGGCGGCTTCAGATTTTCCGACACCACTTGCTCCAGTAATTAAAACACCTACCCCACCGATAAGAACTAATGTTCCATGCACTTGGATAACTTCACCAAAAAAGTTATTTAAATACGAACCAATATTTGTTGAGATGTATGATGTACTTGTGTTTACTAAAGCAACTGGTACTTTGTATTTATTTGCAACATCAACGATTCAATTGATTGCAGGTTTATTAACCCCTTTTGATAAAACAACAAGAGGTGGTTTACGTGAAAAAACTCATTCTAATGATTCAATTGCTTTTTGCTTACCAATTAATGAGAATCAAGTTGATTCCCCAGTTCCCCAAGCAATTATGTTTTTATTGATACGATCATTCTCAAAATGTTCAGCTAATTCAAGCCCTACACGTTTAATTGCAGGTTGATAAACATCATTGTAATCAATATCAGCATTATCACCATTGATGATATTAAGATCAAAGAAGTCAATAATCTTCTTTACATTAATTTTTTTCTTATCTTTGCTCATAATTTCCTTAATTGTTTAATAAGTTATTAAAATTATACTAATTTTATATATTTTTTAATGTTTTAATTTTGTTCAATGTAACAAAAACAATCCGATTACTCGGACTGTTAAACATAATTATTCTAATGTTTTTAAAACAAAGTCATCTTCATTTGAAAAATCCACATTTTGATCAATTCATTCACGTCTAAATTCCGCTTTTTCACCCATTAACACACTAACTCTACGTTCAGCTAATGAAGCATCATCAATTGTCGCTTTAATTAATGTTCTTGTTTCTGGGTTCATTGTTGTTTCTCATAATTGATCAGCATTCATTTCCCCAAGACCTTTATAACGTTGGAGTTCATAAGCTTGTTTAGTGTTTTCTGTAATTTCTCTTAAATCATCATCATCTCAAGCATAAACAACTTTTTTATTTGCTTTAAACGTTACTTTATATAACGGTGGTAAAGCGATAAAAACTCTACCATCCTCAATTAATTGTTTCATAAAACGGTAAAAGAAAGTTAATAATAAGATTTGAATATGAGCACCATCGGTATCGGCATCGGTCATAATGATGATTTTTCCGTATTGTGCTTTGTCTAAGTCAAATTCTTTTCCGAATCCTGCACCAATTGTGTTAATAATTGTACTTATTTCGGTATTTTTAAGAACTTCAATCAATTTTTTCTTTTCAGAATTAATAACCTTACCACGTAATGGTAGAATAGCCTGATACTTTCTATCTCTACCACTTTTAGCAGATCCTCCAGCCGAATCCCCTTCGACTATGAAAAGTTCTTTCTCCATAGGTTTTTTAGATGTAGCAGGAGTAAGTTTATCACTAAGGATCATTTTTTCTTTAAGAACTTTTTTAGATTTACGTGTTTCTTCACGTAATTTACGTTCTTCTATTCTTAATTCATAGGCTTTTTTGACTTTTTCAAGAACTTTTTTAGCACTTGCTTTATGTTCGTTTATTCATTGATCAAGATATTTAGTTACAACTTCTTCAACTATCATTTTTGCTTCAGGAGTACCTAATTTATCTTTGGTTTGTCCAACGAATTCTAACATTTGTTCTGGGACCTTTAATGCTACGATACAGGTCAATCCTTCTCGAATATCATCCCCATCAAATAACTTACCATTTTTAACAATTCCTTCTTTTGAAGCAAATTCATTAAACACTTTTGTAAACGCAGTTTTTAAACCGACTTCATGTGTACCACCATCACGTGTTTTAACATTGTTAACAAAACTAAGTGTTAATTCATTGTATGAATCAGTTCATTGAAAGGCAAAATCAACTTCTACGCCTTTTCTTTCATCTTTAAATGAAATTGGCTCAGTAATACTATCTTTAGAATCATTTAAGAATTTTACAAATGCTTCTAACCCTTTGCTGTATTCATAATGTTCTTCTCTACCACTATTTTCATCTTTTAAAGAAATTTTAAGATTAGAGATTAAGAATGAGCTTTCTTTTAAACGCTCTGAAATCTTGTCAAAACTAAGTTTCGCTTTTTTGAAGAAAACATAATCAGGTCAAAATTCTACAGTTGTTCCTGTAGTTTTTGAAGTCCCAACCTCATGTGTTCTTTCAAGTATCTTATCTTGTTGAAAAACTGTTCGATAAAGTTTTTTATCACGAGCAACTGTAACTGCAAGTTTTGTTGAAAGAGCATTAACAACACTAGACCCCACTCCGTGAAGTCCACCAGCAGTTTTATAAGCTCCAGAATTGAATTTTCCACCCGCATGAAGCTCTGTGAAAACTAATTCTACAGCTGTTCTATTTTCTCCTTTAACTTTATCAACAGGAATACCACGGCCATTGTCTGAAACAACTACTGAACCATCTGCTTTTAAAGTTACAGAAATTCGATTAGCAAAACCGGCTAATGCCTCATCAATAGCATTATCCACTATCTCTCAAACAAGGTGATGTAAACCATGCACATCAGTACCACCGATGTACATTCCAGGTCTTTTTCTAACTGCTTCCAATCCTTTTAGCTGTTGGATGCTATCAGCATTATATTCATTTCTTGACATACTACTTTATTATAAAGTATTTATGGTATAGGTTAAGAAAGTGATAATAATATTGTGATTTTATGCACAAATTGCAGAAAAGTTTCAAGTATTGTATATTCAAATTAATGTTTTATAATGTATATTATAAAAACATAGGAGTATTTATGAAGATTAAAAGATGACAATTATACTCAATGATTGGTTTTGGAGTTTGTGCATCAATTTCAATAGCAGCACCTATTGAATTCTTTAAAAGTGATGGGATTTATTCTAAAACAATTATTACGAAGCAAGATTTGGAAAAAGTTAACAAAATATCTGATTTGGTTTGAGAAAATCCGGCAAGTGAAAATTTTGATGATGTTACAAATTTAATTAATCAAGCCGATATTAATATCTTTGTTGCAGGAGACACAAAAGAAACTTCTGACACTATGACAAAGTTATCTATGTTTACAAAAAGCACAAGTGTTATTATGTATATGAATGTTGATAATGATGTTCTATCTACAATTAACAAAGATAATTTAGATGCTTTTTATAACAAAGAAATAACTGCCCACGATGATGATTTAAATGTAAAAATAAGACAAGCAAATTTAACCACAGATAATGGTCAATATTCATTTTTTGATAGTCTTGTAAAAACAATCAAAGACAATAAAGATAAGAAAGTTCAAATTTGATTACCAATTGAAAATGTGCATTTATTCCCTAAAAGAATTGGTGATATTTCACAATACAACAATGTTTATGTTAACTTATTAAGTTGCAAACCAAATATTGCTAAAGAACTTACTACAAAATATAGAACTGACATTGATAAAACTTTAAATCCTTCTAAATACCTTGTAAGTGATACATACTCATTTTGAAACTTTATAAACACTCCAGCATTAGGAACATTATATTCATCAATTAATGTATTTTTAAACACTAATGATGAAATTTTATTGGAACTAAAAGAACTAGGATTAAATAACATTTACAAGTGAAACAAAGGTAATCAAGATGCAATTATTAATCTAGATAATAAATTATTCAACACAAATGATTCAACAGGAATTTCACTTGCACAAGATTGAGCAACAATTAATCAAATTAATTGATTTGAACAAATTTTTGACAAGAGCATTGAAACTGGACCAAATTTAGTTATCGAAAATAGCAACGATAAAATTGGTTTAGATGTCATGAAATATCTTTTTGCCACTTCTTCCACATCGATACAAAAATTCACTTATATAACTCCATATTCTGATATTACTTACTACAAAGAACTAAAAGATCAACTTGCAAAAGCACTTGATAGTAATGTTAGATTTGATTATTCCGATTATGAAAATGATAGCAAACTCAAAACTTACTATTTCTCACAATTTCTTTTAAACAAATACAATATAACATCGCCATTTTTTAAATTTAAAGAGATTACTGAATCTTCTGAAAAATTAGTTACTTCATTACTTCAATGATTTATTGTAGATCCTTTATTACTTGACAATCCTGGTTTTATAAAACTTGGTGCAAGCAAAAAACAAATTCTTGGTTTTATGTTAACTGAAGAAGAAAATAAAATTGTAACAGCAACAAATGATCCTGAATTATTCAATCAAATATATAAAAATTCAATTACTAAATATATCGAAAACAACTTTGTTTTAGTACATAAAGATCAAAAATATTCGCTTGTTAAAAAAGATGTTTCTAATAAAAATAATATATTATTTAAATTTGGTGAAATCACAGTTAATAATGATTACAATTCTAAATCATCAATTAATTTATCATTCACATATGGAAACGAAGAGTTTAGTGATATTAATTTAATTGTGAATACAAAAAAATAACTACTTGATCAAGGTAGTTATTTTTATATTATTTTTTGAATGGAATTATATCATTCCTTTGTTTTTAAGAGTTTTTAATGTTTTTGCACTTACTCTTAATGTCATGGTTTGTCCATCAATTTTAACTCTAACTTTTTGAAGGTTAACATTGAATTTTCTTCTTGATGCATTCATAGCGTGTGAACGCTTGTTACCTGATTGAGGACCTTTTCCTGTTAAGACGTCTCTTCTTGCCATGTTTTATATTTCCTTTCTGTATTAGCTAATATATGTAAGTTTATATAAATGCATATAGATTATAACAAAAAAACAAACATTATAGAAAATATAAAATATTATATTTTAGCACTATGACATAAGTATTTTGGTAAAGAAAAAGTGCTTTTAAGCACTTCTTATTATTTTTTCGGTTTATCTTTAAAGAAATTTTGACCAGCTCTAATTTTTCCTACTTTACTGTGAATTAAATATCTACCATTGTTGTTTTTTGCTAATTCTTTAGCAAAGTCAATAGCTTCTAATTGTGTGTCAAAAGTTTTAATTGCTTTTGATCCACCTTGTCTAATAACTTTTCAACCAGATGGGTGTTGTGAAATGTGTCATACTGGTTCTAGTTTTTTAACTTTTGCTTCTTCTTCATCAGCACGTAAGTTTGTCATTAATTCTTTATCATTTTTATCAATTTTTGACATGTGTATTAATCCTCATCAATTTGATTGATACGTGTTTGGTGACGTCCACCTTCGAATTCTGTTTTGATGTATTCATCTACCATTGCTTTAGCTTCATCTAAAGTAACTTGACGTCCACCAAATACTAAAACGTTTGCGTCATTGTGTTGTTTTGCTAAGTGTGCATCTTCTACTGAAGCAACTCTAGCAGCTCTAATTCCATGGTGTCTGTTTAAAGCATATGAAATTCCTAAACCTGTTCCACATACTCCGATACCAAATGCTGGATGTTCTTTTTCTACGTAGTGAGCAAGTTCGTGTCCCATTTCTGCATATGATACTGAATGAGCGTCAGTTGTAGGACCTAAATCAACAACGTCATAACCTAAACTTTTTACGTACTCTGCTAACTCATCTTTTAATTGAAATCCTGCGTGATCGCTAGCAAGAGCAACAATTTTGTGTTTTGTTTTCATAATTCCCTCCTAGTAAATTAGCTTATTGTACCTAAATTATACTAGTTTATCTTTATTTTTACAATCTTAATGCACTTTTATACCAATGAAATTGGTGTAAATGGAAATTTTGTGGTACAAAAGTTAATTTTATATTTATTGTTCTTTAATTCTTTATAATAAATATATTGAAGGAGTTAATATGTCAAATTTAGTTAAAGCAAAATGTGAAGTGTGTGAAACAGAATACACATATTTATTTGGGAATGATGCAACCTTTTTCCCAGTAAGAATTTTTCTTGATGGAATGATCAAAAGTCAAAAAGATTTATTCAATTTTGATAACTTTAAGCAAGTTGTTTCTGAACAATTATCACAAGATCCAACATTTATGTTTCAAGAAGAAAGTAAACGTAATGAAGGAATTGAAAAATTATATAAAGCAGCAACTATTTTCTTTTGAGAAAATGAAAAAGAACTTTTAAAATCTAAAATCTTATTAAGTTTTGATACATTTTGAGCACCAGCATTTTTAAATGATCCTGATCCAGAAAAAAGAACTATTCACAATATGATGTTATTAGAAATGAAATTTCTAGATGGAACAGTTTATAAAAGAAGATTTACAAAAGACATTTTATTTGTTCAAGTTACAGATAATAGTAAAAAATTCACTTGTCCAAAAGAAATGGAACAGAACGCAATTTATATATCAGATGAATTTGTTGCATAAAAAATCAACCAAACTAAATTGGTTGATTTTTAATTATTTAATGAATGAAAATTGTTAAATATTAATCTTCATCTTTGTCTTGAATGTTTCTACGTTTGATGATTTCATCAGCGATTGATTTAGGACATTTGTCGTAGTGATCAAATTGCATTTGGTATGTACCACGTCCACTTGTCATAGATCTAAGTTCTGTTGAGTAACCGAACATTTCTGAAAGTGGAACTGCAGCACGAACAATAACTGCTCCATCGTTTCTTTGTTCTTGATCGTTAACAAGTCCTCTACGACGTGATAAGTCACCAATTACATCCCCCATGTGATCTGAAGGAACAACTACAGAAACGTCCATGATTGGTTCAAGTAATACTGTACCAATTTTATCTTTAGCTTTTGTAAGAGCTTTAGATGCAGCGATTTTGTAAGCCATTTCAGATGAATCGACGTCGTGGTATGATCCATCGAATAATGTAGCTTTAACATCGATCATTGGGTATCCAGCTAAAATACCAGCTGCCATTTTTTCTTCAAGTCCTTTTTGAATAGATTTGATGTATTCTTTTGGAATTTTACCTCCAACGATTTTATCAACGAATTCAAATCCACCATCTGGGTTTGGTTCAAATTTAATTCATACGTGTCCGTATTGTCCTTTACCTCCAGATTGTTTGATGTGTTTTCCTTCAACATCTGCGGCTAATGTAATTGTTTCACGATATGAAACTTGAGGAGCTCCAACTTTAGCTTGAACACCAAATTCACGTTTAAGACGGTCAACAATAATGTCAAGGTGTAATTCACCCATTCCGGCAATAATTGTTTGTCCTGTTTCTTCATCTGTATATGTTCTGAATGTTGGATCTTCTGCTGCTAATTTTTGAAGTCCTAATGAAAGTTTTTCTGTAGCAGCTTTTGATTCTGGTTCAAGAGCTTGTGAGATAACTGGTTCTGGGAAGATCATTTTTTCTAATACTAATCTTGGTGATTTTTCATCGATTAATGTATCCCCTGTTGTTGTATATTTAAGTCCAACAGCAGCAGCAATATCTCCAGCAAAACATTCGTCGATTTCTACACGGTTGTTTGCGTGCATTTGTAAAATACGTCCGATACGTTCTTTTTGTTCTTTAGTTGAGTTGTATACGTAACTTCCTTTTCCAAGAACCCCACGGTATACACGGAAGAATGTTAATGATCCTACGAATGGGTCAGTCATAACTTTGAATGCTAAAGCAGCAAAGTCACCGTCATCTGTAGCTTCAACTTTAACTTCTTTATCATCGATGTGTGCTGTAATAGCAGGAACTTCTAATGGAGATGGTAAGTAGTCAACGATAGCGTCGATCATTTTCTTAACACCTTTGTTTTTAAACGATGTTCCACAAACTACTGGGAAGAATTCTGATGTTAAAGTAGCTTTTCTGATAGCTGCTTTAAATTCATCCTTTGAAACTTCGTCCCCTTCTAATACTCTCATCATTAACTCTTCGTCAAAGTTAGCAACTGCTTCTAATAATTCTTGACGTTTTTCATTAACGATATCTACTAAGTGAGCAGGAATTTCTGTTGGAAATTCTTCTTCTGATGCTTCACCATTGTATCTAAATGCTTGTAATGTTACTAAGTCGATAAGACCTTGGAAATCTGATTCAGCTCCAATTGGTCATTGAATAGCAACTGCGTTTCCACCTAAACGTTGTTTAACTGATGCAACTGATGCAGCAAAGTCTGCTCCAGCTTTATCCATTTTGTTTACGTAAACGATACGTGGAACTTTGTAGTTTGTTGCTTGTCTTCAAACTGTTTCTGTTTGAGGCTCAACTCCTGATTGAGCATCAAGAACAGCAACTGCACCATCAAGTACACGAAGTGAACGTTCTACCTCAACTGTGAAGTCAACGTGACCTGGAGTATCGATAATGTTAATTCTTTTACCTTTTCAGAATGCTGTTGTAGCAGCTGATGTAATTGTAATCCCACGTTCTTGTTCTTGAGCCATTCAGTCCATTTGTGAAGCACCGTCGTGTGTTTCACCAATTTTGTGAATTTTTCCTGTGTGGAATAAGATTCTTTCTGTTGTTGTTGTTTTCCCTGCATCAATGTGGGCCATAATACCGATGTTACGGTAATCTTTTAATAAATATTCTCTAGCCATAATATCCTATATGAAGATTATCATCTAAAGTGAGCGAAAGCACGGTTAGCTTCAGCCATTTTATGTGTATCTTCACGTTTTTTGATAGCTCCACCTGTTTTGTTTGATGCATCAATGATTTCGTTAGCTAAACGAAGGTCCATTGTTTTTTCGTTTCTTAATCTAGCGTATTGAACTAATCATCTAAGTGATAATGTTTGTTTTCTACGAGGAGAAACTTCAGTAGGAACTTGGTAGTTTGTTCCCCCGATTCTTCTTGTTCTAATTTCAAGTTGTGGTGTAATGTTTTCAACTGCTTCTAAAAACACTTCCATTGGTTCTCTTTGAGTTTTTTCTTTAATGATGTTGAATGCAGAATATAAGATGTCTTGAGCGATAGATTTTTTACCATCAAGCATAATTTGGTTGATTAATTTTGTAACGATAACAGAATTAAAAACTGGATCTGCAAGCACTTCACGAATTGGCGCACTTTTCTTTCTTGACATAAGTCCTCCTATTTTTTTACTTATTTTGTGTGTTTGTTTTATAAATTAATAATTAATTATGCTTTTATTATTGTTTTGGTTTTTTAGCACCGTATAAACTACGACCTTGGTTACGTTTTGAAACCCCGGCAGCATCTTGTGTTCCACGAACGATGTGGTATCTAACCCCAGGTAAGTCTTTTACACGACCACCACGAATTAAAACTACAGAGTGTTCTTGTAAGTTGTGTCCTTCTCCTGGAATGTATGCTGTAACTTCCATACCGTTTGATAACTTAACACGAGCATATTTACGTAAAGCTGAGTTAGGTTTTTTAGGTGTCATTGTTGCAACACGAGTACATACACCACGTTTAAATGGTGATGCCATTTTTTTAACTTTTTTTTCTAATGAGTTGTAGCTAACGCTTAAAGCAGGAGCGTTTTGTTTTTTAATTTTTGAGCTACGACCATTTGTAACTAATTGATTAGTTGTTGGCATTTTTGCTTCCTTTCATATTATTTGAATAATATATTTAACAATTTTTAACGGCTATATTTTATAAATAGCAAATCTATTATATAACAACTTACCGGGTGTATCATCATTTTTTTATTTTTTTATTTTTGTTTTTTAGAACAAAATTCAAAGAAAAAGAATCACCATTTAATTAGTGACTCTTTTATGATTAGCAGTTATCTTTTTTCTTGTTTAGTTTTATTTATAAAACTTACTCAAATATCATAGTTATGTAAGATGGTTACAACTATTCCAGTAGCAATAGTAGAAATAGCAACTATCATTGGAATTAAAGCATCATATGAATTGGTTCATCACAACAATAAAAAGCTAAGTGATGCTAGTAAAAATCCAATTGTAACAATACTATAAATACATAATGCCAGAATACGTGTTTTAGTAAACTTAGCATTTTTGATAACTGAATACTCTTTTTCTAATTTTAAGTCATCATTTTGACCTGAAAATAAAGATACTTTGACAGTTGTGACACTTGACTTAGCATCTTTACCTTCCAAATTAAGATTTTCTGACTTTGTTAAAAAAGGGAATAGTGAATTCATTCAAGAATTTTTGCAACGTTTAAGAATAATTGCGTTTGTTAAAATAATAATTAAACTAACTACAATTGTAGGTACAAAATCTCTTAAATAATAAAACATTGCAATACCACCATATTTACTTCCATGTAGAGATGATGAATTAATAGTATTTGCAAAAAACAGTTGCATAAATTGGTAATGCAACAATTAGTGAAAATAATATAAGTATGTATGTTGTTAAATTTATATATTTAATAAATACTTGTCTTTTCATTTTATATCCTTTGTGATTCTTTATATTTTTTGTTACTTAATTAAAACTCGCTAAGATCTAATCTCATTGATTTCATCTTATCTATATTCTAATTCTTTTGGTTAATAAATAAATTGTTCTTCAATCAAATGTGGAAATTTTGTGAAAACAGTTATATATCACTTGCACAAAGAGTTTTTGTGCTTTTGTTGTGATTATCTCACTAAATAAAATAGTGTTATAATTTAGACAAATCAATAAAGATTCTAAATTTATATAATAAATTAGACAAATAAGGAGATATTAAAATGTCAGCAATTACAAAAATTCATGCACGTGAAATTTTAGATTCACGTGGTAACCCAACTATTGAAGTTGAAGTTTACACACAATACGGTGGTTACGGAATCGCTAAAGTTCCATCAGGTGCATCAACAGGTACACGTGAAGCTTTAGAATTAAGAGATAAAGGTTCTAAATACGAAGGAAACTGATTCGGTGGAAAAGGAGTTATGTTAGCAGTTGATCACGTTAACAACGATATTGCTCCTCACATCATTGGAATGGAAGTTACACAACAACGTGAAATCGACATGAAAATGATCGAATTAGACGGAACAGAAAACAAAGAAAAATTTGGAGCAAACGCAATTCTTGGAGTTTCATGTGCTGTTGCGCGTGCTGCTGCAAACGAATTACAAATTCCTCTTTACAAATACTTAGGTGGATTCAATGCTCACGAATTACCAGTTCCTATGTTAAACGTTATTAACGGTGGGGAACATGCTTCAAACACAATTGACTTCCAAGAATTCATGATTATGCCAGTTGGAGCAAAATCATTCAGAGAAGCATTACAAATGGCAAACTTTGTATTCCACAACTTAGCTAAATTACTTAAAAAACACGGACACGGTGTTCAAGTTGGTGATGAAGGTGGATTCGCTCCTAACTTTAAATCACATGAAGAAGCTCTTGATTTCTTAGTTGAAGCTATTAAATTAGCAGGTTACACACCAGCTACTTCAGGAGAAAACGCAGTCGCTATTGCTATGGACTGTGCTTCAAGTGAACTTTACGAAGATGGAGTTTACACATTCAAAAAATTAAAAGCTGCAGTAGAAGAAGGAAAACCTGGTTTCGAAGAATTAAAAGATACAAAATTCACATATACAACAGATGAAATGATCGACTACTTAAAAGAATTAGTTGCTAAATACCCAATCGTTTCAATCGAAGATGGATTTGCAGAAGGTGACTGAGAAGGATTTAAAAAATTCACAGCAGAAATGGGAGAAAAAATCCAAATCGTTGGGGATGACCTTACAGTTACAAACACAGCTATTTTAAAACGTGCTATTGAAGAAAAATCAATGAACTCAATCTTAATTAAAATTAACCAAATTGGTTCATTAACAGAAACATTTGAAGCTATCCAAATGGCTCAAAAAGCAAATATGACAGCTGTTGTATCACACCGTTCAGGTGAAACAGAAGATACAACAATCGCTGATATTGCTGTAGCAATGAATACAGGACAAATTAAAACAGGTTCATTATCAAGAACAGACCGTATTGCAAAATACAACAGATTACTTGCAATCGAAGAAGAGCTTGGTACAACATCTAAATTTAACGGTATTAAAGCATTCTACAACGTTGTTAAATAATTAAATTAAATAATAAATGCCAGTTTAGCAATAAACTGGTTTTTTTGTATCAAAAAATCCATACAGCAAGTGTTATATGGATAAAACATTATTTTGATTTACTAAAAGAAATCTTACGTTCTTCATGTCTTTTTAATCTTAAAATATTTCCTCTGTGAGTTCATAGAATTAATCCTAGAGCCCCAAGGTAAATTAATCCTTGTAATGGTGAATAAGGTAATAAATTTTGCATATTTGTTGCAAAAGCAATTGATGATTCAGACATTCAAGAGATAAAGAGAAATGGTGTTAATAATATCGCTGCTAGCATGCTAGCAAGTGATACGTATTTCTTTCAGAATAAAACTCCAAAGAAGAAAACTGCAGCAATAGGTAATAAAACTATATTATAAGAAATTATTAAACCAATTGAACAAGCCACTCCTTTTCCGCCTTTGAAACCAAAGAAAATTGGAAAACTATGTCCTAAAACTGTACCGATACCAGCAAACATTGGTACTCCATATAAATATTCTGAAGTGTCATTGTGTATATTAACTCAACTTAAAATACCAAATGCTAGCGATACTGATGCAATAGTTTTTAATATATCAATAAACAAGATTATTGCTCCCATTTTCTTGCCTAATACGCGAACAGAATTAGTTGCTCCTGCATTATTAGAATGATGGTTACGAACATCATTCTTTAAGATCTTACTTATAATGATAGAAGTATTTGCTGAGCCTATTAAATACCCTATTGCTAAAAACATAAGATTCAATAGTATAGATGTAAAAATTATCATATTTTTTCCTTATTTTGTGTGTTGAAAATATTATAACTAAAATAATTTTAAATTATTTATAATTTAAATATGAAAAATAAAAAATTTGATATTAAAATAATTCAATTACCGGACCCAGTCCTTAGAAAAAAATCAAAAGATGTACCAATTCCTCTTACTGATGAGGATATTGAGTTAGCAGAAAGAATGATTTATCACATTGATGACTCACAAACAGAAAACACTGAGTTTCGTCCTGGTGTAGGAGTTGCTGCAGTGCAATATGGTATCTTGAAAAATGTGTTTTACATCTATCTCCAAGATCAAAACGGAAACACAATCTTTAAAGATGTGTTATTTAACCCACGAATTATTACAAAAAGCGATTCAAAAGTTGCACTTGATGAAGGAGAAGGGTGCTTAAGTGTCGATGAAGAATGACCAAAACAAGAAGGTTATGTTCATCGTTCAGCATCAATAGTTGTGGATGCTTACAGTTACAATGAAAGAAAATGACTACGTTATACCGCTAATGGTTATTTAGCCATTGTATTCCAACACGAATTAGATCACTTACAAGGAATGCTATTTATTGATCGTATAGCACAAAAAAATCCTTGAAAACGTTATCCAAAAGCTAAATATCTATAATTAGAACAAAATAAAACATGACAGATTATTTAAAACTACATTCAACCACAAATACAATAGATTCATTTTTTAACACTTCTTCTTCAAATGTTATGGCAATAATTATTCCAATCTGAATTGGTATAGCAATTTTCATTGCATTTCTATTCGGATATTTTGGTAAATATAAATGAGCAATCGGAAGACTTATCGTTCTTATTTTAACCATTATTGGTGCAGTTATTACTGCAAGCACACTATCTGAAAATCTAGCAGATACAATACGGGATTATGTTAAAAAACACTTTGGTGATGACTTCACTTTCATAAATCAATTCTATGAGCAAGCAATACCTTTCGCAACTACTCTAATCACATTATTGATTTATATTGGTTTAAAAATCATCTTTTACATTGTTATGTTTATAATTTCACTCATAAAAAGAAATAAAAATAAACAAAAGAAAAAGAAAAGATTACGTAGAATATTTTTCGCTGGTTTACCTTCTGCAATTATAAGTATTCCATCAACATTATTTTGAGGAAATATATTATCAGTTTCAGAACCAGCAAATACAACAATATCATATGTAACTAATGAATTTGGTACAAAAATCATAACAGGTGGCAAGGGCGCTAATATGGCGGGTGTTAACTTAGCAGTTCAAGGTGCTAGTGACATTGCCAATAGTAGTTCCGAAGTTGGAAAAATATTATCTAAAAAAGCTAAGGATATGACACCTGAAGATTTTGAAAAACTTACAAAAGCAGTTACAAGCATAACTCAATCGCTTGCGAATAAAGATGTCCGTAAATTAGCTTTAACTGGACTTAAATCACAACTTATTGATAACACAAAAATAAATTCAGCATTATCAAAAGATACAATTGATAATTGAATTAATGAAACAGAAAAGAAATTAAATGAGGATCCAAAATATTCTTCTTTAACAAAAGAAGAAAAACAAAATGAATTCACAAAAGAATTTGCAACAACCGCATCTAAAACATTTGAAGAATTATTAAACAAAGATAACAAAGATTCATCAAATGAAAATAGTGCATTACTAGTTACAGTAAAAACATTTATTGATAACTTAGATACAGACGTAATTGATGATGTAACCGACACTGTTACTGATTTATTCAAACAAAAACTTGAGGAATATAAAATCAATTATGATGAACTACCATTAAATGCAAAAGAAGCATTTGCAAATGTAGTCGACTACATTGGTAAAATAAAATTACCAAATCAAAATACAAAGGAGAATGGGGGGTAATTAATGTTCCGTCCTAAAAATACATCACCTTCAAGCGTTCAACAATTAACCGCAGAAGTGCCTGCAACAATTAATGAAGAACAAAATAGAATTGAAGAAGTTGATTCAAACGAGATATTATCAAGACCATTAGCAAATACACTTAAACGTGAAAAACGTATTGTATGATTTGCTTTCTGATTCTGATTTGGTATCTTCATTGCTGCGTGAATTGGTGTTTTAATGAACTACTTCTTAAACACAATTCCAGGTCAAAAAGAATCAAATCCAACACAAGGTTTAGCTTGATATATTATGTTTGCATTAATAATTCTCATTTCGTTTGCATTATTTATAAAAGCAACATTTAAAATCTCAGCAATCAAAAA
The DNA here is from genome assembly GCF_014352955.1 of Mycoplasma sp. Pen4. Taxonomy (NCBI): domain Bacteria; kingdom Bacillati; phylum Mycoplasmatota; class Mollicutes; order Mycoplasmatales; family Mycoplasmataceae; genus Mycoplasma; species Mycoplasma sp. Pen4. Next base: position 14,812 of record NZ_CP060691.1, on the reverse strand, counting down.
AACCCTTGTGGCATGCCGCGAAAGTACTCAATCCGGTGATATTTTTGCAGCTAACACTACTATTACCGATATCTTTCGCGCTACCACAATGAAAAAAATGAGATTATCTTGAATTTTCGCCTTTGTTATTACATACTTTGGTTTATTCAATTTAATAATTTTAATGTTCTTAAACATATATGGTGGTATTTGAGAAATACATAGTAATTCTGCTTCATTCAAATATGATATTACTATTAATTGATGAGCAATTTTCGACAACGCATTCGGAAATGTTAAAACATTACTATGAGTTGATCTAGGTGTTGCATTTGGGATTATTACTCTATTTGTATTCACAAACTTATATGATACGAAACGTATCATGGATCTTAAAAAATATTTAGGGCAAGATGCAAACACTATTATTACAACAGTTAATAGCGATAAATCATCAGAAAACAAAGCTTGATTTAAAGTTTATATCATAGTCTTTGTTTTAGTTGTATTAATGCCGCTTGCTTTACTTTTATTCCTTTTATGAAGAGGAATAATCAGAAAGGGAAAAAAATAATATGAAACTATTAGTTTTACTTGAAAACACATTCAATGATATTGAATTAACAACAACACTATCAATCTTTAAAGCATCAAATAAATTTGATGAAATCACATTCTATTCATCATATGCTAATAAATCAGTTGGTCAATTTAACATTACAACAGTCGATTCAATCATAAACGAAGTGAATGTAAATGATTATGATGCAATCTTTATTCCAGGCGGAAGTGGTTGTCAAACATTAAGAACAAACAAAGATAACTTAAATACAATTAAACAATTTATCGATGCACAAAAACGTGTTTTTGCTATTTGTGATGCACCAAATGTACTTGCAGAAACAAAAATATTACCTGATGTTAAATATTCTTCATATCCAAGTGAATGAAGTATTCTAACAAGAACAGAAAAACGTACTGATAATGATGTTACAGTTGATCAACAATTCATCACTGCACGTAATGCTGTTTCAGCAGAACAATTTGGTTTTACAATCTTAAAAGAACTTTTTGGTAAAGATCATGCAAACGCAGTTTACCAAGCAATATCTGGTAACATTGATAAAACTATTTTTTAGAGTTTAGAAAAAATACGTGAACTTAATCACGTATTTTTTATTGAGCTTTTCTTATTCCTTTTTTAATTAAGATTCTATCGTGTAATGTGAATCCTAATTGCACTGAGAATAAAATTAATGAAATTATTTGTCATGTAAGTCCAGCAAATAAACTACCTGTATCTGGGTTTGTTTGAGCATTTTGTTGTGCTATTCCTAAACATCATCAAATAATTCATACAATGTTGTTTACAACATATAACACATACATTCAGTATGTAACAGATTGTCATTGATTTGTTTTGAATGATTGAACAAGTTGAGGTGTAAATGCTAAAGTAGTTAATGCAGGGAAAACAAATCCCATTACTGTAGATGCTGTTGCAGGTACTTTTAATAAGAAACTGTTAGCGTCGTGGTTTCAATCTGCAATGTAGAAACCAATTAACACAGCTCCAATAACTCATGTAATACCTACACCAATGTATCCACGCATTTTTCTTTCAGCTGAAAATTCTGCTTTATGTTTATAAAGTAAAATAGTCATAACACCATTTACAAATAAACTTACACCGTCGGCAACCATAACGTTTAACATAACCTGATTTAACTGGTTAGTTGCACCTCATACTACTCATAATAAAATTCCAATGTGGAAAATTCAAAATGATGTAAAACTTACGTCTCCTGTCTTTTTATCTTTGATTAATTTGAATAATTGTGGCAAACTAAGTGAGATAACAAACACCACTGACATCCAAAGAAAAACTTGGAAAGGAATGTCGAAAGGTGTTGCTTTCATTGCTGCAACAGATCCTGTTGAAGTATCTGATGTAGCAAATAATGCCTTAATACTTTCTGTTATTTTCATATGTCTCAATTTTATAACTTTTATGCTTAAAACAAAGCGAAAAAAAGACTGCAAAAACAGTCTTAAATTCATTATTTTTGTGTAATAATTTCCATCATTTTTTCACCGATGGTTGCAGTTTCATGATCACCAATAACGTAATCAGCTACTGCTTTTGCTTCTTGTGTTGCATTACCAACAGCTACTCCAATGTGGGCTTTTTCGATCATTTCAACATCATTACCACTATCACCAAAAGTTACTAAATTTTGGGTTGTTAAGCCTAGTGATTTAAGTAATTCAACAATACCAACATATTTAGAAATTCCTTCTGGGTTTACATCAGTATAAACAGAATTTGTTAAGTAAACTTCACATGGTAAATCTTTTGTTTTTTCTCTTATTTCATCTGTAATTGCTTTTGCAGTTTCAAGTGGATTTCTAAGAGCAATTTGTGTGATTACTGAATCATGGTTTAAAACTACATGTTCTAATGTATCTAAATCAACTACATTAAAAATATTCATATCCATAATTTGTTGTTCAGTCATTCATGCCGGGAATTTGTTGTTTGGTAAATATGAACCATTAAAATCGATTGTGTCTACGGTTAAGATTAAATCGTGTTCTAATGCAACATCTTTAAGTATTCAAAACACCTTATTTAAAAGTGTTTTTACAACATGAGTTGTCTGGTTTTTAACATCATAATATAATGCACCATTTGAACAAACTATGTAGTCAATTTCACTTAATTCACCATTTTCAATTAATGGTAAAACTTTCTTTAGACCTCTACCTGTAGCGATTACATTGTAGTGTCCTTGTTCTCTTGAATGCTTTAAAACTTTTTTAGTTTCTGGGTTGATTGTATTATCTTTACGTAACAATGTTCCATCTAAATCGAATGCAAATAAACGTTTCATTTTTCTCCTTTGTTAAAACTCGCTAAATTATTTTAGCATTTTGTGAGATTTTTGTAATCATTTCCAGTTTTTTTGCATAATGAAAACAACATGCCGAAACATGTTGTTTTTGATTTATAAATATTATTTGTAAGGTATTACATGAATATGAGTGTGAAATACTTCTTGACCTGCTGTTTTACCAGTATTGATATAAATTTTAAAACCAGGTATTCCTTTGTCAATAATCTCTTCTTTTGCTAATTTACGTGCTATTTTCATAGCATATAAGAACTCTTCTTCAGTGTTTTGAATAATGTTATCAACTTGTGTTTTTGGTATCACTAAAAAGTGACCTTCACGAACTGGATTTACATCGTAAATAGCAATAACTTTGTCATCTTCGTAAAGAATTTTAGAAGGGATTTCACGTTTAATTATTTTTGTGAAAATAGAATCTTGCATTATTGTTCCTTAACAACATATGGTAAATCTTTTGTTGCATCTCCAACTAAAGATTTTTCATCAACTTTAACTGTGTAACCTAATTTTGTAAATGCTTCTTGAACTGTTTTAAATAATGAATCATCATATAAAGCTAATAAAATTGATAATTCAGTTGTTTTATCAGCATATGGTGTACCTTCAAATGAAAGTTTCTTAATTGTTTCTTTTTTACCTTCTGCATTGGTGATTTCGAAATCTTTTCCAATTGGAGCTATTTGTGAAAGGTATGATACAACGATTTTTGAATTATTATCAGATGTTTTAATAGGTGTAACTAAAGTACCATCTTCATTAACTTTAACAATTTCTTTTGTAACTGGGTTGTAGAATCCAACAAAAGTATCGTTTGATGTTTTGTCTTTTAATGTATCGTATGAATAATCAATATTAAATGGGTTTGGTTTTAATCCTTTATATCCACCTAAAGTTCTTTCAAATGTAGCACGTTCATTAAGTAATAAGTTTTGTCCTGGAGTAACAATTGCTGATGGTGAGTTTTTGATTAAATTTGTGTAATCTTCAATATTTTTAATTGTTAATTGTGCTGTTGTGAATACATCATTTTGATTTGAGCTTTCATATTGTCATAATTGAACAATTTTCTTACCTAAAATATAGTTAATTAAATTGAATGATGCTAAATCATATTGATTTTTGTATTTTTCATATGTTTGTGCATCGATTGCATTTAAATCTTTTTCATTATTTAATAATAAGAATCTAGATGAAAGTAATACACGGTTTGCAATGTTTGCCACACCTGTTTCATCAACATTATAAAGAATGTTAAATTGTTCTTGTGTTACATAACCTTGGAATGCATTTTGATCTAATGAGGCTAATTTTTGAGCTTGATCAGTGTTAAATAAAGCTAAAGATTTTCATGTGTTGTATTGTTTCTTTAAATATAATGGATCATTTTCTAGGTTATATTTGTTTGCTAAAAAGATTGTATATACTTTGAAACCATCTGCTAAAATAGCTTCTTTTACTTTATCGTCAGTGTTATTTGTTTCTGTTTTATATAATGATTCTAAAGTTGATACAAGTCATTTGTTTTCAATTTGATTTCTAACCATTTGAACATTATTTTTGAATAAAGCATCTTGTTTTATTTTTTCTTCAGTATCAACAGTTTGTGCACATGATACTGCAACAATTGGTGATGCTATTGCAACTGGAGCGATTAATGCTGATAATTTTTTAAATATTTTTGTCATTATTTTGCTCCTTTTTTAAATGATTTTGTAATTGCATCAAAAATAATTTGTGTTGCACTGTTTTCACTTGGTGCAGCAGTTGGATCATATGAAATTTTAATTTTTGAATCTTGAATTGTAAAGTTATAACTTGTTTCTGTTGATGTTGTTTTATTAATTCAATTATTTGCGTTTGTTAATGATGTGATTAATTTTTGATCAGCAATTCCATTTGTTACTAATGAAATACTATTAGCTAATTCATTAACTTTTTCTGATGTAAATAATTTAGCATCTGATTTTTCTAATTGATCTTTGAAATCTTTGTTTACTAATGCTTTACCAAGAATATCTTCTGATGAAACATCATTTAATTGTTCAATAATGTTGAAGTATGTTTTATCATTGCCTAATTTATTTAATGCATCTTGTTTGATTAAGTCATTGAATTTTTCGATTGTATCAATGTTTGTGAATCTTACAATTTTAAGACCTTTATCTGTTGTAATTAATAATGCATCAGGCATATCAGTAATTGAGTATACAAAAGAAAGTAAGTTTCTTCCATTTGATTCTTTAACTAAGTTAGCATTGAAAATACCTTTAACTAATGCTTCATATTGTTCTTTTGTAAGAGAATCAATGTATTGGTCAATGTTTTTATCAATTTCTAAAACTTTGTTTGTTGCATCACTAATGTTTTGTGCTGCTTTCGCTTCAGTTACTAATGAATCGATTTGTGCTTGTTTTTCAGCAGGTAATTTAAACATTTCTGTTAATGAAACTGTTGGTAATTTGTTAGATGCACTTTCAAATACTTCTTTTGATATTGATCCTAAACCTAAATCTAAGTTTCTTGTAAATAAGTTAGCAGATGTTACAACACCTGTTGTACCTAATTTTTGATCTGTTGAAAGTGTTAATGCATTTAAGTATGTTCTGTAAGTGTTAAGTTTTTCTAAATATTGTGCATTTGTTTCATCTTGTGATTTAACAGCATATTGTGTTACATCTTTAAATGATTTTAATAATTCAATATTTGATGAAATTTCAAAACTTGTTCCATCTGAGTTTGGACGAATATTGTATTTAAGTAATGCTTTTAAAACTTTCTTATGAGCTTCATCTGAAACATTAAATGCTGAGTATAAATCATTTGAAGGAATTCCAGGTAAGTCATAAACCGTTGGAATTGTTAAACCATTTTCATTAAAGAAATCTTGAATTCTTGTTTCAACAACTTTGGCAACGGGATCAAATGATCTAGTTGTAAGCGTGATAACTTCTTCTGGATTTGTTGGACTTACAAAGTAGTTAACATTTTCTTTGTAGAATGGATAGATTTTGTCACCTTTATTGAATAAAACAATTGGTTTACCATTAGTATCTTTTTCAACTTCACCATTTACATTAACTTTGTAGATATCTTTGTTTGCTACACGGTTAATGTTTTTAAGTGTTGTTTTTTCAAATGTGATTTCAAAACGTCTTTTTGCTACTGCTTCAACTTCTTTGAATGTTAAATAATCTACTGCTTCTTTTGTTGATGTTGATTTTCCGTATTGATCAGTTTTAAGAGTTTCAATGTATTTTTCTTCTCAATGCTCATAACCATAAGTTTTCTTTAAAAGACTTTCTAGATCAGCAAGTTTGTTTTGAACATCTTTTTTGATTTCATCTAAACTTCTTAAAGCGATTGAGTTGTTAACTTTTTCACCTTCTAAAAGTGATTCATTGTAATCTTTTTGATATTGCACTGATGCAGCAACTTCTTTTTCATAGAAGTAGAATGTTGATTGTCTATACGCATCTTGAATCTCTTTTGAAACTTTAACACCATTATCCTCAATGAATTTTGTTGCGCTACCAACAGTAATCGATGAAAGATCAGAGTTTTTTGGACCTGATATTGTCACTAATTTTGTTTCATTTGAAATTGGTTGTTTGTAGTTTTTATTTGTAACTGTAACTGCAAGCGGAATTGTGATAGCTGCAATAACACCAACTGCTAAAGCTGAAAAGGCTATAATTAAAGTTTTCTTTCTTTTGCTTTTGTTGGTAATTTGTTTTTTCTTTTTCTCATCATGTCTGTCGTTCATTTCAGTTAAACGCTCAAAAAATGATTTTTGTCTTTTAGCCATAATACCTCTATTTTCTGTAAAATATAATTTTAATAAAATTATAACAAATTTAATACTTTATAATTGAAATATGAATAGTAATGATTTAAGTACAGTTTTTCAATATTTCAATAAATTGGCCAAGGAATTAAAATTTGTTTATTCGTTAGATAAAAAAACCTTAGACGAAGCAATAAACAAGAAAAACATCACAGGTCCAATTTATTTATGCATTACTTTTGAAGGACTACTTAAACTTAAAATGTTTTATCCAAACATCTTAAAATTAAATAAAAAAGAAGTAGATAAAAACCCACTTCCATATATAACAATTAATGATCTTAAAATTTACCTAAATGTGCTTGTAGAAAGTGAAAAACATTTTATTAACCAAAAGAAAATGGATAAAATTTGGGAACGTGTTTCGACTAATAAAAAGTATGATATTTTTTCAATAATTGATAACTTGTATTCTTCTACACCTGATGTTTGAATTTACATTTATTATGATGAAGAAACAAAGAAGGTATTATCGAGCCAAATCACACGTTTAAATCCTTTATACTACAAAGTAGTAGATGTAGACAACTTACGTTTACCTTACTTTGAATACTTTATAAAAAAATAATAGCTCCGGCTATTTTTTAATTTCCAAAATAACATTTAATTATTTTTACTAAGAACAGATAATAGCAATTAAGCTGTTTTTAATAAAAAAGTATAAAAAAACAGCGATGCCCTATTTTCACCATGCGGCTATCGTCGGCACTGAAGGGCTTAACTACTGAGTTCGGAATGGATTCAGGTGATCCCCTTCGCTATTATCGCTACAAATATTTTAACACAAAAAAGACATTGTCAAGAAAAAATAAAAAAAATTTTTGAGTGATAACCGTCATTTATTTTGTCACTTTTAACATCTTAAAATTTAACAGATTTTAGATGTAATGATATCTACTCTGAATTGATGTTGTTTTTGTTTTATAATGGTGTTTTATAAAGTGTATAAAAAACCTTTAACCCTATGACTCAATAATAAAAGACGGTTTTAACCGTCCTTATTATTTTAAGATTTCTTTGTATATTTTGGTAAGATTTTTTCTTTAAATCATTTTGTCTTAATAAATTTATGAATAGCAACTGCTTGAATAATTGTTCAGATTGAACCAAAGATTCAGTAAACTTGAACACCAGCACTAAACATAAGAGTAATTACTGTAAACACAAGCATCATAATTTTTTGTGTTTTTTCACTTTTCTTAAGTGCTTGAGCTTCAGCGATTGTTGTTCTTCTCTTGAATTTTTTCTTATTAAGGAATTGTGGAATATACATTGAAAGAAGTTGAAGTACCACTGTCGCTACTAAGATTCATAAGTAAACCCAATTTCCAGCGAATAAACGTTGGTATGAGATAGAAGCGAAGTTCACTCCAAGTCATTCTGTTTGTTTGATTTCTGGAATACTTTGAATAACTCTTCACATAGCAAGGAAAAGTGGCATTGAAAGTATCATTGTACCAAACTGATCAAGTGGATTTATATTATATTTGCTATATAACGCTTGTATTTCTTGTTGTTTACGCATTTTCATAGCTTTATTATTTTCAAGACCTTTGTATTTAGCTTCAATAGCGGCTTTTTTATATTTAAGCTCTTCTGAAACTTGTTGCATTATTGTTGTCTTGAATGTAATCGCTAATGAAATAAGACGTGTAATAACTACCGCAATAATAATAGCGATAATTGATGCTCAACCATTTATACCATCAACAGGCATTGCTTGACGAAGTGATTGAATTAAGATTGAAATTGGATAAACAAGTAAACCATAGAATGGTCCATATCCTCATGCTTCACCTCAATTTGTAACTGGGGCAATTGCATAATCACCAGATAATGCAATTGCTGAAACGTTTTGAGATTTTAAAACATTGATATTTGGATCAAATTTTTGATCTTCTTTTACAACAGGAATATTTTCAGGATTTTGTTGATTAAAGTATCTAAGATCAACAAGTCATTTTGAAATCACATTTTGGTAAACATTGATTAATGTGTACTCCACAGGTGAAATTTCCATGTTGACAAAGTTATTTGCTTTTCAGATATTGATTTTGTGTTTGAATCAATCAGTTGGATCGATTGGAGTAGATAAGCCAGCTGCTGCACCTAATTGTCTAGCATATTCTGTGCCTACACCAAAGGTTGATAAATAGTAAACTTGTAAAACATCTCTAGCAAATGCATTTCTTGCGTTTGTTAAAGTACCTTGTAAACCATCTACAAATTCAACTTTTTGAACACCAGTAATGTTTTCGATTTCAAAATTACCATTTGCATTAACGAAATTAACTTTCTTTTCAGTTTCTTTACCGTTACTATCTGTTTCGGTTTTTGCTTCTGTTTTAAGTGTTAAAAAGTTTTTAGGTTTATCTTGATATTTAACTGTTACTGTTTGTTCTTTACCTTCAGCATTTTTGTAAGTTAACTCAGTTGGTTCTGCTTTTTCAGCAAAATCAAATGCTAACACATAAATATCTTTAGTTTTATCAGCTAAGTATTTGTATGTTTTTTGTGTTTCTGAGAAGAATAAGTATCTTTTTTCACCATTTACTTCTCTTGAAACAATTGGTTCTTCTTGAATACCTGTTATGTAACCGTTATTTGATAAAACTTCATTTACAGGCATATTTACAGATGTAATGAATTTGTTTCATACACCATATTCACCACCATTTGTTTCTGTTTGTTTTCTAATTGCTTTGAGAAGATCGTTTTCAGACTTGATTTGGTAGTTGATGAAAACGTTATCTTCTGGATCAACAACTGGTTGTGTTAAAGTAAATTCTTTTTCTTCTTTATCTTTTAATTCAATCTTAACTGTTTCTGATTTATTGATAAAGGTATTAACTCTTGGTGCAATATGATCTTTGCTTTTATAAAACTCAATCCCGTTACCTACGTTGTATGAGTTTTTAATGACGAATGCTTGAACACACCCTGTCATTGTAAGACCGAAAAGAAAAATGTAAAAAAGTAATTTGATTCAATAAAGAACCTTTTTACGAACAGACTTTCTTTTCTCTCTTGGATCATCACCTTGAGTGAAATATTTAAAATTGTTAGATTTTTTCATTTTTCCTAAATTTCTCGAAAAGTTTCTTTATCTCACTTGATTTTGTTCCAAAATCACTTGAGATAAATTCTTTACGTACAATGAGAACTAATTCGTATTTTAAATCAAGTAATGGAATTTGATTTAAGATGGCTCTCAATTGTCTTTTGTATAAATTTCGACCTACTGCACCTGCGAATTTTTTAGGTACTGTTAATCCGACTTTAAATTGCTTTGCCGGTTTGTAATAAATGATTAAAAATTTGTTTAAAATGTGTGAACCTTTGCCTCGATTCATCACATTGTCAAATTCTCAATTCTTTTTAAGTCGATATTGTTTTTTCATTATTGAAATTATTTATCTGAAACTGTTAATCTTTTTCTACCTTTAGCTCTTCTTGCTGCTAAAACTTTTCTTCCGTTAGCAGTTTTCATTCTAGCTCTGAACCCGTGAACTTTTGCGTGTTTACGTTTGTTTGGTTGATATGTTCTTTTGCTCATAATTTTCCCTCCTTGTGAAATGTTTTTATATTTTATATAAGCGTGTTTATATTATACAATAAATTAAAAAACTTTAATTTGCAAAAAAACAAGGAAAAATTCGACTTTTCTTGCTTTGTTGTAGTTATATACATAAAATTTATAATTTTATAATTGCAGAAATGAGTGCTTTTTTTGAATTGTTGTATAATTTAGAAAATTCAAAATTGGAGATAAAAATGTTAAATTTAAAATATGTTTTAAGTAACACAGATACAGTTAGAAAAAACCTAGTAAATCGTGGTTTTAATATCGATATTTATGATAGATTTGTTGAACTTGCGCAACAACGTGGAAAACTTATGAATCTTTCACAAACTAAAAAAAGTGAACTCACTAATTTATCAAAAGAATTCGGTAAATTTAAAAACGATCCACAAGCACTTGCTCAAATCAAAGAAAAAATAGCTAACATCAAAAAAGAAGAAACTGAATTATCAAAACAAACTGATGAATTAAACAATGAAATTAACGAATTAATCTTACAAATTCCTAACACAACATTAGATGAAGTGCCTGTTGGTGCTGATGAAAATGAAAACATTGTTTTAAATACATATGATAAATTAGGACGTGGTTTAGTTAAAGATGTTTTACCACACTACGAAATTGCTAAACAATTAGATATTATCGACTTAGAAAGAGCAACAAAATTATCAGGTTCAAGATATGTTATCTATAAAAATGCTGGTTCAAGATTAATCAGAGCATTAATTAACTTCATGTTAGATTTACACGCAACAAAAGGTTACAATGAATTTAATACACCTGTTATCGTTAAGGCAGATATGCTTTACGGGACAGGTCAATTACCTAAATTTAAAGAAGATTTATACAAACTAGAAGGTGTAGATGAATATTTAATTCCTACTGCAGAAGTTACATTAACAAACTATTACAATAGTGAAATCATTAATTTAAGCACACCATTTAGAGCAACTGGTTATACAGAATGTTTTAGATCTGAAGCAGGTTCATCTGGTAAAGATACTCGTGGAATTTTACGTCAACACGAATTTAAGAAAATTGAATTAGTTAAAGTTACAAAAGAAGAAGATGCAATTAAAGAATTTGAATTAATGTTAGAAGATGCAAAAGATGTTTTAACTAAATTAGAAATTCCTTTTCGTGAATTACTTTTATGTACTGGTGATTTAGGTTTTTCATCTAGAAAAACAATTGATTTAGAATTATGATTACCATCTGAACAACGTTTTAGAGAGGTTTCATCAGTTTCATATATGGGTGATTTTCAAGCACGTAGAGCAATGATTAGATATAGAAATGAAGAGGGTAAAACTGAATACGCGCACACAATGAATGGTTCAGGAGTTGCTATTGACCGTGTTATTGCTGCATTACTTGAAATTTACCAAAACGAAGATGGTTCAATAACTGTACCTACTGTTTTAGTTCCATACATGGGTGGAATGACCGTTATTAAATAATAATTAAGAGAAGTTTAAAGAACTTCTTTTTTTATTTAACCTTATGTGTAAGTATTAAAAAACGGACAACTTAATTTTTGTCCATTTTTAGTTTACTCTTCATCTTTTGTTATTTTATAAATGGTATCGTTAACTCAAACGATATCACCAACGTGAATTTTTGAACCACGTCCTTCTGGTGTTCTATCATTTATTTTAATGTCGTTGTTTTCAATAAAGAATCTCGCTGCACCACCTGTGTCGATTTCATCTATTTTTTTAAGGAATTGGCTTAACTTTATTGAATCACCTTTAATTTTTATTGTCATTAGTTTCTACTTTCGTCTATTTGTTTTACTTTTTTATATTTTCTAATTGGTGTAATTAATTGAATGTTGTCTGGGTTATTTTTGTTCATTATTAAAACTTTATCTTCGGTATTTGAAACAAAGATATTTAACATACCTGGATCTAATACTTGAGCTGCTTCTTTTACGTAATTGTAATTAAAGTCAAGTTCAATTTTATCACCTTCAAGAATTTCGAATTTTTGTGTTTCTGCAACACCTATTCCGATTTCAGGAACTTCAAACGAAATTTTTAATGAGTTTTGTTCAAATGTAAATTCCATCTTTTTATCTTTTTCTGATGTGTAGAATAAAGCTTTATTAATTGTTTTAATTAATTCTTCTCTTTCAATCGCGAATGTTCTAGAGAATTTTACTTGAAATAATTGTGAAACATCCATAAATTGCATTTTATTCACTGTAGTTCATACATTAGTGTTTTCATATGAGATACCGATTTTGTTGTCGTTAAAGTACATAAAAACCTTTTTAGGAGCATCTTTTGTAATTAACTTTCTAAGGTTTTTAGCATCTACTACTAAATTCATTTCTAATTCACGATTAATTGGAAGAATTTCTGTTGAAAGTCTATAAGTATCTGTTGCAATGAAAACGATTTTATTATCATTATCTGATTTAAGATTAATACATTTATAAATTAACGAATTTAAACGGTCGTTTGATGTACTTGTTGAAATTGAAACATCTGAAACGATTTTGTCAAATTTTGTTGAATCGATTTCAAATCTATTTTCATTATCATCAAAACTAATGTTTGGATAAATTCCTGATTCAGATTTAGTTAATGTGAACTTAGTTGAACCTTCATATATATGTATTAAATTACCATTAAGACTAAAAGTAATATTTTTGTCAAACTTTTTAATAATTGTTCTTAACATTGAAGCTTGAATGTAAATATTACCTGATTTTTCTAATTTAATATTTTTTTCATCAACTTTAATAGTTTTTCTTGCCCCCATTGTTGACGAAGCACCAGTTAAAACTAATTGTTCTGAGTCTATTTTAAAATGAATTCCTCTAAATGGTATAAAAGCATCATTTGAATCTATATAGTTAGATAAGAATTCAACGTTTTGTTCGATGAGGTTTTTTGAAATGGTAAATTTCATGATTTCTCCTTATATAATAAATATATCTTGTGAATATGTGTATAACTTTTTTGTTTTTTGACTTTTAAGTCTATTTTATAGGTGTAAAAGAAAGTTATTCACATCTTAATAAATCATCAAAAATGTATATTAAGTTGTTAATTAATTTTGTATATTTGATTTTGTAATTCTTGTACTGTACGTTTTAAAGATTCATCTTTAGTTGCTTTTAATTTTTTAAGAGCATTTAATATTGTTGTATGGTCTTTCTTAAAAACTTTTCCAATTTCAGTAGATGAATAATTTAAATGAATAGATATCATGTAGATAGCAATATGCCGTGCAATAACTATTTCAGACTTTCTAGAACTACTTAAAATGTCTTTTGTTGGTACTTTGTAATATTTACTTACTGCTTTAATAATTACTTCAGGTGTAATGTTTTCTTTTTGTTGAATAACGTTTTCAAAAATACTTTTAATTGTATTTAAAATGTATTCTTGAGGTGTTTCAGAGATTTCTTTTTTGTAATGTGAAACACGTTTTACTGCACCTAATAATGTTCTGATTGAGTTAGTGTGATTTCTAATAATAAAATCTTTAGCTTCATGACTTAATTTACTTGTATCGATGTCATTTACATCTAAAAGGAAGTCTAAAATCTTTGATAAATCATCATGATCTGGCCGCTTAATTTTAGTTATAAAACCCGATTGGAAACGTGTGATTAAACGATTATCAAACATTGGTGAAATTTCGTTTATGTCTTTATCACTGCAAAAAATGGTTATTTTATTCTTTTGCATTCTAAGATCTAAAATTTGGAAGATAAAATCTTTTGTTGATTTTTTATTACCTTCTCCAAAGAACTGAAAATCATCAAAAAGAACGATATCAAATACATCTACTAAATTTCTTTGCATTGTCATTAACTTAGTTTGATCGTTTTCTTTTAATAAGTTAGCTAAGTATTGACTAAATGTATTCGGGTTTACGATAAATGATTTTTTGTTTTGTTTTTTAAACTCGTACTCGATCGCTTTAAGTAGGTGTGTTTTACCTAAACCGGATGCACCCGAGATGAATAAAACATTAAAATCATAATGTCCGCTAGCAACAGATCTACAAATACTTAATGCTTCTCTGTTGAATTTACTTTCAACATAATTAACAAAAGTATACTCACCAACATTATTTTGTGCTGAATTGTTAGATTTTTTAGCTACAGTTTCAACTTTTTTGATTTCTTGAGCTGCAACTTTTTGTGATTCTACATATTCTTGGTCAATGATTTTAAAACCATATTTAGTTCCAAAAACTTCATCAACTGCTTTTCTAAACATATTTTGATGGTAATTTTTAAAGTTATAAAGATCTGGGTAAACTTTTGGGAAAAAGATTACAACTTCGTTATTTTCAATTGAAAGAATACTTAAATCTTTAAAAAGAACTCTAAACAGCATGTTATCTGCTATTTCGTTTTTTATATACTCTCTCAAAAGGTCGCTATAAACTTTTAAGTCTACAACAGAACTATCTGTAATATTTGATTGTTCTATCTTATTCATATCTAAATTTTATAAGTTTAATAAC